>JBMOKQ010000024.1:77712-149573 GCA_049324295.1 Bacteroidota bacterium
ATATCACCGGACTGAAGTCCGGTGCAGGGATTTTAATGCATGGTTTTAAAAAATAGCTGGAAAATTATAAGCTGATACTAAACAATTAATCTGGATATGGCATTACCTCTCGAAATATGTGTATTTAATACTGTTACAGCTATTGCAGCAGCTGAAGCAGGTGCCGATAGAATTGAACTCTGTGAGAACTATGCCAATGGCGGTACTACCCCATCCTACGGTTATTTAAAAACAACAAGAGAAAAAGTAAGTATTCCTGTTTTTCCGATGATTCGCCCACGTGGCGGTGACTATTTTCACCGGCCGGAAGAAATAGAAATCATACAAAAAGATATTGTGCTCTGTAAAGAACTGGGATTTGATGGTGTGGTATTGGGTTTACTTAACAGGGATGGTTCTATCGACAAAGAAAATACAGCAAGATTGGTGGAGCTGGCCTATCCACTGGACGTAACTTTTCACCGCGCATTTGATCGTTGCAAGCATCCACTGGAAGCCCTGGAAACTATTATTCAATGTGGTTGCACCCGCTTACTTACCAGCGGTCAGCACCCCAAAGCCCCTGATGGAAAAGACCTGATAAAACAATTGGTGGAGCTGGCCACTGACAGGATCATCATAATGCCGGGAAGTGGTATCAATAGCAGTAACTTAGAAGAAATGATGAGATTTACAGGAGCTAAAGAATTTCATACTTCTGCACGCATCATGCGTACTTCTCAAACAGCATATATGAATCCGTTACTACCGGAAGATTTCAGCCAGGATTTTACAGATACCAATGAAATACAAAAATTGAAACATATCCTTAATCGCTGAAAAATAGCTGCATAATACTGATCTCACTCCTGTCTGTAGTTACTACATATGAATATTAGAGATGAAATAGAAAAAGAACATTCTAAGAAACGGGCTTTACGTATTGCCAACTATGCCGTTCAAAATAAACAACAGTTTAAGGAGTTGATGAGTTGTTATACGCATGAAGATTACAGGTTATCGCAACGGGCAGCATGGAGCGTTAGCCGGGCGGCAAAAAATAAACCCGAAATGATAGCGCCTTATATTAACGTGCTGGTGAAAAGATTACAGGAGCCGAATGTTCATCCAGCTGTTATTTGCAATGCAGTCAGTATCCTGGAAGACATCAATATACCGGAACAGTTTCATGGAGAAATAATGAATGCCTGTTTTGGTTTTATTGAAACGCCATCAACACCTGCTGCTATCAAAGCATTTTCACTGACAGTTTTATTCAATCTTTCTCAACAATATCCCGAAATAAAACCTGAACTAAAGCTCATCATTGAAGAAAGATGGGATACTGAAACGGCAGCATTCAGAAGCAGGGGGAAGAAAATATTGAAGAAGATTTCTGATGTATGGTGGCTGATGTCGGATATTTATTCACCGGGTAACAAAATAATTTCCATATCATACATCCGACATCAGCGATCATACATCTTAATAAAGCATCCTTACCTTAATAGTCTCTTTCACTTCTCTCAATAATTCAATTGCTTTTTTGGAGAGTTTTTTATCTACATCGAGTACCACGTATCCTATTTCCTCATTGGTTTTGAGGTATTGTCCAACGATGTTGATATTGTTCTTAGATAGTGCTGTATTGATGGCACTTAGCACACCGGGTACATTTTTATGTATATGAAGTATTCGATGTGCACCATCAACCGGTGGCAAGCCGATAGCGGGAACGGTATGTGAACCATTGGTGATACCACGTTCCAGGTATTGAAACAATTTAATACTCACATCTTCCCCAATATTCTGCTGTGCTTCTTCTGTTGAGCCACCGATATGTGGTGTAAGAATTACATTCGGTAACCCTTGTAATGGTGTTTCAAAATGATCGCCATTTTTTTCAGGCTCCCATGGATATACATCGATACCTGCACCTGCAATAGCTCCTTCTTTCAAAGCCTCACTCAATACTTTCAGATCTACCACTTCTCCACGTGCATAATTGAGTAAGATGGTGCCTTTTTTAAAGTACCTGATATTATTTTTATTAATGAGGTTTTTGGTCTGTGCCGTTTCGGGTACGTGCAGAGAAATAATATCACTGTTACCCAACACTTCTTTCATTGATTTGGCGGCAGTAGCATTACCCAATGGTAATTTGGTTTCCGTATCGTAGAACAATACTTTCATACCCAGTGCTTCTGCCAATACACTTACCTGTGAACCGATATTACCATAACCAATCAGCCCCAGCGTTTTTCCACGCAGTTCATAACTGCCTTTGGCATCTTTCATCCAGATGCCTTTATGTGCCGCACTATTTTTATCTGATATTTTCCTGATGAGCATTACAGCAATACCAATAACCAGTTCCGCCACGCTTCTTGTATTACTGTAAGGTGCATTAAATACAACTACTCCTTTTTTGGTAGCAGTTTTTACATCAACCTGGTTAACACCAATACAAAAACAGCCGATGGCCTGTAATTTTTTGGCCGCATCCAATACCTTAGCCGTGATCTGCGTTTTGGAACGAATGCCTATCAGGTGAACATCTTTTACTTCCTTAATCAGTTCTTCTTCACTAAGGGCGCCGTTGAGTTTGCGTACATTGGTATAACCCTGTTGCTTAAAATATTGAACCGCTTTGTCGCTGATGTTCTCCAGGAATAAAATATTGATTCTTTCTTTCGGATAACTTGTAGTTGCCTGCTTGCTCATACAGCGAAAATAATGTTTTTATTTTCTGCATAACCTTTCGCTTTTTAACCATTTCTGTAACACATTGTTTTTTATTTTCGCCGCGAAGAAAAACTAACAGATGATCGCAAGAGTCTTTGGTATCGCTATTTTGATGTGTTTGTTCCAGTCCTGCTCCGCACAGCCTCCTGAAAAAGATTCAGTAGAAACATTTACGCCCATACCTCCCACCAATAAAGCATTGTATACTGCTGAAATTGAAAAACAATACAAACAACTGTTAGGCAACCGTGGGTTTAATGGTAGTATACTGGTGGCCAAAAACGGTGAAGTTTTGTTTGAAGATTACCAAGGTTACCGCAATTTCAAAACAAAAGAACTCATTACACCCAATACGCCTTTTCACCTGGCATCGGTGTCGAAGACATTTACAGGCATGGCCATTATGAAACTGAGGGAACAGGGTAAGCTGAACCTGGATGATATGGTGACAGATTTCTTCCCCAATTTCCCCTACCCTGATATTACGGTGCAATTGCTGCTCAATCACAGAAGCGGTTTGAATAACTATGTTTATTTTCTGGTTGATCGTAAAGTAGAAACCTATCGGGTGAAAACAAAGAAAGGGCGTTGGGTAAGAAGAAAGCGTACCATTAAAATGCCGCCTCTTAAACCGGGGCTTCTGACCAACCAGGATATGCTGGATTATATGGTTCAATATAAACCGGCTCCGCTTTTTGCTCCCGACAGGGCCTTCCGTTACAGTAATACCAATTATGCTTTGCTGGCACTAATTATTGAAAAAGTTACCGGACAATCCTATCCGGTCTATATGAAAGATAGTTTGTTCATCCCTTTGGGTATGACAGACAGCTATGTATTCAGCATATCCGATACGGCGAATTATGTTCCTTCCTATAAAAATAATAATGTTCCCTACCGTATAGAGAAATTGGATTGTATTTACGGAGATAAGAATATTTATTCCACTGTGCGGGATCTGTTTTTGTGGGACAGGGCCCTGCATGAAAAAATTTATTTAAATCAGACTTCACAAATGCTTGCTTATCAGCCATATAGTTTTGAAACAAAATCCTTTCATAACTATGGTTTGGGCTGGCGTTTATTGAACTCCCCTACAGAAGAAATTGTGTACCACAATGGCTGGTGGCATGGTAATAACACCGTTTTTACCCGTTTTATGAAAGATACGGCCACCATTATTGTATTGGGTAACCGCTATAATCGCAATATTTACCAGGCCAAAAAGCTGTCGGCCATCTTTACCGGCCGGGTCGACAGTACAGAACTGGAAGAATAAGCTGCTGATAATTAGTTTTTAACGAGCATGAACAGGAGGGCCAATTTTAGCCTTTTACCCCTATTTTTGCAGACTTTTAATATTAAACTTTACCAGACACACACTGATTATGGACAAAATCTTGTTTTATGCCGTTCCGGCGATGGGAGTTGTAGGTCTTCTCTACACTTTTTTAAAGTTTAACTGGGTTTCAAAACAGGATGCGGGTAATGACCGTATGAAAGAGATCAGCACTTATATTGCTGAGGGTGCCATGGCTTTCCTGAAAGCTGAATGGAAAATACTTACATATTTTGTTGCAATTGTAGCGCTTTTACTGGGTGTAATGGCCAAAAGCAACCCACATTCACACTGGTCCATTTCACTGGCCTTTGTTTTGGGTGCCATTTGTAGTGCTGTTGCGGGTTATATTGGTATGAAAGTGGCTACCAAAGCCAATGTTCGTACGGCCCAGGCTGCAAGAACCAGTCTTTCCAAAGCATTAAGTGTTTCTTTTACCGGTGGTGCCGTTATGGGACTGGGTGTTGCCGGTTTGGCCGTTTTAGGTTTGGGTGGCGTTTACCTGATATTGAAACAGGTATTTGCTCCTGAAGCCGCAGCCAATTCACAGGAAATGTTACAAACCATTGAAGTACTGACCGGTTTTTCATTGGGTGCCGAATCAATTGCATTGTTTGCCCGTGTGGGTGGTGGTATTTATACCAAAGCTGCCGATGTGGGTGCCGACCTGGTAGGTAAAGTAGAAGCAGGTATTCCGGAAGATGATCCGCGTAACCCCGCTACTATTGCCGATAACGTAGGTGATAATGTGGGTGATGTGGCAGGTATGGGTGCCGACTTATTTGGTTCTTATGTGGCAACAGTACTAGCGACCATGGTACTTGGACAAGAAACTATTTCTGCTGATAATTTTGGTGGATATGCCCCTATCCTGCTGCCAATGCTGATTGCAGGTGTGGGTATTCTTTTTTCAATAGTAGGTACCTGGTTTGTACGCATCAGCGATTCGGCAGGTATTAATACAGCCAGCGTACAAAAAGCGCTGAACATGGGTAACTGGGGTTCAATTGTACTTACTGCAGCTGCCTGTGCAGGTCTGGTATATTATATTTTACCTGAAACCATGAGCCTCCGTGGTCATGACTTTACACGTGATGGTGTATTTGGTGCCATTGTAGTAGGTCTGGCCGTAGGTACTTTAATGAGTATTATTACTGAGTATTATACCGCTATGGGTAAGCGCCCGGTAATGTCAATCATCCGGCAGTCATCAACCGGTCATGCAACCAACGTAATTGGTGGTCTGGCGGTAGGCATGGAATCAACCTTTCTTCCTATTCTTGTTCTGGCTGGTGGTATCTGGGGTTCTTATGAGTGTGCAGGTTTATATGGTGTGGCAATCGCTGCAGCCGGTATGATGGCCACTACGGCCATGCAATTGGCCATTGATGCATTTGGTCCTATTGCCGACAACGCAGGTGGTATCGCTGAAATGAGCGAATTACCAAAAGAAGTGCGTGAAAAAACAGATGTGCTCGATGCAGTAGGTAACACAACAGCTGCAACAGGTAAAGGTTTTGCTATTGCTTCTGCAGCGTTGACCGCACTGGCATTGTTTGCGGCATTTGTGGGTGTTGCTGGTATTGAGGGTATTGATATTTACAAGGCAAAAGTATTGGCATCCTTATTTGTAGGTGCCATGATTCCTTTTATCTTCTCATCACTTGCCATTCGTGCGGTTGGACAAGCTGCCATGTCGATGGTAGAAGAAGTTCGTCGCCAGTTCCGTTCTATTCCAGGTATTATGGAAGGAATAGGTAAACCTGAGTACGATAAATGTGTGGCCATTTCTACAGATGCTTCTATCAAAAAAATGATGTTGCCTGGCGCCATTGCAATTGTATCTCCACTGATCATCGGTTTCCTGTTAGGTCCGGAAGCATTAGGTGGTTTCCTGGCAGGTGCAACAGTAAGTGGTGTATTGATGGGTATGTTCCAGAACAATGCCGGTGGTGCATGGGATAATGCCAAGAAATCTTTTGAGAAAGGTGTTGAAATAAATGGTGAGACTTACTACAAAAAGTCTGAACCACATAAAGCATCTGTAACAGGTGATACGGTGGGTGATCCATTTAAAGATACATCAGGTCCATCTATGAATATACTGATTAAACTGATGTCGATTGTATCATTGGTAATTGCGCCAACATTGGCACAGTTGCACGGTGCATCATCAGATCATGCGGTAGAAAAAAGAATTGAAATCAAAGCAACAGATGGCGGACAATCGGCCAGTGTTACAGTGAATGGTGCCGATGTTAATATTGATAATCTGGTAGAAGAATTGAAAAAAGCAGGTTTGGATTCAGGTAATAATGTAAACATTGAAATTAAAGACGGAAAAATCATCCTGAATGGCCAGGAACTTTCTGAAGATGTTGCTCAGCAGTTCTCAAAATACCTGAATGGAAAAGAGAAACTGAATATTAAAGCAGAGGTAACAGAAGAGAAAAAATAAATCACTCTTACAATAAGTAAAAGAGAAAGGCTCCAATCAGTTGGCGCCTTTCTCTTTTATATTCTTTTATGATTTCTTCCTGTACACAATATGTTTTCTTTCCCAGAAATTAAATAATGGCAAATCGAACATCAGACCAAGGTAAGCGCGGGTTGTGTTGAACTGTTGCTCATTAGGCTTTCCTGCCTCCTGGTATTTACGTAATTGTGGGGTATACTGAATACCGGTTGAAACTGTAAATGGACTTCCCGGCAAGGCAACAGCTATATGTAAACCCGGACTGATTAATTGCGACCACTTAAAACTTTGCCCGATTGTTGTATCCTTCGAGTTAAAGAGCCTGTATGATACAGGTGCCCCAAGATCAACAATGCTGGCAGTAACAGTAAGGGTCCACCCCGTTCGGTTGTACAGGTTCTGTTTTTTAATTTTTACTTTATCGGGGTTTCTCACATAGTCATCGGGAAACATACCATTGTGTACATCAAATTCTTTTTTTCCTGCTTTCCACTTTCGCCCAAATGTTTTGCTGACGGATATACCAATGGGTACCGAAAAGCCCCATACGGCCCCACCTCTTCTGCCACTCAACCTGCTGGTATCATTTATTTGTCGCTTTGCCCATTCATACCCGGCATATACACCTGCAAAAGCATTCAGATCAACCGACCACCAGTTATTTCTTTTCCGTTTGTATGAACCAACAGGCATAGCATAAGATTCTACTACTTTAGCGAGTTGTTTATCATTCTGTGCAAGTGCAGCGTCATTTAAAAAACCACTTAGTTTACGAATCAGTTGAATGGCCTGTCTGTCGTTATCAAACAATAAAGCAGCTACCGGACTTTTCTTTTCAAAACTGATGGATCGATTGGTAGAATCGTAGCTGAATAATAAAATCCTGGCATAATAATCTGTTCTTCGCAAAACAGAATCTTTCAAAAAGGAGGATGCATATAAATAGTCATCACGAATATCTTTGAGGGCTACCGTTAACTGATGTCCTGGTCTGGTTTCATAGAATAGTGTATCGATCAGCGATAATGCATTCATAACAGCACCGGCAAAATTCTTTTTTGTAACCAGGTTATATATTTCAAATACCTGTTCACCATAACCAAATGCTTTTTTTGCCTGTGCCGAAACGTTCGGTCGTACCAGTTGTGTATCGAGATCGTTTAACACATGAAATACCTGGCTAACTGCCCCCCAGATATTATAGGTACTGTAAAACCAGTCTTTTTGTCCATTTTGTTGCAGTCTTTTTTGTTCTTCCAAGTATTCGGTACCAATTTTTTCAACCTGTCCAATTGCTGTTCTCAAATTACCCAGTAAACGCCTCATTCTTTCAACATCAAGCAATTGCTGGTCGGACACAGATTGCCTGATGCCTTTGAAAAATTTACTGAATACAGATTGGTATTTCAAATCCAGTAACCCTATCATGATTTCTATTTCTTTCCGATTCATGTTTCTAAAATCTTCATATGCCAGTAACCTTAAACGGCCTGCAGTATCAACCACAAATAATTCTGTGTTGATGGCATAAAGCAATGTGATATAATCCTGAAAAACAGGTTTTAATGGTACTGAATCAATGGGCAGAGACATTTTCGGAAGTAATAAATACAATGATTTAATGGCGTCGCGGTAACTATATCGCTTTACAATAAGTTCTGCGAAATCGCATACACCCGTAATGTACACAGCATAAGTAGATACTTCCGGCCAGCGTTTGGACAGCCATTCACTGTTTAGTACATTTTTTGGCATTTGCATAAAATCTTTCGATAAAGCATATTGCCATTGTGCCCCGAGGTTGGGAATTTCATATACTTCATTTCCCTGAAGTAATTTCATGGTGGTAGGAAAAAAAAGATTCAGTAGTTCATATCGATTGGCATTTTGTGTAATTTTTTCAAAGAACCACATCACCGATTCCTGTTTAATACGGTTGGCCAGATAAATAGCCAGTGCATTGATCATCTCTGCTTCTGAAGGCAAGTTTAACGCCATCTTATATGCACTTTCAGCCTCGGAAATTACTTTCTGAATATCCGGGAGCGTTTTCTGGTTAAAGATGTTTAATGCGTCTTCAAAACTTAATTCATCTCTTCCGGCGGTTTCCGGTATACCACTAATTTTCAACAAAAAGCCTATCAATGAATCCTGTTGGTTCATCAAATATTGAAGTCCAATTGATTTCCATTGATTAAACCCTGCTTCCTGTGCAAGAAAAGATTTTCGTGACGAATCGTACTGCAGATTGGTAACATGAATAGATTCATCCAGTTGTTGTAATGAATCGGCTGCCTTTTTGCGAAGAACGGAATATAGGGCAGTATCAATGATCCGGCGCATCAATGTATCGAAATAAATAGTAACCTGCTGTTTTTTTGTAACCAGGCCGTTATTAATTGATCTGAGTTCGTTGGTAAAACTTCTATACTCCTGTTTTTGGTTAAGGTAGTCCCTAAGTTTTACCATATAGGTGCGCTTCATGCCCGTTACCGATGCTTTCAATGAAGCAGGTAGTATGGATGCATAGTTTTGAATAAGTGTTGAATCAAGCTCAAAAAATCTTCCGAATTTAATCAGGCTGTCAGATAACTTATCTCTTACCTGGTCGAGAAAGGAATAAGGCTTTAGTTTGTCGATCAACTGCCCATATAAATCGCCATTGGCATCCTGCAAATCGGCATACCATATCAAACTGCCTAATAATTGTTGTTTAACCGAGTCGGGTAATTTTTTCGCATAAGTATCTGCAGCATACAATGCTTTTGCAGTTTCGTATACATTTCTTAACTGCAATGGTTTATTTACAACAGAAACCTGAGCCTCAATGGTTGTTCCGGATAATAAAATCAACAACCATGTTAATAAGCGCTTCATGGAAGTACTATTTAATCAGATGAACAATTCGAAAAATTGCGGGGGACAGTTTTCGGTGTATTGGGAGGTAATTAAAAATATTAACTGATATCCATATTTACAAGCAAAACATATTAATTTACTATTCGATGCCAATAATTACCCATTTATCGTGACCCTCATGAAATACTTTCTTTACTTCTCACTAATATTTCTTTTTTCCTGTAAAAACAATCAAACGGATAAAGTGGTGAATACCAAGGTTATTGTTCTTACAGATATCATACCTACCCTACGCAGCATTATACAGAAAGAGCCTGTAGCGAGTCATGTAGAAAAAGTACCTGATGAACTCAACGACTGGCAATTTGCCGTTCATGTTTATGAAACAAAAAGAAGGTTTCATTATATCGTGAGAATGCAATACAAAGAATTAAGGGTAACTGATTCACTTAGTGTACCCAATATTGGTATTGAACCGAGCGTTCAAATCCAGAAAGACAGCGACCCGTTCTCCTGTACACTTGGTTTTCCCGATAAAAAAGGCAATTTCAAACCCATCTCCCGCGCCAGCATAAAAAACGACCGCCTGAGGTTTAAGACGGTGGCGAGTTATGCAGTTGGGGTGTATAGGACGGAAGCGAAGAAATAGTCAATGGACTCCTCAGCCGTTTAACAAATTTTTCACCTCCTGTTACGATTTGTCTCGTAAATTGCTTACGAATTAAATCGTAAAGCATGGCAAAGCATATCAAACCAACGGAAAGTGAGCTGGAAATACTCAGGGTTTTATGGGACAAAGGAACCGCTACCGTTCGTGAAGTTCATGAAGTATTGAGTGAACATAAAGATGCAGGTTATACCACTACCCTTAAACTCATGCAGATTATGTTTGAGAAAGGTATCGTTAAACGCGATGACAGCAGCAAAACACATATTTACCGCGCCAATGTGAGCAGGGAAAGTACCCAGCAACAAATTGTTGGAAAAATGATTAATTCCTTATTTGGGGGTTCATCAAGTCAGCTCGTAATGCAGGCACTCGGTAACCAGGCACCCAATAAAGAAGAACTGGATGAAATTCAAAAAATGCTAGATAACCTGAAAAAACAATCCTGATGCAATCTTTGTTTCAGTCTGCTTTTTTACGCGCCCTCGGTTATTCCATTGCCAATAGTTTATGGCAGGTGGCTTTACTATGGCTTGTGTATATTGTTATTTCAGCAGTATTGAAACCTTCAGCTTCCAGGAAATATATGCTGGCTGCCAGTTTGCAAACCATTGGGTTTATATGGTTCGTTTTTACTTTACAATTTTACTACAGCGAGTATAACCGTTTTCTTTCCCTTGAATCAACCGGGCTCGACAGCAAAACCATTGCCACATTAGTACCCCAGGGACAAGGCTTTCGTTCACTGATTATTGAATGGATGATCCGTGGAGAACAGTTGCTTCCTTATTTATCTGTGGCCTATCTCCTTTTAATGATTGTCTTATGTGTACGTTGGGTATTGGGTTATCGCTATACCATCATGATACGCAGACAAGGTTTATTGAAAATACCGGTTGACTGGCGTTTGTTTGTAAAAAATACGGCACAGCAATTAGGTATTACACGTAATGTATCGATATACCTGTCAGACAGAATTGGTTCTCCCTTAACCATTGGATTTATCAAGCCTTTGATTCTTGTGCCGGTAGCCAGCATCAATCACCTTACAGTGTCGCAACTGGAAGCAGTGATATTGCATGAAATGGCACATATTAAACGATACGATTATCTCGTAAACATATTGCTGTCGGTAACAGAGATCAGTCTTTTCTTCAATCCATTTACACAGTTATTATCAAAACAGATAAAGAAAGAACGGGAGAACAGTTGCGATGATTGGGTTTTACAATTTAAATACAGTGCAGAAACCTATGCAGAAGCATTATTACGTATTGCTCAATTACAAGCCACTCCTGCTTTGGTAATGGCTGCCAAAGGATCGAATGAAAATGAATTACTGTCGAGGGTTAAAAGAATGATCGGTGTACAGGAACAGGGGTTTAATTATCGCAAACAGTTACTGGCATTTTTATTAGTTACAGGTATCCTCAGTTCTGTTGCATGGCTTAACCCGGCAGACCCTAAAAAACAACAGCAACAAACACCTGCTGTATCGAAAAATGAGCCGATAGTGTCTCCTGTTGATATACAACCGGTTTCTGTTGAACCGATGGCCGTAAAAGTTACCAACCCGCTTTTCAATCCCGCTTTTTTTCTTTCAAAAACATTAAAGGAAGAAGTGCAGGAAAACCTGAAAAAAGCAACTGATGAAATGCGTGCATCATTAGAAAGTAAAGAAGTACAGGATGCCATAAGAGAAGTACCTGTTGTACTGAATGATGCATATACAACCCTCACTGCTGATCTTTTCCAAAATAAAGCTGAGTGGAAAAAAGAACTGGCCGAACTGGAAAAAGCAAAAGTGGAAATGAAATCGGCATTGGCTTCACTTGATACTCTTCCCATTCCTGCAATCGAAAGAAAACAGGCAAAAGAAGAAATGGCACTCTCCCTGAAAAAAATGGAGACCGATTTTACCCAGGCAAGAGAAGCTATCAATAAAGTAACTAAAACAGCCATTCCTTTTAAAGCAGAACAGGAAATGGTAACCAAAGAAATTGAAAAAGCTATTCAGGAAATACAAAAATTACAGCTTGATAAAAGCATCAATCAATTCGTACCTGTAATTGAACTGCTTAGAATGATAGAGAAGTTCGATAGCAAAAGCGCTAAAGATGCCCAGTCAGAAAAAGCAAAACAGAAAAAAGCAGACAAAAAAGCACAGGGTAAATTAAAAGCAGATAAGGAAGAGAAAGAAATGTTGATCAGCGACGATGAAACAGCATTTCCTTTGATACAGGTTAGTCAACCCGCTGTTGATACAGATGCTTTATTTGCACAATGGGTGACCAGTCAGATTGAACAAGTAGCTGTATTGGAAAATCGCATGAGCCAAAAGGACAGTATATTCAACACCAGGCTGGAAAAATATAAAGCAAAACTGATACAGTTAAGGGGTAAAAAGAAAGCCCGCATATAACTCCGCGAAACCTTTGTTCCCTCTCGTTCTGCGGTGAAATTTAGCAAGCTAACTTACCACAAATTCCTCGGACACCAATCTCCATACCTGTTCCCCAACTGAAACCCGATCAGTATTTCATGGGTTCCTTTACTCACCGTATTAATTCTTGAAGTCTGGAGATCATAGGAATAGCCAATATTGATATTGTGACTCACATTCAAGCCTATCATTCCGGCAAAACCATCCTGGTAGCGATAAGAGCCTCCCAGCCATAATAAATCCTGGTACATGAATTTGGCGTTGATATCGAAACCCAATGGCAGTGGCGATACATAACGGATCAGTGTGGAAGGTAACAGGCTTACATCTCTCGACAATTGCATCCGGTATCCTGCACTTAAGAATAAATGTGGTACCAGTTTACCTTTCTCTACATAAACCGTATTGTTTGAAAATGCTACATTCTGCGGTACAATTTGCTGAGCAGCGAGGCCAACAAAATAATTTTTAGAATACAACCACAATCCTGCGCTGATATCGGGTCTGATCTGGTTAATCATACCGCTACTTGCCACTGCAGGATCTACCACTGTTGTTCCGAAATTGAGTTTTGATGCATCCAGGCTCATATTGGAAAAACCGGCTGACACACCAGCGGCGAGACTTGTGTTACTTGATATTCCAAGGTGATAAGAATAGGTGCCAAAAGCGGCAAAACGGTTTAAGGGTCCTGTTTTATCATTGAGCATGGTAAAACCAACACCATGATGGGGTGCCGCCGACTGATAACTGCGCCAGTAGGCTTCGCCACGTGGGTTCTCTCCTCTTGTACGCATACTGGTGGCCGTTTCCCATCCAAAATCGTCTTTTTTCAGTGGGCCATGTATGGTAATATAAGTAGTTACCGGTGCATCCTGTATACCTACCCATTGCATGCGGTGCGATGCTTTTACATCCCAGTAATTTTCAATACCTGCCACAGCAGGATTAATGATATAATTGTTCATGATATACTGCGTATAGTATGGACGTTGCTGCGCCTTTACCAATACGGGTAATACCGTTACAAGAAACCCCAGCCAATATCTCACTTTACAGTTCATATTTTAGTCATGCACGTGGCTTATTAATACATCCATAAGCCATTATTTGAAATAACAATATAGCAATAAGTCCAATTTGCTACACCAACCCACACCCAGTTTAACATCTCATCCACTGATAAACGGTACAATCATTCTAAAAATCGGCGGATGATAAACAAAATCCGACATCAGAGATCGAACATCAGCCATTATCGTATGATGGTAATTGCCCCGGTCATCTGTGGTTTGTTGTTTTTGGGGTTGATGATATAATAATAAGTGCCAATTGGCAACATACTACCCGAAACCCTTCCATCCCATGGTTTACTGTAACCCAATGACCTGTAAACAATCTGTCCGTAACGATTATATACTTCTACCGTGGCTCCCGGATAACTTTCGAGGTATTTGATGTTCCAGGTATCATTGATGCCATCCCCATTGGGTGAAAAAGCATTGGGTATTTCCGGCGACTTCAGCACTTTTATAAAAATGGTATCACTTACGGTACATCCACCTTCCGCAATTACATTGAAAGTGTAACGTATATCACTCATGGGTTTTGATAAGGGAGAAAATGCAGTATCGCTGCTGAGATAACTGGGAGGTGTCCACAAATAACTTAACTGGTTACCATACACAAATGAAGGTTTCAAACGCAGCTCACCACCTTCGAGTACAGCAGTACTTTTGGTTCCCATAATTAACACCGGTAATGGGAAAACAGTAAAACTGGCCGATACTGTATCACTACTACATCCTGCGGCACTAAACACGTATAAGCTCGTATTAAATAAACCCGAATCGCGATAGGCCTTTACAGGGTTTTGAATGGTGGATATACTTCCTTTGCCAAGATTCCACTCCCAGCGGGCCGGCGCAACGATGGAGACAGATGCAGACTGGTCGGTAAAGCCGATCGGTTCATCAAAACATACTGTTGCACTCGAAATTATATATGCAGCTTTCGGATTGGGATGTACCGTAATGGTTTTACTTACTTCACTCACACAGGTATTACCACCGGAATAAGAAACCATACGAATGGTAAAGTTTTGTCCGGCCGCATCATTCACTATGTACTTATGAGGGTAGGCTTTGTTGGTTGCAGGATTATCATCTGTCTGGAACTGGCCAGGTGAATTGATACGATCCCAGTAAATTTCAGATTTTGTAACAGCACCAAAATCTACCATTGATTTATTCAGTATTACAATAGGTACTTTATCGCAAAGCACATTGTTCATTTGTACTTCAAAATCTGCTTTAGGAACGGAACCATTTACAGTGAAAGTTTGAGCAGTTGTATTCACACAACCGTCTTTCGAAGTAACCCTTAATGAAACAGTATAATTATCGGACTTATTATATTTTATCTGCGGATTCTTTAGTGTGCTGCTGTTGATATTTGGCCCGGGAGCCACTGCAGGTGCCCCGGCATTAAAGTTCCATAGATAGCTGAACTGCGCCTCTGATCCGTCTGCTATTTTACTGGTATCTGTAAACTGTGCAGATGCATCGTTTAAACAAACTTCCGGTAATATAAAACCGGGTTGAGGCAATGGATTTACAAAAAGTGCTGTTGCAGGCGTAAACACATCGCTCTTACAACCTGTACTTGTTTCTACCTGCAGGGTTATGTTTTTGGTACCTGTGCTTGCATACTGCATCACTTTTGCTGCATTACTCGTAGCCGTAACCGCTCCTGCCCCATCATCAAGATTCCATATCCATTTAGCAATGGTACCTGATTGAGTAGTTGAGGCGTCAGTGAATATAATATCATTATTCATACAGCGAATAGCCGAGTAGGTAAATGATGCAACAGGTTTGGTGGTAATGGAGATTGGCTTGGTGACTTCATCAGAAATACAACCAATATCAGAAATGGAACGAAGTTTTACATTGAATACGCCTGGTTGATTATACACTGCCCCTAATATATCTGTAGTAATGTCGAGGTTCGATCCATTACCGAGATCCCATAACCACCTTATGCCTGAACTTTTTGGCACCACAAAACTAACAGGTTCGTTAACGCAGCCTGTATGCGTCCAGGTAAAATCGGCTACAGGTTTGGTAATTACTTTTATAGGTATTGTATATATCTGCTCATTGCTACCACAACCATCAACAGATGCAGAAGTTGTATACAACTTTATGGTATCGCGGATTGTAGCTGTATTAGCACCAGTAAATGTAAAAGTTTGCCCAGGGCTATAATAATAAAGTGTTTGTCCGTTTACTATAGGTGTACTGTCTGCTGCTGGATTATTATTTGGTCCGATTACTGCGTTAGGATTAATATTGGGTGCTGCTGAAAAATCCCACCGAATAGTTGTTGGTTGAAAAGATAGTGGAATTGCAAATTTAAAAGCTGTATTTACACAAGTGACTGCAGAATCGATACGACCATATGGATTTGCAAAAGTTGCCTGACGACTAAAATCTTTTACATTGGTACCAGCATTATAACCATACGATTCAACATCTCCAAATCCATATGCAATAGCAATAAAGCTTGAATCTGCGGACAGGGTCTGAACCGGATTTGTTAATGATATGTCGGTAACATCCTCCTGTAAATAGGAATAGTTGGTTCCTTGGATTTTTATAAATCCGGATATAGGGTTATTGCCATTAATTTTAAATGTACTGGTGGCGTTTGATGGAATTATAATATTCAGATAGCAATTATTTACTCTGCTTTGGTTAGTCGGCACCCAGTTTCTGTGTGCCGAAAAAACCGTAATATTATTTATTGTCTGTTCTACGGGGTTCATGATTACCATCTCTGGGTCTCCAGTGGTAGCTCCGGGCTGACAACCTTGTGTAGTAAAATATTGTGCTACTGAAACAGGTTTATCAGCCTGGATATATGTTGCATTGCCTGTTGAATATTCATAAAACGAATTTTTAACCAGCACCGAGAGAGTAGTTGTAACTCCATTTTCTGTTTTTGTTACTACAGTGGCAGGATCTGAAACAAAAACCCGTATAATATCGCTTATCCTCGTCTTAGCAGGAGCAGTCAGAAAATTTTTTCCCCAGGCTGTTACAGGGAATAATTGTTGATAAAGATTATCTCCACTCCACACGCCTGTTCCGCATCCAAATGCACTCCAGGAAGTGCTTGAAAAGACCCCAATGCTTTTACAGCCGGTACCCGAAGATTGTGACTCTACAAGTGTTCCGGAAATATCTGCGTGTCTTTCAAATAATAATTGATAAACATCTCCTGGGTTAGCTAGGGTAACGAATATTGGCGTTCCTGCAGGGTCTCCATCTGCTGTTCTTACTGAAGGAGTAATTTTTACTATAGTATTCGCTTCTGATGCAATAACAGTTACTGTTCCATAACCTGTAAACGGTCCTTGATTATTATTAGTTGCCTGGTTATTATAACTCGGTACAATATATTGTCGTCCCCAAACAGCCGAGGGCAGAATTAAAGAAGCACCAGATCTTGCTGAGTTTATGATATGAGCATATACAACCACAGGTTTATCAGAAACAACATGTATACCTGCTCCTGTTTTGATACCCTTTCTGATTGATTGATCCATATACACGCTTGCATTACTGGCTGAACATGATGCACAATTTGTTCCTCCAATAAATTTTTGTACTGAATTATTGGCAGATACTGTAAAATCAATGGTTTGGGTTCCAACCTTAATTGTCCCCTTAGCATCTACATCCGAAGTGATATATATCCCCATGACTGAGTTGGCTGCATCCACATGTATAGGATAAGAAATCCAGAAATCAGTTCCCTTATTGGAGAACTGGGCTTTACCGGTTAAATTAAACAGCAGAAATAGTACAACAAACAGGAAGTATCTTTTCATTATCGGGTTCAGTAAATCAGTTAAGGGCTCTGTCGGATACGGAAAATTAAAATTAAGGGCTTGGTATGTATTCTGAAAGATTATTTAATCCTCTCAAACGTTGCCTGACAATAAATTACGTGCCCCGGGCCCCTCACAAAAAAGCAGGTCGAGAATGCTGAGGTTTTTCCGGAAACCGATCCGATCCTCAAAAACCTGCCGGTAACTGATTCCAGTTTCCATATCCTGAAAATTCCGGGGAAGCCAGCGGTTTCTGTAGTCAGTTATTTCTGCCGGGTAACGGGCTATAAATTCACCTGTTGTGGTAATGTTAGCCGAGAGTTTTAACTGTTTTACCAGCCATTCCATAATCTCCAGGTTCAGGTCGAGCAGGAAAACAGGCCGGCGATTATAGAAGCCCTCCAGCCAGTTGCGGTAATACTCATAAAAAGGTGACCGGTTATAACAAGATTCAATGGTTCGCCAGTGCTGCTGCTGCCAGGGTAATGAATAGCTGATCCTGACATCTTTTAGCAGTTGCTTCTGATCCCTTCCTTTTTCCAGTGGAACCGACAAACTTACCAGTCCGTTACTTCCTGCCAGTACCATCCTGTTCCGAAAACTCATCTTTTGAAAGGTTTCACATACTTCAAATTGTACATGTGAAAAATGAAACAAAGTTTTTATATAGTTAATCGACCCAAAATATTGATATTCAATAACTAAATTATCCATATTCATGCCATTCTTTTCTTTTTATAAGACAACGAAAAATACACCTTTTTAGCCATCAAAAAATGATTAATTCACTTTATATGATATTGTTTAAAAAATTGATTTACAATTATTTACTAAATTATTTTTTAGCTAAATTTATTGGCTATTTTATTTTACTATTTATTTTGTAAAAAACTAATACTAATAGTAGTAATTTTTTGAAGGTAATTGGCTACGATATACCAGTTCCCCAAACCCTTACCAGTTTCTTTAGCGCTAAAGTTAACACCCTCTTGCGGCTACCCTCTCCACAATCTCTTCACACAAATGCTCATTTCAGCAATTCTATGTAAGCGGAAAAGAATCGATTGGCTTATCTCTTATATTGCATGAAATTGAATTTGTGAGAACTTTCTGCTATCTTACTCTGCTGCTTCTGTTTCTGGCTTCCTGCCAAAAACCTCAGGCTTTCGACTATCGTGCCGTAAAAAACGTAAAACTGGAAAAACTGGGTTTTGAGGAATCAACCCTGAATATGGACCTGGTTTATTATAACCCCAACAATTTTGGCGTTGACCTACGGAAAGTAGATTGCGACATTTATATCGATAACCATTACCTGGGTAAATACAAACTCGATACCCTTATGCATATCCAGCGAAAAGCAGAGTTTACGCTGCCCTCACGGATACAGGTTGATATGCAGGGCATCTTTAAAAATGTACTAACGGTACTCTTTAACAAGGAGGTAATGGTAAATATAAAAGGAACCACCCGGATGGGCAAAGCAGGATTCTTCAAGACGATTTCCTTCAACTATGAAGCCCGTCATAAAATCGACCTGGGGTTATGAATCGGGAAAGTCTGAAAGTAAACTCTTTCTTCTGTTATCTCCTGACTTTCGGACTTTCCCTACTATCAATAAAACGGCTTCACATGACATGGTTTCCGCGGTTGCGGTCCACCCCCGTCTTCGGCGCGTTTACATGCGGGTGGTAATTTTTTGTAGGCATCTTCCGTGGCCTTACTATCGTTGGCATCGAAACCGGCGTTGTTCAGGGCTGCTCTTATGCCATCGGCGCTCGCACGATCGGGCAGAAACTGTACTTTTATTTCGCCCTGTAAAAGGTTGATTTTCCATTGCAACACACCTCCATCTGTAGCTCCTTTTTCCAATAAAAGGTATTTGTCAAGTATTTCCCTGCACTCCCAGCATTTTAGATTCGCAGATTTAACGGTTACCCATTCCGGTTTAGGCTGCTGCGCAAAAGCAGACAAAGTAATCATTACAAAACTTAGCAATAATAGTTTCTTCATGGTTTTAATTTTAATAGTCCGGAAGTCCGAAAGAAAGATTCAGCGTGGGTAGAATTTGCTGCATAAGTAATAGTTAATCATTGAGTTCTTACCCCATAAATACTCATTACTCAATACCTACCCCAACTCGCAGGATCCTTTCTCCATTGCAGCAATAACTGTTCCGTTTCAGCAGAAACCTGTCCTTTTTCAACAGCCAGGCTAATCAGGCTGCTGTAATTGGTAAGCGATTTATAGGTTACACCTGCATTGGCAAAAGCCTCATCAGCATGCGGGAATCCATAGGTAAAAATGGAAACCATTCCTACCACTTCCACACCCGCAGCTTTTAACACATCTACCACCTGTAAACTACTTTTGCCCGTAGAAATCAGGTCTTCAATCACCAATACTTTTTTTCCGGGTTCATAAAAACCTTCAATCTGGTTACCCATACCATGTTCTTTGGGTTTTGGCCGCACATATATATAAGGTAATTTTAACTGGTCGGCTGCCATTGCTCCCCAGGCAATACCTGCTGTGGCAACACCCGCAAGCATTGCTGCTTCAGGAAAGCTTTCAAAAATAACATTACACAATTCACTTTTTATAAAGTCGCGTACATAGGGAAATGACAATACTTTACGGTTATCGCAATAGATCGGGCTCTTCCATCCACTGGCCCAGGTAAAAGGGTTTTCCGGATTTAATTTAACAGCAGCTACCTGCAATAGCTTTTCTGCAACGGCTTTTTCATTGGTCATGTTGCAAAGAAAGGCAATTACTTAATTGGGGAATTTGGAAATTTGAAAATTAAGGGCAAATTTGAAGAATGGGAATGAAAACTATACTTGCTGCAGGTGGATTGGTGTACAATGAATCCAATGAATTATTGATGATATTTCGCCGGGGAAAATGGGATCTGCCAAAGGGTAAGCTCGATGAAGGAGAAAACATCAAAGATTGTGCGGTAAGAGAAGTAATGGAAGAAACAGGTTTAACAACAGTTATTCGGGGAAACATGGTCGGCATTACCTATCACCGGTATTTCGACAAATGGGTTGCTGAAGAGGTAATTAAAGAAACGCACTGGTATCGTATGCAGGCACCGGGTTTACAAAAACTTGTACCCCAAATTGAAGAAGATATTGAAGTTATTAAATGGGTGAGTGGAAAAGAACTGAAAGATTGTTTAAAGGATAGTTATGATAATATTGTGGAGATAGTGGCAAAAGTGAGTAATCAATAGTTGAATTTTTTATGCTCCATTCCTTATTTCTTCCCTCCCACCGGCATATTGGGGAACAACACCATTAACTGTATAATAATGGCGCAAGCAAGTATTGCGTAGAGTGCGGGTTGTTTTTCGGGACATTCGCCCAGCATACAGCTCGATACCAATACAAAATTACGTATGGCCCATGCAAGATTAATAGCTCCAATAAATACATTGGTTCTTTTTGCCCATATTCTAGGAATAAGAAAGAACACTATTGACACTGAACAAAAAATAAGATGAAATAAACCGGGTCTTCCAAAACTGGTTCCTTCAGCAGCAAAACCGGAAATACTGAGTTGCTTACTGATGATAATGCTCCAAGGGAAAAAACAACAAACAATTAATCCAATAGCCGCCGCTATACCAATCTGCTGAGAATATTTCATGATGTACAACTTAGGCTGCGAAGCTAAAGATTTTTAAGCAGCTGCACATTTCCGGCTACAAGCCAAATGCAGCTATTTTATTTAAGGCTGGGAGCTACACTTCTTTCCCCTGTACCTATTTTCACCAACTGAACAACCTTACGCTCTGTACCCTGCATCCATTCAACAATATATTGTCCTGTTGCATATGAGTGGCCAAACTGGATGGTACTGTTGGCATTTAATGACTGACGTTGTTCGATAAGTCTTCCGTTAATATCAGCAATACGCATAGATACGGGTAAATTAGCCTGCCCGCTTTTTAATTGTACGGTAAAGAAACTGGTAGATGGATTACCCATGATTACAGGTTCAAATTTTCCTGTTTTAGTTGACCGGTTAATATTTACAGCAAAAGCCACACGCTGACTGGCTACTCCATTTTCCACACTGGACACCCAAAATCTATAATTTCCTACCGCATTTTTTACCAATGGTTCTATTGGCTTTGCATTGGGTGATGCTGTTTCAAAATATTGCAATACTGTTCCCGCTTTTGCTGTAACCTGTTGATCAAAGCGAATAAATGCCATTTGCATATTATTGTCATAATTGGCATCTTTTACCGTTGGTACTTCTGGTTGTACAATTACCGGGATGGTTGTTTTTACTTTACAACCCTGCTGGTTAACCGCTTCAAAAGAAACCCTGGTAATACCAGGACTTATTGCTCTTACATAACCACGCTGATCCACGGCGGCAATATCCTGTATTTCACTGCTCCATTTACCCTGAAATCCTCCGGCACTTAACTGACCGGTTTTGCCGGTTACTATTTTATTATAACCCTGTATTACTGGTACATGTGAAAGCGCCATTACTACAAAAGTATTCTTGCTTTCAGCCACACATCCATCATTTTCTGCGGTGTACGATATTACTACTTCTCCGGAACCAATACCATGAAGTTTACCTTCTACAACTTTAGCAATGCTACTGTCACTGCTGTTCCATCTGCCGGGCAATAAAATATTACATAATGGCAAACTGCTTCCTATGCAAACCTGTTGTTTATTGAAAGAAGTATTTCCAGATTGCTGTATCATTTCGGGTGCCAGTGTAATAGGCTGTATTACGGGTGTTGCTTTAATGTTAATCGTTTTAGATACAGTATTTACACAACCAAACTCATCTGTAATTTCGTATGAAATAACAGCGGATCCATTTTGCTTTCCAAACAATAATCCTTTTTCACTGATCTCTGCAATAGTAAGATTATCAGAACTCCATTTGCCGTCTTTTGCCTGACTTGTCAGCTGGTATTGTTTTCCGCTGCAAATGAGTTCTGCTGTTTCAATTACCGGAACAGATGGCAGCTCATGTATTTCTATCGGATCTGACTCATCTTTGGCACCGCTTCTATATACAATATCTGCCTGATATTTTCCGGGACGTGTTGCTTTAAAATGAAAACTATACCTAATGTTTGATTCAGGATTTTGGAAAAACTGTACCCGGTGGTTGTACTGATCGGCCACATAAATATTATCATTTGCATCTATACACAATCCATACGGATAGTTAAACTGATCCATATTACTACCCTGGCCATTTCCACCAGCAACAGTAATACCGGTTTTGGCACCGGGTTTCCAGCGCTGAATACGCTGATTAGTCTGGTCTGAAATAAACAATTCTCCTGAAGCATTCAGCACTATATCGGTAGGGAAATATAACTGGTTCATTCCTTTTCCTCTACCCTGTCCACCCGCTACCGTAACGCCTTTTTCAGCAGCTTTTGTCCAGGCCTGTATTCTGTCATTCGCAGCATCAGCAATATATAAAGTGCCGTTTTTATCAATTTTTATACTGCTCGGATATTGTAACTGGTCAGCCGCATTACCCTTTCCATGGCCCCCTGCAACAGTAACACCTGCAGATGCACCCGGTACCCAACATTGGATCCGATGGTTATAGTTATCTGCTACATATATATTGCCTGCATCATCCAAACAAATACCAAAAGGCATATTAAATTGTCCGGCTCCTTTTCCTCTGCCATTGCCACCCGCTACAGTAATACCTATTACAGAACCGGGTTCAAACATTTGTATGCGGCTGTTTGCAGCATCACTTACATATAAATTGCCTTTAGCGTCTACTGCCACAGACATTGGATAATTCAACTGATCAGCAGCGTCACCTTGTCCGGACACACCTGCAACAGTAACAGCAGCAGATGCACCCGGCGCCCATTTCTGTACACGATGATTAAACTGATCGGCTACATATATATTTCCGTGACCATCTACAGTTATACCTGTTGGAAACCTGAATTCATCATCATGCGTTCCTTCTTTGGTACCGGCTGCTGTTTGTATTAAAGCCGGGGTCATAGACGTCTGTAATACCTGTCCATTGTATTTCCAGTCGATGCGTTCCACGTTTGGAGATACAGCCTCTATAATCAACTCCGTATTAACACAAAGGCTATTGCTGATCAATACCGGTTTATTTGCTGTAGTGATGGTGCTGTCGGCAGTAGATGCGTGTACAAAAAAACAAATCATCAACGCCGCCATCAAAAGCCTTACCCGCAGTAAGGTTTTTGATCTTTGGTAAACTGTGTTGAAAATTTGCATAGGGATTGGAGTTACTTTGAATCTGACGATACAAAGTGAATCCAATACACTCCCCTGGCAAATAACAGCATTTGTGAAAAAGCAGTAGTAGCGGGTAACGAATCAGTAGCAACGGAACTACAGTATAATAAATTGTGTTATTGAGATTATTTTTTAAAAGACAGTACCCCGGTTACCCTAAATTTTTGTTGTGTAGTATATGGTGTAAGTCTATCAGGTATTTAATCGGTTACTACAATACTAAGTGTACAGATAACACTACAAATGTGTCATAAGTAGAAACCGGGATATTGTAGTTTTTGTGCTACTATATTAATCAGCAAGTATATCTCTCTAAAAGAAGAAGAGCCGTTCTATTGGAACTGCTCTTCTCTTTAAGGGTTTTTCCGGATAGGTTTTAAATGAAGATGGGGGGGTTACATCAACAGGTTTGAATTATTTTACTTTCATCAGCTGAACCACTTTTCGGCGGCTTCCCTGCGTAAATTCTGCATAATAAGTACCTGTGTTCAGGTTCTGACCAAATTGAACGTTGCTGTTAGGTAACTGGTTCGCTTTTGCTTCTACCGTCCTTCCGTACATATCAAATACCCTGATTTGTACCGGCTGGTTATGTTTACTTTCAATCTTAACGGTAAACAGGGTTTTACTTGGGTTACCCATTACAGTAAGCCTAAGTTCTTCATTCATTTCAGTCTGGCCCTGCTTTATATTATTTTTTACTGATACAGTTTCTTCAGTTATAGTAGCACTGTTACCAATAGTACCTGTACTTGTTGCAACACTTGATACGCAACCAGTCAGTCCTTTACCAAGAATATCAGTTGGGTAACGTTGTAAATGTGCAGCCACTTCACTTACTTTCACTTTCTGCACTTTATAGTTATTGCTGTTACCATTTCTCCTTGTGATATAGACTTTCTGGCTACTGTTATTTCCGTAATAACTGTATAACCATCCATACCAGCCTGATTCATTACAATCTTCTTCCACCCTGATATCTTTAACACAGATGCTTATCTGGGTTGTACTGGTACAACCAGACTGACCTGTAACTTTTACTTCGAATGTATAATATCCTTCGGCAGACGGACTGAATACCGGCTGGGCACTTGTAGTATTGCTCAGCGTACCGGAACCAGACAATGCTCTCCAGCTATAGCTATAACTACTGCTACCACTTGCATTTACCCGTAAGGTTACTTTCTGAGGGCCATAACCTAAGTAAAGGTTTGTTGGCACACCACCAGTATATGTATTATTCTCAGGAACAACCGTAATACTACTATTACATACAGGAGCCGGTGGAGGTGTAACCGCACAACCCTGGTCGGCACATGAACCCAGTCTGTCACCTCCATGGTTGCTCAAATGTGCAGCCACTGCATTTACACTGATCTTAAGAGTCTGGGGATTACCCGGGTTACCTGGAGGCACATGACAGAGGTATACTTTGTAATTACTTTCATCATCGTCGTCATGATCACTGTATTTGTTCTTACATGATGATGCGTAATGTGATTTATGATCACAGTTGCTATGTCTGTGTCCCTTATGTTTACAGTTTTTAGAATAATGGCTCTTATGGTCACACTCATCATTATCATTATCATTATTGCCATCATCGTATTTATCCTTGCACTTGTCTTTATTGTGTGACTTATGGTTGCACTTACCATGATTGTGTTTACCATGCTTACAGTCTTTAGAACTGTGCGATTTATGGTCACACTTATCGTCATCCTGTTCTTTCACCCTGATATCTTTCACACAGATGGTTACAGTACTGGTTGATACACATCCATTCTGTACGCTCACAGTAACTTCAAAGGTATAATTACCTGCAGCAGTTGGAGCAAATACAGGCTGTGAGCTAGTTGTACTGCTGAGTATACCATTACCCGATACAGCTCTCCACGTATAGGTATATGAAGAACCACCCGAAGCAATGGCTTTCAATATTACTTTTTGTGGTCCGTAACCGATATAAATATTGGTGGGTATACCACCGGTATATATATTATTCCCTGGCGTTACAGTAATAGAACTGCTACATGAAGTAGGCACGGTTACTGTTACAGTCTGCACCGCTGAAGCTGTATTACCCGCCGCATCCGTGGCTGTCCAGGTAACTACTGTTACACCTAAAGGATAACTTACCGGAGCGTTGTTGGTTATAATAGGAGTTCCACAATTATCGATGGCTGTAGCAGTTCCGAGATTTATTACAGAACCTGATACAATAGTAATATTCGCAGGTGCGGTAATGGCAGGAGGCTGATTATCTGTAATGGTTACAGTGAAGCTAACTGAAGTTGTATTTCCACTTACATCTGTTGCAGTAATGTTTACAGTTGTAACACCTGCCGGGAACACAGTTCCTGAAGCCTGGCTATAAGTATAAGTAACCGGACTTCCACATGCATCAGTAGTATTTACAGTATAGTTTACAATTGCTCCGCAAATATTTGCTGCACTGTTGGCTTCAATATTTACTGGTTGTGCAAATATGGGAGCTTCAGTATCAGTTACCGTTACAGTTCTTGTTTCACTGATACTATTTCCGGCTGCGTCAGTAGCTGTCCATGTTCTGGTGATGGCATAATTATAGTAGCTGGCGAGTGATACATTGTTACCTCTGGTACTTGTTTCAGAAAACTGAACAGTAACCTGTGGATCATAATTATCTGTTGCAGTTACCCCACCGGCTGCAGGAATAGCGCCACAACTTACCGATACATCAGCAGGTACACCATGTAATACCGGAGCAGTAATATCTTTTACTATTACCGATTGAACACCGGTAGTTGAATTTCCGGCAGCATCAATGGCTGTCCAGATAATACTGGTCGTACCAATATTATAAACCGTACCGGTTGCATTATTGGTAAGCGAAACCAGCTGAACATTATCTGTTGCTACAGGATTACCCAGTGATGTAACTGTAGCTGAATTAGTACCCGGAGCGGCATTTACCACAACATTAGTTATACCTGTAATAACAGGTGGTTCTGCATCTACTACCGTTACAATCTGCACTGCTGTTGTACTATTTCCTGAGGCATCAGTAGCTGTCCAGGTAATACTGTTGGTACCTAACTGGTATTGTACAGGTGCATTGTTACTAATTACTATCGTACCACCACTGTTGTCAGTTGCTGATACAGAACCAAGGTCTACACCTGTAGCATAGTTAACGCCGGCATTGGTATTCACTACTTTATTCGATAGCCCGGCCAGTACTGGAGCCTGTTTGTCTTCTACAATTACCAGTTGGGTGGCAATTGCCTGATTACCTGCAGCATCGGTTGCTGTCCAGGTAACAGTTGTGGTACCCATTTGATATTGTCCAGACGCATTATTGGTTACCGTTACAGAACCGCTGTTATCGGATGCTGTTGCAGTACCCAGGTTCACACCTGTTGCATATGCCTGATTATTATTCGTTACAGTTATTACTGTTGAAGGTGCTGTAATAGTTGGCAACTCCGCATCAATTACTGTTACAATCTGTGTCGCCATTGCTGAATTACCAGCTGCATCAGTGGCTGTCCAGATAACAGTTGTTTGACCTAATGGGAACTGTGAAAGTGCGTTGTTGGTAATTACCACACCAGAACCACTGTTATCCGATACTGTTGCCATACCCAATGCAACTCCGGTTGCATAAATAACACCGGGATTACTGTTCACCGTTACATTAGCAGGTGCGGTAATAGCTGGTGGCTGATTATCTACCACAACTACATTAAAGCTTCCTGATACAGTATTTCCGGTTACATCTTTCGCCGTAACATGTACAGTAGTTGTACCAATCAGGAAGAATGATCCGGATGGCAGATTATATGTATAAGTAACAGGACCGGCACATCCATCAACAGCGCTCACTGTATAATTTACATTTGCCCCATTTGTTGTAGTATTCAGAACAATATTATTCAAGGTACCAAATACAGGAGCTGTATTATCAAGCACAGTGATTATCTGTGAAACAGAAGCTGTATTCAAACTTGCATCAGTGGCAGTCCATGTTCTTGTGATGGTATAATTATAATAACCAATATTATTCGGATTGACGTCTTTTGTACTTATCTCATTAAAGCTTACTGATACCGGTCCATCCGTTTCATCAATTGCAACCACATTTGCAGGTACAGGAACAGATGCACAGTTAACAGTAACATCAGCAGGTGCCGTCATTGCAGGAGGCGTAACATCAGACTTAACAATTTCTACCTGCTGAGTCTGAAATGATGTGTTTCCATTACCATCATTATAGTTCCAGGTAATAGTATAAGTACCTGCAATGGTATAAACCAGCGGATTATTGGTTGTAGCCGTAACCAATCCAACACAATTATCATTGGCTGTTGGACGGAAACTGATTGGAACCCCTGTACTTCCAGACAATAATGGAAGAGAAGCAACTGTTGGAACTGGAGCCAGATTATCTACTACTGTTACATTGATAGGTGCAGCTATCTGCAGATTTCCGTTCACAGTTACACCTACGGTATAACTTCCTGTTTGTGATGCATTGTAAGTAGCAGCATTTGTATTGGGTATTGCCACTTCATTCAGGTACCATTGATAAGCTGTACCTACTGTTGAAATAGACAAACCTACATTCGATGATGGACAAATGGTGGTTGGCCCATTTGCCTGGATAGCCGGTAAAGGTGTTACCGTTAAACGAATACTCCTGTAAATAGTACAGTTAATAAATGGTACAGCTACCGTATAAGTACCTGTATTCAGGGTCTGAGCATTCATGATGAATGGATCAGGCACATTTGCAGTAAAACTGTTTGGACCTGTCCAGTTATAAGCAGTACCACCATTTGCAAACATGCGGATGGTACTTCCTATTCCAAATACGGCGGCATTGGCCTGTGCGGTTACCGGTGGTTCAGCATAGGTTGAACAGGTTCCGTTTACTTTAAATTCAGACCAGTTAGAATTGAGGCCACTCAATGCAAATCCGTCAAGTGCACCATTATTACCATTAGTACTTGCATCTAATAAAGTTGTTTCTGTTGTATTAGGTGCATTCACATAACCCTGATTGAATTTGTAATAGGCAACCAGACCAGTCTGGTTAGGCTGCAATTCACAATTCATGTTATTAATGATTTCACACTGGTTCAGAGCCCTGTTCCAGATTCTTGCTTCTTCCACTTTTCCCTTATAATACTCCACAAAACCAATCTGCTGACCAAATACCAATTTATTTGTATTGGTGGTAATATCGCCAGCGGCGTCGGTTGAAGCGGCCAATATACCATCAATATAAATACGCATTACATATCCATCGTAAGTGGCAGAAGCATGATGCCACTGGTTAATGCCCGGATAACTGGCGGTTAAAACTTTCCACTGACCATTCAGGTGCAGGAAAAAAGAAATGGTTTTCCATCCATCATCTGTACGAGGGAAGATGTAACCATTATTGTTATCAGCTGTTGACTTACCCATTACATTCTGGATAGCATTGGTACCATCTGTCGGATAAATCCATGATTCAAGGGTGATATGCTGGCTGATATTTAAAGAATTGCTGTGGGCAACATTGATCATGTCATTCTCACCGTCAAAATCAAGCGAACCGGCTTTAAATGCAACCGTAATATTAGCACTGGCCGTATTGTTACAAGATCCGTTAGCAGCAGTTACAGTATAAAGACCGGAATTTTGAGTTTGGGCATTAGGTATAGTCGGATTTTGTTGATTAGATGTAAAATTGTTTGGACCGGTCCAGGAATAACTTGTTCCACCTGATGCATTTAACTGAATCGTATTTCCAACTTCCAATATCGGACCATTTACAGTAGCAGTAGCTATAGTAGGAGTAAACGGAGCACAAATATTATCTCCTACATTACCTGTTGACCAGTTTGATAATGTACCAACGAGACCCAGGTTCACCGGGCTACCACTGTTATTGTTACCACTTTCATCATCCACTGTGGTAATATTTGTGTTATTCACACCAATCAGTCCTTTATTAAAACGATAATAGGCGGCCAATCCTGTCTGAATAGCAGGATTAAGCTGACCATTCATATTATTATCAATTTCACACTTATCCATTGCACGGTTCCAGATACGAACCTCATCAACATTACCTGCAAAAAATTCACCGCTAAAACCTGGCTGGGTACCAATTGTTACAGGATTCAGGTTCGATGAAATGGTACCAATTACTTCCTTAGTAGCTTTTAACACACCATCAAGGTAAATTTTCATCACAAAGCCATCATAAGTAGCAGCTACATGGTGCCATTCATTCACACCTGGATAGCTGGCAGAAATAATGTTCCAACCCTGTCCATCCAGGTGAACATAAAAGGAAAAAGATCTCCATCCATCATCTGTACGTGGAAAAATATAACCTCTCACCTGTTGACTTGATTTACCCACAACACTTTGTGAAGGAGTAACAGCATCAGTAGGATACACCCATGTTTCTATGGTAATACCGGTTCCGGGATTCAATGTATTGCTGTGTGGAACCGTTACATAATCATCATCCCCATCAAAATTCAATGCACGTGCCGGTGTTGAAACCTGTATGATAATGCTTGCAGGAACAGAACAGCCCGAAGCTGTCGTTACATTTACTGTATACCAACCTGCATTAGAGAGAGACATATTGTCAATAAACGGGTTCTGATCGATAGAAGTAAAACCGTTCGGCCCCGTCCATGAATAACTAACACCTCCCGAAGCAGTCAGGTCAAGTCTGCCCCCAACCGCAATCGATGGTGCGTTGCTTCCTATTGATATAACGGGTTGAACGAATGGAACACATGAACTTCCATTGGTAACGGCTCCATCGGTCCAGTTAGAAATGTTTCCCGATAAACCAAAATCAACTAGATCTCCATGATTACCATAAGGGCCTGAATCAGTTAATTTATTTTCGAGAAGATTTGACACACCACCTAACGACCCCTGGTTGAACTTATAATAAGCCACCAGTTTATGCTGATCAATAATTTCACAATTTCTATTAGCGGCAATTTCACAGGGACTTAATACACGATGCCAGATTCTTACTTCATCCAAAGTACCTTTAAAATATTCTTTGGGATAACCATGTTGATAACCGATGCTCAAAGGATTGGTGTTTACACTTATACTACCGGCAATGGCCATCTGGTTTGCCAAAACACCATCTATATATATACGCATAAAAGCGCCATCATAAGTGGCGGCTACATGATGCCAGCTGTCTTTACCAGGATAGGGCGCTGATAATACTTTCCATCCAAGTCCATTAAAATTGAGCAGGAAAACAATATTGTTCCAATTATCATTTGTACGAGGGAAAATATAACCGGTTTGTGTACCAGCAGTGGCCCCTTTCATTGATTTAGAGACTACAGACTGTACATTAAAGCTGGCACCACTTTCAGGACGTATCCAAGATTCAATAGTAATTACATCGCTTATATTGAATGAGGTATCTCCAATTGCATTGTTACTCGGAGGAGGAGTATAACTTCTTACGATACGTACTTTATCATTAACACCATCAAAATTAAGTCCACCTGCAGTTAACTGACTAAACGCAACACTTGAAATCATCAATGATAACGAAGTGAATAAAACCGTAAGAGTTCTCTTTTGTGTAAAAAAGCGCATAATTAGTTCTAATTGCTCTTATTGATTATTGCAACAGCTATTTCTGTTGAGGTAACACAGGATAAAAGAAATAATCAGATGAACTGACAGGAGGATAAAGGAATTCAGCAATGGTTAGTCAGAGGATTTTCAATTTTTAACAAGAAGCTATTCAAACATTTACCCAATGAACAATCGTCAGCTTTTGTTAAAGAAAATCAAAACTAACCGAAATCGGGGATTCTTGCAAACTCTTTCATTGTTTTTTAATAAACACATATCAATTATAACATATGTTTTCCGCAGAGGTTCTCTGAGAGTCAAAAGATGGGTGTCGGTTTTTTACAGTAACTTATTTCAACAACAAATTGTAATTAATTGATTTGCAATATATTTATAACATTTTTTTACTGCCTTAAAAAGAGTTATAACAAAGGATTCCATCCCCTTTTTCGAGACATTATAATTCGCTTAAAATTTAATCAGGCCTGAAACTTTGAAACTAAATCCGGGGAAAAATAAAAGTTGGGTACGTGTTTTTAACAGCAGTCTACCGTGAAAACCACAATAAAAAAATGGCTTATCTCTACAATTGGTTACCAAGTGATTTATAAAAAAGGATCGCTAATGCGATCCTTCCGGAGGTCCCGAGCGGATTCGAACCGCTGTAGAAGCTTTTGCAGAGCTCTGCCTAGCCACTCGGCCACAGGACCATTTTCTGTAGCAGGCTGCGAAAATAAAGCAATCAAAGGAATTTCAAAATTCTAAATGCTAAAACCCGAAATTTGTCGGCATTAACCCAAGCTCATGAATAGAATTGCAGAAAGTGAACTGATTATCAATAACAGAGGCGCTGTTTATCACCTCAATGTGAGACCCGAAGAACTGGCACATAGCATCATCACAGTTGGAGACCCTGACCGTGTTACGGAAGTAAGCAAACACTTCGACAAAATAGAAGGAAAGTACCAGCATCGCGAATTCATTACGCATACCGGCTGGGTGGGCAACAAAAGAATATCCGTTATGTCTACCGGTATTGGTACCGACAATATTGACATTGTGCTGAATGAACTGGATGCACTGGTTAATATTGATTTTGAAACCCGCACCACTAAACCAACACTTACACATCTTAATATTATTCGTGTGGGTACATCGGGTTCTTTGCAGAAAGATATTCCTGTAGACAGCTTTGTTGCCAGCACACATGGACTTGGTATTGATAACCTGTTGAATTTTTATCAGCAGCAATCCAATCCGGAGGAAATTGAACTGATTGGCGCTTTTGCCAACCAGATACAGATCGGGGGCGGTTTCGCATCACCTTATATTGCTGCAGCGGGTTCCTCTTTATTAAAACATTTTGTACAGGGCTTTCATCATGGTATTACAGTAACCTGCCCGGGTTTTTATGGTCCGCAGGGAAGGGTGTTGCGCTTAGGGCTTGTTAACGCAGAATTAATTGATCGGTTAACCGGTTTTTCTTACGGTAATCATCGTATCTGTAACTTTGAAATGGAAACCAGTGGTATTTATGGCCTCGGAAAATTACTCGGGCACCAGTGTCTGAGCCTAAGTGCCATTGTTGCGAACCGAATCAGTAAAGAATTCAGTAAAGACAGCGCGGCTACTATGGAAAAACTCATCCGGCAAACGCTGGAAGTTATAGGTCAGATTAAATAAGAGTAACCATGACGATTCAATTTTATAAATACCAGGGAACAGGAAACGATTTTGTAATCATAGATAATCGAAGTGCTGCCATACAACTCAGCACAAATCAGATTAATCTTATATGCGACAGAAGATTTGGTATTGGTGCAGATGGACTCATGTTACTAAATACGTTAGACGGGTATGATTTCGAGATGAAATACTATAATGCCGATGGCAATGAAAGCAGTATGTGTGGCAATGGTGGCAGATGTTTAACACGGTTTGCTTACGACATGGGTATCCACAGAACCGCTTATCATTTCCTGGCTATTGATGGTGAACATGATGCCGAAATGGATGAACATGAGTGGATCAGGTTAAAGATGAAAGATGTTGATGAAGTAAATGATTACCACGGCGACACCCTACTGAATACTGGTTCACCACATTATATCAAATCGGTGCAAAATATTATGGAACTGGATGTTTTTCATGAAGGCAGAAACATCCGTAACAGTAAAGATTTTATTACAGAAGGTATCAATGTAAATTTTGTTGAGCCGGAAAACAAACATATCATTGTTCGCACTTATGAACGCGGGGTTGAAAATGAAACCTATAGTTGTGGAACGGGCGTAACTGCTGCTGCCATTGTGTTTGCACACAACGAAAAAGGATTCAATCGTGTTGAAGTAAAAACAAAAGGTGGCAACCTGGCGGTAGAATTTGAAAAAATTAATGATCATGAATTTCGAAACATATGGCTCTGCGGACCAGCGGAATTTGTGTATAAAGGAGAGATAACTATTTAATCATGTAGGATGTCTGATGGCTGATTTAAAATCAGCCATCAGACATCCTACATCAGACAATCCACTACTATGATTCAATACTTCAAAAATATCAACGGACAAACTGCTGAGATCGACAGGGCGGAAATGGGTGTATGGGTAAACCTGGTACCTCCATTTAAAGAAGAAGAATTTATTCAGCTGGCCGAGGATCTTGATATACCGATTGAATTTTTGCGTGATTCACTTGATATAGATGAACGCCCCCGTTATGAACTGGAAAACAATGTAAAGTTTGTTGTTATTAAAACACCCACTGAAAATAATTCTTTTAACGACAGCGAGGCTTTTTATATCACCATTCCAATCTGCATCATTCTTACCCATACGCAGATCATTACCGTGAACTCTTTTGACAATGGAGCCATTAAAAAATTCCTGAACTCTTTTCAGAAAAGACATCCCGACAAAAAGAACATGATGATCCTGAAAGTGTTTGAGAAAGTGGTGCAGAATTTTATGGAATTTCTGAAAGAAATAAACCAGAGAAGAAACCAGTATGAAACCAGTTTGTACCAAAGTAACAGCAATGTAGATTTACTAAACCTGATGCGTATTCAAAAAAGTCTGGTATATTTTGTTACTGCATTAAGAAGCAACGAAATGCTGATGATGAAACTGGAACGAACCAATTTTCTCGGATTGAATGAAGAAGAACGTGAGTTCCTGAATGACCTTATAGTAGACACGAGCCAGGCCCTTGAAATGGCGAATATCTATACCAATATACTTACCAGTACACTCGATGCATTTGCCAGCATTATCAGTAATAACCTGAACAATGTAATGAAACGGCTCACATCCATTACCATTATTCTTTCCTTACCCGTAATGGTGGCAAGCTTATATGGTATGAATGTAGATAATATTCCATGGGCTCACTCTTCTTACGCATTTTATGTACCCATTGGTTTATCGATTGCCATTGCAGTAGTAATCAGCTGGTATTTTATGAAAAAGAAATGGTTCTGATATGCCTTTGTTCAATGTGCGTGTATACGGTATCTTATTCGATAAAAACAAACGATTACTCGTAAGCGATGAATTTATTCGCGGTGCATACATCACCAAACTACCGGGTGGCGGACTTGAATTTGGAGAAGGTACCCGCGATTGTTTAAAAAGAGAATTCAAAGAAGAAACAGGGTTGGATGTAAGCATCGGCGATCATATTTATACCACCGATTTTTTCCAGATATCTGCATTCAATCAAAAAGATCAGATTATCTCTATTTATTACTTTGTACATACCAACGAACCCATTCTTTTACCAACAAAAACAACCGCATTCGATTTTGCTCCGGAACAAATCAGCGATCCAAATGAGGAAAGTGAAGTTTTCAGGTGGATTGAATGGAACGATCTACATTCCGACAATATGACGCTGCCGATTGATAAAGTAGTTGTTCAGTTATTGAAACAGAAGCTGTGAGCTATGGGCTGTGAGCTGCGAGTTTAAAACCATTTATTTAATCTTAATAAACAAATTATCCTACTACATAGGATATAGCTCAAAGCCCATAGCCCGAAGCTCATAGCTAACTACTCCGCCTCCTTCCCCATGGCCTGCAGCTTCATCTTCTTTGCGGTTTCCTCTCCCAGGTAGCGGTCAATCTGTTTTTCTGCCAGATAAATAACAGGCGTTAATACAATGGCCATCGTGAATTTGTACAGATAATTTACCACACAAATCGCCAATACCAGTTTCCAGCTCCAGCCATTACCAATTTTAAAAGCAATAAACAATACAATAAAACTATCAACCAGTTGCGATACCAGGGTTGAACCTGTTGCCCTTAACCAAACCCATTTTTGCCCGGTTCTTTTTTTGATTTTATGAAATACCGTAACATCTACTATCTGGCTCACTAAGAATGCGATCAGACTACCCAGGATGATCCACATACCCTGCCCGAAAATTCCGCTAAATGCATCCTGCATATCAGGAATACCTTCTGCCTGTCTTGATCCGATCCAGAAATCGGCAGGCGGAATATTCATTGCGGCATAAAACATAATAAAAGCATAAGATATCAGTACCACTGCCGTATAACTGATGCGCTTCACAGCTTTAGGTCCATAATATTCATTCACAATATCAGTGATCACAAATTCGAGCGGCCAGAGTAAAACGCCACAGGTAAGATTAAAAGAAAGACCCGTCTGTCCGAAAATGGTCATATTGGCCGGGTTCCAGCCAAAGATTTTTTCCAATGAAAAAATCTTTCCGCCAATACATTCTGCAATCAATGCATTCGCAACAAAAAAAGCAGCAATACCGATAAAAAGTTTGGTGGGTTTGTCTTTCAGGATAGAATGTATCATGCGGGAAGTATAATGTAAAAAATAAGTTGTGCAATAAGTAGGAATAAGTTGAAAACGCGTATCCACAACCGCACCCCGGTTTGTCGTTTACGCATTACGATCACCAGGTACATAAGATGAACACCCATGTTTATAATGGGTGACAGTAGTAAACCCATTACCACAACAGTATTACCAATAATACCCAGTTGCTGCAACTCATCAATATGAAGGAAAATACGGGCTAGTATGGCGCCCAGGAAAAACAGGTTGCAGATAAAAGCCAGACGCGATAAAAAAGAAAATCCTGCCATAAATAAAGGATATACGAATGAGCAGATTGGTTTTTACACAAAATACAATCAATCTCCTTTAAATGAACGGGAATGAACGACTTTTTCCTGTAGGTTTGCTCCTACTAGAAAAACACAGCATGAAGCAGTTCCAATGGAAATCTCTTTTACCGCATGCCATTGCAGTCGGTATTTTTTTGATTGTTGCAGTTATTTTTTGTAAGCCCACCCTGGAAGGAAAGGTACTGAACACAACGGATGTATCGCATTGGAAAGGTATGGCACAGGATCTTTTTAATTACAAAGAAAATCATGGTAATTATCCATTGTGGAACAATAACCTGTTTGGTGGTATGCCTGCTTACCAGATTGCCATGGAAGCATCCAACCCTATCACTCCTGTTTATTTCCACCAATTGTTCATGCTGTTCATGGGAAAACCAATTGGTTTCTTTTTCCTGCTTTGTATTGGTTTTTATTTTCTTTCGCAGGTAATCGGTACCAGGTACTGGATTGGTATACTCGGTAGTATTGCGTATGCTTATGCCACTTATGATCCGGTTATTCTTTCAGCCGGACATGATACAAAAATGCAGGCCATGGGTTATATGCCCGCTTTACTGGGAGCGCTATGGCTGATATATAAAAAAGAATATTGGTGGGGAGCAGCTTTAACCGCCCTGTTCGCCTTTCTGCTGATTGCCATGAACCACCTGCAGGTAACTTATTATTTTCTCATCATGGCCGCTTTCATGACCATTGGTTTTATCATACAGTGGATTAAACAAAAAGAGTACAGACATATGGGTATTTCGCTGGCACTGGCAATATCCATGGGGCTTTTAGCTGTTGGACCCAACATTGTATCATTGGCCACTACTAAAGATTATTCAAATGCCACCATGCGTGGTAACGCTGTAATGCTCGACTCAACAGGAAAAGCAAAAGAACGCAAAGGACTTGAAACAGATTATGCTTTTTATTATGGTAGTTATGGCATGGCTGAGACTTATACCTTCCTTGTTCCGGGCATTTATGGTGGAAGTAGTGGTGGCGAACTTGGCATCAACTCAAACTTTGCCAAAAAAGCAGTGGAAATGGGTATTCCGGAAGACCAGGCTGAAAGGTTTGCCGGATCAATGCCTACCTATTGGGGGCCACAACCTATGACTTCAGGCCCCGTTTATTTTGGCGCCATTATCTGTTTCCTTTTCATACTTGGCATGGTTTACCTGAAAACATGGCATCGCTGGTGGATACTGGCCATTTGCTTGCTCGCAGTAATAATGAGTTGGGGCAGCAATTTCCTTTCATTCAATACATTCCTCTTTAATAATCTGCCTTTATACAACAAGTTCCGTGCACCAAGTATAATACTTATTTTACCCCAGTTGCTCTTTCCGTTATTGGGTATGATGGCATTGCAGCAATTTCTTTTCGAAGAAAAAAACAAAGCCGTTGCACTGGCGGGCTTAAAAAAGTCGGTTTACATTACAGGTGCATTTTTAGTGGGTGCATTACTCTTATATTTCTCTTTTGATTATACAGGGCAAGATGACTCAATCAAGAATGTACTGGCACAATCATTAGGTGGAAATCAGGAAGCAGCCAATAGCTTTTATAATGCACTTAAAGAAGATCGTCGCTCTCTGTTTGGAGCAGATCTCATAAGAAGCATATTGTTTATTGCTGCAGCCGCAGGGCTGTTATGGTTGGCGGTTCAGCAGAAACTGAAAACTATTTATGTACTCATTGCAATATTAATTTTAAGCTCCGCTGATCTGTTTACTGTAGGTAAACGCTACCTGAATGAAAGAAATTTCGGGGATGCTGATGTGGTAAATGAAGGACAGTTTGCTCCCACTGCTATTGATAAGCAAATATTAAGTGATACAACAAAGCCTCGTGTTTTAAACCTTACTGTAGATCCTTATACAGATGCTATCACTGCTTATCATCATCGTTCAGTAGGTGGTTACCATCCTGCAAAACTTAGCATTTATCAAGACCTGATTGCATTCCAGTTGGCCAAACAGCCTATCAATATGGGTGTATTAAATATGCTGAATACACGTTATGTCATTGTTCCCGATCCACAGCAAAATGGTCAGCCATCATTACAGGTAAATCCATCCGCACTCGGACATGCATGGTTTGTAAAAGGTATTCAGTACGAAAAAGATGCAGGCGCTGTGATGAAAGCCATGAACCAGTTTGCTCCTGCCGACACTGCTATTGTGGAAGAACAATATAAAACTGCCATTCCGTTTGCACCTGTGTACGATTCTGCGGCAAGTATTACTCAACTCATAAACGACAATGATATCATTCGCTATCGTTCGAAAAGCAACAGCAACCAGTTCGCCGTTTTCAGTGAGATATTCTACGACAGAGGCTGGAAAGCTACCATTGATGGTAAAGAGGCCTCGATTATAAAAGTGAATTATGTATTACGTGGTCTGGCTATTCCCTCAGGTAATCATGAAATAGTATTTGAATTTAAACCAGCCTCCTATTATAACAGCGCCAGAATAGCGGTTATCACATCGGCGCCTATCTGGATATTACTGATACTGGCCACATTCTTCTCACTCAGGAAAAAAAGAGAAGAAAAAGCCTGATGAAACAAGCTGTTATTCTTGGTATTATTTCTTATCCGGTGTTCCCGGCAGAAATGGGTGGACAAAAATGCGTGGAGGGTTTTTACAAACAACTCTCCACGCAAACCAAACTGGTACTGGCGGTAGCAAAGCAAAACCGCACCGACCGCATACCCGGGGCACATACCGAGAATTTTCTTTATGATCACTGGAAAGGGCCTTTGAATATGCTATACCTCATCAGACTGATCCGGCTCATCAGAAAACAGCAGGTGGATGTAATAATTATTGAACATTCCTATTTTGGATGGCTTGGCCTTATACTTCGTTTTTTTACTGGTAAAAAAATGATCATCCGGTCACATAATATTGAAGCGTACCGCTTCCGTGATTTACAAAGACCATTCTGGAAACTGTATTATAGTTATGAGCGTTTTGTTCACCGAAAAGCAGACCATAGTTTTTTTATTACAGAAGAGGATCTTTCCTACGCATTAAAAAACTGGAAACTTGATCCTGCTAAAACAAGTGTTGTTACCTATGGTGTTTCACTAGACAGTGCCATACTTGATCTCAAGCCTACATTGCGAAAAAAATTGCTAGAACATTTCAACATTCCGAATAATTACAGTCTTTTTCTCTTTAGTGGCACTCTCAATTACACGCCCAATACAGATGCTTTACATGTGATTGTATATGAACTATTGCCACGTTTGAGAAATCAAAGTTTATCATTCAGGATTTTTATTTGCGGCAAAAATCTGTCCGCACAGTGGAAAAAAGTGTTGAAAGAACAACCCGAACTCATTGTAACAGGTTTTGTTGATGATATATCTATTTTTATGTCGGGCGCAGATTGCTCCATTAATCCGGTTACGCTGGGTGGGGGCATTAAAACCAAACTGGTGGAGGCACTAGCGTATCATCAAACGGTTATAACCACCCAAACTGGTGCAAAAGGTATTTCTACAGCATTAACCGGTTCGAAAATGAAGATAGTACCTGATTACGACTGGGAACTTTTTGCCAATGCCATGAATAATTTCAATCCATACCAGCAGGCAAATACACCGGAGCCATTTTTTGAGCGTTACCATTGGCCTGCCATTGTAGACAAAGCACTCGTATCTTTGGAAAGTTTATGAGTATGCCCTTACAGATATCCGTTGTCATCTGCACCTATAACAGGGCTCTTTATTTGTCCGATGCACTGAATAGTCTGTATGCGCAAACACTATCGAAACAATATTTCGAAGTAATCGTTGCGAATAATAATTCCACTGATCAGACTGAAGAGCTGTGCAAACAATATATAGATACGCATCCCGATATGCGGATTATTTACCTGAATGAAAAGGAACAGGGCGCTTCATTTGCCCGTAATACCGGTGCAGCAATAGCAGCATCTCCCCTGCTTTGTTTTATGGATGATGATGCCATTGCGAATAACGATTACTTAAGTCGTATTGTTCAGTTTTTTGAAACCCATCCCAACTCCGGGGGTTTGGGAGGAAGAATCATACCTAGGTATATACCTTCAGAACCCGGCTGGATGAGTCATTATGTATCATCGATGGTAGGTAATTTTGACTATGCCCCCCAGGTATCAGCTTTCAGACCCGGAAAATATCCACTTGAATCAAATATGATTGTTCCCAAACTTTTGTTTGATAAAATCGGTGGCTTTAACACAGCTTTACCCGGTGTAAAAGGTGAATTAAGGATTGGTGGCGAAGGAAAGGATTTCTTTTTTCGTTTACAAGCTTTGGAACATGCTATCTATTATGATCCGAATATTATCGTGCATCATGTGGTGGAAGTAGCAAAACTTACGCCTGCTTATCTTTACCGGGTGGCCAGTGGTTATGGCAGGGGTGAACGTATTCGCACCCTGCAGAAAGGTATAATAGCATATGTGTTAAAAATTATTGAGTACTTTTTAAAACTTGGAGCATCTTTTATATTAGGCATCGTATACCTGTTACGCAGACAACCAGCTAAATCATGGCCCGTTATCCGTTTCAGGATAGATGCATTAAAAGGTTTGTTCAATTTATAATATTACCCTGCTCCGGACTGAAGTCCCGAGCAGCATTTTATTTATATATTTAATCATGAGTCTGGCAATTACACTTGAAAGAAAAATTAAAGGAACAATCAGTCGCTGGTTTGGTATTCGTTTCGTATCTCCATCAGAAACATCCAAAGTGCGTCATTGGGTGGCATCTTACTGTGTAGATAAAGGTTGCGATATTGGTTTTGGCGGCGATAAAATCATAAAAACAAATTGCGATGGCATCGACTTCCCCCAGCCTTATACACATACAGGTAAAGACAAAGTTGATATTGGCGTAGATGTCATCAACAATGAAATTCCGGTACCCGATAACACTTATGATTATGTGTATAGCAGTCATCTCATTGAAGATTTTACCGATACGGGCGATGCTTTACGCAAATTCATACGCATCTTAAAATCGGGTGGTAATCTTATTCTTGTATTTCCTGATCAGCCAAAATATGAAGTCTATTGCCGTGAAATGGGCATACCTATGAACCCATACCATATTCACGCCAATATGGGTTATAACCTGATGTTACAGAGAATGAATGAAGTACCAGGCATCAGTTATGAAATAGTATTTAGCAGCAATTGTGAGATTGATTACAATGTGGTACTTGTTTTAAAAGTAACCAAACTGAACCAGGCCTGATGTCTCTACTCAAAAAAATATGGGTCAACTGGAAACTTTCCTATAACCACAGGCAAAAGGAAAAAAAATTTGTCAATGGCATCAGCCATATACCACAGGTATTGGCACCACTTGTTCCGGTTACCGGCAATACCGTTCATTTTAAACATACAGGGCATGCCGGTGATGTCATTTATTCTATTCCGGTCATGAAAGCATTGGCAAAGGGAAGAAAAATTCATTTGTATTTTGAATTACATCAACCCAATCGCGATTTCACCAAGCAGATGAGTCATCCGAACGGGAACGTAATGCTGAATGAAAAAAGTGTGGCAATGTTTGCGCCATTAATGCAGCAGCAGCCAGATATTCATCATTTTGCTGCATGGAACGGCGAACCCATTCATTATGATCTTACCGCTTTTCGTTCTTTCCCGTTCGATTACCGGATGTACAGTATTACCCGCTGGTATTTTCTCACTTTTGCCGTAACCGCCGATCTGGGCAAACCCTGGTTAGAAATTATTCCTGATAAAAACTTTTCACACAAAATTGTATTGGCCCGCAGCAGCCGTTACCATACTCCGGGTATCTCCTATTCCTTTTTATCACAGTATGCTGATTTAGTGTTTGTAGGTATACCGGATGAATATGAAGCGATGAAACAGGAAATACCAAACCTTATTTATCAGCCCATCAATAATTTCGCAGAACTGGCATCCATTATTGCAGGATCCCGCCTGTTTATTGGCAATCAGTCCTTTCCCTTCTCGCTGGCGGAAGCCCTGAAAGTGAAAAGAATACTGGAAGTATATCATCAATGCCCGAATGTAGTACCAGAGGGTTCCGATGCCTACGATTTTTGTTACCAGCCACAATTTGAAAAGATTGTGTCAGATATCCTCAACAGATAGTAATATTGCGAGACAACGACAAGGTCAATTAAAGTATCCATATGCGCAAACTGATTAGATCGCTGCTCAATAGTATTGGGTATGATATTGTAAAAGTGAATGTTCACAGTCATAAAAAAGTGAACAGGATCAGGAAAGTAACCGTAGGGAATTATGTATTGGAAATGCCCGGTAATAATCCGCAGATCAGTACCTATAAATATGATCCGGGAGCCAATAGCCAGTTGGGCCGTTTATCGGCCTGTGTGGCTCAAAAATACCCATCCTTATCTGTGCTCGATATTGGCGCCAATGTGGGCGATACCATTGCCATTATAAAATCTGCCATTGAATTACCTGTAATTGGCGTGGAGGGAGATGATTTTGCTTTTGAGTTTCTCAAAAGAAATACCATGTCATTAAAGAATGTAACATTAATCAAAACATTCCTGGGAGAAAAAATCGAAAGCAAAAAAGTATCAATGGAAAAATCGGGATGGAACACTACCCTCATTCCCAATGATGATAATGGAGAAACGGTACATTTAAAAACACTGGATGAAGTACTGGCAGAAGAACACCTGCAAAACAGAACATTGAAATTATTAAAGATAGATTGCGAGGGTTTTGATACCATCATTATCCGGGGTTCCGCTAAACTGATCCGTGAAAAAAAACCGATTATTTATTTTGAATACAACCGCACCAATATGGATGCCATTGGAGAAGATGGTTTATCTACGCTTCTTACGTTGGAAGCCGTTGGCTACCGCAATGTTATTTTCTTCGACAATAAAGGGCGTTACCTGATGAGCGCACCTATTGACCAGGAGAATGTAATTGCTGATCTGCATCGCTATGCACAGGCAGAAAATAGTTGTATTGCCTATTACGATATTTGTTTGTTTCATGAAGATGACAATGATCTGGCACAACAATTCATTAAATCGGAAAACAGCTTACAACCCTAACTGATAAAGGCATGAGTGAACTGAAGCATTTCCTGGTAAAGATCAAGGGCTATTTTAAAAAACGTACGCCAACGCAACGTTTGTTAAATCGTATTCATACACAGGAAATACTGGGTAATATTTTTCATCTTGGATTCTCCTACTGGGGTCCTTTTTTTACGGCTTACCAGCCAGACTCACATACCGCTTTCCAGGCACATCCCGAATTCAGGGAACTGCAAAAAAGATTTTCGTTGCATAACCGCAGAAACAATGGTGGCGATACCGCCCGTTTATGGAGTTTTATAGTAAACTGCAAGCAGGTTTTATTAGAAAATATACAGGGCGACTTCGCTGAATTGGGTGTATGGAGAGGCAATACTTCTTCTATACTGGCATATTATGCAAAGGAACACAACAGAAAGGTTTTTCTGTTCGATACCTATGAAGGCTTTAGTAAAAAAGACCTGGAAGGTATTGATGCTTCCAAAGACACGGACTTTAATAATACTTCCATTGAACTGGTAAAACAGGTAATTGGTACCGCCGTTACACAATGTTCATTTGTAAAAGGTTTTTTTCCTGATACCATTACTGATGAACACAAAAACAGGCAATATGCCATTGTAAGCCTCGACTGCGACCTGTATGCCCCTACCAAAGCAGGTCTGGAGTTTTTTTATGAAAAAATGCCCAAAGGCGGACTGTTTCTGTTACACGATTATTCCAGCCTTCACTGGGATGGTTCTAAAAAAGCCATTGATGAATTTTGCAAAAGTACCGGGGAACATGTAATACTGATGCCCGACAAAAGCGGAAGTGCTTTTATGCGTAAGACAAGGGATTAAATTGTTATAGGCTGATTTTACGTGGATGCCCTGGTTTGGTGTACAGGTGATACCTGGGTGGCTCATAATGATTCGCTGCAGTAAAGGGCCCTGTAAAATGTGACCCCATTACATCTTCTCTTACAAAATAAGCGTTGACGCCTGCAAAACAACAGGCAACCAGTTTATACCCTTTTTCTGCTCCCAGCTTGCAAAACGATTCAAGACTTGCACCTGTATTGCTTGATCCATCCCACATTGCAGCAGCATCATAATCTACCACAAACTCACAACCCGGACGATACACGGCATTGTACTCCACAATTACCACTCTCGGACGATAACGCTGAATGGCTTTCCAGACATAATAATCGTTACGGTCAATATCAATAGATAAAAGATCGGGTTCTGTGGGAACACCTGCTTTTTCAAAGAGGAACTCAATATTCTCTGCTGTTATAAATGCCTGTACTGCTTTTAAATCGCCACGCAATATGGCTTTAGGGCAGGTTTCATGTATCGTTGCAATATTGGCCTCGCTCCCATCCATCCATAATCCCTTCCAGCCTTTATACAATAAATAAGTACTGTTGGTTTCACTGCCATTTTCAACGCCAAACTCAATGAAATACTGATTGGTGGTACCAATTCTTTTAAATATCTCCTCAATGATGCCATCGTCGCCCACCTGTGAGAATGCCTGGAACTCATAACGATTGAGTTTATCGGCCTCCTGGTAGCGGGGATTATTATACAGATGGGTTTGCAGGTACTCTTCCACCTGTAGCATATTAACCCGGTTCAGTTTGCCATCAATCTGTTCAAGATTCAGCGTTCTGCGGAGTTTGGTATAAAAGCGATTCTTCAGGTTACCCAAAAAGCCCATTGTATATAATTTAGGATGGGTAAAAATAAGGATAGTACAGCAAGGCATAAAATCTGCGCATCTGCGGCAATAATCAGCCACAGATGCGCAGATTAGCATCGTCTTCATTCAAAATGTACATTTGTAAAGATCAGAAGCATTCATGTTAAACGATATCAAAGGCATTATATACGACTATGTGTTATGGCTGGCCCGATCGGGGTCCAGACAGAAGCAGCTTCAGCCAAAATTGCTGATTATCCGGGTTGATGAAATTGGTGATTATGTGCTCTGGCGCAATTTTCTGAACGAAATAGTTGCATCACCCAAATTCAAACACCATGAAATACATTTTTGTGGTAACCGTAGTTGGAAATCACTGTTTGACCAATTTGATGCATCATCTGTGCACAAGAGCTTCTGGATTGATAAGATTCGTTTTAAGAAAGAATTAAGGTACCGCTGTCGTTTTTTACAAATGATTTATCGCCAGGGATACCATACAGTGATCAATCCTGTTTTCTCACGCGACAAACGTTATGACGACAGTATCGTGCGGGCCGCAAGTGCTGAAAACAAGATAGGCATGGTGGCCAATACAGAGAGTGTTCAACCATTTGAAATGGGTTACGACAAAGGTTTGTATACTCATCTTTTTGAGCATCCATCAAAACCGATTTTTGAGTTCTACCGCAACCGGATGTTTACCGAATTTGTAACCGGTGTTTCTTCATCTGTAGTAGACACAAGTGTTCCATCAGCTTTATTACCGGCTTACAATGGTTTACCGGAAAAATATATAGTCATATTTCCAGGTTCAAGAAGTAAAACAAGAATATGGCCGGTTGAAAATTTTATCAAAGTAGCGGCTTACCTCTACGAGCAAAAAGGATTTACCGCAGTGGTTTGTGGTGCAGCCGGCGATAAAATATACACGGACGCATTTTGCAAGTCCTATCCCCATCCTCTGCTTAATCTTACCGGCAAAACTTCTTTACCTGAAATGCTTACTGTTCTGCAAAGCGCTTCTATGTTATTGTCTGTTGATACAGGCGCTGTTCATTTAGCCGCAGCAGTGGGATGCCCGGTAACAGCCATTTTTAACGGATCGCAATACAAACGCTTTGCACCTTATCCAAAAGAATTATCAGCTCATTTTATTGCTGTGTATCCAAAACAAATACAGCAGGAATTAGCGGATGATGAAATAGTACGTAATAAATATGAATTTGTAATTGATCTTCCTTATCATTTAGTTACTCCCGAACAGGTAATCAATGAGCTATGAGCTATGGGCTGTGGGCTTTTACAAAATACTCATAGCCCGCAGCCCATAGCTCATTGATTACTACTCACCAGTTCTCCAGTCCCATTTTTTTCTTCAGCCGAAACAGCCATTTACCAAAACCACTTTGCAGTAAATAATGCAGAAACTTTAACCTTAATTGCCATAACTCCAGTTTCAGTGACCAGCCAAAATAGGACTTGTACACTTTTTTTGTTTCTGCCAATGAGCGCAGGTATTGTGTGGAACTGATTCCGGTATCATCAAAAATGGCGATGTTAGTTGGTAGATATTGATATGACTCATTACCCAGACGACACATCATATCATAATCCATGGCAATTTTATACGCCGATTTAAAAGTACCCACTCTTTCATACACTTCTTTTTTTACAAACCATGTTGGATGTAAAACACTGCGCATCCCCCTGTACAGTTTTGTCCGGTCAAAGGGCTTTCCTATCACCACTTTTTCTCCACCCCGAATCAATTCAATATTACCACTTACCCATTGTACCTGTGGCTGTGTTTTAAAAAATGCAGCTATAATTGAAATCACTTCGTTACCCGAATAAACATCTCCCGAATTCAGTAAATGTGTAACAGGTCCAACAGCTTTGTGAATGCCCTTGTTAAAAGCATCAGCAATTCCATTGTCTCTTTCATTGATCCATTTCCGGTAAGAAGGTTGTGCTGTTTTATCGAGCCAGTCTGCAATATCATTATTTGTGGACCCATTAATGATCCAGTGTTCATCCGGATGCTCCGTTTGTTCATCTACAGATGAACATGTTCTTTGCACATCGGCCAGGTTATTGAAACAAATGGTAATTACTGAAATGCCTGTCATGACCTTATCAGATTTGGGCTAATTTTTGAAGAAACAGATCCAGTCCTTTTCTTTTAGCATCATCTAATGTATAACTGATATTCTGTGTATAATATTTTTTGAGGTTATAATCTGCAAAATCCAGTCCCTCAACTACCTCATCAATATGCTGTACCCCATAAGCGTTGGCTCGGTTGAATGCATCTTCAAAATCTGCCTCAACAGGTTTATTGGCCACCCAGGCAGCAAATACAAAGGGTAAACCGGTATGTTGTTGCCAGGCTTCGCTCAGATCGTAATAATAAGCTGATTTTTTGTGTTGTGCTAATGCCCTGTCACCAATCACTACAGCAGCAGTAGTTCCCTGAATCAGGTGCCGGTAATCTTCTTTTGCCTGTTCTACCACTACTTCCTTTTTCCAATATTCATTTAAAAGAATTCTTGCAAGGTTTACTGAAGTCCTGCTTTGATAATCGAGGATCAGTTTCTCTACCTGTTCAAGGGGTACTTCACTGAAAATGCCCACCGATGCTACCCTGCCTACCGCACCTATACAATAGCTGGTAATAATATGCGATTCCTGTAAACGGGGAATGATGGACACAGGAACAAGACCTATATCAATTTCATCATTTAGCAACATGGAAGCAATATTGGCCGGAAAATCGGTCACCAGGTCTATTTTCTGCATGAGTCCGGAGCGCAATACACCATGCATCATGGGGCGGGTATTTAAATAACTAACGGCTCCAATCCTTAATCTCTTGTCCAATTCAGTTAAATTTGCATGCAAAGAAAACCAATAATCAATAAATAACCTCAAAATCGCAGATGGAACTCACTCCACTTACCGCTGTTACACCCATAGATGGCCGTTACCGTAAACAGGTGCAACATTTAGATGATTTTTTCTCTGAATATGCACTCATGAAGTACAGGGCACTGGTTGAAATAGAATATTTCTTTTTCCTGGCAGACAAACGATTTTTTAAGCTGCCCCCTAAAGCACGTGTTCAATTAAAAAAAGTGCTGGACGGTTTTAGCATCGACGACGCCCAGCAAATAAAACAGATTGAGTCAGTAACCAACCACGATGTAAAAGCAGTGGAGTATTTTCTGAAAGAACAATTAGATAAAGCCGGTATCAGTCAGCTGAAAGAATGGATTCATTTTGGACTTACTTCTCAAGACATCAACAATACTTCCATCCCTTTAAGCTGGAAGCATTGTATGGAGCATGAGTATCTGCCCTCGCTCATTAACCTGCAAAATCAGTTGTACCAGTTAGCCGTTCAGTGGAAAGATGTTCCTATGCTCGCCCGTACACATGGCCAACCCGCTTCTCCTACCCGACTGGGTAAAGAGATCATGGTATTTGTGGAGAGACTAAATCACCAGGTTGAACTTTTTGCCAGCATACCTTATGCCGCAAAATTTGGTGGTGCCACCGGTAATTTCAATGCACATCATATTGCTTTTCCTAAAAAGAACTGGGTAGTATTAGGTAATGAGTTTGTGGAGAACATACTCGGTTTACAACGTATGCAGTTTACCACACAGATTGAACATTATGATAGTCTCGCTGCACATTTCGATGCACTAAAACGCATCAATACTATACTGATTGATCTTTGTCGCGATATCTGGACTTATATCAGTATGGATTATTTCAAACAGAAAACAAAAAAAGGTGAAGTGGGTTCTTCTGCCATGCCACATAAGGTTAATCCGATTGACTTTGAAAATGCGGAAGGGAATCTGAGTATGGCAAATGCTTTACTGGAGCATCTTTCAGCCAAATTACCCATCAGTCGTTTGCAGCGCGACCTTACTGATTCTACTGTATTGAGAAATATAGGTTCACCTGTTGCACATATTGCCATTGCTTTTAAATCCATTGAAAAAGGGTTGGGTAAACTGGTGTTGAATGAAGCAAAACTAAAAGAGGATTTAGAAAACAACTGGGCAGTGGTAGCAGAAGCTATTCAAACCATCTTGAGAAGGGAGAACTATCCTAATCCATATGAGGCATTAAAAGACCTTACGCGTGGCAATCATAAAATTGATAAGAAAACCATGCAGACTTTTATTCAGTCGCTCAAAGTAAGTGCTGCGGTGAAGAAAGAATTAAAAGCCATCACTCCATCGAACTACACAGGTGTAAACCCTGATTTTTAACCTCTTTTCTGTGTTCTTTTGTGTCTTCAGTGGCAACTCCCATATAATACATTTGCCACTGAAGACACAGAAAAAACACAGAAGTTTTCTTAACTTTCTCCATGCATATCGGGAACCACTACAAACTAAGCGAGTTTCTTTTCTGGACGAGAAGAGATATTTATCGCCTCATCATTCTTGCCAGTATTCCCACTGTTTTATACAGTTGTTTAGGCTGGACCTGGCTCGCCATTCCCTGGGTACCTATTGCCATGATTGGTACTGCCGCGGCGTTTATTATTGGTTTTAAAAATACACAGACTTATAATCGTTTGTGGGAAGCGAGACAAATCTGGGGCGGTATAGTAAATACGAGCAGATCATGGGGCATAATGGTGAAAGATTTTGTTGGCAATAAAACAGAACATAAAAATATTCATCATGAACTGATTTACCGGCATATTGCATGGCTCACTGCACTGCGTTACCAGCTGAGAGAAAAAAGACCCTGGGAAAATATTGATAAAATTTACAACCTTGAATACCGGAAATTCTACTCCATACCAGAACACCATAAGCCATTTGAAGAAGCATTAAAACCTTATTTGAGCGACAGTGATTTTCAGTATGTATGGAGTAAGAAGAACAGGGCTACTCAGCTCATCAGCCTGCAATCGGCTCAATTAAAAAAATTGAAAGACAACGGGCTTATTGATCCTCTGAATTATGTTGAACTGGAAAACCAACTGGTACAGTTCTACGACCTTCAGGGACGTTGCGAAAGAATCAAGAACTTTCCTTACCCAAGGCAATTCGCGAGTATCAATCTTTATTTTATACGTCTTTTCACTTTTGTAGTTCCGTTCGGGTTATTGCAGGAATTTAGCCGATTAGGTGAATACATGATTTGGCTCAACATACCATTCAGTGTTATTGTTAACTGGGTGTTTAATACCATGGAAAAAATAGGAGAAGCTACAGAAAATCCATTTGAAGGCAATGTCAATGATGTACCCATTACCACGCTTAGCAGAACCATTGAAATTGATCTAAGAGAAATGCTGGATGAAACAGATATCCCGCAACCACTGGCGGCTATGAACAATATACAAATGTAAACGAAGTTTGATTTTTTGATCTTTGATTTTTTGATTCAGGGATATGCCAAATCAAAAAATCAAAGATCAAAAAATCAAAAACTTACTCCTTTACTCCTGTCGTCACCTTCGGTACTTCTTTAGTCCAGGAGCTGATGTCTAATTTTTTCTGGCTTGGATAAATTTCATCCAGTGTATTACCATCATACATTCTTCCGTTTTTGATCACATAACGAATACTGTTGGTGTTACGGATATTCTGGAGTGGGTTATTATCCATGATAACAATATCTGCCAGTTTACCTGCTTCAAGACTACCGAGTTCTTTATCAAGTCCTAATGCAGTAGCCCCCAGGATAGTTGCTGTTTTTAATGCGTTGAGCGTACTCATTCCACCACTTGCTACGCTCCACAGTTCCCAATGATAACCAAGCCCCTGCAACTGTCCATGACTGCCAACACCTGCCAGTCCGCCCTGCTCAACAATACTTTTGGTTCCTTTAGCATGTTTACTGAATACATGATCCTCTGGTGTAAACCATCCGCCATTACCACCTGTTCTTCTGCGTGCCTTGGCACTCAATTCTTCATATGGTGTAAAACGGTTCAGTTTAGGGTCGTGTACAGGACTTTCGGTTGCGTAATAAAAATTCTCTGCCCATGGACCTCCATATGCTACCAGTAAAGTAGGCGTATGCGCCATTTTACTTTCTGCAATGGTTTTAGTTACATCTTTATACAATGGATGAACAGGGATCGCATGTTCCACACCCGGGTATCCGTCTAACAGATGTGTCATATTCAGTTTGTAATCGAGCCCACCTTCTGTTGTTGGCATCAGTTTTTGTTCTTTGGCTGCCATAATGATCCACTGACGCTGCTGACGTACCCCGGTAAGATACATTTTGATGTATTGTGTTTTGTAATACTTACTGTATTGTTCCAATACTTTTTTGGTTTGATCCAGATCGCGAAGATTATACATCCAGTAACCTACACCGGGGCCCGTGCTATACACTCTGGGGCCGGGAATGGTTCCGGCATCTACCATATCACTATAGGTTAATACATCTGTTGTAGCTGTTTGCGGGTCACGGGTAGTAGTTACGCCATAAGCCAGATTAGCCGCATAAATCCATACCGTGTTTTTATGCAATCCCCAGAATGGCCACATATGAGAATGCGTATCAATGAATCCGGGTGTAATTGTTTTACCCAAACAGTCTACCACTTTGGCACCGGTTGGTGCCGCTATGTTTTTACCCACTTGTTTAATCCGATTATTAACAATCAGTATATCTCCTTTTTCAATCACTTCATCACCCTTCATGGTAATGATGCGTGCATTTTTTAACAGAATGGTTCCATTAGGAATATCTTTTTCAAAATATACTTTTACCTGTGTTTCAAATGGCGCATACTTTTCTTTTTTCTTTAGTTCAGCTTTATCAAGACTGTCCTGCTTTGCTTTGGCAGGATCAGCTTTTAAGGCAGCAGCCAGATCAGTTGCCTTCTTTTTAGCCAGAGAGTCGGCAAGTTTTTTTGCATCAGGTCCGGCAGCTGTTAATGCTTTTACACTATCCACTGCGCGTTTGGTTTCAACACGTCTGGCTTCTTTTACAGAATCTTCCATTGCTTTGGCTCTTTTGGTATCATACACCCAATGACCGTTACCCAAACTCCAGTGTACTTTTTTTCCATCCTCTTCCCATGCAGGAAATTCTCCACCTATCTCAGTTAATTGGCGTGATGGAAAACTACTGGATGATGGTTCTGCTACAGAGATACTGGGTGTTTTACCTGTTTCAGGAATTGTTACTACATAAATATTATTATTTACCTGTGCGAGTGCCTGATTACCTACGGGCGCCATTAAAATAATCCCAGCAGCTGATGGCATGTTCTGTGGTTCACGGCTACTGTATGATTCGGGCAGCATGCAATTGTTTAATGGATTGGCCACAGACATATATCTCCCCATCACATACTCTTTGCCAGTATTCGCAGGTGCTTCATGAGCATCATCGTGTCCGTCCGGTACCGATCCAAACGTTGTAATACCGGTTATACGTACATGTACTTTCGGGTCTGTTCCATCCCAACGAATAGAAATTAAAGCACCACCTCCGGTGTTGAGATATATTCTGTCTGATTCTTTGATGAAATGCAGGTTCCCACGATTACGGGCTTTATCAATTACGGTGATGGCTCCACCATTCTCATTCATCCAAACCATTTCTGCTTCTTCTCCACTAAAAAATGGATCCTCTGCATCTTTAAACAAACGTTTGGGTCCACGGAAGAAAGCAATACGCTGGTTATAGCTCCAGGCGGGTTGCATGTAAAATGCAGCTTCATTTGTTAACCTGCTAACTTGTGCATTGGCCAATATTACTTTATAAACGTGTCCTCCTTCTTTCTCGTCCCATGTTACAAAAACAATTTGTTTACCATCAGGACTCCATGCAGGCATGGCTTCCGTGAAATTATGATTGCTTACACGCTTTGGCGTACCATTAGGGTAATCCATTACATACAAACGATTCAAAACAGTAAATGCCAGTTGCTTTCCATCCGGACTAGGTACAGCATCTCTTATCTGTGATGCCAGTACATGACTGGTGTCTTTGATATCGTATTTGAAATACAAACGGGGTCCGAGTTCCAGTTTCACATTTGCATCAAAGGGAATTTCAGTAGCAACTTCTCCGCTTACAGGTATCCTCCATATTTTACCGCCATAACTGGCTATGAGGTGTTTGCTATCTGGAGTAAATGCCATACCCGGCAATACCCCTTGCGGTGCAATACTTTCCTGTTCATCGCGCTGAACAGGATATGCCAGCCACCTTTCATCTCCTGTTTTCAGGTTACGTATCACCAAACCGGTTTTATCCTGGTAACGTGTGCCATATACCATCCACTGACCATCTTTACTGAGTGTGGGTGTAAATGCAGACCCATAACGTGATGTGATGGTACTGGTTAATCCTTTATTGCGGTCATACACGCCGATCTGGTATTGTGGCAATAGTGCATTATAGTTCCAGGAACCATTTCGCTGACTATAATAAACAGATTTGCCATCCGGGCTGATAAACGGATCGATGGTTTTCAAAGCACCGGGTGCATCATTCAACTGAATACCGCCGCCGCCATCGGCATGAAACATCCATAAACGGGGTAATCTTCTTCCCCGGCTGGCAATTACATATTTCCCATCTGGTGTCCATACAGCGTTTACATAATCATCCACTCTTGTTTTTGTTAATTGAACTGTGTCTTGTTTTAAACGGTCAATCACCCATAAATTATCACCTCCGCTTCTGTCGCTTGTGAATAATAATTTATTACCATCGGGACTAAATCGCGGATGTGTTTCATAAGCAAGCCCTTTTGTAACAGGTGTTGCCTTACCACCGGTTATGGGCATGGTATATATATCTCCCATCAGATCGAAGGCAATGGTATTTCCGTCCGGACTTACATCTACACTGATCCAGGTACCTTCATTGGTAGTAAAGTTAATCTCCCTTTCAGGTTTCAGGGGTAGATCCTTGAAGGTGGTGTAAACGGGCGTATCTTTTTTTACAGAGTCCGTAAAATTTACAGTATTGAATAACCACGAATGGTCATTTTCATCTGTCGTAATAACTGTGGTTACAAGGGCTGAAGCCGCAACGGCCAACCCTGAGAAGAAAAGTTTTCTCATTCGTATAAATTTTGATATGCAAAAGATACGACCGATCCTCATTTCAATGCCATCTCCAACGTGAAATTTATATAAGAGGTTTTATGACCCAGATGCAAATCGGAAAATAATCTGATTTCCAGTAATTTGTGAAGTAATTAATTGACATGAAAAAGAAACTTAAATGGCGGTTGGCACAGGAACTCGAATACAAATGGTGGCAGCAATATCTTCATAAAAAAGATCCGGCTCAATATCTTCAACAGAAAAAAACATATTGGTTCCAGGTTCTGTCTTCCCTACAGGAACCCATTCTGGCAGAAACAAAACAGTCCATACTTGATGCCGGCTGTGGCCCGGCAGGTATTTTTATTGCGCTGGATAAGCACCGTGTTACTGCATTAGACCCTTTACTGGACCGATATAAAAATCTGCCTCATTTTAATGCTGAGGCTTATCCATGGACAACATTTATACAATCACCCCTTGAATTATTGGCAGACAAAGAACAGTACAACACTATTTTTTGCATGAATGCCATCAACCATGTAAATGATATTGCCTTATGTTGCCAACGTTTATCTGAAGCATTGAAGCCAGGCGGATACCTTGTTTTATCTACCGACGCACACCGGTTTTCTTTTCTAAAAAAAATATTTCAATGGTTGCCGGGAGATATATTACATCCCGTTCAATTGGATATTGAGGAATATAAAAAGCACCTCACCGATCTTGACTTAAAAATCAAGAACATCGTCAGATATAAAGAGGCAGGAATATTTAATTATTACATTCTGATTGCACAGAAAAAGGGGTAACCCAATAAGATTGCTGCACCTGATTTGATCTTTGATTTTTTGATTTAACAATTATCCCAAATCAAAAAATCAAAGATCAAAAATTCCCGCTACCATTTAATCATCGCATACCCCTTCAACTGGTAGGTGGTGATGGTTGTTAATGCAGATGTGGCCACCCCTACGCCCGGTACCAGTGCAGCCGGATCAATCCCTCTTTTTTTGAGTGTTTGTCCACATACCACAATCTTTACACCCGCATCAAGTAATGCTTTGATCATAGGTAAATTGGGATTATCTACTTTATACCTGGCACGATAAGCTTCATTGTTCATTACGGTATAACCGGCAGCATTGTGTACCGCCATTACCATTTTAATTTTTTCTTTTGAAACACCACCCACCCCATGCAGATTCAATAAGGTGCAGGCCGCTTCAATACCAAGATTAATGGTATCGGGTTTGCTACTGGCCATTACCAGGTCGACCAGTAGCTTGTAGTTGAGTTTAAGATCAGGTTTCTCTACAGCATCTGGTATTTCATATACCGGACCGAAATCTTTGATAATGGGATTTACTTTTTTATCCTGTGCAAAAGATGCGTTTAAAAGCATGGTGCCAAGAATAAGACAGACAATTTTTTTCATGGTACTTATTTAAAGGATACAAGATAAATGAAGTTCTCTATTCTGCATTACCATTTATCAACTCTCCTCCACAAGAGTCCTTAGGAACCGGCCCTCTCTGCTGTACAAAGAGGGTGATTGCGAATGCCGGCCGATGATCAACACCTGACCAGGCAGTCCTTTCATTTTTTTTGCCTCTTATTTAGCAAATTTTTTCTTCAACGCATTCAATGCATCATTAACACTCATAGCAGAAATATCTTGTTCTTTGTTGAATGTAGCAGCACCATTGGATATTGCCCCCTTGTTACCTTGTGTCTTTACGCTTGCTGCTTCTTCGTTTTGTTTGATCGATAATGCAATTCGCTTACGTACCACATCTACTTCCAATACTTTTACGTTTACTTTTTGCCCGAGTTTCAATGCTTCTCCCGGATCACTGATATAACGATTGGCTATTTCGCTTACATGTACCAATCCGTCTTGCTTAACACCTATATCAATAAAAGCACCAAAACGGGTAAGATTGGTTACCATACCAGGCACTACCATTCCAACATGCACGTCTTCTATTTTATAAATCTGTGCAAATTCAAATTGTTCCAGTTCATTACGGGGATCGAGGCCCGGCTTTTTTAATTCATTGAGGATATCCCTTAAAGTCAGTTCTCCAAACTGCTCAGTAACATATTGTCTGGGATCGATTTTTGAAACCAGTGTTTCATTACCAATAAGTTCTTTCACTTCCACATGTAAGGTTGTGGCCATTTTTTCTACTACGAGATAAGCTTCCGGATGTACGGCACTGGCATCAAGCGGATTAGTTCCATCTTTGATTCTCAGGAACCCTGCGCACTGTTCAAATGCTTTGGCACCCAGTCGCGGCACTTTCAATAACTGCCCCCTATCTTTAAAACCACCCAGTTCTGTTCTATAACGAACAATATTATCGGCCATCGTTCCCCCGATACCACTTACATAAGCCAACAAATGTTTACTCGCCGTATTCAGGTTTACACCAACAGTATTCACACAGCTTACCACTGTCTGGTCGAGTCTTTCTTTTAAACGAAACTGGTTAACATCATGCTGGTACTGTCCAACCCCAATACTCTTCGGATCAATTTTTACCAGTTCTGCAAGCGGATCCATTAATCTCCTGCCAATACTTACCGAGCCACGAACCGTAACATCATAGTCAGGAAATTCTTCTCTCGCTATTTCTGAGGCTGAATAAACAGAAGCTCCGTCTTCATTTACTAAAAATACAGGTAACCCAAGATTAAGTTTTTTGATGAACTGTTCTGTTTCTCTTCCTGCTGTTCCATCACCGATAGCTATTGCTTCTACTTTAAATTGCTCAACCAGTTTTTTAACCTTATGCTCGCTTTCAGAAATGCGGTTGTTTTCATGGATATAAATAAGATCCGTTGTTTGCAGGTCGCCTTTATTATCGAGGCAAACCACTTTACATCCTGTTCTGTAACCCGGATCAATGGCCAGAATATTTTTTCTACCCAGTGGCGCACTCAGTAATAACTGTCGCAGGTTCTCGGCAAATACCGTAATGGCTTCCTCATCTCCTTTCTGTTTAAGCGCCGTTCTGAACTCCGATTCCAAACTGGGCTGCATTAATCTCCTGTAAGCATCGCGAATAGCTTTTTTCAGGTGATCCGACCATGGATTCATCCCTCTTACATACTGCTGCTCCAACAAATACAAAGCATCTTCTTCCACTGGTGCAATACTCATGCGTAACACCCCTTCCAGGAAACCACGCAAAATTGCCAGGATACGGTGTGAAGGAATTTTATGGATGGATTCCGAGAAATCGAAATAGTCTTTGTATTTAATCCCTTCTGTTTCTTTATCTGTAAGTACTTTACTCTGCATGGTTGCAGTATCTTCAAACAGCTTACGCATTTTGGCACGCACTTCTGCATTTTCATTCACCAGCTCTGCAATAATATCTCTGGCTCCCTGTAATGCATCATCGGCAGAAGCTATTTTTTCATTGATGTATTTTGTTGCTTCTACCATTACATCATCCTGCTGTTGTGCCAGCATGGTTTCGGCCAATGGCTCTAATCCGTTTTCTCTGGCTGTTTGTGCCTTGGTTTTACGTTTGGGTTTGTAAGGCAGGTAAATATCTTCCAATGCAGCCAGTGTTGTTGCAGCATCCATTTTTTTCTGCAGTGCATCATTCATTTTGCCCTGCTCAGTGATGGCTTTCTCGATAAAGGTTTTTCTTTCCGTAAACTCTTTTAAAAATTTAGACTCATCCTGTATCTGTTGAATCTGAACTTCATCCAAACCACCTGTTTTATCTTTTCTGTATCGCGCGATGAAAGGGATTGTTGCGCCTTCTTCAAATAATTCCAATACTACTTCTACCTGAACCACTCGCAGGTTTAGTTTGGCAGCAACCAATGGTGCAAAATTCAACATGAACAATTACCGTTTTAAAGTTTCTAAAGGGCAGCGAATGTAGGAGTAAAACAGTGTGTAAAAAAAAGATGTGGAAAAGGAGTTTAGAAGTCCGGAAGTCGGGAAGACCGAAAGTTGAATTTATTAAAGGTACTGTCTCCGGACTTTCCGACTTTCGGTCTTTCGGACTACCCAACTCCTAGGCAATTCTTATAACCTTTGCAGGATACCGTTCCGTAAAACTGCGGATCATGGAGCGGATGGCTTCATTTTCGGGATAACTGGTCAGGTGTTCTTTCAATACATCCAATGCTTCAATCTGTATATCCTGACCGGGGGTACCCATTCCATAAAAGACCCCGTTCTCTACCAGCACACAGGCTCCTTTATCACGAATAATAAATGTTTCTTTCTGATCGAGCGTCCACTGGATGGCTTCCTGTACTTTTTCATTATAGTTATTTACTTCCGGCCACTCTCTCTGTACCGTCATATCCAGGAAACAAAGTGCCGCATTCAATTCAAAAGTCTTTACCATCTTCCATAACATACGATGTGCATCAGTCAGCAAGGCAAAAGATAAGAGTGGTTGCAGGTATTTTCTTTTTTTATCGATGGCAAGCCGCAGGTAACCACGGTTGTCTTCAAACATATAAATACCCCATACCTGTTCAAATCTTTTCTGACTCTTGTTGTGCGCGGGCCAGAGCCTTTTTATTTCAACACTTTCAAAAAGAGAAGCAATAAACTCTGTTGGACATTCCACATGTGAAATCCGGTATATGGTTCTTAGCAGTTCCTGGCGCTTTTTACTGGTATCGAGACCCGTAAAATGGCTCAACACCCTTTTCTTAAGATTTTTAGCCTTCCCCACATAAATTACTTTGTCTTTCTGGTCATGAAAATAATAAACACCCGGTAATTGTGGCAGATGCTGCACCTGTTGTTCAGGCAAATGGGCCGGGAGGGTCTGGCTGTGGTTGTCTCTTTTCAACAACTCTTTAATAAGCCGCATGCCATTGTTCTGCAAAACCAGATCGAGTATCTGTGCCGTGGCAAGAGCATCACCCCCTGCACGATGTCGATTGGTGATCTGGATATCCAATTCCCTGCATAAATGTCCAAGTCCGTATTTACGGAAACCGGGAAACACTTTCCTGGCCAGTCTTATGGTGCAGAGTTTAGACACACTCAATTGAAAACCAGCTTGCTGCAAATGATACTTCACAAAAGAATAATCGAAGTTTACATTATGTGCCACAAAAACCCGTTCCTTTAACAGGTTAAAAATATGCGGGGCCACGTCTTCAAAAGACGGTGCTTCCGAAACCATTTTATCCGAAATACCCGTCATATTGGCAATATATAGCGGAATGGGTTGGTATGGATTGATCAGCGTTTCATAACGCCCCTCAACTTCGCTACCATTATGCAGTACAATGGCTATTTCCGTCATCCCATGTTGTTCTGGAAAGCCCCCGGTGGTTTCAATATCTACGATTGCAAACTGCATAAATCAGGCTTGTAAATTCGGGAATAATCACTTATCTTACAAACAAAGAATTTTAAATCTCCTCTTCAGCCCCGGAATTGACTGTCAGCCTGGTATCTCTTTCGTTGAATACTATCCTCTGAAAGACCGTAAAACCTTTTTACGTACCAAACCTGTTTGCCATGTCTAACACAAAATCACATTTTCACCTGAGTGAGAATGCCCGTAATGCTACTATTGTAGCCCTCATCCTGATTGTAGTGGTAGTAATTTCTTATTTTGAATGGAAGGGAAGAAGCTGAGAAATGAACCATAGGCTGTGAGCCATGAGTTTTGGGCGACGAGTATTTTTGCTCCCGATGAAACAGCTTGTTTTATCAGATCTTTTCTGTCTCATAGCCCACAGCCCATGGCTCGTAGCTTAAAGGACTGTCATATTTTGCCCTCATCACAGACTTATAAAAAAAGTTTCACCAAAACTGTAACCTAAAGTCTTAATAAACGTTAGGTATATTAACACAGATTAACCTGATATTGACACATACAGGATTAGCTTTTACCAGAAAATAACTACATGAAGAATATTGTACTGATCTGCCTGCTGATTGCCTTCATCGCTTGTAGCGGCAGCCAGGTCCGTAGCTTTTGTAAGAATACAGGCAAAAAAATAGCCGGTTACTGTACATCTTCTATGAGCATTCAGCAAAAAAAAGCTTTAGCGGCGGGTATAACTGCCGATTCGAATGAAGAGAAACAAACCCGCTACCTGACCCCGGCCGCCATTTCTTTACTGGAATGGAATGAAGCGGTTCATGTCTGGTAATGAACATCCCTACCCATATATCAGAAGCCACGCTTGCGTGGTTTTTTTATGTTTTATTATAAAAGATTTTGGCCACAGATTTACAGATTTCAGGCCATTCATCTGTGAATCTGTGGCTAAATAATACAATTGTAGAAGCACCTCTTCTTCCATTTAAGTTTACCCTTCTCTCTGCCCCCGGTTTTTCGTAAGTTTGCAACCCGTAAAAACAAGATCAGGAATGGAATTGAGCAAGAATTACTTACCCGGAGATATTGAAGCCAAATGGTACCAGCATTGGTTAGATAAAGGTTATTTCAACAGTACACCCGACCACCGGGAGTCTTTTACCGTAGTAATACCTCCTCCAAATGTTACCGGCGTATTACATATGGGGCATTGCCTGAACAATACCATCCAGGATATTCTTGTTCGCCGCGCACGTATGCAGGGTAAGAATGCCTGTTGGGTACCTGGTACTGATCACGCATCTATTGCCACAGAAGCCAAAGTAGTGGCCATGTTACGTGAAAGAGGTATTGCCAAATCATCTATTGGCCGTGAAGCGTTTTTACAGTATGCCTGGGAATGGAAGGAAAAATATGGTGGTATCATTTTACAGCAGTTAAAGAAAATGGGTTGTAGTCTCGACTGGAACCGCACTTCTTTTACTATGGATGATGCCTATTACAAATCGGTGATCAATGTATTTATTGATCTTCATAAAAAAGGACTGATCTATCGTGGCAAACGTATGATTAACTGGGATGTGAAGGCCAAAACTGCATTGAGCGATGAAGAGGTAATTTATAAAGAAGTTCAGAGCAAATTATACTATGTACGCTACCAGGTAGCCAACAGCGATGATTATATTACCATCGCCACGGTACGCCCGGAGACTATTTTAGGTGATACTGCTATTTGTGTAAATCCTGATGATGAACGTTATAAACATCTGCACGGCAGGTATGCGATTGTTCCATTGATCAACCGTCGCATACCCATCATTACCGATGAATATGTAACCACAGATTTCGGTACCGGTGCATTAAAAGTAACACCGGCACATGATATGAACGATTACCAGCTGGGACAAAAGCACCAGCTTGAAGTAATTGATACCATGAACGATGATGGTACATTTAGTGAAGCTGCGCAATTATATATTGGGGAAGACAGATTTGAAGTACGTAAAAAAATTGTACCTGAACTGGAAAGTAAAGGTCATATTGTAAAGATTGAAGATTATACCAACCAGGTAGGTTTCAGTGAAAGAACAGATGCAGTTGTTGAACCACGCTTGAGTTTACAATGGTGGGTAAGTATGAAGGAACTGGCCGCTCCTGCTTTAAAAGTGGTGATGGAAGAAGAAATACAATTCCATCCGGCTAAATTCAAAAATCTTTATCGTCACTGGATGGAGAATATCAAAGACTGGTGCATCAGCCGCCAGCTCTGGTGGGGACATCGCATTCCGGCATGGTACACACCCGATGGCAGTTATGCAGTAGCAGCTACCAAAGAAGAAGCCTACTCAAAGCTCAAGGCTCAAGGCTCAGGGCTCACTATTGACGATCTCCGTCAGGACGACGATTGCCTCGACACCTGGTTCTCGAGCTGGCTCTGGCCTTTTGAAGTATTTAAGGGTTTATCTGATCCGGGTAACGCGGAAGTAAAATATTATTATCCTACCAATACCCTTGTTACCGCGCCTGAAATCATTTTCTTCTGGGTAGCAAGAATGATCATGGCCGGTGAGGAATACATGAAGCAGATACCATTTAAACATGTGTACTTCACAGGTATTGTAAGAGATAAGCAGGGCAGAAAAATGAGCAAGAGTCTGGGCAACTCCCCCGATCTGCTGGCACTGATTGATCAGTATGGAGCCGATGCGGTGCGTTTTGGTATTATGATCTCCTCTCCTGCGGGCAACGATATTTTATTTGATGAAACGGCATTGGAACAGGGAAGAAATTTCAATAATAAACTCTGGAACGCCCTCAAACTCATCAAAAGCTGGGAAACACGCATCAACAAAAACCTACAGCCCACAGCCCACAGCTCACAGCCATCTTTTGCCACAACCTGGTTCGAATCTCGTCTTAACCAAGCTAAAGCCGAAGTAGAAACTCTGATGCAGCAATTCAGGCTTAGTGAAGCTTTGAAAACTTTATACTCGTTGATTTGGGATGATTTCTGCAGTTGGTACCTTGAATGGGCCAAACCTGGTTTTGAGCAGCCGGTTGATGCAGATATGTATAACAAAACCATTGGTTATTTTGAAGAGATGATGCAGTTACTGCATCCTTTCATGCCATTTATCAGTGAGGAGATTTATCAGTTATTAAGAACACAGCACGAAGACCTTTGCATAAAACAGCAAACAGGTATTGGAAAAATTAATTCAGACATACTCAAAGCCGGCGAATTACTAACACAGGTAATCTCAGCACTGCGTGATGCAAGAAATAAAAATCAGATCAAACCAAAGTATCCGATAAAACTGCATATAGAAACAGGCGATAAAACTCCTTACACCAATATCACGGGTATTATTTCAAAACAGGCAAATGCTGCAACGATTGATTTTGATACAGCCACCACTACCAATATGATTGTAGTAGCCGTTGAGAAGGATAAATTCTTTATTGAAACAGAAAAACAGTTAGACACAACAGCCTTAAAAGCTGAGTTATTGAAAGATCTCGAATACCAGAAAAATTTCCGCGACAGTGTATTGAAAAAACTCGGCAATGAGCGTTTTGTACAAAATGCCAAACCTGAAGTAGTGGAACTGGAACGGAAAAAAATGGCCGATGCAGAAGCAAGAATTAAAAACATAGAAGAAAGCCTTGGAAATCTTTAAACATACGCAGATGAAACTGTTCAGAAATAGTACATACAACACAAAAGCCATATTTCGGGTATGGCTTTTGTACTGTATAACCATCTTTGTAACAGGCATAGATACTTGCAGGGCCCAGGCGGGTTGGGAAGTGAACATGGTTCGTAACATTAATCCTCAAAATACATCAGGCACAGGCTGGAAAACTGTTTCATCTACCGCAAAGCCAATAGCGGTTCTCATACCCGCCGGCATTATGACGGCCGCACTCATTAATAAGGATAAAATTTCAAAGTATAAGGCCATTGAAATAGGCACCAGCATAATTGTAGCGGCAGCAACAACAACCATGCTTAAACAAATCATAAAAAGAGAAAGACCTGGTAATGTATATACCGATATTTATCCGGATAAACCCGATACCGATTACGCTTTTCCTTCCGGTCATGTATCGGTAAGTTTTGCAACAGCGGCAGCTTTATCTATTCAGTATAAAAAATGGTACATTACGGTACCTGCTTATCTGTGGGGCACAGGTGTTGCTTATTCGAGAATGTATCTTGGGCAACATTACCCCACCGATGTACTAATGGGAGCCGCTACAGGTATTGGCAGTGCTTATTTTTCACACTGGCTCAATAAAAAATTATTTCCAAAAAAGCAGCAGCTGAAAAAAAGATAACCATGGAACCCAAAGTATTCATTAGGGAAGCCACAACTACAGATGTTCCGATCATACGTGCCATTGCCGAACAAACATGGCCCGAGGCCTATGGTAACATTGTATCTGAAGAACAGATCCGGTATATGCTGGAGATGATGTATAACGATACCGCCTTGCTGGAGCAAATGCAAAAAGGTCACCAGTTTTACGTAGCTGTTTATAAGGATCAACCCATTGGTTTTGCATCTGTTTCACAGGAAGCTGAAGAAGGTTGCAAACTCAACAAACTTTATATTCTTCCCGATATTCAGAAAACAGGCGCCGGTAAAGCTTTATTACAGGAGGTTATTAACTATACCCGTTCAAAACAACAAACCCGTTTATTTCTGCAGGTAAATAAAGAAAATAAGGCCAGGGATTTTTATACCAGGATGGGCTTTGCTATTGAAAAAGAATATAAACTGGATATAGGCAACGGCTTTTTTATGGATGATTATATTATGGAGATGCACCTCACCTGATCCATCTCATCATTTCACAACTTTTATCCGGTATTCATTCCCGGTCTTGAAATACGCAGTCGGCATGAATAGATTACTATTGCGAAAATCTATTAATAAGTCGTTTTCCATACTACGGAAATCCACGTTAAACAGGTGTTCGTAAATTTGCAGACTGTCTTATCTTAGACCTGTATTGAAGCTTTTTTTGCATGAGGATTCTATTGTTGTTAGTCATTGGTTGTATCATCTTAAAATCTGCCATCCGGGCACAGCCGCCTGCTACTGCAACCGCTTTATATGAACAACTGAAAACGGATTCCGGAGAACAACGGGCTGTATTATTGCTGCAGGTGACCAGGATTGAATTCCCCAGAAATCCTGGTCTGTCGATGACCCAGGTACAGGACGCTTTAACCATTTACCGGAAAGAAAACAATGAAAATGGTCAGGTAAATGCCATGACATCCTTATCCGGTATCTATCGCAGGAAAAACAATTTCAACCTCGCATTCGAACTCGATTCACTGGCCTGCCAGCTTGCGCAGCAGAATAATTACTTAAAAGGCAGTGCCGCAGCTTCCCTTAACATGGTTCCTATGTATATGCGTGCCATAAATTTTACCAAAGCGTTGTAACTGGCTGATGACGCAGTGAATACTGCTAAAAAAAACACACTCAAACCGGGTTTGTGATAGGCATATATATTATCCGCGGTAATATATATGCAGTTAAAAAATCCGGAAAAAGCAACAGTTGATGATGAATATGCTTTTGTTCAAACAGCAATGGCTTGTAGTTCACAGCCTTCTCCATAGGTAGCTAAATTTTAAAACACTTTAAGTTGAAAAGAATTATTTAATTTAGAAATATGCTTAGCATTACCATACTGATCCTGATCATCACCTGTGTCATTTCATTTACGGCTTTCTCTAACCAGAAAATCATGAATGACCTGATCTTCTACCCTCCTGCCATTACAGAACAACATCAATGGTATCGGTTTGTAACCAATGGATTTATTCATGCCGATATTGCCCACCTCGCATTTAACATGCTCTCTTTTTATCTTTTTGGTGATTTTGTAGAGCAATATTTCAATGCTTTTTTTGCAGAAAAAGGACGTGCCCTGTATCTGACCATGTATCTGACCGGCTTGATTGTATGCCTCATCCCTACTTATTTCCAAAACAGAACAAATTATCATTACCGCAGCCTGGGTGCATCAGGTGCCGTATCGGCCGTGGTTTTTGCAGGTATTTTTCTTGACCCTACTATTAAAATCGGCTTGTTTATTCTTCCTCCCATTATTCCGGGTTTTATTTTTGGCCCTTTGTACCTCGCCTTATCTGCTTATATGGCAAAACGAGGGGGCGACAATGTAAATCACTCAGCGCATTTCTGGGGTGCAGTATGGGGTGTTGTGTTTGTAATAGTAACCTGTTCTTTGCTGACAAACTTCAACCCTGTTACCAATTTTATAGAAAGCGTAAAATCTTATTTCAGATAAGTTAGCTGCAGTCGTTTTTTTGCCTGATGGGTGATCCTGAAGCGATGATCGATACGCAATCCCAGTACCCAAACAATTTTTTTACCGGATTCCAGTACCCATACTTTTTCTTTTTCTGTTTTTGATAATTTCAGGTCGCCGAGAAAACGACTGATCTTTTTTTTCTTACTCATGCCGAGAGGATAAAAATAGTCGCCCTGTTTCCATGGCCTGAGTAACATGGGATATTGAAGTTCATCAGCATCAATACACACTTCTTTACTTGCATCGGGAATGACTGAAGCTGTTGTTGATGAAAGTGTAAGTGTACCCTCAGCAAAATAGATGGTTTTGTCATTGATATCAACCGGAATCAATAACTGTTGATGCTCTTTTGCCAGGGGTGCAATAATCATCCAGTTACGGTTACGAATAAGACGATACGTTTTTGAGCTGATATAACTGCTGTTCGTTGCATCGAGTAATTTGATAGCCTCTACTGTTTGTGCAGCTGAAAAACCAAAATCCTTGATCAACTCATAGGTAATGGTCATAAGAGGCGTTGCCTGCTTCCACAACAATACCGGAATATGGTATTCATTTTCTTTTTGTTTAATCATTGATCCCAGCAACTTTTTCAAAGCCACTTTATATAAACTATCTGCTTCTTTTAACCTGCCAATGGTATGAAGCAGGTTGTTTTCAACAGATGGAAATACTTTTTTAATCCCGGGAATCAATTCATTCCGAAAATAATTGCGGGTATAATCATTACTTGTGTTAGAAGAATCTTCAATAAAATCTAATCCTTGTGCAAAAGCATATGTCTTTAATTCTTCTTTCCGGAAATTCAACAAGGGTCTAACGATTTTACCACGAAAGGATTCCATTCCGGTAAGTCCCTGTAGTCCCGTACCTCGGAACAGGTTAATCAATACCGTTTCAATATTATCATCTGCATGATGTGCCACTGCAATCCACACATCCTTGTTCTTATTTTTTTCTGCATATTCGCCCCTTAGCTGCTCAAACCATTCATACCGAAGATCACGGGCTACTTCCTGTACAGAAGATTTTCTTTCTGCAACAATGGTTGCCGTATCAAATTTTTTTACCAGAATTGCTTTGGCATACCGGGTTGCAAGTGAACGAACAAACTGTTCATCTCTTTCACTCTCCTCCCCCCTTAACTGAAAATTGCAGTGGAGTATGGAAAAATCGATCCCCGACTGTGCCACCAGGTCTGTTAACACCACGCTATCCACGCCACCACTCACTGCCAACAACAAATGCAACTGCAACGGCAATTGATGCGGAAAATGCTGTTTCCACCAGTGTAGTATGAGGTTTTGAGATAGTGGCATTAGGGGTATTTAGGGGTTAGGTTAGGGGTTAGATGTTAGGAGGGATAAGGGATCGAGCCGCCGGCTCGAAGAGCCAGCGGCTCCTTTTTTCTTCCTAACCCCTAACATCTAACTGCCTTTCTTCTGCTCCTTTGCCCAGGCATCTTTCAGCGTAACCGTTCTGTTGAATACGAGTTTTTCGGGTGTACTGTCCTTATCGAGACAGAAATATCCTTTTCGCAAAAACTGGTAACGGTCTTCTGCCGAATCATTGGCCAGTGCAGGTTCTGCAAAAGCATGGGGAATAATTTCCAGTGAATCCGTATTGATATGATCTTTAAAATCGCCTTCGGCATTACCCACATCTTCTACTTTAAACAAACGATCATACAAACGAACTTCTGCATGAACCGCATGTTTGGCGCTCACCCAGTGTAATGTTCCTTTTACATTAATACCGGAAGTATCTGATCTGCTTTTACTTTCGGGGATATAGGAGCAATGTAATTCGGTAATATTTCCTGCCGCATCTTTAAACACATCGTCGCAACGGATAATATAAGCACTTTTTAAACGAACCATTTGTCCGGGTGCCAGCCTGAAATATTTTTTTGATGGTACTTCCATGAAATCATCTTTCTCAATAAACAATTCATTGCTGAAAGGAATAGTACGGTTACCGGCATTGGGGTCTTCGGGGTTATGCTCACTGCTCAACATTTCTGTTTCGCCAGTATGGTTGGTGATGATCACTTTTAAAGGATCGAATACCACCATTCTTCTCACTGCAATTTTATTCAGTTCTTCCCGCACACAGAATTCAAGCAGCCCCACATCAATCAGGTTATCTCTTTTGGCGATACCGATACGGTCACAGAATTTGCGTATAGCGGGTGCCGGATATCCGCGTCTGCGCATGCCACTGATGGTTGACATACGTGGATCATCCCATCCGTTTACATGGCCTTCATTCACCAGTTGCAGGAGTTTACGTTTACTCATAACGGTATATGTCATGTTTAAACGTGCAAACTCATATTGCCTGGATGGAAATATCTCCAGCTGTTCAATAAACCAGTCGTACAGGGCCCTGTGTGGAATAAATTCCAGCGTACAAACAGAGTGGGTAATATTTTCAATGGCGTCGCTTTGCCCATGTGCAAAATCGTACATAGGATACACACACCATTGATCACCCGTGCGGTGGTGATGTGCGTGTTTGATACGATAAATAATGGGGTCACGCATATGCATGTTCACATGCCCCATATCAATTTTAGCGCGTAATACTTTTTCACCGTCTTTGTATTTACCAGCCCGCATATCGGTAAACAACTGCATATTTTCATCAACGGAACGATCCCGGTATGAACTGTCTGTACCTGCTTGTGTAGGCGTTCCCTTTTGTGCGGCAATCTGTTCACTGGTACTGTCATCTACATAAGCAAGTGCCTTTTGTATCAGTTGTACGGCAAATCCATAGAGTTGTTCAAAATAATCGGAAGCATAACGCTCTTTCGCCCATTCAAACCCCAGCCATCGAACATCATCTTTAATACTCTCTACATATTCTGTATCTTCTGTTACCGGGTTGGTATCATCAAAACGCAGATTGGTTTTACCACCATATTTGAGTGCCAGTCCGAAATTCAGACAGATACTTTTGGCATGACCTATATGCAGGTAACCATTGGGTTCAGGTGGAAAACGGGTTACGATAGAACTATATTTTCCGCTCTTCAGATCTGTTTCTACGATCTCTTCAATAAAATTCAGGCTCTTTTCTTCAGACATACTTCACTGTTAGTCGCACAAAGTTAAGGTTTGTGCTCTAACCTCGTTTCTGTTGTGCTAATGATTTAGCCACAGATTCGCAGATTATTCATCTAAAATCTGTGAATCTGTGGCTAAGTACATTCCAGCCTAGATGCTGTAATTATTTACAAAATCTATCGCCATCTTCATATCATCATGCAAAACACGATCCTGTTCATTAAAACTCACTTTTTCACGGAATGCCTGTACCAGTTTTTCAACCTGGGTTCCGCTTTTTTGTGGTCTTTTGAAATCCAGTGCCTGGGCGGCACTCAGCAGTTCAATTGCCAGTAATTTTTCTACATTCTGAATAACCCGGTAACATTTGGTGGCTGCATTGGCACCCATACTTACATGGTCTTCCTGGTTATTGGAGGATGAAATACTATCTACTGAAGCAGGCGTACACAATTGTTTGTTCTCGCTCACAATTCCAGCGGCTGTGTACTGCGGAATCATAAACCCGGAATGCAAACCCGGATTTTTTACCAGAAAGAGTGGTAACCCTCGCTGACCACTGATCAACTGATAAGTACGTCGTTCAGCTATATTACCGATTTCGCTCATGGCTATAGACAAATAATCAAGTGCCAGTGCCAGCGGTTGTCCATGGAAATTACCGCCACTCAATATAAGGTCATCATCCGGAAATACGTTGGGATTATCTGTTACGGAGTTGATTTCGCGAATAAATACAGACAGCACATGTGCAAATGCATCTTTGGAAGCCCCGTGCACCTGTGGTATACAGCGGAATGAATATGGATCCTGTACCTGTTCTTTCTTTTCCTGTGCTACCTGGCTGTCTGCCAAATATCCACGTAACGCTTCCGCTGTACTAACCTGCCCCTCGTGTGCACGGATGGCATGGATATGCTCATTAAAAGGCTCGGTGGTACAGGCAAACGCATCAAAAGAAAGGGCGCTGATCAAATCAGCCATGATCAGCAGGTGTTCTGCTTTTTTTAAACAGTACATACCATAAGCACTCATAAACTGGGTGCCATTAATGAGGGCCAGTCCCTCCTTGCTCTGTAGCTGGATGGGATGCCAGTTTAATGCCGTTAATACCTCTGAAGAGGACATGCGTTTTCCCTGGTAATACACTTCTCCCAAACCAAGCAAAGGTAAGCTGAGATGACTCAGTGGGGCCAGGTCGCCGGAAGCACCCAATGAACCCTGGGTATAAATAACGGGTAGTACATCATTATTGTACATTTCCATCAGGCGCTTTACTGTTTCAATTTGTACACCGCTATGACCGTAGCTGAGAGATTTGATCTTAAGCATCAGCATCAGTTTCACGATATCGCGGGGTACTTCTTCACCCAGTCCGCAGGCATGAGAAACAAGCAGGTTGTACTGTAACTGTCCGATCTGGTCAGCATCTATTTTTACATGCTGGAGAAAACCAAAACCCGTATTGATGCCGTAATAGGAACGATCCTTTTCGCTCATTTTCCGATCGAGAAATTGGCGGCAGGCGAGTATCCTTTCATGGGCATCGAAAGTGATGGAAATATGCTGATTAAAGTCTAACAGGTTCTTTACCTGGCTGAAATGCAGCCAGGTACGGTCTAAGGGCAGGTAATTATAACTCATGAAAGCAATCCTTTGCCGCAAAGTAAGGCTGTTTTGGCGGATGAAAAAGAGAAAGGCATTTCATTTGATGAAGTGCTGATTTTTCCCTTATTTTGCGCCTCTGAAACGGACCGGTAGTTCAGTCCGCCTCAGGCGGAAGCAACTGATTTATTTCTATCGGACCGGTAGCTCAGCTGGATAGAGCAACTGCCTTCTAAGCAGTAGGTCATTGGTTCGAATCCAATCCGGTTCACGTCTATTTTTTTAAAAACCTTGTAAGTCAATTACTTGCAAGGCTTTTTTATTTTTAGGGTAAACTATGGGTAAACATTATTGTAGCACTTCTAAATACGCCATAAAGATAAAAAGTACATAGGGGGAATAGGGTGAACTTAAATTTGTTATATAGGGCTACTCAATACTGAGGTTACACAAAATAACCCATGTATTTTTTTGAAAACTATATGATAAAACTCAACAATCTCACTACATTATCTGTAAATCAAATAGTTAATTGAATAGTTAGGTTGCTTCATCCCTAGAGCTTATATAAAGATACCAAAAGTGAGCTGCAATAAAACACAGGATAAGATAGAATACCACCTCAAAATCTTGACGTAAATTAATTTTTAAAACAGACAATAAACTTATATAGGCAAGTGGGTAAACAATATAATTGAACACCTTTTTCTTACCCCATAAAAAGTAGAAGTATAGAAAAATAAAAATTAGAAAAGTATAAGCTACAAACTCTGATAAATCATATTGTAAAAACAAGCCATTAAACTCAAAGTGAATTTCAGGAACATTATCCCCACCCACCTTATAAGGACTTTCTGATGTCATGTATCTATCAGTATAAGTCGTGAAAGGCCAAAAATCATCGTTAGAATAGCCTGTACCACCACCAAAAACTTTAATTGTTTTTATATAGACTCTTTCTCTACCATATTCAAATCTTCTATCACTAAATTTATACTCTCCATCAATGTCAAAGAGGTTTACATAAAAAGCCAATCCGTGAATAAAAAACCAAACAATAAGTATGAGCCTGTTTAAAATTATAAAAAAACATGATAAAGGGCATCCATAAAAGAGAGAATTCATCGTTTTATAAGTGACTAAACTTAGAACAGATGTATTCGACCAATCTCACAGATGCCCAGTGGAACAA
>JBMOKQ010000025.1:0-144704 GCA_049324295.1 Bacteroidota bacterium
CCTTATCTATTCTTAAAAACGATAGAATAAGCAAAAGCAGTTTAAAACGTAAACGACTCAGGGCTGGATGGAGCAATGAATATCTTGAAACCCTTATTAATAGAGAAATTTAAATGCGTTTGCCCTGGATAACAATAGCTAACTCAGCAGAAATATATGATCTGTTTGTGTAGTCGCTTTTTCGTAAGTGGTTCACTTCCAAACCATAAACGCTAAAGTTTTTTTTGCGAAATGTTCTTTTAGTTTGCAACAATCACTCGAGTATATGGGGTGGCGTTTGGCGATACCAGGGAAATGGTTGGTGTCGATACAGCTTAGTTTACAGTCTAAAAATCTGTCGAAGAAGATGGTATCGGCGTTTTTGTGATGATGTATTTTCATCAAATTGAAAAAATGTATATTGCAATATGAAATGGCAAGACCATATCGTATCTGATCACCAGGTTCTACTTGGAAAACCTATTATTAAGGGAACAAGGGTATCAGTAGAATTGATTTTGGAATTATTTTCTGCCGGTTGGACAGAGAAACAAATTCTTGAATCATATCCTACGGTTTCTGCAGAATCCTTGAGGGCTGTATTTGCCTATTTGCAAACCTGTATCCAGCAGGAATTATACTTTCCGATTTCAGCTTAACCATGTTTTTAGGAAACGAAAATTTTCCTTACCCCGGTACAATTATTTTGCGGGAAAATGGATTTTTGGTTAAAAGCATCCAGGAAGATTGTCCAGGTATTGATGACCATGCGGTAATAAAAATTGCACTTGAGCAAAATCTGATTATACTAACATTTGACAGAGATTATGGAGAGATAATTTTCAAGCATACAAAAGATAATCCTCCTTCAGTAGTTTTCTTCAGGGAAAAAGGGAGTTACCCGGAATTTGCTGCTTCATCATTACTCTCTTTGTTAAAAAGTTCAAAGATTGTGTTAACAGGGGCATTTACAGTGATCGAGTCTGATAATATTAGACAGCGTTTTTATAAACTATAATGTGTTATCTCACAAATTATGAAGATCATTTGGCTCTTTTTTATCCAGTTATTTTTTATAGTAACTGTGCATGCACAAGTGAAATGGATAAATGCAGATTCCTTGTTTCAGCCATTACCATCATCTGTTCATGTATATAAAACTACCGATTTGTTGGATGGTAAGCCCAATATAGCTTATTACGTAAGTGTTGATCTGAAAGATAAAAAACTGGATATTTCTGCAGCAACAGGTAATGGTAAAAGATATACACCCTCGGCATATTTTGAGCAGAACAATTACCCGTTACTGGTGATGAATACTACTTTCTTTGAGTTTGTTCATAACAGCAACCTCAATGTGGTAATCAATAAAGGGAAGCTGCTGGCTTATCAGCAACATTCTATAGCAGGAAGAGGAAAAGATACGCTTACCTATCGTCATCCTTTTGGAAGTGCCATTGGTATCAGTAAAAAAAGAAAGATGGATGTAGCATGGCTGTATACTGATGCTGCATCCAAATATGCATACGCAAGCCAGGAAGCGGTTCCATTTTTTAAAGACAGTATTGCTGATCCTTCAGCAACTGATATGATGCAAAAAGGAACATTTGAAAAATGGAAAATGCAAACAGCAGTAGGTGGCGGACCGGTTTTGTTACAACATGGCGAGATAAGGATAACGAATAACGAGGAGATAAAATTTGCAGGTAAGGCCATCGATGATAAACATCCGCGTTCGGCTATGGGGTATACAAAAGAGGGTAAACTTATTTTTCTGGCGGTTGAAGGGAGGTTCCCCGGAAAAGCAGAAGGTGCCACATTAACACAAACAGCTCAACTCTTAAAAAACATCGGCTGTACAGAAGCGCTCAACCTAGATGGCGGAGGTAGCAGCTGTTTGCTCATCAACGGAAAAGAAACCATTACACCCAGCGATAAAACAGGGCAGAGGGCTGTGCCAGCGGTGTTTATGGTAAAAAGAAAGCTATGAGCTGCGGGCTCTGGGCCATGAGCCTTAACCTGCAAGTTGACTAGCCCAGTTAAATATTTTTTTTCATTCAACTTGTGGCTCAAAGCTCATAGCCCACAGCTTCTTTAGTTCTTTTCCCACACCAACGCAGAAGCCCCTAGAATAGCGGCATCAGACTCTTTCAAATGACTTACCAGTATTTTTACTTTGTTTTGGAATACCTGTATCAGGTTATCTTCCATGCTTTCGCGGGTGGGTTTTAAAATGAGATCACCTGCTTTGGTAAGTCCTCCAAATAAAACAATAGCTTCCGGGCTGGAGAACATTACAAAATTGGCGAGCGCCAGACCCAATATTTTGCCAGTGTATTCAAAAATTTGTTTTGCCAGTTCATCGCCTTCCATAGCAGCATCATATACTTTCTTGGAATCTATTTCATCTTTAGGCACATTTCTTAACCAGCTGGGTTGATCACTTTTCTCCAATAGCTCCAGTGTAGTTAGACGAACACCCGTAGCAGATGCATAACTTTCGAGTGAACCACGTTTGCCGGTACCATCATGGAATCTTCCATCGGGAATGATAATGGTATGCCCCAGTTCACCTGCAAAACCATCATGTCCATATACGAGTTTTCCATTTGCAACAATACCGCTACCCACACCTGTACCCAGTGTAATCATGATAAAATCGTTCATACCCTGTGCGGCACCATACATCATTTCGCCAATTGCAGCAGCATTGGCATCGTTGGTGAGTGTTACGGGGAGCTTGAATTTATCTTCAATCAGTTTTGCCAGTGGAATAATTCCTTTCCAGGGAAGGTTAGGTGCATATTCAATAGTGCCTGTATAAAAATTTCCATTTGGGGCACCTACTCCAATACCTTTCATTCTGCCGATACCGCCTGCTTTGGCAATAAGGTCAGCTAAATGGGTATGAAGTTCATCAATAAAAGAGTCTACTTCTGTATGCTTGCGGGTAGACATTTCACCGGAGAACAAAACATTCCCCACGCGGTCTACAATGCCGAATTTTGTACCGGTGCCACCAATATCAATACCAATTGCAAGCGGTTCTAAAGATGTTGTACTGCTAGCCATATCAGATCAGGTTGATGATCTCAAAATTAATGACCGCCACTCACTTGCGCATCAAAATCGAGACCTTGTGATTGTAATACTTTTTTCATTTTAATGGCCAGGAACCCAAGAAATGCAAAGCAACCTGCGGCCAGTAAATAAGACCGGTGCATACCCACTGATTCCAGATCGCCAATGGCACCTTGTAACGGTGGAATAATGGCGCCACCAAGTATCATCATAATGAGGAACGCAGAACCCTGGCTGGTGTACTTGCCAAGTCCGCCAACGCCTAATGAGAAAATGCAGGGCCACATTACGGAACAACATAATCCACCCGCCATTAAAGCGTATACAGAAACAATACCATTAGTGAAAACACCCACAAGCATGGCAATCGTTGCAAGTATAGAAACAGCAAGTAAAGTCTTGGCAGGTTTCTCCTGACCATAAAAAAACGCAATAAGGGTAATAATAATACATACAGCATATCCCCATAAATCGCTGATATCACTTCCGTACACGGAGTTCACACCCAGCACTACTAAGAATGCAATAAAAGGAACCACCACGGTAAGTATCCTGCGCATACCTGCAGATACATTAAAAACACTGACAGCACCTGTCCATCTGCCAATCATAAGGCTACCCCAATAGAGAGAAATATATTTTGAGATCATACTTTCATCAAGCCCCATTTCGGTCAGGTAACCGGGTGTTTTTAAGAGGGCACCAAAATTATTATCAATGGTAACTTCAACACCCACATATACAAAAATGCCAAGCATACCATAAATCAGTTGCTGGTATTTCATGGCGCCCCAGCCAGCATTATTTTTAGTGGCACTGGCATTTGAATAGAATAATATTCCCACAACGGATACCAGGGCGATCAATAACAAAGTGAGTTTGGGCACTTCAGTTAACTGTCCGATTACAATGATGGCGCCAATCAATAAAGTCATGATGGTTAAAGAAGCTGCTGCCTTATTTGCCTTTTCAAACTTTTCATCGTTTTTACCATCCGGTAATTTAGAGAAGGAAAAAAATAATGCAACCACTGCGAATACACCGGCTACAATCAGATATAAAACATTAATATTTGTAACAGTTACTTCAGCATGTCCTCCGCCAACAGATCCAAACAGGAAGAAACTTACAATGATGGGACCAAGCGTGGTACCCAGCGAATTTACACCACCAGCCAGGTTAAGCCTGTGCGCGCCTGTAGAGGCATCGCCAAGTGAAATGGCAAAAGGCTGGGCAGAAGTTTGTTGTAAGGAAAAACCCAATGCAACCACAAAAAAGGAAGCCAGCAATGCCGGGAATGAATTGGCATTTGCTGAAGGTATAATCAGTAATGCCCCCGCCACAGATATCCACAAACCATAAATGATACCTTTTTTATATCCGATTTTGTTGAGGATATCATACCCTAATATATTCGAAGAGATAAACAGAATCAGTGATCCAATAAAATAGGCTCCATAAAATGCAGAGCCGATTAACTGAGATTGAAACTGGTTGAGCTGGAAATGAGTTTTACAAAATGGAATCAATATGCTGTTGGAAGCAGCAATAAATCCCCAAAAGAAAAAAACAATGACAAGTGTGGCAAGCGCACTTGTATTAGTTGGTTGTTTTGGCTGGGTCATAACAATCGGTCGTTTATTGTGGGCTGTAAAATAACGAGAAAAATCAGCCTGAAAAATTTTAAAGTAGAATTTGATGGTACCGTTTTACTTCCTAACTTGAAAGCAAATCAGACAAACCGCGATTCATGGAGATTATTCATGTGAGTGCCGAATGTTATCCGGTGGCCAAAGCTGGCGGACTGGGAGATGTGGTAGGGGCGCTTCCTAAATACCAGGTCAAGGCGGGGCATATTGCCAAAGTGGTAATGCCTATGTACAGAACTAAATTCCTGTATGAAAATGACTGGATCGTTGATTTTAAAGGGCAGGCTAATTTAGGTAACTGGTTTTTTGATTATACAGTCATCAAAGAAAGCAGTAATAAACTGGGGTATGATCTTTTTCTCATAGATATCAACGGACTGCTTGATCGTCAAAAAATTTATGGATACGATGATGATGCGGAGAGATTTACCGCTTTCCAGATTGCATTTGTAAACTGGATAGTGCATTGGGAACATGCGCCGGATATTGTTCATTGCCATGATTATCACACAGGACTCATTCCATTTATGATGCAGTACTGTTACGATTATAACAGGCTAAAATATATACCTTCCGTAGTAACTATTCACAATGCACAATACCAGGGTTGGATGGGTTGGGACAAGAGCCGCTATATTCCCCGCTGGGATCTTTGGAAAAGAGGAATGCTCGACTGGAACGATACGATTAATCCACTGGCATCCGGTATTAAATGTGCAAGTAAAGTAACAACTGTTAGCTGGAGTTATATGGATGAGCTCAGAAGCAACTCAAATGGTCTTGAAAAATTATTTGAATATGAGAGAGGCAAATGTGTTGGTATCCTGAATGGAATAGATAATGAAGTCTGGAACCCGGCTACAGATAAATATCTCGACAATCATTATAACGTTAAAACAGTAACAGCAGGAAAGAAAAAAAATAAAACACTTCTGTGTGAGCGTTTTGGGCTTGATATCAATAAACCATTATTTATTTTCATAGGGCGACTGGTCGGAGAAAAAGCAGCAGATATATTGCCTTATGCCATCCGTATGGCCATTGAGCAAACACAGGGACAGGCCAGCTTTTTAGTATTGGGTAGTGGTGAAACTACTGTAGAATGGGAGTTTCAACAAATGGCTGAACCTTATAAAAGTGTGTTTAATGTGGTAATCGGATATGATGAAACCCTGAGTCACCTGATGTATGCAGGTGCAGATTTTTTATTGATGCCAAGCAGGGTGGAACCTTGTGGATTAAACCAGATGTATTCCATGCGTTATGGTACCGTGCCAATTGTAAGAAGTACAGGAGGTTTGCAGGATACGGTGGTAGATATGGGAGAACCTGAGGGCTTTGGTATTCGATTTAACCATGCAACTGCGGAAGATGTAAATTATTCCATTGGCCGGGCTGTTTCTGTTTACCAGGACAGCACACATATGGAATGGATGCGTAAACACATGATGCAGATTGACCATAGCTGGGAGAGTACGGTGGATGAATACACTAATGTTTATAAGAGCCTTAAATAATTTGATGATACCTGATGTCAGATATCTGATTTGACATCAGGTATCCGACATTAAAAGATAAAATAACGACCATATGAATAGTATTTCAAAATCTGTATTAGCAGTGATTCTTGGTGGTGGTGCAGGTACACGTTTGTACCCGTTAACGGCCAGTCGCTCAAAACCAGCTGTTCCTATTGCGGGTAAATATCGTTTAGTGGATATTCCCATCAGTAATTGTATCAATAGCAATATTAACAGGATGTTTGTATTGACGCAGTTCAATTCAGCATCACTGAATAAGCATATCAAGAACACCTATCATTTCAGTGCATTCAGCACAGGCTTTGTAGATATTCTTGCAGCTGAACAAACGCCCGATAACCCGGGCTGGTACCAGGGAACGGCTGATGCGGTAAGGCAGTCGTTGCGGCATATAACCAATATGGATTTTGAATATATACTGATCCTCAGCGGTGACCAGTTATATCAGATGGATTTTAGCAAAATGCTGGAAAATCATCGTTCAAAAGGAGCTGATATTTCTATTGCCACCATCCCTGTAAATGATCGGGATGCACCTGAGTTTGGTATCCTGAAAGCAGATGAAGAAAATTATATCACTTCCTTTATTGAAAAACCCAAAAAAGAATTGCTGCCTGAATGGGTAAGTGATACAGGAGCCGAAATGCAACATGCGGGTCGTAACTACCTTGCTTCTATGGGTATTTATATTTTCAGTAAGGAAGCATTGTATCATTTATTAAGTGAGGTGCACCCCAATGCAACCGATTTTGGTAAAGAGATTATTCCTGATTCAATTCAGAATTATAAAGTGGTAAGTTTTCAGTACGATGGTTACTGGACCGATATTGGAAATATTTATTCCTTTTATGAAGCAAATCTGGCCCTTACGCAAGAAATTCCGCCATTTAATTTATTCGATAATACCAAAACCGTTTACAGTCGGGCACGCATGTTACCACCGGCTAAAATCAGCGGCACCACGCTCGAAAAAACAATCATTGCGGAAGGATCTATTATACATGCCAGCAGACTCGAACAGAGTGTGGTAGGTATCAGATCACGTATTGGTCATGGCACCACCGTTGTAAACAGTTACCTCATGGGTAACGATTATTATGAAACCATTGAAGAAATGGCCACTAATACGGCAAAAGGGCTGCCCAAAATTGGTATCGGAGAAAGATGTTATATTAAAGACGCCATTATCGATAAAAACTGCAGGATTGGTAATGATGTACGTATTAATGGTGGTTCTCATTTGCCCAATACTGACCATGCATTATATACGGTGAAAGATGGAATTGTAGTAGTGAAAAAATTGGCGATTCTGCCAGATGGTTTTGTGATCTAAACTTCATTCATGCTGATAAAAAGCGCTGCGTAACCTCTGTTTACTCTATTCTCAGCAGTAATTTTTCACCGCTGGGAACAAGAGAACGCTGGGTTTACGCAGAGTTTGTGTTGTCAGGGTAACCGAATATTCTTCGTTACATCATAAAATACGCTACATTTAAGTATATGTAATTTCTACACATTGTAAACGATTGCCATGGCCAGTTCAGCCCCACATTCTTCTGCTTCAGAAGGTTTAATGCCAAAACCACGTTTATCACTTACCCAGATATTCTTTATGAGTTTCGGTTTCCTGGGTGTTCAATTTGGTTTTGCATTGCAAAATGGAAATACCAGCCGCATACTTCGTTCTTTCGGTGCCGATGTGGAACATTTACCTATGTTCTGGATTGTTGCACCCCTGATGGGTATGATTGTACAACCACTTATTGGTCATTACAGTGACAGAACCTGGAACAGGGTGGGCAGAAGAAAACCTTATTTTCTTGCCGGTGCATTATTGTCATCGGCCGCACTTGTATTTCTGCCTAATTCAGCCTCTATGTCATCAATGATTCCTGCATTATGGATCGGTGCAGGAATGGTGATGATTATGGATGCTTCTTTCAATGTGGCCATGGAACCTTTTCGGGCACTGGTAGCTGATAATTTACCTGATTCGCAGCGGACAAGCGGATTTGCCATTCAAACTTTTCTTATTGGTGTAGGTGCAGTAGTCGGGTCTGAACTTCCATCCATACTTGCCAGAAACGGGTTTTCACAGGAAGCAGGAGAGTCTGGTGTTGCAGATAATATTAAATATGCATTTTATATTGGAGCTGCTGTATTTATAATAGCTATCCTGGTAACCGTTTTTTTATCGAGAGAATACCCGCCTGCCGAATATGAAAAATACCATGGTAAGCCGGATGAAGCTTCACAAAAAGCAGGTATTGGTGAAATATTCAAAGACTTTAAAAAAATGCCTAAGACCATGAAGCAGTTAGGACTGGTTCAGTTCTTTTCGTGGTTTGCTTTATTCAGTATGTGGGTCTTTACAACAGATGCTGTGGCTACCCATGTATACGGTTTATCGCCTGATGATGCCAGATCGGTGGCTTATAATGAGGCTGGTAATAAAGTGAGTTCTGCTTTCGGTATATATAATCTTGTAGCTGCAGTGTATGCATTGTTTCTTCCTGTGATAGCTAAATTTTTAGGAAGAAAGGGCACACATGCTTTTTCATTGATTGCGGGTGGTGTAGGGCTTATCTCTATTTATTTTATTAAAGATCCAGCTATACTTACCTATTCAATGATTGGCGTTGGGTTGGCATGGGCGAGTATTCTGGCAATGCCATATGTAATACTCTCCGGTTCTATTCCTGCAGGTAAGCTGGGTATTTATATGGGCATTTTCAACTTCTTTATTACACTTCCGCAAATTGTAAATGGTATTGGTGGTGGATGGGTTGTAAAAAATATTTATAATGGTCAGCCCATTTATGCCATTGTACTTGCAGGCTTTTTTATGCTATGTGCAGCTGTAAGTGTTTTGTTTGTATATGATGCTGGTGCCATTAGTATAAAACAGGAAAGGAATAAAGGATAATCATTTTTTGGTTGAATTAAAAAGTAATGAGTATGAAGAAGTGTTTCCAGGTAATCTTGTTATTGCTGGTATCCGGGTTTGCAAATGCACAGGATGTTTCAATTTATCCTTCTCATTGGTTTGCAGATATGCAATACAATAATGTGCAGCTAATATTAAAAAGTAATGATACCTCATTCTGGCGTTATCGTTTTGCCATTACCTACCCAGGTGTGCAAAAACAACGTTCACACCGATTCAGCAATGGTAAATATGTTGGACTCGATATTGCCATAGCAAAAAACGCAAAACCAGGGGATGTGAAAATAATTGGCGCATATAAAGGTAAAACCATACAACTTATATGGAAGCTAAAACCAAGAAGAGCGGGAAGAAGCACAATTTTTGCCCAGGGAGTTACTTCGAAAGATTTTATTTACCTGATTATGCCCGATAGATTTAGCAATGGGGATATTTCCAATGATCAGTTTAATAACCTGCATGATGTAAGCAGTAACCGGAATGATGTATTGCTTCGACATGGGGGTGATTTAAAAGGAGTGCAGAATCATTTGTCATACCTGAAAGATTTTGGAGTAAGCGCTGTGTGGATGACACCGGTAATTGAAAACAATATGCCCCTTAACAAAGAAGCCGCAGGTATGATGAGTGGATATCATGGCTATTGGTTCACCGATCATTATAAAGTTGATGCACGTTTAGGAGGTAATAAGGCTTATCAGGAATTATCCGACTCGTTGCATGCCAATGGCATGAAATTAATACAGGATGCAGTGTACAATCACATCGGTTCACATCATTGGATAGCACAGGAACCACCATCACCAAACTGGGTCAATCAATGGAAAACTTATACAGGGAGTAATCATAGAGATGAAGCCATCTTTGGACCTTATTCGAGTGTAAAAGATAAAAAACAGATGCTGGATGGCTGGTTTGTTCCACATTTACCCGATGTAAATCAACGTAATCCCTTTGTTGCTAATTATCTTATTCAACATGCTATCTGGAGTACGGAAGAATTTGGTGTGGATGGATGGCGGGTAGATACCTATAAATATTGCGATGAAGCATTTTTGAATAAAATAAACGATGCGTTATTAAAAGAGTATCCCAAATTAACCATCTTCGGTGAAGCCTGGACCAACACGGTTGCCGGGAGCGCTTATTTTACAAGGAACAATATGAATGTTCCTTTCAAACATAATGCAGAGGGCGTAACAGATTTTCCATTGAATACAGCCATCATGGCAACCCTCAACCAACCATTTGGCTGGACTGAAGGCGTAAACAAATTATACATGACACTGGCTCAGGACATTTTATACCAGCAGCCTCTTAACAACTGTATTTTTCTCGATAATCATGATATGGATCGGTTTTATTCGGTAGTGGGAGAGAATATGAATAAGTTTAAACAGGGTATAGCAATGTTACTCACGCTCAGGGGTATTCCTCAACTATATTATGGTACTGAAATTCTGATGAAAAATTTTAAAAATCCGAGTGATGCAATGGTGCGGTTAGATTATCCGGGTGGATTTGAAGCGGATAAAGTTAACAAGTTTGAAAGAGGTGGAAGAACAACGGAGGAACAGGAAGCATTTGATTATGTAAGAACATTGGCATTGTTTCGAAAAAAGTCTTCAGCCCTCACTACCGGCAAAACCATGCAGTTTTTGCCAACAGATGGGTTGTATATTTATTTTCGCTACGATAGTAAACAAACAATGATGTGTATCATCAATACGAGTGATGCTGTTAAACAAGTTTCATTCAGCGATTACACAGAAAGAACTAAGGGATTTTCAAAAGCCGTTGATATAGTTTCCGGTAAACAATATGCAGAAAAAGTTGAGTTGCCAGCCAGAGGAACAATGATATTGGAACTAATGAAATAAATCGCATACTTCTATCATTACTTTGATTTTGTTAATATACAGATGACAGTAGGTGACTTTTATGAAAACAGCAACTCAATGCTTAAATTGCAATAGGCATGACTACATCCATCATTATAACTTTATGTGTACTGATACTTCTGGCTTATTTATTCGATATCAGTTCTGCTAAAACAAGAATACCCACGGTTATTTTACTCTTGTTACTGGGTTGGATACTTAAGCGGTTAACATCATTCTTCTCTATATCAGTACCCGATTTGTCATCGTTACTGCCATTGTTGGGTACAGTAGGGTTAATTCTCATTGTATTGGAGGGCTCTCTTGAACTGGAACTGAACAGATCAAAACTCCCATTGGTAAAAAAAGCCGCAATAGTTTCTTTTTTTCCACTCATAGTTAGTGCCTTGTTACTGGCCTGGTTATTCAGTTATTTCGGAGGATACCAGTATAAGCAAACATTGATCAATGTTCTTCCTTTTTCAATCATCAGTAGTGCAATAGCTATTCCCAGCGCGAGAAACCTGGGTACTTACAGCCGGGAATTTGTAACCTACGAGAGTAGCTTATCTGATATTGTAGGTGTAATCATTTTCAATTTTGTGGCACTAAATGCAGTCATTGATGCTTCTGCCTTTTTGCATTTCGGCTGGCAACTGGTACTTATATTAATCGTTTCTTTTCTGGCATCTGTCGGGCTTTCTTACCTGCTTGGCCGAATAAGGCATCATATTAAATTCATTCCCATTATGGTAATGGTGATACTGATTTATATTGTATCTAAACACTATCATCTTCCTTCACTCTTATTTATCCTGTTATTTGGTGTCTTCCTGGGTAATCTTGATGAACTAAAACAAAATAAATGGATCGCCAGGCTAAAGCCGGATAACCTGAACAAAGAAGTGCATAAATTTAAAGAAATAGCCACAGAAGCTGCTTTTGTCATCCGTACTTTTTTCTTTCTTGTATTTGGATACTTAATTGAAAAGGCTGAATTGCTAAATGCCGATACGTTTATATGGGCAGTAGTAGTGGTAGCTACTATTTTTATAACCAGGGCCATTCAGTTAAAAATATCGGGACTGAAGCTTTCCCCATTGTTGTTTGTGGCCCCCCGCGGATTAATCAGCATCCTGTTATTTCTGTCTATTTCTCAAACAGATAAAATTGAGATGGTGAATAATTCACTGATCATACAGGTTATTATTTTAACCGCATTGGTAATGATGATAGGAATGATGGGAGTCAAGAAAAATACCATATCTACTTCTGCATAAACTCAAGCTTGTAAAAAATCGTCTTCATGAAATTGAAATGGGTGCAACAAAACCCGGTCAGACGGCTGATTTTTTTCCTCTGTATTGGGCTTGCCGGTAAAACAAGAAGAAAATAACCTGACAGTTTTTGATAGTGGTATAACCGGTCTTAATTTTAATGTATAGGATCATTTACCGGCTGCAGCAGTACGTATCAGCTTTCTGGCAGATGATTTGCAAAGTTGTATACATGCATTAGAGAAACAACGGCGGGCATTTGAGTATCTGTATGAGTCAAATTTAGGTATGTTGGCTATTCAATTTAAGGCACCCAATGATATGGAGATAGTAATCAATACAATAACCGACAGTTCGCCTGCATGGTTGAAATTTTAAAAATAAGCAGGATGAAATATTTAATAATACTGTTTAGCTGGATGATGCTGGGTTCATTTAAAACACCATCACCCGGGAAGGGTTTATGGACGGTTACCATAGATACCAGCGGTCGCTATGCTGTAACGGGAGGCGATGATCGCATGATCAGGTTATACCAGACGAAAGATATGAAACTGATGAAAACTTTTCCGGTTGTTTCGATGATAAGACGGCTGGCCTGGCAACCTTACGGACATCTATTAGCTGTAGCCACTAATGATAAACATATGCACCTGCGTAATATGGTTACCGGCGACTCCATTCCGTTACAAGGTGCTGAGTTTGGAGGCAGAGGTATTACCTGGAGTTATAATGGTAAATTTCTTGCAGCAACAGATAATTATCTCATTAAAATTTTCAATGAAAAAGGACAATGGATCAGAACGATCCCTAAAGTAGATAACAACACTTATTTGGATATTGACTGGCATCCTTCGAAAATCTTTTGCTGGTAAGTGGTGATTATATCCAGTTGTATGAAATGAGTGGTAAAAAAAATAGTAACACTCAAACATCGGGAAGAACCTACAGGTATATTGTCTGTTGAATGGCACCCCTCAGGGAATTTTTTTGTGAGTGGTGATTATGGCCATGATGGAGAAGCTGTACATAGTTTATTACAATACTGGACTCCGGAAGGAAAATTATTCAAAACTAGTAAAGGCAGTAAAATGGAGTATCGCGATCTGCAATGGAACCAGGACGGAACTTTATTGGCAACGGCAAGTGATAAGTTACGTATCTGGACAAAAGAAGGTGAGTTGAAATAGGAAGGTGGTGATGGAAAGGAAAACCTATGGGGTGTAAGCTGGAATGAATATTCAAAAGAACTGGTGATAGTATATTACACAGGAATTTTAGAAAAATGGAACAGTAAAACTGTTTCTTTACAACGATTTGAATAGACTATTAAATGTATGTCATGAAAAAAGAAATACGGATATTGTTTATAGGGTTTATTGCCTGTATGGTTACCCAAACTGTGATGGCGCAGGAAATGAATGATATTGAGCTAAAAAAATACATCAGACCTGTAAGTGATGCTACAAGCCAGTTGCTGAAACTTAAGCCACAGCTATTTGAATATAAAGTGGAATATAGCCGTTCATTGAAACTACCGGCTGGTCGGCAATTTGGTTTCGGTATTGAAAATGTAGAAATGGTATTTCCCCAACTGGTAAAAGATAAAACCATTTCTTATGCAGCAGGTAAAAACCTGTTTAAACAGGCATATGTGAAAGAAGTAGAACTGGAAGGTCTGATTCCTGTATTGGTAGAGTCAATCAGGGAATTACAAACACAGATATTACAACTGAAAGCAGAAATACAGGCCCTGAAAAAATAGCTTTACCCAGCCACATAAAACATCTGATGCTTCAATAGAGATTAGATATATTTAACTTTTCCAGGTTATAAGGTTATGTTAAATGGCACAGTATCATGTTGAATCAGCAGGAAAGCCGACAGCGGCAGGCAAGAATTTTACGCATATTCAGAAAAGTACATAGGGTAACCGGCGCGTTATTATTTGTCTTCTTTTTTATAGTGGCCATTACCGGTCTTTTTTTGGGGTGGAAGAAAAACAGTAAAGGTTATTTGCTGGCTAACTCTTACAAAGGAATATCTGCCGATACAAAGAACTGGTTAACTGTAGACAGTTTATGTATTAAAGCCATTCATTTCCTCTGGGATAGTGTTGATGAAAGTTTGGAAAACACGATTGATCGGATTGATTTCAGGCCAGAAAAAGGAATGGTGAAATTTCTGTTTACCAAACATTATACAGCGTTACAACTCGATGCAAGTACAGGGAAGTTACTTCATATTGAAAAGCGAAGAGCAGACTTTATTGAAAAGATACATGACGGTTCTGTTGTAGACTATTACCTTAGTATTCCATCAGGCAATTTCAAACTATTTTATACAACGGTGATGGGGCTGGCGCTCTTGTTGTTTACCATCACCGGTTTCTGGTTATGGTACGGCCCTAAAAGAATGCGGTCAAAAAAATAAAAGGAAAGTCCGTGAGCCTGTGGCCAATAGTAATTACCCCCAAAAACTATGCTGCCATCAAAACCCCCGGACTTCCCAGTATAAAATTCATTCTCATGTATCGGTTAATCCCGACTTCAGTTATAGTATAGACGCCCACAATATTCGTGCTGCTTCTTTGCCCCAGTCCTTCATCGCTTTGTTCAGATCAGTTGATAGTTGTGTCCAACTCGCTTTTTTACCTTTTTGAGAAGGGGCGAGTTGTGCCGGTGTAGGGTCAACCAATTCTACTTTCGTAGCAAACCAGGTTGTATGTAATCGTGGAACAGCTAATCCAAGTATCATTCCCGGTAAACCGCTAAAGCTTTCGGGGCCACTGTTTACCATGATTAGGTCGGTATAAAAGGCAACCACATAAACAGAGTCGCAAATCTTTGTAACCGCTTTTTTGCATTCAAAACCTGCGATGGTTCGGGTTTCATCGGTCATACGCCATTCGAGTTGGCGAAGACTGTCCTGGATCAGATAGGTTTGTTCAAATACATCCCGCTGCATGGAGATGGTTCCTTTGGCCATGTCTTTAATGGTAACATCCGATTCTGTTGGTTTGCCCATCCAGAGGTATTTGTTATCAGGGTTTTCTTTGAGTAAACGATATACCGAACGTTCATGAGTAAACCGTAGTTCATAATAATCGGTTACCATTTTCGGATATACCTTTTTCATTTCTGTAATCCACGGACCATCATTCTCACCATCAAACTGACTGTGTTGATTGTATTTTCTTTCAAATTCAATACGTCCGGAACTGATAAACCTTACTTGCGAAAAACTGCTGATAGCAGATAAAAGAAATACAGCGATTAATATATTTTTCATGGGGACTATTTGTTTTAAAATCCGTTAGTAGGTTTTCCGTTTTTGCTGAAATTATAGGCAATCGTAAACATCCAGAAACGCTGGATATTCTGTTGAATGGTTTCTGTAATAAAGTTGGTACTGATATTTCTACGGATATTCTGATTCTGGTTGAAAATATCGTTGATGGCCAGTTTCATTTCTAGTTTTGCACTCTTGCCAAAAGTTTTTCCAAGAGAACTGTTTACAATATATACATTGCTGTTACCAGCAAATACAGACGTTTTCTGGAAAACAGTTATCTGAGATGATGTAGTGAACACAAATTTTGCAGGTAACTTAAGTGTCAGGTCGGCCCATGATGAATATGACCAGTATTTTGTGGTTGCATTTGGACGAATGGAAGAACTTGAATGGTTGTACCTCGCCTCGAAGTTTACATAAAAATTAAATTTTTGTTCTGACCAGTGGCCAAGCGTCATATTCAATCCAAGTGAATTATTTTTGCTGATATTTTCTAACCCGTTTACCCTGTTTGCAAAACGAGCAATGGAAGGAGTAAGTCCAAAACTAAGGTTATACGAAGGAAAGACATCAAAACCATATCTGCTCCATATATATCCATTATAGTTTCCATTTACATTAATAGCCTGGTTAACTCTTCTGCCAATACTATCAATAAAATTAGCATTTGTAATAGCATTAGTAGTGGTATTGAAATTACCACTGAGATAAAAGTTTTTGCTTTTTAAAACTTTATAGTCACTGTAGCTGAAATTAAAATTATGTCTAAATTCCTGTTTGAGGTTTGGGTTACCGATAGTAATATTCAAAGGGTCAATATTATCTATAAATGGCTGTATCTGCTGTAGGGAAGGGTTTCTGGTAGTACCATTATAATTCAGGTTCATTCTTCTTTGTTTTTTGGGGTTGAATGTGATACCTGCAGTAGGTAAAAAGTTGCTGAAACCAATATTTCTGTTATTACCCTTGTTAATATCCTCTAAGTTAAATCTTACCCCACCAAGGGAAGCTCCGGCATACAAACTAAACTTTTTCTCATTCAACCTGATTGTAAAACCGCCAGTATGGTTATTGCTGTTGTAAATAAAATGATTACTAAGCGTATCAATCATATTTTCATATTTGCCACCTGGCGTAGTCCGCTCCAAAGTATTTCTTTCAGCATTGTTTCTATTAAAAGCAAAACGATAGTTCAGTTCCATAAAAGTATTTTTCCAAAGCGGTTCTGTGTATGAGAGTCTGCCGTTTATACTTGATAATGCTTCATCGTTTGTTTTAAATTGATCGAGATTGTCTTGTCTCACCAGCGAACCATTTTTGTTATAGAAATCATTTTTGGCAAAAAGATACCCGTCATTGGTTTTGTTCATCACAGAAAAATCACCATTGAAAGAAAGGGTACGCCCCTTCTTTTTTAAACGTTTCTGCCATTGAAGAGATCCTAATAAATTCCTGTCTTCACCATCGTTGGTAGTGTTTCGGTCAGACTGGTTAATCAGTTGCCCTTCTTCACTGATGGCCTTACCTAAAAAGCTATTTGCATTTCTGTTGGTAACTATGGAACCTGTTACAGACATTTTCAACATACTCGTAGAATCAATTCTCAATTCATATTTGCTGTTGATGCGGTTTCTTCTTCTGTCACTTACGAAATGCTGATCCTGTGTATTAATAAATGAGGTGTCGGGCAGAAGGGTTTGTGTAGTAGTTTGTGTTCTTCCCCTTACATTCAGGTTATTATATTGATATGAGTTGTTGATATTATGCTTGTCTTGATTCCATTTATTGCTAAAAAGTAAACCACCGGTAGTAGAAGTCGGTAAACCCTGACCATATGAAAATTCATCGCCACTACTATACATCATAATACCCCCATCATCCATTATCTCCATATTACTGTTATTGGAACCATAATTGTTTCTTTCATTCCAGTTTAAGGATTCAAACTTGGTATTATCATTGGTAATGAATGCTGCAATTTTTCTTTTTCCTTTAAAAGCATTCAACATCGCTTTTCCATACTTGTAACGGTCAAAGTCAGCGCCGGCCTCTACTTTTCCGAAATATCCTCTTTTCTTGTCTTCTTTTAACTGAAGATTAATGGTCTTTGCCGTTTGCCCGTCATCAATACCGGTGAAAACAGCCTGGTCGCTTTTTTTATCAAATACCTGTACTTTATCAACTGCATCGGCGCGGAGATTTTGTGTTACTACAGCAGGATCATCGCTAAAAAATTCTTCCCCATCCACCAATATCTTTTCAACTTTCTGTCCCTGCGCACTAATCTCTCCTTTAGAATTTACCTGTATACCGGGCATCCTTTTTAAAAGATCCTGCACATTGGCGTTAGGACCTACATAAAAACTATCAGCGCGATATTCTGTAGTGTCACCCTTCATACGGATGGCAGAAAGGCGTTGTTTAACGATTACTTCTTCCAGCAAATGTGCCTTGGTGGTTACATAAACATTCCCCAGCGATTTCTGGGGCTGGCCTGAGAGGTCAATATCATCTACAAAATCGGCATAGTCGGGGTAAGAAATAATCATGATATATTTTGAAGCGGCAAGATTGCCAAAGCTGAATTGGCCCTGCTGGTCGGTTCTTACAAACTTAACCAGTACCGAATCTTTGGGTCTTAATAAAGAAACCACAGCATGCTGCAGATTTACTTTATTGGTAGAGTCAACAACCGTACCTTTAAGGGAGGCGTTTTGTGCATAGGTTTTGGTAATGGAACATAATCCCATTATCAAGAAAAGCGCAGTCAGTTTTTTCATTTTGTTCAGTTGCAGTATTTGATGCCTGATTTGGAAAAATCCATAAAAAAAACGTAATAACTAAGTAATTAGTTTAAAAATAATGTTAATTTTTTTCTTAATTTGATTACCAGTATCTTATGAGTAACAAAATTAATAAGTCAAAAACCGCCATTTCAGGTAATCCTGTTAAAGGAGTGATGGAAGGAGGAAAGGTTGTAAACGAGGATAAAAAATATGAAGAACTCCATTTCATAGATACCAACCAGCCGGTCTGGAATTATTCTTTGTTTTCGGATGAAGACATTCACAATTTTCAACAGGGAACTCATTATCGGCTTTATGACTTTTTTGGTAATAAACAAATTGAAGTATTACGTACCCGTGGAACCTATTTTGCCGTATGGGCACCCAATGCAACTTATGTAAGTGTAACAGGTTATTTTAATGAATGGAACAAAACATTACATCCCTTAAAAGTTCGTTTAGATAATTCAGGTATATGGGAAGGATTTATTCCCAACATACAACAGGGAGAAGCCTATAAATACCATATACATGGATACAAAGGAATAAAACTCGATAAAGGTGATCCATATGCTCATTTCTGGGAGAAACGTCCTTACACAGCATCTATTACCTGGCAAACAGACTATGTTTGGCAGGATGAAGTATGGATGAAAAACAGATCAAAACACAATGCCCTCAATGCTCCATGGTCGGTATATGAGGTACATTTGGCCAGTTGGATGCGGCCCGATAAAAATGATGAAGAATCCTACAATTCCTATCAGCAGATTACAGAAAGGCTGGTGCCCTATGTAAAAGAAATGGGTTTTACGCATGTAGAATTAATGCCTGTAATGGAACATCCCTTCGATGGCAGTTGGGGCTATCAGGGAACAGGTTATTTTGCACCTACCTCACGTTATGGATCGCCACAGGATTATGCAGCCATGGTTGATGCTTTTCACCAGGCAGGTATTGGCGTGATCCTCGACTGGGTTCCCTCACATTTTCCTTATGATGCACACGGACTCTTCATGTTCGACGGTACGCATACTTACGAATATGCCGATATGCGTAAAGGCTATCACCCCGACTGGAACTCTTATATTTTTAACTATAAAAGAGGAGAAGTAAAATCCTTCCTCATCAGCAGTGCCCGATTTTGGTGCGATCGTTTTCATACAGATGGATTAAGGGTAGATGCTGTTAGCTCTATGTTGCGATTGGATTACAGCCGCAATAAAGGACAATGGGAACCCAATGAGTTTGGAGGAAATGGAAATCTCGAAGCAATCGCATTCATTAAGGACCTTAATGAAACACTTTACCGCGATTTTCCCGACATACAAACCATTGCGGAAGAAGCCACCGACTGGCCAAAGATCAGTAAACCTACATTTGAAGACGGATTGGGTTTTGGTATGAAATGGATGATGGGCTGGATGCATGATACGCTTGATTATTTTAAAATGGATCCGATCTACCGCCAGTTTCACCAGGATAAATTCTCCTTCAGCATGATGTATTTCTACGATGAAAATTTTATGCTTCCGCTGAGTCATGACGAGGTAGTACACGGTAAAAGCCCCATGTTGTACAAAATGCCGGGCGATGAATGGCAGAAGTTTGCCAACCTGCGCATACTTTATACTTATATGTTTACCCACCCCGGCGCTAAACTTTTGTTTATGGGGAATGAATTTGGTGCCACCAGTGAATGGAACTATAAAAGTGAATTGCAATGGGAGCTACTGCAGTTCGTGAGTCATGGTGGTATGAAACATTGCGTACAAAAACTCAATGAACTCTATCGGTCGGAACCGGCTTTGTACGAAAAACAGTTTTCATCTGAAGGTTTTGAATGGATAGACCTCAATCATCGCAGCGAATCGGTTATGGTGTATAAGCGCAAAGGTAAGAAACCCAATGACGACATTTTGGTAATACTGAATGTAACCCCCGTTGTTCGCCACGACTGGGAGGTATATGTTCACGATAAAGAAAAATGGAGCGAAGTCTTTAACAGCGACAGCGTAGCATTCTGGGGAACCGGCGATGTATATAACCCGGAGATCAGTTCAACACTGGTAGATAAGGCTTCAAAATGCTACCAGCTAAAAGTACATTTACCGGCCCTTGGGGCAGTGGTTTTAAGATAAGGAAGAAAGCTACAAGCTTCAAGCAGGTTTTAAGATCCCGGGCTTGAAGCTTGTAGCTTAAAATACTTCCCTGTAACATTTCTCCTGCATGCCCGTTACACCTACAAACCTATCATGAAATGAGCTATAACAAATTTTGATATCAACTCAAATATTTTTTGGCGAATTCCATTTGACCAAAATCAATAAAAAGAAACAAATGAAACAGTTATTCAGTAGTTTATTGGCAATCAGTGTGCTATTTTCTGTTGCCCTGGGACAGGAAGTGGTTGCAGGAGAAAATGTTCAGAAAAGAAATGTAGCATCATTTCATGCAGTAAAAACATCTGCAGGTATACAGGTAATTTTAACCAAAGGAAGTAAAGAAGAACTGGCAGTTACAGCAAGCGATGCCGATCTGGTAGATAAAGTAAAGACAGTAGTTTCAAATGGAGTACTTCGCATTTCACGCGAGAGCGATAACTGGCGTTTTTGGGAAAGAAAAAGAAACTGGAAAGTAGTGGTATATGTTTCCTATACTGAACTGGATGATCTGGAAGCCAGTAGCGGAGGGTCTATTCATGCGAAATCTGTTAGTCTCGATAAATTAACAGCCGATGTAAGTAGTGGTGGCACCATCACATTATCAGGGTTCGCAAAATTACTGTCTGTAGACGGTAGCAGTGGCGGTATCTTCCGGGGTTATGAGCTGGCAGTTACAAATTGTAAGGTCGATGTAAGCAGCGGTGCAGGTGTACAGGTAACTGTAACCAAAGAAATTTCTGCAGAAGCCAGCAGTGGTGGTTATGTTCGTTTCAAAGGAGAGGGACTGATACGCGATATCAATGTAAGCAGCGGTGGTTCCGTTAAAAGACAGAGTGATAAATAGAGGTGATTAATAGTTTATAGTTCATAGTATTGTAATTACTTTTTTACTTTAGCCCATGAACTATTAACTATAGACTACCAACTCCCTCATTCACAGTTTATACACAAAAAAAACGGGTAACAATTTCTTTACAATTTAATCATTGTACGGTTATGTAACTGTGGTCACTTGCGCTAAATATTTTGTATGAAAACAACATCTTACAGTCTGCTGGTAAATGCAACAGGGCAATTATTACAACAGCACGCATTTGATCATTTATCTGATGAAAAGCTGTTGCGTATAAATAGTTGTCTGCATAAGCTGGGGCAACAGTCAGCTACAGAGAATCTGCGATCGGTTCAAACAGAGTTACTGAATTATTGCAGAGAAGCCAATCTTTATGTAGAAACTGCCACACCACAATCTTTACAACAATGGTATGCGGCCATGAGTTGTTTTGGTGAAACCGTTATGCCATTACTGGAAGAGGCAGAATAAGGCGAAAGCAGGTGCCCTTACCGGCTTCGCTCCATTTCACAAATAATTTGCCATTGTGGTATTCTTCCATAATGCGTTTGCTCAACGGCAATCCAAGTCCCCAGCCTCTTTTCTTAGTGGTAAAACCAGGTTTAAATACTTTATTCAGGTGTGAAGTCTGAATACCTTTTCCGGTATCTGTAACATCAATCAATAAACCTTCTGCTGATACATGCGATTCTATTCTTATAGTGCCCTTTCCTTCCATTGCATCAAGCGCATTTTTAATCAGGTTCTCAATTACCCAGTCAAACAAAGGGGCGCTTATGAATGGGGTGGAGGGCAAAGCTGCCTGATGAAATTCAAACTGCACTTGTGCACCTGAACGTTTTTTCATGTACACAATCATTTGTTCAATCTGTTCATATGGATTACCCGGTTCCAGTTTGGGCTGACTTCCTATTTTCCCAAACCGGTCTGTAATAAGTAATAGCCGGTTAACATCTTTTGTTATTTCAGGGATGATCGCTTCATTCTCTTTTTTCTGTTTCAATATTTCCAGCCATCCTTCCAGGCTTGAAACGGGTGTACCTAACTGGTGAGCAGTTTCTCTTGCCATAGAGGCCCATAACTGGTTTTGTGCACCACGATAGTGCGATTGTACGGCCATTATGGCAATGGCAATAAATAATGCTACAATAACCAGCTGTATCAATGGATACAGTTTTACTTCTTTCAATAATTTACTTTGTCCATAGTAATAATGATTAGCCGTGTATGGACTGTCTTTAATAACGAGTACTATTGGTTTGTTATTATACCGGCGGAATTCCATGAGTTTAGATGCTAAATAACCGGAATCAGCTTCGGCAAGACTACTGTCGAGATTCAGATAATTGCCTGTGATACTATCTTTTTCCGTAGTTTCCAGGATGGGGATTTCTTTGTTTTCAAAAGAAATAAAAGTGGCCAGGTTTAAGCTGGCGGTATCGGGTGTATTGAGGATGGTTCTTTGTGCCTCGGCCCAAACGGTAACATATTTTCTTTCTTCCGTGGCAATTTTACCTGCCACATATTGCGAATAAAAAATGGTTCCGCTTACCAGTATAATGGCAATTGCAACCAATATTATCCGCCAGTTGATACGCATGGATGGTTTTTAGATTGAAGATAGGGAAAAGCATGGATGGGAATAAGTAATCGTGAATGATGAATCGTCAATCGTGAATAGCTGTTCTATTTCACGATTGACGATTCATCATTCACGATTCTTCGCATCATTCTCCTAACACAAAGGGCACCTTGCGGTACCCTCGTGAATGATTGCTTGCTTGTTTATTTTTTTCGGAAATTTAGCTGAATAAGCCGCCTTTCTTTAATGTCTTCATACCTTCACCGATTTTGAAACCATTGTTATATATTTCAATTTTGTAATTACCGGTTTGGTATTTATCAGTCTGTTTCCAATCGAAGCTAACCGGGGTTACTTTACCCTGTTCATAATTTACGGTTACTTTGCTGGTATATGTTTTTTCACCTTCTTCACGGGTAACAAATCTGGTTCCTTCAGAAATTACTTTTCCATCAGGAGCAGTTACACATACATAGATTTCTTTGCTTCCGCTGGAAGCAATGCGGTTTGGATCGAGTACAAAAGAAATACGCATCAGGTCGGCACGTTTAGAAGTACTGGTAGCTTTTTCCTTACCGCTGCTGCGCACATCAATGGCCGTAATGCCGATATTAGATGCATGCAGGGTGGAAGCAACATCTACTTTATCATCCAGTTCTTTTTTGGTTGCACTGAGGTTCTGTTGCAGGTTTTCTTTTTCAGAAGTTAATTGTGTTTTTTCGGTGTTCAGTTGTTCGTTAGCAGCTGTAAGCTGCTTATTCTCCCCCTGCAATTTCTCGATTTCGGCAAACAGCCCGTCTACTTTTCCATTCAGTTCACTGATCATTTGTTTGGCCTGTGCCAGTTCTGCATCAGAAGCATTTTTGCGTTTCAGGATATTGTTGATACTGCCTTTCAGTTTCCGGATCTCAGAACCACGGTCGGCCAGTGCACCCTGTAACTGGATATTATTTTGTGTAAGTGAATCGGCTTTTGCAGACACTTCCAGAAACTCCTGTTGAATGGCATTGCGTGCACTGTCAACATTGGTAATCCTGGTTTCTAACTGGCCTATGGCTTCTTTGGTCTGGCTTTTATCATAAAAAATATAGGCCCATGTACTCAAAAGGGCGAAAATCAGAATGCCGTATATTACTTTACGGTTGTCTTTTTGCTGTGGTGCAGCATTGGGGTCGGGGGTGTTGAAGCTACTCATAAAATTAATTTTTCAATTAACGGTTTTTTTTAAACTTTTTATATGCTCAAGAATCTTTTATTACTTGATATAGAAACAGTGCCGGCCCGCTCATCCTTTAACAATATGGATCCGGACTGGCAACGCCTGTTTTGCGACAAAATATCTAAAACCGTGCCAGAAGGTACGAATCCGGAAGAATCTTACCGAAAAAAAGCCGGAATACTGGCCGAATTTGGGCGTATCATCTGCATTTCAACCGCTTTTTTCCACACAGATGATGAAGGGCACCTCCACCTGAAAATGAAGAGTATTGCCGGAGATGATGAGGTGGAAATACTGAGAATTTTTACGCAATTATGTGAAAAAATACAGCAGATAAACCCGTATTTTCAGTTTGCCGGTCATAATATCCGCGAATTTGATATACCTTATATCGGCAGACGTATGCTGATCAATAACCTGTCTTTACCGGCTTGTTTTCAGATACAGGATCGTAAACCCTGGGAACTGAAAATGTTTGATACCCTTAACTGGTGGAAATTCGGAGACCATAAAAATTATGTGTCACTCGATTTGCTGGCCCATGTACTGGGCATTTCCAGTTCTAAAACCGATATGGATGGAAGTATGGTACAGGATGTATATTATGTTGATAATGACCTGCCGCGTATTGTGGCTTACTGTGAAAGAGATGTGGTGGTAACAGCCAATATTATACTTCGTTTTCTTCAGCAACCCATCCTGAAACCAGAAAATATTGCTGTGGTAACGGTTTGATGGCAATATTGGAGGGTTAAGGGGCGTTGTAATCGTGAATCGTGAATCGTGCATGAATGAAACTTATTGACCATTGACCATTCACCATTCACGATGTTCATAACTAAACCTTCAATCTTTTTATAAATCCTTCATCAACCATCATCTTTGCACCCATGTCGGCGGAAAAGATTATTACAGAATGGAAAAAAGGGAATTTCAAGCCCATTTACTGGCTGGAAGGAGAGGAGTCGTATTTTATTGACCAGGTAGTTGATCATGCCGAACATAAAATACTGCCCGAATCGGAGGCTGGTTTTAATCTCACCGTTTTTTATGGAAAAGATGCAGACTGGGCCGCAGTGGTAAATGCCTGCAGACGCTACCCGATGTTTGCCGAAAGACAGGTGGTAATCCTTAAAGAGGCGCAGCAGATGCGCGATATCGATAAACTGGAACCCTATATAGAGAACCCGTTAAGGTCAACCGTTTTTGTGGTGAGCTACAAGGACAAAAAAGTAGATGGCCGCTCCAAACTGGCCAAAACCCTGAAAGCAAAAGGGGAAATGCTTACCACGAAGAAAATGTATGAGAGCCAGTTGCCCGAGTGGACAATGGATGTGGTTAAAAAACATGGACTCAGCATTAATCAGAAGGCCCTTATGTTAGTTGTGGATCATGTTGGGAATGATTTGAGCAGAATAGAAAACGAAATTGAGAAACTGGCGGTAAACCTGTCAGGTAGAACCAATATTACAGAAGACGATATTGAAAAATACATTGGCATCAGTAAAGAGTTTAATGTATTTGAATTGCAGGAAGCGATAGGCAGAAAGGATCTGTCGAAGACCATCCGGATTATTCAATATTTTGAGGCAAATCCCAAGGCAGCGCCTATACAACAGGTATTGCCTGCATTGTACAATTATTTCAGTAAAGTATATATGTTGTTCGGGTTGCAAAATCCCGATGAAAAAATAGCGGCAAGCTCTCTTGGTGTGAACCCTTATTTCATCAAAGATTATCTCAGTTCTGCACGTAAATATGAATATTCGGGTGTTGAACGTGTACTATTACTACTTCATCAATATAATCTCCGTAGCATAGGTGTTCATGATGCCGGTACTTCCGATGCAGGGTTGATGAAAGAAATGGTGGTGAAGATGATGAACTGAGTATGTAAAACTTGAAAGGTGAGCATTGGGTTTTTCCTCTCTTATCTTACAAATCTAATATCTTATTTCTCAACACTCACGCTAAACACGCCAACGCACCCTCCTTATCCTTTGCCAATTGTGCTTTTAATCCTTCGAGGCCATCAAATTTTATTTCGCTGCGTAATTGCTCCAATACATGTATGCGTAAACGCTTACCGTAGATGTCTTGATTAAAATCAAAAATATTTACTTCAATCACTCTTTTTTTGCCATCAACAGTGGGGCGTAAGCCAATATTCATCATGCCTCCATAAGTTGGTTCATTTTGTTCAATGATATCTACTTTAACTGCATACACTCCATTTTCAGGAATCAGTTTTTCCTCACTGCCAATATGAAGATTCGCTGTAGGATAACCAATGGTTCTACCCAGTTGATTGCCTTCCACTACTAACCCCTCAAAAAAATAGGGATATCCCAATGCTGCATTGGCAGTGGCGATATCGTTTTCTGAAATGGCCTTCCTGATCCTGGTAGAACTTACCGCAATTTCATTGAGTAATTGCTCTGTAATTTCTTTTACAATGAAACCAAGTTTTTTACCATATGATTCCAGTAACTGGTAATCTCCTGTTCTGCCTTTGCCGAACCTATGGTCGTAACCAATGATAATGGTATGCGGCTTGAAATATTTGTAAAGAAAATCGGTAATATAATCTTCAGCAGGCTGGTTAGCGAAATGATGATCAAACGGAACTACCACCAGGTGGTCGATGCCGGCTTTTTCGAGTAGTATTGTTTTTTCTGCCAGTGTATTAAGCAATTTTACATCGCCGGGTACCGATGAAACAATTTTACGTGGATGAGGGTGAAAAGTAATGATTACGGTTTCTCCGCCAATCTTAATGGCTTCTTCTTTTAACTGGCCAAGTATTTGCTGATGCCCTTTATGTACACCATCAAAAGTGCCAATGGTAACAACTGCATTTCGAAATTCGGGCAAAGAACCTGCCAGCTCACGATGTACTTTCATATCGATTGCGAAGGTAGGGAAAGGTGAGACGTGAAAGGAATTTTGTTGTCCTACTCTCTATGAAGCAGAGAGGGCCGGGGGTGAGTTGAATGAGCTACAGGCCATAAGCCGCAAGCCACAAGGAAATCCCCCTTTCAACCCTTACCTTTGCAGCCACGGGAATTTGCAAACCACTAATTCCTAAATTTCCAAATTTCCAAATTCTCAAATTAACATGTCCTTATATTCCCAACGTGGTGTTTCGGCGCAGAAAGAAGAAGTACATGCAGCCATCCAGAAACTGGATCAGGGTTTGTATGCACATGCTTTCTGTAAAATATATCCTGATTTTCTGTGTAATGATGAGGCTTTTGTAAATATCATGCATGCTGATGGAGCAGGTACCAAAAGTATCCTGGCTTATCTGTACTGGAAAGAAACAGGAGATGTTAGCGTATGGGAAGGAATTGCACGCGATGCAGTGGCCATGAATCTCGATGATTTATTATGTATTGGTGTAACAGATCAGTTATTATTTTCTTCTACCATCGATCGTAATAAACTCAGAATACCCGGTGAAGTATTACAGGCGGTGATCAATGGTACACAGGCTTTTTTTAATCAGCTAAAAACCTACGGGGTAAACATACATTACCTGGGAGGTGAAACGGCCGATGTAGGTGATGTGGTAAGAACCATTGCTGTAAACGGAACCATGACCAGCAGATGGCCAAAAGAAAAACTTATCACCAATGAAAAAATAAGTGCGGGAGATGTAATGGTGGGTTTTGCCAGTGCGGGAAAAGCAGTGTATGAAGATGCATACAACAGCGGACTAGGTAGTAATGGATTAACCAGCGCCCGTCATGATGTACTCGAAAAATATTATGCGGAACAGTATCCGGAAACTTTTGAAACCTCATTATCGGATGCAGTGGTGTATATCGGTAAAAATAAAATAACGGAAACCATATCCGTACAGGGGTTTGGCGATTTACAGGTTGGAAAATTATTGCTGAGCCCAACACGTACGTATGCTCCTTTGGTAAAACAATTACTGGATCAATATTTCAGCCAGATACATGGAATGATACATTGTAGTGGTGGTGGACAAACCAAATGCATGAAATATCTTCCAAAACCATTTAAGATTGTAAAAGATAATTTGTTCGAGACGCCACCCATATTTAAACTGATACAGGAAAATTCAGGTGCCGATATGCGCGAAATGTACCAGGTATTTAATATGGGACACCGTCTTGAAATATTCACCGATACGGTTACGGCAAATGCCATGATTGGTATTGCAGAAAAACTGGGTATTGAGGCCAAAATTGTGGGAAGGGTGGAAGCGGCTGCAAAAGCAAGTCTCAGTCTTCATACAACAGAAGGTGAAATCATATATGAATATTAACAGGATCAAAACCCCATGATCCTTATTTTTGAATAAGACCGCCACTGGTCTGTTTAGAAATTGTAATTTAGAACCATGTCAGAAACAGTCGTATCCATCCATAATGCCAAAATATACCAGGGAGGCAGTCTTATTTTAGAAGATGTAAATTTCTCTGTGAACAAAGGCGAATTCGTATACCTTGTTGGTAAAACCGGAACCGGTAAAAGCAGCCTGCTGAAAACATTATATGGAGAATTGCCGCTCAAAGAAGGCAGCGCATCTGTAGTAGGGTTTAACCTGCGTGATATGGACTGGAAAAAAGTACCTTTTCTACGGAGGAACCTTGGTGTTGTGTTTCAGGACTTTCAGTTGCTGACTGATAGAAATGTACACGAAAACCTTCGCTTTGTATTAAAAGCCACAGGCTGGCAGGATGAAAAACTGATTGAAGAAAAAATTAATGATGTATTGGATAAAGTAGGATTGAGAAGCAAAGGGTTTAAAATGCCTTTTGAGATGAGTGGCGGTGAGCAACAGCGTGTAGATATTGCCCGAGCCCTGCTCAATTCGCCAAAACTCATTCTCGCCGATGAACCAACAGGTAACCTCGATCCTGAAACGAGCGATGAAATCATGCAATTACTCATCCAGATCGCCCGCGATTATGGAACCGCTGTAATTATGGCCACGCACGATTTTATCGTCATTAACCGATACCCATCACGTATTCTCAAAACAGAGAAAGGCAGGGTGATGGATAGTGCGGCGATGTAGGTGGGCAGAAATCGAAATTCAAAATTCAAAAGCCAAAATTTAAAAATCAACAAAAAAGACTATCCCTTTGCGAAGCAGAGAGCATCGGGGTGAGTTGAGAAAATATTTTTTTCAAAGGAGTCCTAAGGATTAACTTTCATTCCGTTATAAACGGGATCAAATTTCCAAATTGTCCTCATAACCTTTATCACACTCCTATCATTAGGAAATAATTCACCGGTAAGTAATTTTCTTTTTTCAGTTTCTTCTTTGGAGAAAGGCTGTGAAAAAAGTGTTTCAATTTTTTCTATAAAATCTATGGAGCTATCAGCAAGATGACAAGTTGATTCCAGTCCGGAATGTTTAGCCGTGGCATCATTTACCAGGCAATGCCTTCCATTAAAAACAGCATTCACCAGTTTTATTTTAATACCGGTATTGGTATAAGAGGGGAGTATATTAATTTGAGCTTTGGCAATCATATCCTGCATTTCTCTTTCTGAAGGATCGGCAACCAGGCAGGTATGTTCCATGCTGTGCGCCAGTTCATATAATTTTTCAGATGGGTGATGCCCTGCAATAACAAAAGGTATATCTGTTTTGCTGAATACTTTTTCGAGTAACCAGGTAGCGGCTTTTTCGTTGGCATCTATGCGGAGATCGCCATGATACAGGCAATAAGTGCCATAGCCTTGTTTTTCTTCAACTGTCCAGTTATCGGGTACAAACAGGGGTAACTGTTCTATATGGTTGGCGCCGAATTCATGCATATAAACAGTATTATCGGCCTCCGTCATTCCCAGGAAAATAGCTTTGGATGCAATTTTCCGTTCGTATGCTCTCAGCATAATGCTTTCTCTTTTATAATAAAGTTTTCGGAAAGCAGAATTAGCTTGTTGACAGAGATCGTGGTAGTATTGGTATTCTACATTATGCAGCCTTACAAAACAATCGCGTTCTTTAAAACGTTCATCCATTAGTGGGTAGGTACAGTGTACTCCTTCCATTAAAATAGGATGATTGTCTTTAAGCAGGTTTTGCAGGAGTTCTTCATTCTTTCTTGATGCAACAATATATGGGAGTGAAACAGAAATACCTTTATGGCCTGTAAAGCGCTGATAATATTGAACTGTGTCGCAATATTGATTTAGTATTGGTTGTTCACCACGCCCATAATCAAAACAATGAAGGTGAATGTGTACACCTTTGGCATGTAATGCTTTTAGTTTGTAAAACACATCATATAAACCTCCGTGGTCAGGTGGGTAGGGAACAGTATAAGATATAATATGCAGGTGCTTTTCCATTACACTAACGCTTCATAAAAACGGAGAAGTTTATTCGACTCTTGCTCCCAATTAAGAACAGAACGTGCTTTCAGGGCGTTTTGTTGCAAGCTTTTATATAATACAGTATCGGTAAGTAATTTGTTCAGTTCATGGGCAATGGCCTGGCTATCGGTTGCGGTAATCATATGCGCAAACCCGAATTCGTTATTGATTAACCTGTATTCAGGATAATCAACGCATAATTGTGGAATACCGGCCATCATATAGTCAAAAAAACGGTTGGATAAAGATTGATACTGGTTCAATCCTTTCTCATCAAAAAGCGTAAGTCCAACCCTGGCTTTCTGTGTAATGGTTTTAAGAGCAGCAGGAGCGATATAGCCTCTTAATTCCACTTTATTCTCAAGCTGATACTGCTGAATGAGAGTGCCTGTTTGTTTATAATAATTACCCTTGCCGCAAATGACCAGCCTGGTATTTACATATTGCATAGCGTGGAGGAGTGTGCCAAAGCATCGTCCTTCATTTACAGAACCCTGGTATAAAATATAATCTCCGGGTTCAATAGTCTGCAAAGGGTATTCAAACGGAAGATTTCGAATAACAGTGTATTGAACACCATACTGTTGTTGCAGCCAACTGGCAATAAATTGGTTTACTGTATAACCATTTTTAAACCTTTTCACGGCAAATCGTTCAATTGCCAGCCAGATCTTTTGTATCCATGGTCTGTGTATAATTTCAAACTGTTCTGTAAACAATTCATGTGCATCATATACCCTTATCTGTTTTTTTAGTAGGGAGGAGAAATAGCAGGGAAGAATGGTATCAAGATCAATGGCACAAATAATATCGGCCCTGTTCAGGAAAAGAAAAAAAAGAAGTCTGATATTATACTCGATATAAAACAAGGGCCCCTTCTCCCAAAAACAAAAAAGCCGCTTCTGACCGAATGGCTGATCTGATAATGGAGTAGATTCTTTTCGTTTTCTGCCAACCAGTAATACCTCATATCCATTCCTGCTCAATGTGCCTGCAATACGGTGCATACGCTGGTCATAATTGAGGTCGTTACTAACGGTAAAAATTATCTGTTTCAAATCAGGTTGTTATTTAACAAATATACAGTCAGAAAATCTCGAATAAGCAGGTTGAAAAACCCATTTTTAAAATCTAAATAAGACTATTAATTTCTTTATTATCAAATAGTTATAATGTTTTTTATTTTATGTATTTTTTCATCATCCTTTTTCTCCACCTATTATACACAGCCTTATAATCTTTCCGGAAAATCTACCCCTTTTCCTGTATGTTCGCAGGTACTAAATAGCGGAAAAGTGAGATTAAAATCATTAGAAATCAAAGGGTTCAAAAGTTTTGCTGATAAAACCGTAGTGAGTTTTGATGAAGGTATAACCGGCATCATTGGTCCTAATGGTTGTGGCAAGAGTAATATCATCGACAGTATACGTTGGGTAATAGGCGAGCAAAAAATATCGGCATTGAGAAGTGAGAACCTGGAAGCATTGGTTTTCAATGGTAGTAAAACGAGGAGTCCGAGTGGTCTGGCAGAAGTAAGTCTCACTTTTGAAAACACCAAAAATCTGTTACCAACAGAATTCAGTACCGTAACAGTAACACGCAGATTTTATAAAAATGGTGAAAGTGAATACAGGCTGAATGATGTAACCTGCCGTTTAAAAGATATCCATAACCTTTTTCTGGATACGGGTGTAAGCACCGACAGTTATGCCATCATTGAACTGGGTATGGTGGATGACATCATCAAAGACAAAGATAACAGTCGCCGTAGAATGCTTGAACAGGCTGCAGGTATTACGATCTATAAAACACGTAAAAAAGAGGCCAAGAATAAACTTGATGCTACTGAACAGGATCTGGCACGTATTGAGGATCTGTTATTCGAAATCAATAACCAGTTAAAAACACTGGAGAACCAGGCAAAGAAGGCAGAGAAATATTACGAGATTAAAAAAGAATACAAAGAAGTATCAGTTGAGCTGGCCAAAGCTGCTTTGGAAGGCTTTAATATCACCTACAAAGAACTGAATGAACAGCAGGAGCTGGAGATCAATAAAAAAATACAACTCGATGCTGAAATAGCTTTGGAAGAAGCGGCCATTGAGCAGAAGAAAGTGGGGTTTATTGAAAAGGAGAGAGCATTGCAAAGCATGCAGCATGAGTTTAACGACCTCCTGCAAAATCTGCGCAGTAAAGAGAATGAGCGTAATCTGGCCACTCAGAAGCTGCATTACCTGAAAGAAAAAGAAACCAGTTTAAAAGATTTCCTGGAAAAAGCATCAGGTCAGTTAAAAACCATTGACGATTCTATTGAATACACCCAAATACAGGTGGGCGAAGAAGAATCTCGTTTGATAGAGTTACAGGACAGGGTAGAAACAGCCAAGCTGGATATAGAAGACAAACGCCGCCTCTTCGACGAACGAAGAACCGGTGTAGATGCTTTACGCAACCAGTACCAGCAAATACAACGCAGTCAGTTTGATGCTGAGAAGAAAGTGGCCGTAGCCGATACTTCTATCCAGAACCTGCAGCGGGCACAGGCGCAGTTAAATGAAGAAAAGCAGAACCGCGAATTGCAACTGGAGCAATTACAAAGAGAACTGTCGGAAAAAGAAGAGAGCCTGGAAGCGCGTCGCATAGATCTGCAGCAATTGCAGGAACAGCATGAGCGTACCCGCGAAAATATTTTTGAAACACAGGCTCAACTGGAAGTATTGCGCAATGAGCTGGCAGAAGAGAACCGTAAACTCGATGCCAAAAGAAACGAATACAACCTCCTGAAAAGCCTTATTGATTCAATGGAAGGTTATCCGGAGAGTATTAAGTTCCTGCATAAAAACCCTAAATGGAACCATTCGGCGCCTATTCTTTCCGATATTATTTATGTGAAAGAAGCATTCAGAACCGCTGTTGAAAATGTACTCGAGCCATACCTGAACTATTATGTGGTGAATAACCTCCAGGAAGGTTTGCAGGCCATTCATTTACTTGATGCCAACAGCAAAGGGAAAGCAAACTTCTTTATGCTGGAAAAATTTGCTGATCTGCGTGTAGAAACACATCAGCCAGCCAATACCATCCGGGCAATGGATGTAATTGAAGTAGATGAACAATACCGTAAACTGGCGGAATATTTATTGGGTAATGTTTATATCGCTGAAAATGAGGAAGCCATTGCCAATAGTAATGGTGCTGTGGTACTTGAAAAAACAGGTAAATACGTTAAAGGTAAATACACGCTTACCGGCGGTAGTGTAGGTTTATTTGAGGGAAAGAAAATTGGTCGTGCCAAGAATCTCGAGAAACTTGCCGAAGAAATTCAGGATCAGGAATCAGTAGTAAGTCTGCTGAAAGCCGATATACAGGCCAAGCACAATGAAGTGATTGCATTTAATGAGCAGTTAAAGGAAAATGCCATCAAACAAACTGAAAATGAAATTAACCAGTTTACCAACCAGGTTTTCGCTACCAAAAACCGTATCGAAAACCTGCAGGCAGCCCAACAGAACGGTTTACAACGTTTGACCGATATAGAAACCCGTTTACAGGATGAGCAGGATGCTATTGCCGCCACCAGGGAAGCATTACATCAACTGAATGACCAGTTGCTGCAAACCGGTGAACAGATGAAACTGGTGGAGCAGGATTACCAGTTGGCCGAACAGGAATACAATTTTGCATCGGTTCAATACAATGAAACCAACCTGCAGTTGACACGTCAGCAAAGTAAGATTACCACCCTTAAACAGGAACTGGTATTCAAAGAAAATCAACTGAGCGAGTTGCACCAGCAGATTGAAAATAATACTTCACAATTATCAGAAGCATCTGGTAATATTGAAGAAGGTGAAAAAGCATTGATCGGTTCAGAAGAATTGCTGATAGATATGATGCGTAAGAAAGAGGAGGAAGAGAAAAAATTGAATGAGGCCGACCAGGCATATTATAACCTGAGAAATGCGTTGCAGGAGAAAGAGAGTGAGTTAAGACTGAAAGTGAAGAGCAAGGAAATGATAGATCACCTTGTAACAGAAATTAAAGACAGGTTGAATGAGTTGAAATTGCAACTTGCAGGAATGAAGGAAAGACTTAGTGTAGAATTCAAAGTAGAACTGGATGAAATACTTGATCAGGCCAGAACTACCGAAACTACACTCGAAGAATTACAGGCTACCAGCGACCGCATGAAAAAGCGACTGGAAAATATGGGTGAAGTAAACCCAACAGCTATTGAAGCTTTCATGGAAATGAAAAAGCGTTACGAGTTTATTCTTGAACAAAAGAATGATCTTGTTACTGCCAAAGAAAGTCTGCTTCAAACCATCCAGGAAGTGGAGGCCACTGCCAACCAGCAGTTCCTCGATACATTTAACCAGGTGCGTGAAAATTTCCAGAAAGTATTTAAGGCCCTGTTTACTGAAGAAGATACCGCCGATATGGTGTTGGTAGATCCTACCAACCTCGCAGAAACAGGTATTGAAATTATTGCAAAGCCAAAAGGGAAACGTCCATCATCTATTACACAGTTGAGTGGAGGAGAGAAAACCTTAACAGCAACTGCATTGTTATTCTCAATTTATCTCATCAAGCCAGCTCCATTCTGTATCCTTGATGAGGTAGATGCTCCATTGGATGATGCCAACGTAGGTAAGTTTACACAAATGATCAAGAAGTTTAGCGATAACTCACAGTTCATCATTGTAACCCATAACAAACAAACCATGGGAGCCGTTGATGTAATTTATGGTGTAACCATGCAGGAACCCGGTGTAAGTAAACTTGTTCCGGTAGACTTCAGAAGTCTGACGAACTAAAATAATTGAAGAGAGTGAGTAGTCAGTAGTGAGTGGATGTTTTACTCACTACTGACTGCTCACTCTCTTCCTTTACAATGCCTCATGTACAAGTCCGTATTTATACTATACCTGATTTGCTTTGGTTGCTACCTGTTGTTTACCCGTCAGCCAGATTATTTTGATGGAGTAAAAGTACCGGCTATCATCAAAAAGGAGCTTCAAATAGCTGGTACTGATTCAGTGCTAATGGCAGTTTTTAATACAGGTACAAAAGCGTTTTCCGTAGATCCGCATTATGTACTCAGGAACATAAAAGAGGGCCAAAAACTTACAGTGATCTATGAAACCGGAACGCCTGAAAAAGGAGCAGTGTATACATTTTGGGGTTACTGGATTACATGGGGTGAGTTCATAATGTCGATTGTACTTTGTTTTTTACTTTTCCAGGTGGCAGTTTCCGTTACGAGTAACCCGAGTGCAGAGTCATTGGCCGAACAAAGGGATTACAAAAAGGGAAAAAAGAAAAAATACCTGGATTGATTTATTGAACAGTGTATTGGTATTCAATTCTACCAACCTGTAACTTACTCTTATTACTGCAGATTTCTTCTGTTCTTAGCCCTTTATCATTGTATTGATACTTCCACACAAAATAGTTATTGCTACCCAGTGAAAATTGAGTCATCTGGATGGGTTGATTGGTATCGTTGTATTCATAGACAAAGTCGGGCAGTAATTTTTTGAGCTTACTGTTGTATCGAACAATATCGGTAAGTTGCCTGCCGGCATTGTAGTAGTAATAATAGCTTTCAATGGTTCGGCCATTTTTTTGCCATTTTTCTTCGCCAATATTACCCCTCTCATCTTTTATGAACTGAACAGTAACAGTATCATACTGGTTTTTTATTTTACGCATCGAAGTAGGGGCGCCATATTCATCATAGAACCATTCATGTGCTTCAGAAAGCGTGCTGTTCATGAATGTATCAATTGTAGAGAGGTTTACTTTACTGATGCGCCCTTGGGCATCGTAAGTGTAATCTGTTTTATTACTGATATTCCTATTGTTGGTTTGGGTGCGTTTCAAAACACCGAGATCGTAAGAATTAATGGTAACACTTGTTCTGTTGTTGGTTAAAGTGGTAATAGTGATTTTTTTCCCATCTCTGCTGATGTCCTGGGTTACAGAAAAACCTTCGGTAACAGTATTATCGGGCTCATACGAAATAGTTTTGATAGAGGCAATTTTTTGGGCCCTCCATATTTTATATTGTTCATTTCCGCGGCGTATGGAAATAATATCATTGAAATAATATTGTGCATTGGCAATACCTGCCAACAATAAAAAACAGGCCAGACTGAAGACTTTCATCATTAGCCAAAATTACTCAATCCTTTTGTTCATTTTTCAACATTAAGCCAACGGCGGTTGTGGCTATGGATTAGTTGTGTATTTTTAATCAAACGTTAACAAGTGTCACATTTACCCGAAAGAAAGGAAAAAATATGCCTGAATTGCGGAGCCGCCCTTCATGGAAGGTTCTGTCATTATTGCGGACAGGAAAACATTGAGCCCAAAGACAGTTTCTGGCACCTGGTAACACATTTTGTGTATGATATTATCCATTTTGATGGCAAATTTTTCAGTACACTCAAATATCTTTTATTCAGGCCAGGATTTTTGTCGCATGAATATTTAAGAGGGCGTAGGGCCGACTACCTGCATCCAATTCGTATGTATGTGTTTACATCTGCTTTTTTCTTCCTTATCTTTTTCAGTTTTTACCAGAAAGTGGAAGATATTGAGATAAAGGAAAAAAAGGACATGGCGGAGAAAGTGATTTCTAAACTCGAAAAACAAAAGAGCAGGCTGGAGAAAGCATTGAAAACTTCTGGTGCAGTCGTTGCCACAGAACAAATTAAAAATAAGATAAAACAAACAGAAGCTGATATCGCCATGCTAAAACGCGATAGTACCTTGGTAGACAGTGTTCATAGTTTACCGGATGGGGGATTTACGATAATGTCGTTTGATGATAGAAAAATTAATGCCACATTATCTTCTGTAAAAGAATATGATTCATTGCAGGCAGCATTACCCGCGAATGAGCAGGATGGGTTTATTGTAAGGGCTTTTGAAAGACAGAATATACATCTTCGCGAAAAATACAAGGGAGATTCGAAGGCGAGTATGAAGGCTATTACTAATAAATTTATTCACCTGTTTCCGCAAATATTGTTCGTGTCATTACCGCTATTTGCCCTGATATTACAGGCTATATATGCAAGGAGGAGGCAGTTTTATTATGTAAACCACATCATTTATTCTATTCACCTTTATTGTGCCATTTTTATTATTATATTATCGGGCTTATGGTTGCATAGTATTATAAAAGGAATAACACATGAAGTGCACGACTGGATTGGTACCGTATTTACACTAGCTGGGTTCTTTTACCTGTATAAATCCATGCGGAATTTTTATGGTCAAAGGAGGGCAAAAACAATACTGAAATATATATTATTACTGCTTGCATCTATGTTAGTGATGGTATTATTATTTACTGTGTTTTTCCTATTCTCAGCTTTTGCTGTATAACAGAACCTGAAAATTGAAACATGAAATCAACAGCAAACAGTTTTTTAACATTGGTAACGATTATGGATGAACTCCGGGAACAATGTCCCTGGGATCGTAAACAAACCATTCATACACTTCGTTCCATGACCCTCGAAGAAACCTATGAACTGGCAGATGCGGTGGATGCAAACGACTGGAAAGCAATTAAAGAAGAATTGGGCGATTTATTGCTGCATATACTGTTTTATGCCAAAATTGGTGCGGAACAACAACAATTTGTATTACAGGAAGTCATCGATGGAATAGCTCAGAAGCTTATTACGAGACATCCACATATATATGGAGATGTTAAAGTGGAAAATGAAGATGATGTAAAACGTAATTGGGAGCAGATTAAAATAAAGGAAGGAAAAAAATCTGTACTTAGTGGGGTGCCGAAGTCATTACCTGCTGTAGTAAAAGCCACCAGTATCCAGGAAAAAGCCAGACAGATTGGTTTTGAATGGCACAACAGGGAAGATGTGTGGAAAAAAGTAGAAGAAGAAATGCAGGAGCTAAAAGAAGCTGTTCGGGCAAACAAACCGGAAGAAATGAAAGAAGAGCTCGGGGATGTATTGTTTAGCCTGATTAATTATGCACGGTTTTTGCAGGTAGATGCGGAAGCTGCTCTTGAGCAGACCAATAAAAAATTCATGTATCGTTTTCAGGCCATGGAATCAAAAGCAGGAGAAAAAGGGCTTAGTCTAATGGATATGTCTCTCGCTGAGATGGATGCGCTTTGGAACGAGATCAAACGAAAATAATAAACAGTTGATCAAAACACTCAGAAAAGCTGCTTATAAACACGGTTACCTGGCCATTACTGCTGCCTGGCTCTATACTTTTTCATTCATTTTCATCAATTACTGGAGTTATAATTCCTCACCCCAGAAAGTAAAGTCGAAACTGGAGCAGCAAATCGGCAGGCTCGAAAAAAAATATTATAATCTTCTCAATGATACTACACGGTTGCATGCACTGATTGCGCCATCAAATAATTCAGTTAAGGAAAAAACAACGAAAGAATCATTTGGCCTGTTTATCTATGCGTTATCCGGAAAAACAGCGCCTATACCTTTATATTGGAACACAAACAAGTATTACATCATTCAGGACGATCTTTATCGACAGGACAGTGCATGGTTCTCGATAAAGCGTAATGGTGAATTTGAGATACTCAAGTCAACTATACCTGTTAAAGACAAACAATTACTGGTAATAGGAATGATACCTATTCGCTGGTCTTATTTTATTCAGAATAAATACCTACACAGTGATTTCGCAGGTTTTGAAGGATTGGATGAGCAGTATGAACTATCAACGCTGCCGGGCCCCGATGTGTTACCGATATTGAGTAGCACAGGTAAGAAATTGTTTGGTATTAAACTTAAACAGGGAAAATCATTTATTGCATATGATAGCTTCACCATTCTCCTGAGAATATTGTCCATTGTTTTTTTGTTGATCTTTCTTAATTCAGTAGCCGCAGAACTGATTACGGTGCATGGATTTAAAACAGGGTTTAGTGTATTGGCGGCTCTTGTTTTGTTACTTCGTTTTATTGCATACCAGTTTAATTTCCCTTTTGATTATAGTAAGCTACCGTTGTATGATCCGTCTATTTATGCATCCAATATAATACATCCGTCTCTGGGAGATTTACTGGTAAATGCAATTTTATTATTCTGGCTGATAGGAGTGTACAAAAATTATACCGATGATAAAACATGGCTCCGTAAACCATTGCCCTTAAAAATAAGAAACTACGGTAGTGTCTTACTGTTAACAATAATAGGGTATGGTATCACCGGAATTGTACAAAGCCTGGTACAGGATTCCAAAATATCTACAGATGTAACCAATTTCTTCAGTCTTGACATTTACAGTGTAGTGAGTTTTGTAATTCTCTGTTTCATTGTACTGAGTTTTTTTGGCCTTTCACAAATATTGTTAAAACCTTTAGCGGATCGTAAATTCCCATTGTTAGAGCAATCCATTACGGTAGTGTTAAGTGGATTCGCTTGCCTTTTATTATTTTTTCCCAACAAGGGAATACCAACCGGCCTGGTAATACTACTTTGGTTACTGATCTATGTGCTTATAATTAATTTTAGGAAAAAAGATATTGATCTGCCCTTACTTAGGTCTACTTTTTTTATTTTCTGGGTTATGTTTTTTACGTTTTCTATTGCAGGGATGGTATTGTATGAAAACAGGATCACGGAATTTGAACAGCGAAAACGTATTGCTGAAAAATTGGCACTGCAAATAGACCCATCGGGCGAAAACCTGCTGAATATAGCTGCAACTAACTTCGATGATCAGTTCCTGCTAAAGAATTTCAGCCGTTTTCAGAGTGAACTGGAAAATAAATACATTAAAGACAGCCTGATCAATCAGAATTTCTCAGGTTATCTCAATAAATACGATACAAGGATTTACACATTCGACAGTTTATATCATCCACTATATAATGAAGATTCTACTGACTATGCAGCCATTAAAACGATTATTCTTAACCAGGCAAGACCTACGGTAATACCGGGTTTGTATAGTTATGATAACACTTCAGAAGGATTCAGTTATCTCTATCAGAAAGAGGTAAAACAAAAAGGAACAACCCTGGGTTATTTATTTGTGATAGCCAAATCCAAGCGGTATAAAAGTGAGGCATTGTATCCTGAACTATTTAACCAGGTACAGAATCTCTCGTCTGATTTAAATACCAATTATGCTTATGGTATTTATAACAAAGGGAAACTGATTAACCATTTTAATACTTACCATTTCCCCTCAAGGCTGAAAAAAAATCAAATAAATGATTTTGAGTTTACCTATAAAATATCAGGTGAATACAGTGAACTATGGTTCAATAGTGGCGATGATAAACAGGTGGTGGTTGTGAAGAGAAATACCTGGGTGGTGGAATTTCTTACTTTATTTGCTTACCTGTTTTGCTCTTTTCTGCTGATTATTTTTGTATTTCACCTGGGGAGCCAGTTATTGAAAGCGAGGTTTAAATGGCGTGAAATAAAAAAACTCTTCAGGTTTAATATCCGTACACAGATACAGGCCACCATCATATTCCTTAGTGTATTCTCTTTTTTGGTAATAGGTATTGCAACGATTTCATTTTTTATCAGTCGGTTTAACCGGAGTAATGAGGAAAGGTTATCAAAGTCGATTCAGGTAATGTCGAATGAAATCAATAGTAAGTTGAATGCTCAATTTAGTTTTGATGATGTACTGACATTCAAAAATGTTGGATTATCACGTGAACTCGAACAGGATATTGCGGAAGTATCTGATCTGTATAATGTTGATGTAAATTTTTACGATATCAATGGTAACCTGCTTACCTCTACACAGCCTTATATTTACAACAAGCATCTTCTAAGCACGCAAATGGAGCCCAAGGCTTACCAGCAGTTGAGTTACGATAATAGTATTCGTTATATACAGTCTGAAAAAGTGGGCGATTTTGAATATCTGAGTATTTATGTACCCCTTTCAGATGACTCAGGAGAAAACTATGCATATCTCAATATTCCCTATCTCAATTCACAAAATGAGTTAAACCAGGAGATATCAGGCTTCCTGGCCACACTGATAAACCTTAATGCATTTATTTTCCTCGTTGCAGGAGCCATTGCATTCTTCCTTACCAGTAGAATCACTGCATCATTTAGTTTGATTGGCGATAAAATGCGGCAAATGAATATCGGTAAAAGCAATCAGGAAATTGTATGGACAAGAAATGATGAAATAGGTATGCTGGTAGGCGAGTACAATAAAATGGTGCGTAAGCTTGAACAGAGTGCGCTTGCATTGGCACGAAGCGAAAGGGAAGGGGCGTGGAGAGAAATGGCAAGACAGGTGGCACATGAAATCAAGAACCCGCTCACACCAATGAAATTGAGTATTCAATATCTGCAAAAAGCAATACTCAATGGTTCTCCCGATGTAAAAGAACTTACATCGAATATGGCACTAACATTGATAGAACAGATTGATCAGTTGTCGAAAATTGCCGGCGATTTTTCACAGTTTGCCAATATCGGCAATGCGAAGATGGAACAGATCGACTTGAATGAAGTAGCAGAGTCTGTTATACGTTTATATGCCACACATCCCGAACTGGGCATAAATTTCATACCATCATCAATCACCGCTCCTGTAATGGCCGATAGAGTTCAGATGAACCGTTTACTTACCAATCTGTTGCAGAATGCAGTAGAGGCTGGAAATGGCAATGATAAAAAGATACAGGTAGTTATAAATATTGAGCGACGGGATGACAAAATTATACTTTCGGTACAGGATAATGCAGGTGGTATTCCTGAATCGATGCAGGCGAATATTTTTATTCCCAATTTCACCACCAAATCATCAGGAACCGGTCTTGGTCTGGCTATTTGCAAGGGTATTTCAGAAAAGGCAAATGGCACTATTTGGTTTGAAACAATTGAAGGTAGAGGAACCACTTTCTTTATTGCACTGCCTGTTATTGAGTAATTCTGTCACAGTTATCTTTTAGCGTGTTGTTGAACGAGAAAAGCTTCAAAAGCGTCCTTTGAAAAGCTGCTCAGGTTATGTTCTTTGGTGAGCCCGGCTTTCTGAGCAGCCAGAACACCATAACGGCAATCATCATAACCCTCTATGTAGTGCGCATCTGGATCGATAGAAATCAATACCCCTTTTTCAACAGCTTTATTGATCCAGCGCCAGTCCATATCAAGTCTTCGTGGATGGGCATTGAGTTCAATGACCACATCATTCGCCGCACAGGCATCAATAATTTTGGCATGGTCAACCGGGTATCCGTTGCGGCTCAGAAGCAGGCGACCTGTCATGTGACCCAGAATACTTGTGTAAGGGTTTTCGATGGCATTTATCAAACGCATCATGGCTTTATCTTCCGGCATTTTAAGGTTTGAGTGGATGGAAGCAATGACCAGGTCAAAATCTGCCAGTACTTCATCGGGATAATCTAGACTGCCATCGTTCAGGATATCACTCTCAATACTTTTATAAATACGGAAGGGGGCAAATTGCTGGTTCAGCTCATCCACCTGCTGGTGCTGCGCATAAACCTTGTCAATATCCAGCCCGCTGGCATAATAAGCAGACTGGGAGTGATCGCTGATTACCAGGTATTCAAAGCCTCGTTCAATGGCTGCCATAGCCATTTCTTCGAGTGTATTACTGCCATCGCTCCATTTGCTATGACTGTGAATGATGCCTTTGATATCATTGGGTTGAATAACAATCGGTAGCTGGTTATTGCGGGCCTGTTCAATAATCGTTGCTGTTTCTCTCAGGAAAGGAGGAATAAAAGTTATACCGGCTTCCTCAAAAATGGTTTCTTCACTTGTATATGATCGTTCCGGTTTCCAACCGATATTGTTTTTCCATGCACTAAAAAACTGTTCACTGCAACTGGTTTCAAAAAGTTTGGAAAAACAATGTTCAGGGTTGCTGCAATAAAAACCAAGACTTACATTTTCGATTGATTTAACGGATACATATGCAGTATCTGATGAAATAATTTCAAACTGTTGTGCAGAGAAAAAAGCATGTAGTTCGTCTGACGAACAGGTAGTAACCCATTCGAGTATATGCACAATTTCATCTTGTTTTCTGTATGAACCTGTGGATAAAAAAATTGCTTCGGGGAAGCTTTCCTCGAGTTTTTGGGTGGCTTTTTTGGCAAAATTTTCCATTTGCTGGTAGAGGTAGCTGCCAAGTGAACTGAAATAAAATTCGATCGACTCCCTGATATTATTCTGTGTTTTTTCACCAAAACCTTTATAGAGCATCAGGCGATTTTCATTACAGGCGTACAATAATTCACCCAGTGTTTCTATTTCCAGCTCTTTCCAGATCGTTGCAATTTTCTTCGGACCAAGTCCTTTGATGTGCAACATCTCAATGACGCCTTCCGGTGTTTTTGAAATGTAATCATTCAGAACAGAAAGGGTTCCGGTTTCAAGTTGTTCTATAATGCGTTTAGCAGTACTCTCACCAATTCCTTTTTGTACAAATATTTTATCATAACTCAGTGTAGAGAGTTCAACCGGTAGTTTATCTATGTTGAAAGCCGCGCTGGCATAGGATTTGGCCTTAAATGAATTATCTCCATGGATGTCCATGAGTTTTGATAAAAGAGAAAAATTTTCAGCAATGGCTTCGTTGGTCATACAGGAAAAATAAGAAAGAGGGGTGAAATTAGCATAAAAAAAGTCCCGCTTTTGGCGGGACTCTTAAATCTATTTTAGCTAAAGCTAAACTAAGATTACTTCTTTTTAGCGGCTTTTTTAGCAGCTTTTTTAGGAGCGGCTTTTTTAGCAGCTTTTTTAGGAGCGGCTTTTTTAGCGGCTTTTTTAGGAGCGGCTTTTTTAGCAGCTTTTTTAGGAGCGGCTTTTTTAGCAGCTTTCTTTGGTGCAGCTTTCTTAGCAGCTTTTTTTGCAGTTGCCATGTTTTTTAGATTTAATGGTTAGTAAATAATACATTAAAAATAAAAACTTATTTGTAACTACAAAAAAAAATTTTATACGGTTTCTGCAACGGGGGAAACCGATACGGTTGTTTTATCGTTTTTTCCTTTTTTAAATTCAACGATACCGTCAGATAATGCGAACAAAGTATAGTCGGAACCCACACCTACATTTTTACCAGGATGGTAAACTGTTCCTCTCTGACGAACAATGATGTTACCAGCGATTGCAGGCTGACCACCATATATCTTAACACCGAGACGTTTGCTCTGAGAGTCGCGGCCGTTCTTTACGCTACCTTCACCTTTTTTGTGTGCCATGGTTATTTGTTTTTACACCGTATAATCACTCAATTGATTCCGGGTTATGTTTTTTACTAAGCGATGCTTTCGATTTTGATACGCGTATAATGCGTTCTGTGACCATGCTTCTTACGGAAGCCCTTTCTTCTTTTCATTTTAAAGGCGATCACTTTGTCACCCTGAACTAAGTCGCTGATGATTTCAGCTTTTACAGTAGCTTTTACATTACTGCCTGAAGCAACAGTACCGACATTGTCTGTGAACAATACATCGGTAAATTCAACTTTGTCTCCGGTTTTACCCTGCAGGTGAGGAACATACAGGCTTTGACCTTCCTGTACCTTAAATTGCTGACCCGCGATTTTTACAACTGCTAACATAGCTATCCAAAATTAGGACGGCAAAGGTAGGGATTCAGGCGTTAATTTTGCAAAGATTTTTGAAATAAATCTTATTCACGGGGTGAAAAAGCAAAATTAAGGGATATTCGGTTTCTTATCGAATACAGTTCAGGTATTCAGCTAGTGCCTGAAGTTCGTTCTTAAAATCTATCTGATTGATAATCATAATTCTATAATAAAATTCCCGAATAGGCCTGTTTGACCCCGAACTTCTGACTATTTTTGTCGCGATGGGTCTTAAAGACCACATAGTGTTATGAACCTGAAATCCTTGCTGGCAAAACCATTTGCCCAATATATCCATAAACAGATTAAAAGAAACAGTTCTCATGCACTGGCCGACCAGGATGCCATATTAAAACAACTACTGAAAGTTGGGAAAGGCACCGAATTTGGCAAAGAGCACAAATTCAATGAAATACAGGATTATCGGTACTATAACCAGGCAGTACCCCTTCGCGATTATGAGGCTTTCAAACCTTTTATAGAACGGATAAAAGAAGGCAGGGAAAATGTACTCTGGAAAGGGAAGCCCATTTATTTTGCCAAAACAAGCGGCACTACCAGCGGTATAAAATATATACCTATTACCAAAGATTCTATCCCCAATCATATTAATACTGCGCGTAATGCACTGCTCTGTTATGTGGCTGAAACAGGCAACACTGCATTTGCAGGTGGTAAAATGATTTTTTTGAGTGGTTCACCCATATTGGAAAGAGTAGCCGGCATACCAACCGGACGTTTAAGTGGTATTGTAAATCACCATGTGCCCAGCTATCTCCGTGCCAACCAATTACCTGGTTATGAAACCAATTGCATTGAGGACTGGGAAACCAAACTCGATAAAATTGTAGCAGAGACCATCAATAAAGACATGACACTTATCAGTGGAATTCCACCATGGATGCAGATGTATTTTGACAGGCTCATAGAAAAGAGTGGTAAAAAAGTAGGAGAACTCTTTCCCAATTTCAGTGTAATGGTGCAGGGGGGTGTGAATTTTGAACCTTACAGAACCAAATTGTTTGAGAGTATTGGAAGAAAAGTAGATAGCATAGAATTGTTTCCTGCAAGCGAAGGTTTTTTTGCTTTCCAGGATCAGCAGGATACAGAAGGATTATTACTGAATACCGACAGTGGTATTTTTTATGAGTTTGTTCCTGCAGGAGAAATATTTAATGAAAATCCAACGCGACTAGGTCTGAAAGACGTAAAAGTGGGCGAAAACTATGCCCTCATTATTAATAATAATGCAGGTTTATGGGGATATAATATTGGTGATACTGTGAAGTTTGTGAGCACAGATCCATATAGGTTAATTGTAAGCGGGCGTACCAAGCATTTTATTTCCGCATTTGGGGAGCATGTGATTGGTGAAGAAGTGGAATATGCTTTGCAGAAAGCGGCAACAAAAACAGGAGCCCATATCACTGAGTTTACCGTGGCACCCATGATTGAACAGGGAGAAGGGAAAAGTTATCATGAATGGTTTGTTGAGTTTGAAAAAGAACCTGAAAACTTCCAGCATTTTGTTCAGCAAACAGAAGAAAGCCTCCGCCTGAAAAATGTGTATTACGATGACCTGATCAGGGGTAATATTCTCCAGACATTAAAAATCCGCAAGGTGCGCAAAAATGGTTTTATTGATTATATGCGTTCCATTGGGAAGCTGGGTGGACAGAATAAGGTTCCACGTTTGAGTAACGACAGAAAGCTGGCGGATGCATTGACTGGTTTTATCATAGACGGATAACCCGAAACATAAAAAGTTATAAATCGGCTCTAAGCCAATCAAAGCTTTTATTTTCACTTATATTGTGTAACTATGCCCGCATCTGCGGGAACGATATTATGAATCACAAAAGGATTGCCATATTCGGCTCAACAGGATCAATCGGAACACAGGCACTGGATGTTATTGCCGCTAATCCCGACCTGTTTACAGCAGAAATACTCACTGCACAAACCAATGATGAACTGTTGATCAAACAGGCGCTGGCTTTTAATCCGAATGTGGTGGTGATAGGAGATGAAAAAAAGTACAACACGGTAAAAGAGGCACTCAGTCATACCGATGTAAAAGTATTTGCCGGCGAAAAAGCATTGATTGAAGCTGCTGCCATGGATTGTTACGATATGATGCTGGCCGCCATTGTAGGTTATGCAGGATTGAAACCTACACTTATGGCCATATCCAACGGCAAGGCAATAGGATTGGCTAATAAAGAAACACTGGTAGTGGCAGGAGATATTGTAGTACGAATGGCCATGGAAAAAAAAGTACCGATTATTCCGGTTGACAGCGAACATTCAGCCATATTCCAGTGCCTGGTTGGTGAGGGCAGAAATAAAATAGAAAAGATTATTCTTACAGCAAGCGGGGGGCCATTTCTAGGAAAGAAACCCAATTTCCTGGTGAATGTAAAGAGAGATCATGCACTGCAACATCCCAACTGGAACATGGGGGCCAAGATCAGTATTGATTCAGCAACCCTCATGAACAAAGGGCTGGAAATGATAGAGGCCAAATGGTTATTCAACCTGCATCCCGACCAGATAGAAGTGTTGGTACATGCTCAAAGTATCATTCACAGTATGGTACAGTTTGAAGATGGCAGTATTAAGGCACAAATGGGGTTACCTGATATGAAACTGCCTATTCAGTATGCAATGGCCTTCCCGGAAAGAATACCTAATAGTTTTCCACGGTACGATTTCAGAAAACCCAATACACTCACATTCGAAGAACCCGATACCAAAACCTTCCGCAACCTGGCACTGGCAACAGAGGCCCTGTATAAAGGAGGTAACATGCCCTGTATACTCAATGCTGCCAATGAAATAGCTGTGTTTGCATTTCTGCGTAACCGCATTGGTTTCCTGGATATGACCGAAGTGGTGGAACAAACCATGCAAAAAACGCCATTTATTGAAAAACCAACGCTGGAAGAGTATTTTGAAAGCGATGGAGAGGCCCGTAACTTTGCAGCTTCTTTGATTCACATGTAATCTTTACCTATTTTCACAGCAAATATAACTGCACTGAAAGAGATTTTTTTTAAACAATCAGTAAACCTGTATGACTTTATTAGCAATTGACTGGGGTAGTGTGGCAGTAAAAGCCGGACAATTTATTTTATCTTTTTCCATTTTAGTCATCTTACATGAACTCGGACATTTTTTACCGGCACGCTGGTTTAAATGTCGAGTTGAGAAATTTTACCTGTTCTTCAATCCATGGTTCAGCCTCTGGAAGAAAAAGAAAGGTGAAACAGAGTATGGGCTTGGCTGGGTGCCATTTGGAGGGTATGTAAAAATTGCAGGCATGATTGATGAAAGCATGGACAAGGAGCAGATGAAACTGCCACCTCAGCCATGGGAGTTTCGTGCCAAACCAGCCTGGCAGCGACTGATTATTATGATTGGCGGAGTAGTGGTAAACGTAATATTGGCAATCGTAATTTTTATTGGAATTACATGGGTTTGGGGCGATGAATATTTACCGGTAAAGAACCTGAAATATGGTGTGCATGCCGATTCTCTTTCAAAATCAATCGGTATACAGGATGGCGATAAAATTGTGGCCATCAATGGAAAAGCATTGGAAAATTTTGCCACGCTCGAATCTGAAATGGTATTAAACGATGCACAAACCATATTGGTAGAACGTAATGGTAGTATAAGGGCATTAACAGTACCGCCAGGTTTTACCAAGCAACTGGTAAAAAACAGGAAAACAGGAAGGATGGCCATTCCACGTTATCCTGCTATTGTAGACAGTGTGTCGGCAAAAGATGCTGTGTTCACTGATGGTAAACTGTTGAAAGGAGACACATTGATGGCACTTAATGAAACACCTATTACTTATTATCATGAATACCAGCAACTGGTAAAAACTTTTGCTGATTCTATTATCACATTGACTGTTTTACGTGGGGCAGATACCGCAAAAGTAAAATTACTCGTGAATGAAAAAGGGAAGGTTGGATTCTTTGCAGTGTCGCCACTAACCATCTTTGGAACAGTAGAAAAAAAGTACACACTGGTACAGGCAATCCCTGAAGGGTTTAACCGTTGCTGGGAAACACTGGATCGTTATGTAACCGGTCTCAAACAACTGTTTACCGGTAAACAGGATGTAAATGATTCATTAGGCAGTGTAATCAGTATTGGTAACACATTTCCCGGTGAGTGGGACTGGCAGCGTTTCTGGACACTCACAGGTATCTTCTCTATTGTACTGGCCTTTATGAATATTCTGCCGATACCGGCACTCGATGGCGGTCATGCACTTTTTACTTTAATTGAAATGATTACTGGCCGCAAACCCGGCGATAAATTCATGGAATATGCCCAAATGGCGGGTATGATTTTGTTATTGGGATTGATGGCTTACGCTTTGGGGCTCGATTTCTGGCGATTATTCAAATAAATTAAGAAATAAAAACTAATAAGTGCCTGGCGAAGCAATCGTCGGGCACTTTTATTGATTGATTATCAATTCTATCACTCACTACCGCCTGCTCACTAGCCCCGCCGCTTTTCTGAAACTTTGGCAGCAGCCCCTTATTTCTTTTCCACAAACCCCCTTTTGGCGCAAAATTTGTTTTTGTAAATGTTTGCTGATTTCTTACCTTTGCCATCCTTATTTTTGGGCCAATTAGCGGGTGGACATTTTTATCATTAACGTTTGAATGATGAATGAGCCGATTGTACGTTAAGAGAATCTCACCATTCTCCCCAAATTTTTATCGTATCAAAACCGGTTTTCATTTATATGTCTACAACAACTTTGAACAACAGGGTCGGCTTCGGTAAAACTAAACATTTGGCTGATGCCCCTGACCTGCTCGACATCCAGTTAGAATCATTCAGAGAATTTTTTCAGTTAGAGACAACACCCGATAAGCGTAATGTGGAGGGTTTGTTCCGTGTGTTTAAGGAAAACTTTCCTATCACCGACACGCGTAACATTTTCGTACTGGAGTTCCTGGATTATTTCATCGATCCGCCCCGTTATACACTTGATGAGTGTATGGAGCGTGGTCTTACTTACGCTGTGCCTTTAAAAGCAAAACTGCGTTTAAGTTGTAATGATGAAGAGCACGTAGATTTCCAGACCATCGTTCAGGATGTGTTCCTCGGAAATATACCGTACATGACACCACGTGGTACTTTTGTTATTAACGGAGCCGAGCGTGTAGTAGTATCACAGTTACACCGTTCACCTGGTGTATTCTTTGGTCAGTCTGTACACCCCAACGGTACCAAAATTTATTCTGCCCGTGTAATTCCTTTCAAAGGTGCATGGATGGAATTTGCTACCGATATCAATAACGTGATGTATGCCTACATTGACCGTAAGAAAAAGTTCCCTGTAACAACCCTGTTACGTTCTATTGGTTTTGAAACCGATAAGGATATCCTGGAACTCTTCGGTATGGCCGATGAGGTGAAAGCCGATAAGAAAACCCTTGCCAGCCATGTTGGTAAAAAACTGGCTGCACGTGTACTGAGAACATGGGTGGAAGATTTCGTGGATGAAGATACCGGTGAAGTTGTGAGCATTGAGCGTAACGAAATCGTAATGGAGCGTGATACTATTTTAGATGAAGAAGCTATTGCTACCATCATTGAAATGGAAATCAAGAGCGTATTCATCCAGAAAGAAGATGTGGGTGGTGATTATGCCATTATCTACAACACCTTAAATAAGGATACTTCTAACAGTGAACTGGAAGCGGTACAACATATCTACCGCCAGTTGCGTGGTGCCGATGCGCCGGATAATGAAACAGCGCGTGGTATCATCGACAAACTGTTCTTCTCAGACAAACGTTATGATCTGGGTGAAGTAGGCCGTTATAAAATTAACCGCAAACTGAATCTCGATTATCCGCTGACCAAGAAAGTTTTGACCAAGCAGGATATCATCGAGATCATTAAATACTTAGTTAAACTGACGAATGCAAAAGCGGAGATCGATGATATTGATCACCTGAGCAACCGTCGTGTTCGTACCGTAGGAGAGCAGCTCTATGCACAGTTTGGTGTAGGTCTGGCCCGTATGGCACGTACCATCCGTGAGCGTATGAACGTTCGCGATAACGAGGTATTTACTCCTGTTGACCTGATCAATGCAAGAACATTGTCATCTGTAATCAATTCCTTCTTTGGAACATCACAGTTGTCGCAGTTCCTGGATCAGACCAATCCGTTGAGTGAGATCACGCACAAGCGTCGTATCTCCGCACTCGGACCAGGTGGTTTGAGTCGTGAGCGTGCCGGTTTCGAGGTACGTGACGTACACTATTCTCACTATGGCCGTTTGTGTACCATTGAAACACCGGAAGGGCCAAACATTGGTCTGATTTCTACACTTTGCGTACACGCTTCTATTAATGATATGGGCTTTATTGAAACGCCTTATCGTAAAGTAGACAACGGTAAAGTGAATATGAAAGAACTTACTTTCTTAAGTGCAGAAGAAGAAGATACTGCTAAGATTGCGCAGAGTAACTCTCCGCTGACTGAGAAAGGTGAGTTTGCTGAAGAAAAAGTTGTTTCCCGTCAAACGGGCGACTTCCCGATATTAGACAAACAGGAAGTAGAATATATGGACGTTGCGCCGAACCAGATCGTTGGTTTGAGTGCTTCCCTGATTCCGTTCCTGGAGCATGATGATGCCAACCGTGCGTTGATGGGATCGAACATGCAACGTCAGGCTGTACCATTGATCCGTCCGGAAGTGCCCATCGTAGGTACTGGTCTGGAAGGAAAAGCAGCACGCGATGCACGTATCCAGATTCATGCTGATGGTAATGGTGTGGTGGAGTTTGTTGATGCAAACGAAATCCATGTTCGTTACGACAGAAATGATATTGACCGTTTGATCAGCTTTAATGATGATCTGCAGGTGTATAAGCTCACAAAATTCATCAAAACCAACCAGGCAACCTGTATCAACCTGCGTCCTGCTGTAAGAAAAGGACAGAAAGTGAAGAAGGGTGACTTCTTAACTGAAGGTTATGCAACCAAAGATGGTGAACTGGCATTGGGTCGTAACCTGCAGGTGGCATTCATGCCATGGAAGGGTTACAACTTCGAGGATGCGATTGTAATCAGTGAGAAAGTGGTGCGTGAAGACCTGTTTACATCAATCCACATTGATGAATATGAACTGGAAGTTCGTGATACCAAATTAGGTGAAGAAGAACTGACACCAGATATTCCGAACGTTTCTGAAGAAGCTACGAAAGATCTGGATGAGCATGGTATTATCCGTATCGGTGCCACCATTAAAGAAGGTGATATCCTGATTGGTAAGATCACGCCAAAAGGTGAATCAGATCCTACACCGGAAGAAAAACTCTTACGTGCCATCTTTGGTGATAAAGCAGGTGATGCAAAAGATGCTTCACTGAAAGCACCTAATGGTACTGAAGGTGTGGTAATTGATAAAAAACTGTTCCAGCGTGCGAAGAAAGATAAGAATGGTAAGATACGTGAGAAAGCATTGTTGGAGAAAGTAGAGAAAGTACACCAGCAGAATACAGAGTCTATCAAAGAACTGTTGTTAGACAAATTGCAGACTTTGCTGAAAGACAAAGCTTCTACAGGTGTAAGCAACAACTTTGGTGAAATGCTGATTGGTAAAGGTGCCAAGTTTAATCAAAAGAACCTGAGTACGATTGACTATCAGAATGTAAATCCATTGGGTTGGACCGGTGATACAAAAACCGACGATCAGATCAATACCTTACTGCACAACTACAGCATCCGTTACAATGAAGAACTCGGACGTTACAAACGTGAGAAGTTCAACATTTCTATCGGTGATGAGTTACCTGCAGGTGTATTGAAACTGGCCAAAGTTTACCTCGCTGTAAAACGTAAGTTGAAAGTGGGTGATAAGATGGCGGGTCGTCACGGTAACAAAGGTATCGTTGCGAAGATTGTACGTGCAGAAGATATGCCGTTCATGGAAGATGGTACACCGGTTGATATTGTACTGAACCCACTCGGGGTACCTTCAAGGATGAACCTGGGTCAGATTTATGAAACCATTCTTGGATGGACCGGTAAACGCCTGGGTGTGAAATTTGCAACGCCCATCTTTGATGGTGCCAGCACCGATGAGATTGAGCAATATTGTAAAGATGCCAGCATTCCACGTAACGGACATACTTACCTGTTTGATGGTGAAACCGGAGAGCGTTTCCACCAGAAAGCAACTGTGGGTGTAATCTACATGATCAAACTGCACCACATGGTGGATGATAAGATGCACGCACGTTCTATTGGACCATACAGCCTGATTACCCAGCAGCCGTTGGGTGGTAAGGCTCAGTTTGGTGGACAGCGTTTTGGTGAGATGGAGGTTTGGGCACTGGAAGCATATGGTGCGGCCAACATTCTGCAGGAACTGCTGACATTGAAGTCTGATGATATCATCGGAAGGGCGAAGACCTATGAAGCCATCGTGAAGGGAGACAATATCCCACGCGCCGGCGTACCTGAATCGTTCAATGTACTCGTACATGAACTGAGAGGGTTGGGTCTTGACCTGAAGTTTGAATAGAGGAAGCTATGAGCTACGGGCTGTGAGCCACGAGCTGTAAGTATTCCAAGATCATTGTTTTTATCATAATAATTTAAACAAGAGCTCACATCCGCCGCGGCGGATGATAGCTCAAAGCTTAATAATATGGCCATTAAAAGAGACAATCGCCCCAGATCAACTTTCTCTCAGATTACGATCAGCCTGGCATCGCCGGATAGCATTCTTGAAAGAAGTTTTGGCGAGGTACTGAAGCCTGAAACCATTAACTACCGTACGTACAAACCAGAACGTGATGGTTTGTTCTGTGAAAGAATTTTCGGTCCTGTAAAGGATTACGAATGTGCCTGCGGTAAGTATAAACGTATCCGTTACAAAGGCATCGTGTGCGACCGCTGCGGTGTGGAAGTAACAGAGAAAAAAGTTCGTCGTGAACGCATGGGACACATCAAACTGGTGGTTCCTGTGGTACATATCTGGTATTTCAAAAGTCTGCCCAACAAAATCGGGTACCTGTTAGGTATGAGTTCTAAGAAATTAGAGACCATTATCTACTATGAGCGTTTTGTGGTAATACAAGGTGGTATCAAAGAGAACCTGAATATGGGTGATCTGTTGACAGAAGAAGAGTACCTGGATATCCTTGATAATTTGCCGAAAGATAACCAGTACCTGCCTGATGATGATCCGCAGAAATTCATCGCTAAAATGGGTGCTGAAGCAGTTCACGCATTGCTGGAAAGAATTGACCTCGATGGTCTGAGTTTCTCTCTGCGTAATGCTGCTGCTACTGAAACATCACAACAGCGTAAAGCAGATGCGTTAAAGCGTTTGAGCGTAGTGGAATCATTCCGTGATGCAAGCACAAGAATTACCAACCGTCCGGAGTGGATGGTTATGCAATATATTCCTGTTATTCCACCGGAACTGCGTCCGTTGGTGCCATTGGATGGTGGTCGTTTTGCGAGTTCAGATCTGAACGATCTGTATCGTCGTGTGATCATCCGTAACAACCGTCTGAAAAGACTGTTGGAGATTAAAGCTCCGGAAGTGATTCTGCGTAATGAAAAACGTATGTTGCAGGAAGCCATCGATTCACTCTTCGATAACAGCCGTAAATCAAATGCGGTGAAAGCAGAAGGTGGTCGTGCGCTGAAATCATTATCAGATGTACTGAAAGGTAAACAAGGTCGTTTCCGTCAGAACCTGTTGGGTAAACGTGTTGACTATTCCGGTCGTTCGGTTATCGTGGTAGGTCCTGAACTGAAAATGCATGAATGTGGTCTGCCAAAAGATATGGCGGCGGAACTGTTCAAACCATTTGTTATCCGTAAACTGATTGAAAGAGGTATCGTGAAAACAGTGAAGTCGGCTAAGAAATTAGTAGACCGTAAAGAAGCTGTGATCTGGGATATCCTGGAAAATATTCTGAAAGGACATCCTGTATTGCTTAACCGTGCCCCAACACTGCACCGTTTGTCGATCCAGGCCTTCCAGCCAAAATTAGTAGAAGGTAAAGCCATTCAACTGCACCCACTCGTAACATCAGCGTTCAACGCCGATTTCGATGGTGACCAGATGGCCGTGCACGTTCCATTGAGCAGTGCCGCTGTACTGGAAGCACAATTGCTGATGCTTTCTTCTCACAACATTCTTAACCCACAGAATGGTACACCAATTACCCTTCCTTCTCAGGACATGGTACTGGGTCTGTACTACATTACCAAGGGTAAGAAAACAACTGAAACAGAGATCGTAAGAGGAGAGGGTAAAGCTTTCTACAGTATGGATGAAGTGATCATTGCTTATAACGAACAGCGTGTTGATCTTCATGCCAACATTAAAGTGAAAGTAAATGTGCGTGAGAGCGGTAAACTGGTGAAGAAACTGATCGACACTACTGTAGGTCGTGTATTGTTCAACCAGCACGTACCTGTTGAAGTAGGATATGTAAATGCATTGCTGACCAAGAAGAGCCTGAGAGAGATCATTGGTGATATCATTAAAATCACCGACGTTCCTAAAACGGCCAAGTTCCTTGATGATATTAAAACACTCGGTTTCCGTATGGCCTTCCGTGGTGGTTTGTCGTTCAACGTGAATGATCTGATCGTTCCCGATATGAGAAATGAACTGCTGGAGAATGCAAAAGTAGAAGTTGAAGAAGTGTGGGAAAACTATAACATGGGTCTTATCACCAATAACGAACGTTATAACCAGGTGATCGATATCTGGAGCCGTGTGGATACACGTATTACAGAAACCCTGATCCGTGAAATGCAGAATGATAAGCAAGGTTTCAACTCTGTTTACATGATGCTTGACTCCGGTGCCCGTGGTAGTAAAACACAGGTAAAACAGCTGGTAGGTATTCGTGGTCTGATGGCGAAACCCCGTAAGAGTGGCAGCACAGGAAGTGAGGTAATTGAAAACCCGATCCTGTCTAACTTCAAAAGCGGATTGAACGTATTGGATTACTTTATCTCTACCCACGGTGCGCGTAAAGGTCTTGCGGATACGGCCCTTAAAACAGCCGATGCCGGTTACCTTACCCGTCGTCTGGTAGACGTATCGCAGGATGTGGTCATTTCTGAAGAAGATTGCGGCACATTGCGTGGTATTGCTACAACAGCATTAAAAGATAATGAAGACATCATTGAACCACTGGCTGATAGAATTGAAGGACGTACTTCATTACATGATATCTACAATCCTGTAACTGAAGAGCTGATCATTGTAGCAGGTGAAGAAATTTCAACTGAACATGCAAGAGCTATTGAAGATGCCGGTATTGAAACGGTAGAAATTCGTTCTGTACTCACTTGCGAAAGCAAACGTGGTGTGTGTGTGAAATGTTATGGTAAAAACCTTGCAACGGGTTATATCACACAAAGAGGTGATGCTGTAGGTATCATTGCTGCACAGTCAATTGGTGAGCCTGGTACACAGCTTACCCTGCGTACCTTCCACGTGGGTGGTGTTGCGGGTTCTGCTTCAGTAGAATCGGGTCTGCAAGCTAAGTTCGATGGTACCATCCAGTTCGATGGTCTGCGTACTGTAGATACCATTAACAATGAAGGCGATAAAGTGAAACTCGTAATTGGCCGTACCGGTGAGGTAAGGATCATGGATGTGAAGAACGACCGCCTGATGATCACCAATAATGTACCTTATGGTGCTACGCTGAATGTGAAAGATGGTCAGCAGGTGAAAAAAGGAGATATGATCTGTACATGGGATCCGTTCAACAACGTTATCGTTGCAGAACAGAATGGTACCATTAAGTTTGAAAATGTACTCGATGGTATCACTTACCGCGATGAAGCAGATGAGCAGACAGGTCACCGTGAGAAAGTGGTAATCGAAACAAAAGACAAAACAAAAATACCAACTATCGTTGTAGAAGGTAAGGAGATTAAGCAATACAACCTGCCGGTTGGATCACACATTTCTGTAGAGGAAGGTGATGATGTAAAAGCGGGTCAGGTAATGGTAAAGATTCCACGTATCCTAGGTAAGCTGAGAGATATCACGGGAGGTCTGCCACGTGTAACTGAATTGTTTGAAGCACGTAACCCAGGTAACCCTGCTGTTGTGTGTGAGATTGATGGTGTGGTTGCTTTTGGTAACGTAAAACGTGGTAACAGAGAGATCATCGTAGAATCGAAAGATGGTATGGTGAAGAAATACCTGGTTCCATTAACACGCCAGATCCTGGTACAGGACGGTGACTTTGTAAAAGCCGGTACACCAATGTCTGACGGACAGATTGCACCTGCAGATATTCTTGCTATTAAAGGTCCATTCGCTGTACAGGAGTACGTGGTGAATGAGATCCAGGAAGTATATCGTTTACAGGGTGTAAAAATCAACGACAAACACATTGAAGTGATTGTACGTCAGATGATGAAGAAAGTAGAGATTGTAGATGCAGGTGATACCAAATTCTTAGAGGAAGATCTGGAAGACCGCTTCGACTTTATTGAAGAGAACGACAGAATCTTTGATAAGAAAGTAGTAACCGATGCAGGTGAAAGCACCAAACTGAAAGCGGGTCAGATCATCACCCTGCGTGAGTTGAGAGAAGAAAACTCAATCCTCCGCAGATCTGATAGAAAACTCGTGGATGTTCGTGATGCCAAACCTGCTACTGCAACACCGGTATTGCTGGGTATTACCAAAGCATCACTGGGTGTACAGAGCTGGATTTCTGCAGCTTCGTTCCAGGAAACTACCAAGGTATTGAGCCAGGCTGCTATACAGGGTAAGACCGACGCTATGCTGGGTCTGAAAGAGAATGTGATCACTGGTCACCTCATCCCTGCAGGTTCCGGACAGAAAGAGTTCGAGAATATGATTGTTGGAAGCAAGGAAGAATACGAGGTGCTGGCAACCACGCGCGAAGCGATGAGTTTCGATGATGATGAATAAGCATCCAAAAGGATGGATATAAATGTTAAAAGTAGGAAGTGAAAACTTCCTACTTTTTTTCAGGTACCCATTCAGTTATTTATGCAGTGTTTTTTGTATTCTGATATTTATTGTTAATCTTGTTGCCCCGAAAAAAAAAGGGGAAGAAAAGCGTTTAATTTTATTACCTAAATTGAGTTCATGAAATGAGCCATCGGAATTTTTCATAACAAAAGAATTATTCAGTGACGAATTCCATGTGGCTAAAATCAATAAAAATTGACACATGAAAAATTTTACGATTGGGTTAAATATTGCGTTGGTACTTGGGGTTACGGTACTGTTTTATATGCAATTTTCATCTAATGGAAAGAATGGTAAAACAGGAGTGGCAGGTGGAACGAAAGAAGTGCCCCAGGGTAATTTCAAGATTGCATATTTCGAGATCGATTCTATTGAAGCGCATTTTACTTATTATAAAGAGGTAAGCAATTCCATCCAGGCCAAGGTACAGGAGAATGGCAAACAATTAAACCAGTTAAAAGAGGCGTTTGCTGCCAAATACCAGGACTTACAGCGTTCTGCACAAACCATGACGCAGGCTGAAGTAAACAACAAACAGCAGGAACTGATGCAGATGGAAAAAACCTACAACAGCAAAGAGCAGATGATGAACAATGAAATGCAGGATGAGAGTATGAAAAAAATGCTGGATGTGCGTCAGAAGATCAGTGATTACCTGAAAGAATACAATGCGAATAAGGGCTATGCTTTTATTGTAGGTAACAATTCAGAATCACTGGCATTTTACTATAAAGATTCGGCTTATGATATTACTACCGATGTAATTAGGGGGTTGAATGAGAAGTATAAGAAGAAGCAGTAGGAGTGTAAGTTGCAAGCTACAAGTTTTTTATAGAGATATTGAAACGCATGGACTTTGGTTCATGCGTTTTTTTGTGGCGTAATAATGGAACACAGATTTTCATGATTTATCATGATAGATCATGAAAATTTGTGTTCTATTGGTTCTATGCAAGGCGTTTAGCTGTACGCTATGCGTTTTAGGATTCAATGTGTTGATTTTTTTTAAAAGCAGGATAACTTTTTTACAATGCCCGCAGAAAATTATCCGTTTCTAAACGGATTTTATCCAAATTGATAGTTCGCAAATCAACACTGCCTGTAATACCTGATGTTGTGTAATTACTTAAGATATCTTGTAGCCTGGCACTTGTCTCTTGAATCTTTTTTTCCTTATCTTGAACTTCTAACCAAACAATCATATGAGTAATACTAATCCTTCTTTTAAACCCACATTAAGTTTATTTGATGCCACCATGATTGTTGCCGGGGGCATGATCGGCTCGGGTATTTTTATTGTAAGTGCCGATATTACCCGTAATGTGGGCAGTGCCGGATGGCTGGTATTGGTATGGCTCATCACTGGTTTCATGACCATTGCCGCAGCCGTAAGTTATGGTGAACTGAGTGCCATGTACCCCAAAGCCGGCGGTCAGTATGTTTACCTGAAAGAAGCGTATAATAAATTGGTGGCCTTCCTGTTTGGATGGAGCTTTTTCTCAGTTATACAAACTGCTACGATTGCAGCAGTAGGTGTGGCATTCAGCCGGTTTACTGCTTACCTTATTCCGGAGGTTAGTGAACAGAATATTATAGCAGATCTCGGGTTTGTCAAGATATCCGCAGCACAGCTATTGGCCATCGCCATGATTACGTTTCTTACCTATACCAATACCCGGGGGGTAAAGGGGGGCAAGATTATCCAGAGCACATTTACGGTCACCAAACTGGTTTCCTTATTTGGATTGATTGTATTTGGTTTTCTGCTGGCCAAGCAAAGTTTCTGGTCGGAGAACTGGCAAACTGGTTTATCGGCGGTACAGGATATGGGTGCCAAAGATGCTGCGGGTGTATTACAACCCACCGGCTGGCAACCGATATCGGGGGCCGTATTAATTGGTGCGGTAGCTGCCGCCATGGTGGGCTCTATATTTAGCAGCGACTCATGGAACAACGTAACATTTATTGCAGGTGAAATTAAAAATCCGCAACGTAATATCGGGTTGAGTCTTTTCCTCGGTACCCTGATCGTAACCCTGATTTATATTACTGCCAACCTCATGTACCTGCATGTATTACCATTACAGTCGATTGCCTTTGCAGAGAACGACAGGGTAGCAGTAACAGCTGCCAACCAGATATTTGGTAATGCAGGAACCATTGTGATCGCTGTAATGATTATGATCTCTACATTTGGTTGTAATAACGGACTGATCCTCGCCGGTGCCCGTGTATACTATACCATGGCACAGGATGGACTCTTCTTCAAAAAAACAGCGGAGCTCAACAAGAATGCGGTACCGGCCTATGCATTGTGGATTCAGTGTATTGTGGCATCGCTCCTGTGTTTAAGTGGTAAATATGGCGACTTACTTACGATGGTATCATTTGTGGTGGTGATTTTTTATGTGCTGACCATCATTGGTATATTCATCCTTCGTAAAAAACAGCCCGATCTGCCAAGACCTTATAAAGCATTTGGTTACCCGGTACTGCCCATCATCTATATCATCCTGGCATCTTTGTTCTGCGTAGGCCTGGTATGGGCATCGCCCACTTACTCATTATGGGGACTGGCTATTACACTGTTTGGTATTCCTTTGTATTATCTTGCAGTCCGAAATAAGAAACAGCAAGCCTGATGAACTTTGAACAGTTATTTGCCGGCTTCACACAGATTCGTGTGGCTATTTTAGGTGATGTTATGTTAGATACCTACTGGTGGGGTTCGGTAGATCGTATCTCACCTGAGGCACCCGTGCCTGTAGTAGCATTAAAAAGAAAAGAACTAAGGGTAGGAGGTGCGGCCAATGTGGCACTCAATACGGTTTCACTGGGTGCTAAAACAACCATGATATCTGTAATCGGTGCCGATGCCGATGGTGAACAACTGGTTCAGTTATTAAGTGAAAAAAATATTGATACACAGTATATCAAAACAGCATCGAACCGGGTAACCACGAACAAAACCCGCGTCATGAGCCGCAACCAGCAGATGATGCGTCTCGATACAGAGATTACCACAGATATTGATACAGCCACTGAAGATCTGCTGCTGGAACAGGTAAAACATTGTATTGATACACAGCAACCACAGGTGTTGATCCTCGAAGATTATAATAAGGGTGTACTCACCACCCGCATCATCAAAGAAGTAATTGCTTTATGTAAAATAAAGGGCGTGGTGATTGCCGTTGATCCTAAAAAGAAAAACTTCCTGGCCTACCAGGGAGTTACCATCTTCAAACCCAATCTCAAGGAAGTAAAAGAAGGACTGAATTTATCTGTTGATACGATTGATCTCTCATCGCTGAAGCAGATACATGAAGCATTACAACAACATTTACAACACCAGGTATCGCTGATTACCTTATCGGAAAAAGGGGTGTTTTACCAGGATGAAACATCACATAAAATCATCCCAACCCATATCCGCAGTATTGCTGATGTAAGCGGGGCAGGCGATACGGTAATTGCCGTAACGGCACTCTGTTATGCCGCCACTAAAGACATGCACCTCGCCGCCGAAATGGCCAATATAGCAGGTGGTCTAGTTTGCGAAGAAGTAGGCACAGCGGCAATTAATAAGGAGAGGTTGTTGCAGGAATGTGAGCTGTTGCTGGGGGAGTGAGAGGTGAGACATGAAAAGTGAAAGGTGAAAAATGAATAAGGCAAAATTCAAAAGTAGAAATTCAAAAAAAGAATCGTTCAAACACAATAAAGCAAATTACAGACAGGTTTGGCTCATAGCTCATAGCTCATAGCTCATAGCTCATAGCTCATAGCTCATAGCTCATAGCTCATAGCTCATAGCTCATAGCTTGCTATCTCCAGAACACATCATACCCAAACCTCAGCAAAGTAGCTGTAACCACGAGCAGGAAAAAAATACGGATAAAGCGATTGCCTTTTTGGAGAGCGAGGCGTGCACCGAGTATACCACCAATGGCATTACTGATAGCCATGGGAATGGCAATGGTCCAGAGAATACTTCCCTTAAATAAAAACAAAACAATAGAACCCAGGTTGGTGGAGAGGTTTACGATTTTTGCATTGGCACTGGCCTGCATAAAATCAAAACCGAGTATGGCAATAAATGCCAGCACCAGAAAACTACCGGCACCCGGACCAATAAAACCATCGTAAAATCCAATCACCATACTGATCAGTAAACTGAGCCAGATAATTCTTTTTGCGGAATGTTGTTTGTATTCCTGCTGGCCAAAATTTTTCTTGCTATAGGTATAAATGGCCACAAGTATCAATACAATAAAGATGACAGGTTTCATAAAACGGTTGCTGACTATCGTAAGTAATTCAGATCCTGCAAAAGCGGCAATAAATGCAGTGATGCACATTAAAGCTGTTAACCACCAGTTCATACTTACCCGTTTCAGGTATTGACGTGCTGCGAAAAATGTACCGCTGAAAGAGGGAATTTTTATGGAACCGATAACGGTTGATACGGGCATATCGGGCAATAATACCAATGCTGCAGGTGTTTGAATCAATCCGCCGCCGCCTACAATGGCATCTACAAAACCTGCGCCGAAAGCGGCAATGCAAAGCAAAATTATGGTGACTGTATCCATTGGGCCGCAATATAATTCAATAATTATTGGTTAGGGAGTGTGTCAGCTTTTGAGTAATGATCGCATACTGATCAATCCAAATAGTGGTCCGAAAGTCATCATCAAAAAACTATATTCCTTATTTGCCGTGAGCCATGGAACGGCAGATGGTTCCTTCATAAAAAAATAACTCATGGTTTCAATGCTGATGATGGTTATGGCGAAACCAATAGAGGTTACGAGTGTGAGGGCCGTTCCTTTCTGACTGCTGTCTGCTGTTTGTGAAACGAGTGAAGAAAATTGTGGTGAGTCTGCAATCACAAGACAGCCCCAAAGAACCAATGTGCTTAAAAAGAGCGGAGCAGGTAATAAGAAAAACAGGGGCGACAATAAACAGCAGATACCGGAGCCGGATAAACTGATAAAAGCTACCCTGGCACTTCCTATCCTGCGGGAATAATAACCACCGATTACACAGCTGACAGCACCAATACCAATAATCAGAAAGGACCAGAGAGAAATATTCAGCCCGCTGTTTTGCTGTACATTATACCAGCTTAACATAACGGGTACAAAGGCCCAGAATGTATAGAGCTCCCACATATGCCCGAAATAACCAAATGAAGCCGCTTTGAAATCTTTGCGATGAAAAAGAGCAGGTAGATTTTTGAACGATAAACTTTTTGCTTTCATTCTGTGTGGACCGTTTCTGAGAAAGCATCCAACGATAATACCTCCTGTTGCTGCAATACAGGATGTGTAGATGATTACCTGTTTCCACATCGATATATCGCCCATGCCTTTTAGTAAATGAGGAAGGGCCTTTCCGGCAACCAATGCACCCACAAGGAAACCTAATGCTTTGCCCAGATCAGATGCATACCAGTCGGCCGCAATTTTCATTCCTACAGGATAAACACCGCCAAGAAAAAAGCCCGTTAAAAAACGCAGACCAAGTATGGAGTTGATATTTCCATCAGCAAACAATACGAATAAATTAAAAGCAGCAGCCAGTAATGCGGATACCATAAAAACTTTCACAGGAGAAAACCTGTCTGCAATACTGAGCAGGGCAAACAATAAAGTTCCTGTTATAAAACCCAGTTGAACGGCAATGGTAATATTACTCAACATGCCATCAGGAAAATGATAAAGAGATTGCAGTGCAGGCAGAATAGCATTACCCGCAAACCATACCGATGTTCCTGCAAATTGCGACAATACAATAACGGGTAAAATAAAGGCAGGAACCGATGGGAGTTTTTTTACAGTCATACTGTAAATTATGCAATTGTTTTTTTCCGCTGCATGGTATTGGCAATCATCAGTCCACCAATTACCAGTAGTCCACTGATGATATGAATATTGGTAATACGCTCTCCCAATAACCATACGGCTTCCAGTGTGCTGAAGATGGGGATGAGGTTACCAAATAAAACGGTGGTTCCCGTGCCTAGTTTTTGTAAAGCGGCGTTCCAGCAGAGAAATGAAATAACAGATGTGCCAAGACCGAGATAAACAATCGATCCGATAATATTCCCGTTCCACTGCACAGGTTCCGTCATATTTAACTCGATGATATAGGCAGGTAGAAGTAATAAAGAACCAAATAAAAAGATGACAAACAGAAAATTCACAGGTGTAATACCCGTAGGTTTCTTTCTCACAAGAATATTATATACTGCAAAAGCCATGGCACCGGCCAATATCCAGAGATCACCTGTTGAAAAAATAAAGGACGCCAGTTTTTGCCAGCTGCCCTGTGATAACAAGAGCATAATACCTGCAATACAAACTAACATGCCAATGATCCTGAACATATTCAATCTTTCTTTCAGAACAATAATCGCCAAAATGGTAGCAAAAATGGGAGAGGATGTGGTACCGATTAAGGCCATATTGATAGCAGAAGTATAATGTCCGGCCACGTACACAAAAGTGTTGAACAATGTAATACCACTCAGCGATACCCAGAACAGGTATTTCCAGTTTTGTAATACAAGCTGTTTTTGTTCCCTGAATTTGCGATAGGAGAGTGGAGCTATTAAAACAGTTGCCAGTGTCCATCGGTAAAATGCCAGACTTACAGGAGGAATTTCCTGGTTTACTGCTCTTGAAATAACAAAATTGCCCGACCAGATAATAGTGGCCAGCACAGCGAGTGAAATACCAATATAATAATCTTTTTTACCCGGGTGCATACCTGCAGTTGCTGTTAGTGATATAATTCAGCACCTGCAAAATGCTGATTATAATTACCTTTTATTCTTTCCATGGGTGGATTGAAATAACCAAACCTGAGTTTTGGAAACTCTTCCTGTATCAGGCTCATGAGTTGTTTTACACCCAGCATTTCTCCTGTTTCATGTACACCAATCTTGCCCATGTACCAATCAGGATCAATATTAAAATTGCGCCATTGTATCATAGACAGGTCTGTATCAATGATCAGTTTACGCAGTGCCTCATATTCTTCCACGCTGTCTGTCATACCCGGAAAAACAAAATAGTTGATACTTGCCCAGCCTCCATAACTTCTCATTACTTTCAGGCTCTCCATAATATCTTCAAACCTGTAATTATTGGGGCGGTAATAAGGCTCATAAATATGTTTACGTGCAGAGTTGGTGCTTACACGGATGCTGTTGAGACCCGCTTCACACAAGGATTTTACGGCATCGGGTTTAGAACCATTGGTGTTGATATTGATACTGCCCCTGTTGGTATGTTTCCTAATTTCAATGATGGATTGTCTGATGGTTTCCCACATCAATAAAGGTTCGCCTTCGCAACCCTGGCCAAAACTAACAATCGGAAAAGGGGCATTGATTAAATGTGGTACGGTAAACTCTACAATTTCTTCTGCCGAAGGTTTGAATGTGAGACGATCCTGTGTAGAAACGATGGTTTCTTCTTCCGGCTGAAAAGAAATACAACCCACACAATTGGCATTACAGGCCGGAGAAGTTGGAACAGGACATTCCCAGCGTGATAAAGAAAAATTTCTTGCGGCAGGACAGTTATACGTCATGCAACAATTTTCCATCAGGTGTTTTACGAGGCGGTTGTCAGGGTAATGTTCTAGTAATTGTTCGGTACCTGTTTTTATTTTTTTGTCGTCGTATCCTGCACATTCCTGGCGAATATCTTTTTCAATTCTTATAGCCGGAACATAAGTTTTATTATCTGACCAGCCTGCAGCTGTATAACAGAACAAAGGAAGGGTAGGCGCATCCGGTAGAGTTTCATAAGCTGCTATGTATAAACCTGTATGCGCAGGTGGTATGAATGCTGCAACAGCCCATCCTTTTTCACACAAACGCATGTTGCCCGTAACTACATCAATACCAATTCCTCTTCTGCCCGGTAATTCATACAAATTTCCTCCATCGGGCAGTTCAATCCAGTCCTCAACAGGAATAGAGAAAGCATCCCATCCCGCACGACCAACTGCATACAGGCTGGTATCCTCAAAAATATTTCCGCTACCATCAGAGTAGAGGATGTATGGCGATTGGGAAAGGGGCATAGGGGATGAATTTTTGGGGAGTGAATGGTGAATGGTCAATAGTCAGTAGTGAATAGTGAGTGCGGGAGAAAGTACTCACTATTCACTACTGACTATTGACTACTCACTTTTCTCACTTATCCTGTTCTTACAAAATTCATTAAAATCTTTTTCCAGTTGCGGGGCTACGTGGGAGTCGATTTCTTTTTGTAAGAGTTTATTGTTTTTAAAATCTATTGTCAGTAATCCGTCTTTCAATACTACATTGCTGAATTCGCTCCAGTGATAATGACTTCTTGGGAATGTATTGAATACCACTTCTTCTTCATCAAACGCCACTTCACGCGGGAACTTCACCTGTTTTTCTGCTACTGCTGCAATTACATATGCAGCGGCGAGCCAGGTATAGGGCATAGGTAAAGTTATCATTAATCCCCAGGCCGCAAATAACATGGCAATCCTGAAGTAGGCGGTTTTGCCATTGCGTTTTTTTACAAAGGTAAATGCCACCCATCCAATAATAAGTGCCACAATGGTAACAGGAAAAACAGAGGCATTAGAAAAAGGGGTGAGTGTCGACTCCATTAATACTACAATGGCCAGGAATAACATCACCAGCGTGATATTATCTACCAGTTTAAAATCGCGCTGTTTTAATACCACTACATAATCATAAGTCCGGGCTGCCATAATTGATTATTTTTTTACCATCAGGTTGCAAAGTCTCCACAATAAACGGGCACCTACGTTACTATCCCAGTCTGTTTGTCCAACACCAATCTCCACCAGATCGAACCCGATGATTTCTCTGCCACTCTCTTTTATTTTTTTGAAAAGATACAATACTTCTTCGGTTTCAAATCCTCCCTGCACCGGTGTTCCGGTATTGGGGCAATATTTTCTATTGAGTCCGTCAATATCAAAACTGATATATACTTTTTGAGGCAGGTGCTGAATAATTTCTTCAGCAATATGTTTCCATGTATCGCCTTCAAACTGGCGTTCCTTGATATTTTTATCGAAATAAGTAATGATCCTGAACTGGCTGTTGCAGATGTATTCCCATTCTTCTTCACATAGATCACGAATACCTACCTGTACCAGTTTCTGTATCTGTGGAATTTCTGTCAGTGCATTATACATCACCGAAGCATGTGAATACACAAAGTTTTCATATCCTTTTCTGAGGTCGCAATGCGCATCAATCTGTAACACACCAAAATCGCCATGTTTTTCTGCAAGTGCTTTCATAAAACCAAGTGGTGTGCTGTGATCGCCACCCAGGAGTCCAACAATTTTGCCTTTATCAAGTAATGCTTTGGTTTCATCATATACCCACTGGTTCAGGAATACGCCTCCCTCATTAATTTCTTTCAGGCTCTTACACATGAATTTGTTTTTCTCCACTTCATCGCCTTTCGAGATATAATCAATATAGAGTTCTGCTTCTTTGCGCAGGTAATCGCTTTTGAGTAAGATTTTTTTATTGGTCTCACGGAGATAAAAACCTTCTCTCCATCCATTGGGTGTGTCTGTATCAAAAATATCTACCTGAATACTTGCTTTTAAAATATGTTCAGAGGCGCGGGCTGTTCCGGCACCATAACTTACGGTAACCTCCCAGGGTACAGGAAGTATGACCAGTCGGGCATCGTCTTCAGTAAAAGGGAGTCCGAAAATATTGTTGTTGGGGTTACCAACGGCGTTGGGGTTAAACTGCGATAAATCGGCCATGATCTTTCTTAGATTGCAAACGGGATGCAAATTGCAGCAATTTTCTGAAATATGGGATTAAATCGGCTTAAAAGCGTTATTTGGGCTCAAAGCGTTCAACAAAACGTACAAACACTTGTTTCCAAGGTATAAAAGCGTGTATAAGAAGGGTATATACCGGTATAGCCGTGAATGAGACCGAAGTAACCGGAATAAGTACAATAAAAGAAACCAGCATCAGCCTGCCTGTCCATTTCCAGGCATTGCCAAATTCGGCTGTTCTAACCACAAAAGGAAGGTATATTAACGGGAAGATGGATAGGGTTAGTGCCTGATTTCTGCCTTGATAACTGATAAGAAGGAATACCATAGCTAACAAACAAATAACAGCCATTTTCCTGGATGGTATAATCAGAAAGAAGATAGTGAGTGTAGAAAGTAATATACTTGCCAATTGACTCACAAGTACTGATGGAAACCAGTCGGTATCATTTACGGGTAACTGGTGAGGAAGTTCACCTATGATCCATAGTGTAATAAATACCAGTAAAAGCCATAACCCGGTAATGCGACTCATGAAAGTGAAATAACCATCATTTGCCGGCAAAACGGAGTTTTGTTGTGTACCCATGTTTTAAAATTGGGGAAAGATTCCGGTTTTAACAACAAAGCCTGACAAACATCAGCTATTGCTTGTTCATTTTGGGTTACTTTTGCAGCGTAAACGAGAAGAGATGAAAAAAACACATATTATCATCCTTGTATTGATAGCTGCTGCCATTGTAGTGCTGATCAGTTATACAGGAGACCTCACTACCTATGAAACCATTGCTTCTGCCCGCCAGAAAGAAGGAAAATTTGTAAACCTGATTGCCAAACTCGATATTACCCAGCCGCTGGAATACGATGCGGTAAAAAACCCTAATTACCTCACATTTACAGCTATTGATACATTGGGTAATAGTGTGAAAGTGGTGTATCGCAATAACAAACCCACCGACATGGAAAAAAGTGAGCGTCTTGTATTAAAAGGAAAAATGCAGGGAGATCATTTTGAATGCAAAGATATTTTATTGAAATGCCCGTCTAAATATAAAGACGATCCCAAGGCACAACAAAATCAACCTGTTGTAGCTACTGAACCCGCGAGATAAGGGTAACTGTTTGCTCATTTAATTTTCCTTACCGAATTATATATCATGCAATATTTAGGTGAACATTTATTTCCCGGACAGGCAGGACATTTTTTTGCTGTTTTATCGCTCGTTGCTTCACTGATTGCCACAGTGGCCTATTTTAAAGCCAGCAGAGCGGAACTGGAAACAACAAAGTCGGGCTGGATCAGGATGGCGCGTATGGCTTTTCTTGTGGAGACCATTAGTGTATTGGCCATGTTTGGCATTTTGTATTATATCATCTCCAATCATTTATTTGAATACAAATACGCATACAACCATAGCGACAGAAGTCTGCAGGTAGAATATCTCTTAAGTTGTTTCTGGGAAGGACAGGAGGGCAGTTTTATGCTCTGGAGTTTCTGGCACTGTGTACTGGGTTGGGTATTGATCTGGCGCGCAAAAGTTTGGGAAGCAGGTGTAATGACGGTGGTGAGTTTTGCGCAGTTTGCACTTGCAACCATGTTATTGGGCGTGTATGTTTTTGGAGTGAAGATTGGAAGCAGTCCCTTTACACTACTCAGAAATGAATTTGACTGGCCTATTTTAAGTCGCCCCGATTACCTGAACCTTATTAAAGATGGTACGGGTTTGAATACACTTTTACAGAACTACTGGATGGTAATACATCCGCCAATTTTGTTCTTAGGTTTTGCTTCTACCATTGTTCCTTTTGCTTATGCTATTGCGGGACTGATGAGCAGAAAACATGAATGGGTAAAACCTTCTTTACCATGGGCCTCTTTTTCTGTGGCTGTTCTGGGTGTGGGTATTATGATGGGAGCGGCCTGGGCCTATGAAAGTTTATCATTTGGTGGTTACTGGGCATGGGATCCGGTAGAGAATGCATCGCTGGTACCCTGGCTTACCCTGATTGCCGGGTTACACACGAACCTTATTTATCGAAACAGCGGCTATTCACTTCGACCTACTTATTTCTTTTATATCATTAGCTTCTCACTGATTCTTTATTCTACTTTCCTTACCAGAAGCGGTATATTGGGCGATACTTCGGTACACGCATTTACCGATCTGGGAATGAATACACAGTTGCTCTTATTTGTACTGGTGTTTTTTGTACCTGCTTTGTTCCTGTATTTCAAACAATACAAATCCATTCCAAATATTCAGAAAGAAGAAAATACGTATAGCCGGGAGTTCTGGATGTTTATAGGATCGCTGGTATTCTTTTTATCGGGTATGGTCATCATTGCGAAAACATCAACACCTGTATTCAATAAACTATTTGGTACCAATATAGCACCACCGGAAGATCCGGAATATGCACATAACCAGATACAGATTTTTGTGGCAGTGATTATTGGGTTCTTAACGGCCATCACACAATACCTGAAATACAAAGACACACCCAAAGAATTTTTTGGAAAGAAAATATGGATACCTACCATCATTGCTGTATTGATCAGTCTAGCCGTTAGTTTCTTTGGCGAAGTAAATTACGATAAGAAGGGCCCCGGATTTTTATTTGCCATTCATCTGGCCATATTCACTGCTGTATATGCGGTAGTGGCAAATGCCTCTTATATATGGCTGGGTTTGAAAGGGAAACTCAAAGCAGCAGGTGCTTCGGTGGCACATATTGGTTTTGGAATGGTGTTGATGGGTATTTTGATTTCATCAGCAAAAAAAACAGTATTAAGCTGGAATACCACGGGTATTACGCCATTGCGCCAGGAAGATGCAAAGGAAAGAGGTAACCCGGCAGGTAATCCTGCGGAAAATATTACCCTGTTTAAAGGTGTGGCAACCGATATGGGCAGGTATATGGTTACTTATACTAAAGACACTATCAATGAAAGAGACAGGAAAAGATATTTTGAAATTACTTTCAAAGCCAAGCAGGGAACTGAATCATTCAATCTATATCCTGATGTAATTAAAAACAACAAAGGGATGGAAGGTTTTGCCGCCAACCCTGCGGCCAAACATTACTGGCACAAAGATATTTTTGCGTACATCACTTCTTTCCAGGAAAACGACAGTGAAGACACTACTCAGTTTGTAAACCGTGATATTAAAGTAGGCGACACTTTATTTTATAGTAATGGATTAATTATACTGAATAAAGTAACTGTAAACCCGCCAGAGCAATCTGCATTATACAACAATGGTGAAACAGCATTGTTTTTGGATATAGCTGTATTGTCGAAAGATGGTCGTCGTTACGGGGCAACGCCGGGTATTGCTGTGAATGGAAATTCTTTCAGACCCATTGCCGATACGGTTACTGCTCAAAGCCTGATCATCCAGTTCAATAAAGTTAAAGATGAGAAGAAAGGATTGCTGGAAATAGGTATCAAAGAAAGCGGCGGTATTACTGATCTGATTACGCTTAAAGTGTACGAGTTTCCTATGATTAATATTTTGTGGCTGGGTATTCTCGTAATGACGGCAGGTTTAATCATGTCGATCATCCAGCGAAACAAACAGGTAAAAAATAAGCTCAAGCCTGTTTCCTGATCTGAGATAACATTATTTGATTAGCCCTGTGCTGTTATCCGTTGATGATTTGTTAAAAGGATATCCGGCACAGGGTTACTTTTTTACAGAGGCAGCATTAATTATCGGAACTAGTTCTATATTTAAGTAGTGCAAATCTCTGGCAAACATATTATCATCGTTTTTCTGTTCCTTTTTATGGCAGGAGCAGTGAAGGAGTTGAATGCGCAAGCCCGTGGTCCGTATGATACGGTAAGGGTATATGCATTTATTACGCCGGAAAGAGATACCATTCCGGAAAGTATTCTGCCTCCCGTTGAAGTAGTAGGTAAGTTAACCAGTAGATGGAAGCGCCATTGGGCCGAATGGACGAGATTACGTAATGCCGTTTATGTTACTTATCCTTTCGCAATAGCAGCCAGCAGGATAATGAATGAAATTAATATAAAGCTGGAACGTGTTAGCGATAAAAAACAACGAAGGGTCATTATTAAATCGAGAGAAAAAGAACTTAAAAGAGATTTTGCAGATAAACTTACCCAGCTATCTGTTTACCAGGGTAAAGTGTTGATGAAACTAATCTACCGACAAACCGGCAATAACTGTTACGAAATTATTCAGGAATATAAAGGAGGATTTAATGCAGCTTTCTGGCAAACCATTGCCATTGTATTTGGCAGTAACCTCAAACAGAACTACGACCCCTACGGTAAAGACCTCGACATGGAAAAAATTGTACATGATGTGCAGTTGATGTACGGATATAAGAGCTGATTATCTTTGATTTTTTGATTTAGGCAGACTCCTGAATCAAAAAATCAAAGATCAAAAAATCAAAGAAATCAAAGATGTTGTTTGAGTAATTGAATGAATGCTTCTCTCGGAATCATAGCTGCACCAAGGCTTTCGAGGTGTTCGGTATGCACCTGGCAATCGATAAGTATTACACCTTCTTTTTGCAATTGTTGTACATAACTGATGAAAGCGAATTTGCTGGCATTGCTTTCTTTGCTGAACATACTTTCTCCAAAAAAGAAAGATCCCATCCTGATGCCGTATAAACCACCTGCTAATGTTCCATCCATCCAGGTTTCTGCTGAATGGGCCACACCCATTGTATGCAGTTGAATAAAAGAGGCTTCCAGTTCATCGGTGATCCAGGTACCGTTCTGTCCTTTGCGTTGTAAAGATTTACAGGTGCTTATTACAGCAGCAAAATGGGTATTGGTACGAAATTCAAAATCTCCTTTTCTGAACACCTGTAGCATGCTCTTACTCACTTTTAACTGCTCCGGAAATAAAACAAATCTCGGATTAGGACTCCACCATAAAGGAATGCTTTCGTCATCATACCAGGGGAAAATACCATTGCGATAGGCGAGTAGCAGTCTTTCCACAGAAACATCTCCTCCCATGGCCAGCAGACCGTCTTCCAAAGCCTCATTCACAGGCGGAAACCAAAGGCGGGAGTTGAGTGTGTGTAAAGACATGGTGTAGGAAATAAGGAATAAGAAATAAGAAATAAGAAATATGAAATAAGGAAATATCTGGGAAAATGGGAAATTACTTTCACATTTCTTATTTCTTATTCCTTATTTTTCTGTTTCAAGGGTTGCTCCAATACCGCGTTCGGTAATGGCATCGCACATGGGTTTAAGGGTGTCGTAATCGCCGGTTTTAACGGTAGATTTTCCTTTAAAATGAATGATCAGCGCAGATTGTTCGGCCTGTTCATGCGTGTGTCCACAAACTTCCATCAGTGTTTCGATAACCCATTCAAAAGTATTCACCTCATCATTCCATACAATAAGGCGGAAGGGGGTGGCATTATCCACCGAAATGTCTTCTTCCTGCGATTCCCAGGGGCGAGGGCTTGTACTATTTGACATAATGGTCATTCTGTAAAGTTAAATTGAACTTCAGAAAGTATGGATATTGGTCCAATAAAAAAACTTACAATTTAAGTTTTAAGTCTTTCTGTGGGAGCACACGGGTTCGAACCGCGGCCCCCTCCGTCCGAAGGTCGGAGTGCTCTAGGCCAACTGAATTCGTTAATTGGTTCACAGTTATTGTTATTCTGAACCTTGATGAGTGTAAATAAAAAAACCACCTCTTCAGAGATGGCCTTTCTTATTATTCTGTGGGAGCACACGGGTTCGAACCGCGGACCCTCTGCTTGTAAGGCAGATGCTCTAAACCAACTGAGCTATGCTCCCGTTTTGTTGGGAGTGCAAAAATAGGGTCTGAAACATTACTGCCAAAAAAAGTTTGGAGTTTTTTTTAATTAATTCAACTGCAAAGCAGGTAAACGGTAGTGCTGACTATCGTACACAAATAATTCCTCGATTTCGTAGGTCCAGTATTTGTACAGGGGCGATTTTACGAGAATTTTATCGGTTTCCTCCTTGCTCTCCGTATTCAGTGTAATCCAGCAGGTCTGGCTCTCCATGCTTACCGCATAACTGTCTATAATACCTTTATTGAGCAAAAAATTTACATAGGTACGATGGGGTGGTACGAGTGCCATAAAATCATCATCCATCTGGAACTTAATAATTGCCTGAAACTTTTTCATACGCTCTTTTTACTGGATTACGTAATACAAGATCCGTGCTGTTCTGTTTTCATGTGGCAATCTGGCAACCTTTGTATCAGTTTTACTGCTGATATCGCAGGAAATACTGTCAAACTACAAATGAAAGTTATATGATAAAGACCATTTTGTTACTCCTGCTTTCCAACATCTTTATGACATTCGCCTGGTACGGCCACCTCAAACAGCGGGAATGCCCTTGTAGAAAGCCATTGCCATCAGTTGGGGCATCGCTTTTTTTGAATACTGTTTAATGGTACCCGCCAACAAAGCCGGATATGCCAACGGATTCAGCGGCTTTCAATTAAAGATTACCCAGGAAATCATAACGCTGCTTGTGTTTACTGTTTTTGCAGTGTTTTATCTGAAAGAACCTTTCAAACCAAATACCTGATCAGCTTTTTGTTTATACTCGGTGCCGTATATTTTGCTTATAAAAAATAAGGGGTACTCCCCGGTACCCCTTCCATCTATCCTATAACCTTATTCCGAATCTTTTTTTACTTCCCTGATCCTGCGCTTAAGCGCTTTCTTTTCATGGGGCGATAAACTGTCTGCACGGTGTTTCATCCGCTCTTTCATCTGTGCTTTCTGTTCGGGTGATAATTCATCTAAACGCTTACGCATTTTTTCACGCTGCTCTTTCTTTTGTTCAGGTGAAAGACTGTCGTAACGTGCTTTCAGCTCCTTTCTTTTTTCAGGAGACATACGATGTTCCCCACGATTTTTTCTGAACTCAGCCAGTCGGTCTTTTTGTTCCGGACTCAGGCTATCGCCACGCTGACGAACTTTTTGTTGGGGATTGGTTGCTGTTTGTGCTTGTACATCCTGCTGAAGAAAAGCTATGCTGAATAAACTGCAGCAAATGAGAATGGTCTGTTTCATGTTTCAGTGGTTTAATAGTTATAAGACCACCGGCATTTAAACAGGTTTAAAACGTGAAATGAGTAACAGCACTTTTAACATTTCAATATCTCCGCAACCCTTCTGTGTCCTTCTGTGTTTTCAGTGGCAATAGAATTAATTATTTGCCACTGAAAACACAGAAGGACACAGAAAGATTATTTAGGAAGGATCAATTGAGCAATACGTCCGCCGCCACCAGCCATAAAAATGGCTTTACCGTTTCTCGCTTTTTGTACCACATGAAAACTTTCTTTTGAAATGAGCTGCCAGTTTTTACCTGCATCTTTCGAAATATCTATACCCGAAGTGCCGCAGGCAACAAGATTATTTTCATCAAGATAAACAACACAGGATCTGAATCCATGGGGCATTGTTTCAGGTAAAGAATACACAGGTTTACCTGTTCGGAAAGAAACAAGCACACAGTTATTGGAACCTATGCTATCTTTTGCAAAATCACCACCCACAATTACCGCCGATTTTGTTTTGTTACATACATCAATAGAATTGGCACCTGTAGAAGTGCCTCCCTGCATGATTGGTAAAGAATCGTTGAAATTATGAAGCGTTAAATCTTTTAGTCTCGCTTTGCTTCCTCCCGTAACCAGCAGCGTAGGAGAATAGTCGTTCCAGTTGGTCAATTTTACATTAGTGCCGCTCGATGCAAACATGGCTTCGGTATCAGGAACAAATCTTACATCATCTTTCGATTCGGGTTTTGGCATTACATGCCAGCTGTCACCCGAATCGAACGACATTGCTACAAATAATTTTCCATTGATAGGGTCACCCACCACAATCAGTGTATGAGTAGGAGCTGTATTATCCTGTTTCCTTGATCCTTGATTCTTGCTTCTTTTAATCTGTGTTGAATCCACCAGCATATCCATCGCATCCATAAACATGCCCTTTGTGGTATCTTCAAATACTTTGTTCCAGCTTTTTCCGCCATCTTTTGTTTTAAGAATCACAGCAGGTTCGGCAACGGCCATAATTATGGCTGTTGTTGCATCGATGGCTTCAATATCCCTGAAATCTCTTTTTTCGTAACCGGGAACAGTAAGCCATTCCAGTGTTTTACCGCCATCAAGCGATCGCACCACGGTACCATTACTGCCACTGGTCCAGAAGACCTGATCGTTTACAACGCTAAGCCCCCGAAAACTAACACGTTTGCCCGATTCTAATACCTTGACAGGATTGTTTTGTGCAACAGCTTCAAAAGAAGCAAACCCAACCAGCAGCGTAACAATTATTTTATAAAACCGCATAGGAACTACATTTTTGTACATTAAATTTCTGGATAGAAAGATAAGCAAATCAGAAATCAAAGATCACCAAATCAAAAAATCAAAGATGGTACCATACTGGATGAGCCGCACCCAGCTCTTATTGGGTGATGAACCGATTGAAAAACTCATGACCAAAAATGTACTGGTGGTCGGTTTGGGAGGCGTGGGAGGCATATGTGCCGAAATGATAGCCCGTGCCGGTGTGGGTAAAATGACCATTGTAGATGCTGATACGGTTGATCTTAGTAATTGTAACCGCCAGATACCCGCTATTCATTCAAAAGCCGGGCAACTGAAAGCAGAAGTGATGGCAGAAAGACTAAAAGATATTAATCCCGATCTTGATCTGACTGTGCTCACTGAATTTATTCGTGATGAGCGTACCAATGAAATACTCGATCAGGGTGGTTTTGATTATGCCATTGATTGTATTGATACCCTTTCCCCAAAAGTATATTTTATTAAAGCCTGTATCGACAGAAAAATACCCATTGTAAGTTCATTGGGGGCGGGTGGAAAAGTGGATCCTTCAAAAGTGGAGGTAACAGATATTTCCAAAACGCATCAGTGTAACCTTGCAAGATATGTGCGCAAACGACTACACGAACTCGGCATCTATAAAGGACTAAAAGTTGTTTTCAGCGGAGAAAGAGTGGATCAGAGCCGGATCATTGAAACCGAAAAAGCATACCCCAAAAAGTCCATCATCGGCACCATCAGCTATATGCCCGCTATTTTCGGTTGGGTAGCTGCAAGTGTGGTGGTGAGGGATTTGTATGGGGATAGGGGATAGGAGTTAGAGGTTAGTTAGGAGTTAGGTTTTAAATATAGAATTACATAAAAAAGGATCAACTAATCCCTAACCTCTAACTCCTAACCTCTGCTTTCAATATAATAAATAAGCCCTCATCCCCTCTTCCCATTCCTTACACCTGCAGTATTTAGTGATGGCAGCCATAAACGCGGGTATGGGAAGATCGAGTATTGATTCACTATTTGAAATACCCAGTAATTTATCGAGATGTCCTTTGCCCGACGGGTTTACACTGGTTGGATAGGTGGCCCATTGAAATTGAGATGGATGAAGACTTTTGATCAGTTTAATCAATATCATTCCATTCATTACCGCATTGAAACAGGAGTGGTCATCTACTTTCATGTGTACCGCATGGCATAATTGTTTTTCGAATTTACTGTGTGCGGGTGTGAACTGAATGGTTGTAGCAACAAGTTCGCCGCCTGACATATTATTGAGCATATCGGCTAGCACAGCGGCATTTAGCCAGGGAGTTCCTGCAGATTCAAAACTTACATCAGTACCCCTTCCTTCGCTGATATTGGTGGCTTCCAGTAAACAAAGTCCGGGATACAATAACATCGATTGAAAACTTTGTATAGCCGGAGAAGTAGGTACAAAAGGAATACCCCAGTCTGGCTGAAACATATCTCTTTGCCATTTTTCACATTTAATCACCTCAATCTCTGCTCCAATATTTCTCGCATGATTAAAATAAAGCGCCAATTCTCCCAAAGTACAGCTATGTCTTACAGGCATGGCCCATCTTCCTATAAAAGAACTATTGCTTTCATCAAGCATTGGTCCCTCACACAGTTGCAGGTTACCGGAAATGGGGTTGGGGCGATCAAGTATAATCAGTTTTTTATGACAGGCTGCTGCTGTTTCTATGATATGGGTAAGTGTCCATAAATAAGTATAAAAACGGCTGCCGATATCTGGTACATCAACAATCAGCAGATCAATAGCTGAAAGATGGGTAGCTGTTGGGCTTAGTCTTTCGCCATATAAACTGATGACCGGCAAACCGGTAAGTGTATCAGTGCCATCTTTAATCGGGTGTCCGTCTGCACCACGAACATCTAATCCATGTTCCGGTGAAAAAAGCACTTGAATATTAAATCCCGCTTTCAGTAAAGCCTGTCTCGATGGTTCCAGTAAACAGGTGGTAGCTGCTTCATTGGTAACCATGCCTATCCGTAACCCTTTCCAGGAAGGCTGTTCACAAAGCAGTATGTCTATTCCAAAAGCAACCATAAGAGGAGGATTTTTTGATGTCGGATGTATGATGTCTGATATGTGGGGTAAAGATGAAATAAATGGAGCAATTATTAACCAGAAACCAAAAGTCAAAAATCAAAAAATCAGACGTCCGACATCAGACATCCGAAATCTGTCCTTTCATTTCCTCAACAATATTAAAAATGATGGGGCAGCGGCCATAGTGCATGAGGGTGGTAAATAATCTTTTACTGAATCCGGGTAAATGCATGGCTGGAAATTCGCGACAGCCTTCAAACCTGTATTCGTAAACGGTACATTTGTTGTGGTGCAGAAATGAACAGGGTATACTCTTCATCAGCATCATTCCATTGCTGCCTTTTTCCAGGTATTTATCATCAAAATCTGTTCTCTTTAATTGAAGATGATTGCTCAAATGAGCAGCCTCCTGTTCGCTGACATTAATCAGTAAAGTTTTGCAGCAGTTACCACATTTGGTACAGTCTATTTTTGGAGATATTTCACTATTCAACTGCTGAACCAGGCTGTCGACCCGAACGGGGTCCATTTCCTTTATTTTCAGGGCAAACAGGTCGTTTTCAGATGCTCTTTCGAGGGCCAGTGCGGCTATCTGTTCAAGATTCTCTACAAGGTATTTTTCAGGCTGTTTGATGGGGTAAAGGTAGGGGCTTGGACAATAAAGAAGGGCAAATCAACATTTTTTACTCTTTTATCCACATGAAAAGCCTATTTGTAGAAAAGTAAAATTGTACCGGGAGTTGAGGTGGTTAGATTTGCGGGTTGAGAAATAAGCCTGGTTTTTTACAGGATGGATTGCGTGACTGATTAAACTGATTGCAAATGGCTGAACAGAAGAATTTGAACGAGTATAATGAAGATTCCATACGGTCGCTCGACTGGCGTGAACATATCCGTTTGCGTCCGGGTATGTATATCGGTAAATTAGGAGATGGCTCCGCCACCGATGATGGTATTTATGTACTCATTAAAGAGGTGCTGGATAACTGTATCGATGAACATACCATGGGTTTTGGAAAACAGGTTGAGATTGGTATTGAAGGAAAACAGGTAACCATTCGTGATTATGGACGTGGTATTCCCCTCGGTAAAGTGGTGGATGTGGTAAGTAAAATTAATACCGGTGCAAAATACGACAGTAAAGCCTTCCAGAAAAGTGTGGGTTTAAATGGTGTGGGTACCAAGGCGGTGAATGCACTGAGCCAGTATTTTAAAGTTACTTCTCACAGAGACGGAAAAGAAAAAACAGCAGAGTTCGAAAGAGGAGTACTGGTAAAAGACCATAAGGAACAAAAAACTTCAGAATCGAATGGAACATTGGTGAGTTTTGTTCCGGATGAAACCGTGTTCCGGAACTTTCATTTTATTCATGAATACCTCGAGAGCCAGCTATGGAACTATTGTTACCTGAATGCGGGTTTGTCTATTCATTTCAATGGAAAAAAATATGTCAGCAAAAATGGTCTGCTCGATTTATTGGAACGCAAAACCAATGCTGATGAACTCCGTTATCCCATTATTCATTTAAAAGGAGAAGATATTGAAGTAGCCCTTTCTCATAACAATGATTATGGTGAAGATATTTTCTCTTTTGTAAATGGTCAGTACACCACACAGGGAGGAACCCATCAGCAGGCATTCAGGGAAGCCTATATTAAAGTTATACGCGATTATTATAAAAAGGATTATGATGCGGCAGATATCCGTGGAAGTATTGTAGCGGCTATTTCTGTTCGTGTACAGGAGCCTGTATTTGAGAGCCAGACAAAGACCAAGCTAGGTTCACAGAATGTGTACGATGGTGGTCCGACCATGAAGAAATTTGTGGAAGAATTTCTGGCAAAAGAGCTGGATAATTACCTGCATAGGAATCCAGCTGTATCAGATGCACTGCGTAAACGTATTGAGCAAAGTGAGCGGGAGAGAAAGGAGCTGGCTGGTATCAAAAAACTGGCCAATGAAAGAGCCAAGAAAGCTAATCTGCACAACAAAAAATTACGCGATTGCAGGGTGCACTTAAGTGATGATCTGCCTGCAAAGAATAAAGAAGAATTTATTGCGCTCCAGAAAAACGCTACCATTTTTATAACCGAAGGTGATAGTGCCAGTGGAAGTATTACCAAATCAAGAAACGTTGATACGCAGGCGGTATTCAGTTTACGGGGTAAGCCATTGAATGCATTTGGGCTCACTAAAAAAGTGGTATATGAAAATGAAGAATTTAACCTCCTGCAACATGCTTTGAATATTGAAGAAGGTATGGAAGGGTTGCGGTACAACAATATTGTTATTGCAACAGATGCGGACGTGGATGGTATGCATATCCGTTTGCTGATGATGACTTTCTTCCTGCAGTTCTTTCCTGACCTGGTAAAACGTGGTCATGTGTACATACTCGAAACACCTTTGTTCAGGGTGAGAAACAAACAGGAAACTATTTATTGTTATGATGAAACTGAAAAGCAGGCGGCCATAACCAAACTTGGTGGTAAGCCGGAGATTACCCGATTTAAAGGGTTAGGAGAAATTTCTCCCGAAGAGTTTGGTCGTTTTATCGGCGAAGAAATGAGGGTACAGCCGGTTATTCTTGAACAAGGCGATCATATTCAGCAACTGCTTGAATATTATATGGGAAAGAATACCATGGAACGCCAGGAGTTCATCATCAATAACCTGAAAGTGGAACTCGATCTTGTTGACTGATTATTAACATAAGAAAGAAAAAGAAAAGATGATTCATATTGTTTTTGAAACAGCAAATGTAACTGCCCTACAACAGGCAATTGAACTGGATGAAACCCTGCAAGGCAGTATTGTAGAAATAAAAGATGATTATGCGGCCGGGCCGTTGGGTGATATTTATGAAACGGAAGGCTACCAGGCTCGGCGCAACTGGTGGAAAAACCTGCTGGAGTTTTCTCCTTATACGGAGCAGATCAATATTGTTGATGATAAATTAACGGTTCATCAGTTACTTAAACAACTCGATGAAGAGCCTGGAACAGAAGTATGGATATGGATGGCCCAAAATGCCCATGATGTATGTGGTTATTATTGGCTGATGAGCCAGTTAAAAGAATACCAGGGCCGCGTACAGGTGTTGTACCTGAATAACCTGCCTTTTATTAATGAAAAGGGGCAAATATTTTATCCTTCTTACCTGCATGAAATTCAGCCAAAGGAATTTCTGAAGGCAAAAAAACTGGCGCGTCCCATTACCCCCAGTGAGTTTGAAGTAGATCCCGATGAGTGGAAAAAACTTTGTGTAGATAATGCATGGGTTCGTTACCTGGAAGGCGGAAAAAAAATTATTGGTAAGGAACTGGAGTTTTATGATAAAGATATACTGATGAATATCACGGGTGAGGCACAAAAACTGAATAAGATTATTACCAATACCCTAACTAAAATGAAAGTAAAAACGGGTGATGTGTTTCTTGTATGGCGTATACGGGAGCTCGTGGCTGCCGGCAAACTGGAAACAGCAGGTGACTGGAACAGGGGCTGGAAAGAGATTACGGTAAAAACAGCATCGGCTTCACAACCGATAACAACAGAAACAGTATAATTGAAGTGTGTATGGTAGAAGTTATTCCTGTGCAACAGGTGGCGGAAGATGAAAGAGGAGCCACACATTTTTTTGATACAGACAGAACGGGGCAGTTTATTATTGCTTACAGGAAAGCGGGTAGTGCCAGTGGGAGACATTATCATAAGGGTACAGCGGTACAGAAAAACCCGGAGCAGATCATCATTATGCAGGGAGAAGCAACCGTAAACTGGCTTGATGTGCGTAGCAATGAGAAAGGGAGTGTACAAGTAAAAGCACCGGCCATGGTAAAAATTCAACCATGGGCCTGGCATGAAGTAATAGCAGATACAGATATCATCGTGTTTGAACTGAATGGTCTTGAAGATGCAAAAGACGATACTTTCAGACTGGAACAGTAGCGATCACAAATGAAGCAGACATGGCGAAAGAAAAACAACCGAACAGAATTTTCGAGAATGAAACAGGGGTACAGGGGCAATACCGTAACTGGTTTCTCGATTATGCCTCTTATGTAATATTAGAACGTGCTATACCGGCCATTGAAGACGGTTTAAAACCCGTACAGCGCCGGATTTTGCATGCCATGAAAGAAATGGATGATGGTCGCTTTAATAAAGTGGCCAATATCATTGGTCAGAGCATGCAATACCACCCCCATGGGGATGCAAGTATTGGCGATGCATTGGTGAACCTGGGACAAAAAGATTTACTGATTGAAACACAGGGTAACTGGGGTGATGTAAGAACGGGTGATGAAGCAGCTGCTTCAAGATATATTGAGGCGCGTTTATCGAAGTTTGCCCTCGATGTGGCATTCAATCCAAAAACAACTACATGGCAGCTGAGTTACGACGGCAGAAAAAATGAGCCTGTAACACTGCCCATGAAATTCCCCTTATTACTGGCACAGGGTGCCGATGGTATTGCAGTGGGGTTATCTACTAAATTATTACCGCATAATTTTTGTGAACTGATTGAGGCATCCATTAAATACCTCAAAGGCAAACGGTTTGAAATATTTCCCGATTTTCAGACGGGAGGCATGATTGATGTGGCCAATTACAATGAAGGAAAAAGAGGAGGTAAGGTAAGAGTAAGGGCTCATATAGAAGAACTGGATAAGAAAACACTGATAATAAAAGATGTTCCTTACGGCGTAACTACTACCCAGTTAATGGAGAGTATTACCAAAGCCAATGACCAGGGGAAAATTAAAATTAAAAAAGTAACAGATGTAACTGCTAAAGATGTAGAAATACATATTGATTTGTCCGCAGGTATTTCACCGGATATTACTATTGATGCATTATATGCATTTACAGACTGCGAGGTAAGCATTTCACCCAATGCCTGTGTAATTGTGGATCATAAGCCACAATTCATGGGTGTACATGAATTGCTGAAAGTGTCTGCAGAAAATACCAAGGCGCTGCTGAAAAGAGAGCTGGAGATTAAACTGGGTGAACTGGAGGATAAATGGCACTATACCTCTCTCGAAAAAATATTCTTTGAAGAAAAGATATACAAAGAACTCGAACAGAAACATGCTACCTGGGATGCTGTGATTGCAGCAATTGATAAAGCATTCACCCCATTTAAGAAAAAACTGAAAAGGGCCATTGAAAGAGAAGACATTCTCAAACTAACAGAGAAACCTGTAAGAAGAATTTACAGACTTGATATTAATGAATTGAATGATCAGATACAAACTATAGAAGCAGATATCAAACAGGTAAAATACGACCTGGAGCACCTGACTGATTTTGCGGTGGCTTATTTTGAGAACCTGTTAAAAAAATATGGTAAGGGACGGGAACGTAAAACAGAAATCAAAGAATTTGATACTATCCAGGTAAAACAGGTGGCCATTGCCAATACCAGATTATACATCAACCGTTCGGAAGGGTTTATTGGTACCGGACTGAAAAAAGATGAGTTTCTCTGCGATTGTTCTGATTATGATGATATTATTGCTTTCACCCGCTCAGGTACCATGAAAGTGGTGAAAGTATCTGATAAGGTATTTATCGGGAAAGATATTTTACATGCTGCTGTATTCCAGAAAAATGACGAGCGTACCACCTATAATATGATTTACCTGGATGGTGCCAGTGGAACCAGTTATGCGAAACGTTTCAATGTAACGGGTATTACAAGGGAAAAAGAATATGATCTTACCAAAGGCTCCGATAAAAGTAAGGTACATTATTTTACGGCCAACCTGAATGGTGAGGCGGAAGTTGTGAAAATTGTTTTGAGTCCGAATTGCACGGCCCGTAATAAAGAGTTTGATTTCTATTTTGAGGAACTGGAAATCAAGGGAAGAAGCAGTATGGGGAACCAGGTAACTAAATACCCTATAAAAGCTGTTAAACTAAAAGAAGCCGGAAAGAGTACACTTGCTGGTCGTAAGCTCTGGTTCGATGATAAGTTTGGCCGACTGAATACAGAAGAAAAGGGACAATATTTAGGAAGTTTTGAAGATGAAAAATTACTGGTCGTTTATCATGATGGCAGTTACGAACTTACCGACACCGAAATGACCCAGCGTTTTGAGCCGGAAAAGATTGCATTGGTTGAGAAATTTGATGCCAATAAAATTATAACAGCGGTTTACCTTGATAATGATAAACGTCAATACAATATCAAACGTTTTAAAATAGAAACAAGTACTTTGAAAACCCAGTTCCTGTTTATTAAGGAAGGAGAGGGTAATCGTCTGGAAGCTGTTACAACAGATAAAGAACCAATACTGGCTGTACAAACAGGTAAGGGCGCGCAGGTTAGAAAAGCTAAGTTTAAAGTGGCCAAAATGGTAGAAGTAATGGGCTGGAAAGCAGTAGGCGCAAAGCTGACCGATTTTAACAAGAGCATTGAAATGGAATGGGAACAAAAACCGAAAGAAGATAACCAACAACAGGAACTGTTTGAATGATGAATATGGAATATCCGATTGCAGGATTACATCAAGATTATTATTGTGTATTGAACATTCTTCTGTTCTTTAGCCTGATGGTAGCTGTTTTGTTCAGGTCGCTGGTCAGAATCAATTCATATCTTTTCTCGCCATCATAAATAATCAATGCGGCAGTATTAGGAGGAATCATACCCAGGTTTTCTGCGAACATGCTTAATTCATGATATGTAAGGGTACTATCTAAGCGTATCGTTTTCTGAATGGCCTTATGATCCAGTTTTACTTTTGGGATCAGCAGTTGGTTATTAAGGTAAACAGATACAGAATCATAATCTATACTTCCGTTATCGTATAATTCAAGTCTTAGAGGATCACCTGAAATTTCAATCTCGCGTACAAATAATTTTTCTCTTAATTGAAATAAGGAATCAATTTTTTGAGTAGCTATTATTGTAGCGCCTGCAATGACTGGAACTACAGCTGTGTCTGTTAAAAGGTCATCCTCATCTGCCTGAACTAATAAATCAACCTTTACCGGAAGCGTATCTGTTGAATACCTGAAACGAAACTGAATTGGCGGTGTAGTAAACCGATGTGCCGCATCACTTTCAAAAGCGCCGTTTAATATAGATTCGGTACGATTAACAATCAGTGTAAAATTACCCGTAAGTATGCAGTCGATCCCGTTTCTTGTGCTCCTGGATAAATAATAAATAAAAGGAGCTGGTTTAAAAATAAGTTGCCTGTTCTGGCTGTTGAATATACCGTTCACGTTTAATTTAAACAGGCTGTCACGAAAATAATAAAGTAATTCACCGGTAACCGTTTTGCCTTTTTGTTTCAATATCAGCTCTGCCAGGTAGGCACTGTGTTCACCCGGAACAATAACTTTACCAACCCCATACCAGTGGCCATTTACCTGTTGTGCAAGTATGGTTTGTTTCCAGCCAAAAAATAAAAACAATAATCCAGTTAGGGGCTTGATCAGGTTCATCGGCTGCAAAATATTTAAAGCATTTCATGCGGCTTCTGTAAAGTTGCTAACAGTAGTGGAAAGCTGCATTAATAAGGTATTAATAACTTCAAACCAATAAACTAACCTATTTTTGCTTCTTAAACTGTTTTATGGAGCCAGTGCTGGTAGGCAAATACAATACATTAAAAGTATCAAGAAAAGTAGATTTTGGATTTTACCTCGATAATGGGGAAGATGGTATATTATTACCTACCCGTTTTGCACCGAAAGGATTAAAAATTGGAGATGAACTGAATGTATTCGTTTACCACGATTCAGATAACCGGCTTATTGCCACCACACAAAAAGCAAAAGCCTGCGTGGGAGATATTGTAAAAATGAAAGCAGTGGCTATAACCCGTCAGGGTGCATTTCTTGACTGGGGGTTGATGAAGGATCTTTTTGTACCTGCATCCAAACAACTGGGTGGTATGCGCGAAGGCGGCGAATACCTCGTGAAACTTTATATCGATGAAATGACCGGCAGGGTAGCGGCAACTGAAAAACTGGAGCAATTGTTGAGTAATGAGCAGTTAACTGTAAAAGAAATGGATCAGGTTGATCTACTGGTGTATAGAAAATCGGAACTGGGTTTTGTGGTCATCATCAATAATCTTCATACAGGTATTATTCACCAGAATGAAATATTTGGCGACATACAAATAGGCGATAAGCTAAAAGGTTTTGTAAAGAAAATATTACCCGGCAATAAAATTGATGTGGTTCTGGGTAAGCCCGGATTCCAGAAAGTAGAAGATGAAGCGGGGAAATTACTGCGCCTGCTGCAGGAAAACAATGGTTACCTGCCTTATAACGATAAGTCGGCCCCGGAAGCAATTTATGATTTCTTCGGGATGAGCAAAAAAACATTCAAAATGACAACTGGCAATCTCTATAAACAAAGAAAGATAGCATTCACTCAAACAGGAATAAAATTACTCGAAGAATAAGGAGAGAAAAAATCCTCTTCATATTTATGGGTTAAAGAGGGTTGGGGGGATTCAAATAATAATCGTGAATGTCCGAAGGACTCCTTTGGAGGTCAATGGTGAATGTGAAAAATATTTCACTCACAAACAATAATCATTTTCGCAATCAGGGTTTCTTTCTTGTTTCTTGTTCCTTTTACTGCTTTTTCTCCACAAACCAGGTTGTATCGGTCGACATACTTGTTCCATTTGGAGCTTTAACCGTAGTGGTTCCCACATAATAATTATCGGCTATTACTTTTACCTCATAAAATAAGACGGCACTCTGGTAAAAATTTTTCTCTTCCGGTGTTTTGGGACCAGAACCGGTTAAATAGGTTGCGGCAAAACGGCAGTCTGACAGCCAATCTATCTTCCAGTAAGTGGTATCGTTTGTTTTGGTATTGATGTCTTGTTGAACACCATCAATTCTGTTGATGATAAAATGCGTGCCTGTTTTATTATAACTATGAAATATTCCTTTTTTCAATTGAGTACAATCCGGCATAACCATAAAACTCATCAATAGCGTAAGTGATGTAACGAGTAATAAACGGGTAGATTTTTTCATCCAATGCATATTCCCTGATCTTAACACTAAGATAAGCTTGTTTGCAGCCAGCCAGCTCTAATCATCTGCGACTTTTAATGCAGATACGGATTAACAGATTATTCTTAAAAAACACACATGCTAACACTTGTTAGTATGATTGCTTTATATTTGCATTTCAAAATCAGAAAATGGGAACAAAAACTGTATATATCGTATCGGCTGTACGTACGCCAATGGGTTCATTTGGCGGGAGTTTAAAAGATTTTACTGCACCACAACTGGGAGCCATTGCCATTAAGGCTGCTGTGGAAAGAGCGGGAATACAGCCTGCCGCTGTACAGGAAATATTAATGGGTTGTGTTATACAGGCAAATACAGGTCAGGCCCCGGCAAGGCAGGCCGCAAAATTTGCCGGGCTGCCCGATGCTGTGGTTTGTACAACAGTTAATAAAGTATGTGCAAGTGGTATGAAAGCAATTGCACAAGGAGCCCAGTCTATTTTATTAGGCGATGCAGATATTATTGTGGCCGGTGGAATGGAAAGTATGAGTAATGTGCCTTTTTACTCACCCAACCTGCGATGGGGCAATAAATATGGAAATGTACAGATGATAGACGGGCTTGCAAAAGACGGACTTACTGATGTGTATCATAATTATGCCATGGGGAACGCTGCAGAACTTTGCGCAAAAGAATGCAATATATCACGTGAGGAACAGGATGCATTTGCTATTGAAAGTTATAAAAGAAGCCAGGCAGCCTGGAACAACGGAAATTTTGAAGCGGAAATTGTACCTGTACCTATTCCACAACGAAAAGGGGAACCTGTTTTGTTTGCCAGGGACGAAAATGCATTCAATGTAAAATTTGATAAGATACCTGAACTTAAACCTGCTTTTACCAAAGACGGAACCGTAACAGCTGCAAATGCTTCAACCATGAATGATGGCGCTGCTGCTGTAGTGTTGATGAGTAAAGAAAAAGCAGATGCAATGGGAATAAAACCACTGGCCATTATGCGCAGTTATGCCGATGCGGAACAGGCATCGGAATGGTTCACTACCACGCCATCATTAGCAGTTCCGAAAGCAGTAGCCAAAGCCGGACTTTCAATGACTGACATTGATTTTGTAGAACTTAACGAAGCTTTTTCTGTGGTAGGTATTGCCAATATGCAAAAGATGAACCTTGATGCTTCCAAAGTAAATGTGCATGGTGGCGCTGTTTCACTGGGTCATCCACTGGGTTGCAGTGGAGCAAGAATTATTGTTACCCTCATCAATGTACTTAAACAGCACGGTGGAAAAATAGGAGCAGCCGGTATATGTAACGGAGGTGGTGGAGCAAGCGCCATGGTTATTGAAAATGTTTTTGTATAAACCAGATGACCGATATTCATATCAGACGAGCGCAAAAAGAAGATGCTTCATTGATTGCGGCTATTAGCCGCGAAACCTTCTATGATAGCTTCGCAGAACAGAATACAGCTGAAGACATGGAACTCTTCATGGAGCAGCAATTCAGTACAGCATTATTGATGGAAGAGTTGTTTGATGCATCCAATATTTTCTTTCTTGCTATGCATGAAGAAGAACCGGCAGGTTATATCAAAATGAAACCGGGTACTCCTATTGAGCTTGCTGATGCCAATAATGCCATTGAAATCTGTCGCTTTTATGCAAGGAAAAATATGATTGGAAAAGGTGTGGGAAAAGCAATGATGTTACACGCTGTTCAATGTGCAAAATCAATACATAGCAATACCATTTGGCTTGGTGTATGGGAGCATAACAAAAGAGCCATTGATTTCTATACTTCATTTGGCTTCCGAAAATTTTCAGAACACGATTTTGTACTCGGAAAAGATGTGCAGAGAGACTGGTTGATGAAGAAGGAAGTGTGAATGGTGAATCGTAAATGAGGAATGAAAAATTTGGTAGCTTAACAATAAACATGATGACTATGAAGTTTTGCTCATAGCTCATAGCTCATAGCTCATAGCCTGCTAATCCCTACACGCTGATTTATATACTGCCTGTTACGAATACACTTCAACATACAGTCTGCCAGATCAGCTGCTGTTACCTGAAAATGATTGGGTTGAGGAGCATAGTTGGCTGATGTGATATATTGCCTGTTGCCAGGTTGATCAAGAATGTCGGGAGAACAGATAAAGGTCCATTCAAGACCAGAACCTTCCAGTGAACGAAATGCGGCCAGGTGTTCAAGTCCAACAGGTTTATATTCTTCCGGATAGTCAGCCTGCTCAATCAGTAATCCTTCTTCATGCTCATTGGCATTTAATATGCCCATTCCGCCGAGTGCCACAATTCTTTTTACACCCGCTTTATCCATCTGCTTAATAATATTCTTTATACCCAGGCTCCTGGTACGATCCTTTCCGTCGAAAGCGCCACCTAATACCGAAACAACGGCGTCGGCACCTTGAACGGCTGCATAAACATCTTCTTCCTCAAATACATATCCTTTAATAGCCTGCAGTTGATCGGATGAAATGTCTTTATCTATTAAAGAATCAACGGAGCGGCCAAAAGCCCTCACAGTATAACCCTCTGCCAGGGCCTCTGATACTACATACTTACCTACCTGTCCGGTTGCGCCAAATACAGTTATGGTCATGAAACTGACTTTTCAGCAATTTACTGAATGTAAAAGAATAATGTAACAAGGGGAATTTACAAGGCAGCCTGTTCTTGTATTTCATCTATATTAATGCCCTGGTGACTCTCATCATAAATACATTCACCATTTTTAATCAGTAATACCTGTGGTGATTCATGGTAAACGGAAAAATCTTCAGCTATCTGGTTAGAAAGTGTGCGATATGCGAGAAGATCAAGATAATGGAAACGGATCTGGTCGGGTATTTCACTTCTTTCAAGCCGGTTGAGAATCATGGAGCTGATGCTGCAACGAGTGCTGTGTTTAAAAATAACCTGGGGTTGCTGGAAGGAGGCCGATTTTATTTCTTCTAACTGTGCTCCTGAACTAAGTGTATTCCAATTCATCATTTATATCAAACAATCTTACAATCAAATAAGTTTATATCTGCTCAGGGTTTAAAATAACGGGGGTTGGTAGTAGGGCAACCTCTGCTTTTAGAAGAAGTACAGGAGCTAACCAATGCAGCGCTGATTACAAACAGGAGCATTAAAGCGGCTATCTTTTTCATGTGTGTTGTATTAAGTTGGCGTTTTGACTGTATTTTGCGCTGTAACAAAGATACAGAAATAAGTTAAATTGTTGCTTCGTGTACAGTTGCGGATTCGTTAATTTGTATAAAACGATTGAAATCAATCAATTATTATGAAGGTTCATTTTATATCCATCGGTGGAAGTGTAATGCACCAGCTGGCCATTGCATTGCATAAAAAAGGCTACCGGGTTACCGGAACAGATGATGAAATTTTTGAACCTGCTAAAATCAATCTTATGGAACAGGGTTTATTACCGGCACAAATAGGCTGGCAGCCAGGTATGATTACCCCTGACCTGAACGCAGTGATCCTTGGTATGCATGCCAAACAGGATAATCCTGAACTACAAAAAGCAGTTTCACTTGGATTGAAAATTTATTCCTTCCCTGAATATATCTATCACGAAAGTCAAAACAAGACCCGTGTTGTAGTTGGAGGGAGCCATGGTAAAACAACGACCACCAGTATGATCATGCATGTGCTGAAGCATACGGAGCAATCATTTGATTACCTGGTAGGCGCAAGGGTGGAAGGGTTTAGTCAGTCTGTAAATATTACAGATGCCCCGGTGGTTGTATGTGAAGGAGATGAATATCCGGCCAGTGCTATAGAACGTAAACCCAAGTTTCATTTTCTGTATCCGCATGTTGCCATCTTAACCGGAATAGCATGGGATCATATCAATGTGTTCCCGACATTCGATTTTTATCTCGAACAGTTTACCATTTTTATCAACAGGATAGAGAAAGGCGGAATTCTTATTTACAATGAATCGGACCCGGTATTAAAAGAGCTGGTAATGGCCAATAAGAGAAACGATATACGTTATCAACCTTATTTCATCCCTGAACATACAATCGAAAATGGACTTACAACAGTTACCATCGATGCGGTAAAAGGACCGCTGAAGGTTTTCGGTAATCATAACCTGATGAATCTTTATGCTGCCTATTATGCCTGCAAAGAACTTGGTATTAAAGCAGAAGCATTTGTAACTGCTATTGGCAGTTTTACCGGGGCTGCAAAAAGGTTAGAGTTGCTGGCATCTTCCAGTGATTGCGCCATTTACCGCGACTTTGCTCATGCGCCAAGTAAAGTAAAAGCAACAATAGAAGCGGTAAAAAAACAATTCCCCGAACGAAGACTATTGGCTATACTTGAACTGCATACTTACAGCAGCCTCAATGAAACATTCATGAAAGAATACAATGGTGCACTGGAGCCAGCCGATGAAGCTGTTGTATTTTACTCAAAACATGCACTGGAAATAAAAAGACTTCCCGACTTGCCGGTTGCTGCAATAGAAAAAGGATTCAATAAAAAAGACCTGATTGTTTTTACAGATAGTCAGACATTGTCAGGCTGGTTATCGTCCCGAAATTATAAAAATGCCAGCCTCTTACTGATGAGTAGTGGTAATTATGACGGGCTGGATATTCCCTTTCTCGCGAACCAGTTGATGGAGCAACATCTAAAAGACAGTAATTAACAATTAAAGTATTTACTTCGCATCATGAAATTGCAACTCAGTCGTCCACTTGCGTTTATTGATCTTGAAACAACAGGTGTAAATATCAGTACCGATCGTATTGTAGAAATTGCGATCGTAAAGATCAATCCTGATGGAACCAAACAGGTAAAACGTAAACTCATCAATCCATTGATGCCCATTCCCAAAAGTTCGAGTGATATACATGGTATTACCGATGAGATGGTAAAAGATGCACCGAGTTTCAAACTGGTGGCGAATGAAGTAAAACAGTTCATCGAACAATGTGATCTGGGTGGATACAACAGCAACCGGTTTGATATTCCCATGCTGATTGAAGAATTTCTCCGGGTTGGAATAGAATTTTCTGTTGATGGAAAAAAACTGGTCGATGTTCAGAAGGTATTTCACATGATGGAACAGCGTACTTTAAGTGCAGCGTATAAATTTTATTGCCAGAAAAATCTTGAGGCGGCACACAGTGCTGAAGCAGATGCCACCGCCACTTGGGAAGTATTAGAGGCACAGGTGGAGCGTTATCCCCAGATTGGTGATACGGTAGATAGTATCGTGAAATTTACCGGAGAAGATGATATTGTTGATTTTGCCCGTCGTTTTATAAAAGAAAACGGGGTAGAAGTATTCAATTTTGGAAAACACAAAGGTAAAACTGTTGCGCAGGTACTTAAAGAAGAGCCCCAGTATTACGACTGGATGATGAAGGGCGATTTTCCGATGAATACCAAACAGAAACTCACCGAAATCCTGAACAGAACCCTGTTAAAAAAAGGATAAGTCTGCATTAAATACAGCGTATTTCCCGCAATTCTTTCCAGGGAACAGCGAACAATCGTTCTGTGTTGTATTTTAGCGTAGCAACCTGTTACAGCTTTTGAAGAAATTAGTTATCATACCAACCTATAATGAAAAGGATAATATTGCCGCAATTATTGCAGCTGTATTTGAATTACATGCAGGCTACCATGTGCTGGTGATTGATGACGGGTCGCCAGACGGTACGGCGGATATTGTAAAGTTGCTGATGCCGCAATACCCCGAACAACTCTTTATTGAAGAAAGAAAAGGTAAACTGGGTTTAGGTACGGCATATATTCATGGATTTAAATGGGGCATTACACGACTCTATGATTATATATTTGAAATGGATGCCGATTTTTCACATAATCCAAAGGATCTTGAAAGATTATACCATGCCTGTTTACAGGATGGGGCCGATGTAGCGGTTGGAAGCAGGTATGTACCTGGCGGTAAAACAGAAAACTGGCCATTGGACAGACAATTATATTCAAGAGGAGGTGCTTTATATACAAAGTTGCTAACCTGGATGCCTGTAAATGACCCCACAGCAGGTTTTGTCTGTTATAAAAGACAGGTACTGGAAGCCATTAATCTCGATGAAATTGAGTTTGTGGGTTATGCATTCCAGATTGAAATGAAATTTGTGGCCTGGAAACTGGGTTTCAGAATAAAAGAAGTACCCATCACATTTGTCGACCGCAAAATCGGGGTGAGTAAAATGAGCAAGGGTATAATAAAGGAAGGTGTAATGGGCGTTTTGAAAATTCAATGGCACAGCCTGTTTCGAAATTACCGCAAGCGCGTGGCGAGTTCGTAGGAGTGTTTTATTGGCTATGAGCTACGAGCCTTGAACTGCGAGTTAAGAAAATTAAGGCATCGGAGTTGACTTCTACACAAGAATAATTCACGGTTTTGCTCATAGCTCATGGCTCACAGCTCATAGCCTGGCGTTTTCCCACACAACGGGCAACTTTATTCCTTTCTCATTAGCTTTATTGCCACACATAACTGCGCATATGAGAGATGCACTCATTAAACTTCACATTTCTGTTTTTTTGGCAGGTTTTACTGGTATATTAGGTGCGCTCATACAACTCAATGAAGGGTTGCTTGTATGGTACAGGATTATGATTACAGTTGTGAGCCTGCTGGCATTATTACAAATCAAAAAACAATTCGAGCGTATTCCAGCTTCAATGGTATGGAAACTACTAGGTATTGGTACACTTATCGCACTTCACTGGGTATTTTTTTACGGAAGTATAAAAATGGCCAATGTATCAATCGGGCTGGTATGTTTTGCTTCTACAGGACTCTTTACTGCTTTGCTTGAACCGGTGTTTAATCATAAAAAGTTCAGCATTTGGGATGTAGGGCTGGGGTTGATCAGTTTACTAGGAATTTTACTCATCTTTCAATTTGATCAGCGATACAGGCAAGGAATTAGTGCAGGTATTATTTCTGCGATCCTGGCTGCCTTGTTTACAGTATTGAATAAAAGACAGGTAAATAAAGTAGAACCCCGTGTAATGATGATATATGAATTAAGCGGAGGCCTGTTGCTGTTAACATTATTGATGCCGGGTTATCTATACTATTATCCTGTTGAAACAGTATTGCCATCATTGTCTGATTGGTTCTGGTTACTTATACTGGGTTGGTTATGTACAGTGTTTGCCATGAACCTGATGTTACAGGCTTTGAAAAAAGTGTCTGCTTTCACACAAAATCTGAGCCTGAATCTTGAACCCGTATATGGTATAGCACTTGCTTTTATTTTGTTTGGAGAACAGAAGCAGCTGGGAAATAGTTTTTATATTGGTGTGCTGCTTATTACTTTTTCTGTGGTACTGCAAATGATCAGGGTTATCAGGCAGCATAAACAAAGTAAATCACCTAACTAAATTTATTCCTGTCTTGTATTCGATACAATTTTCTGAATTACCGAATCGAGCCTTGTTGCACTTACATTCAGGAGCTCCAGTACCTGGAGAATATCAGGATCATTTGTTTTTTCTGTGTAGAGCATCAGCACATTTATGAGCCCTAAAATATTACTGAGTGGTGCCCTTGCTTCGTGCGACTGGAGATAGGCGATTTCACGCATTTTATCATACTGATGGTGCAGTTTCATTTCTGCTTTCTTTCTTCCGTCAATATTGGTAATATTCATTGCCACTCCCATTATATTGTCCGCTTCGTTGTAAACAGGATAATACAAAAACTCGAACCACATAGCATCGCCATTTGGTAGTGCTACCGGTCGTTCTGTGGTTATTTTTTCACCAGATAATGCCAGGTTGAAGTTTTCCTGGAACGATTCTCTTAACTCAGGCATCACGTACTCCATGAAATTAGCACCCACATATAATTTTGCCATAAAATATTCTTCCGCTAACAGACCTGCGGTCCGGTTAAAATTAAGTATGTGCATATCCGGACTAATCATGATGTTTACATCTGTGGTGCTGTCGAGAATGGCTTTTAATTTTATTTCATTGGCCAGCAAATCCAGTTGTTGTTTCTTTTGTAGTGAGATATCAATGAAATAACAAATAATACCTTCTTTTGACGGACTGGCCGATACGGCAAAATGATAGTCGGGTGGCCAGGGTTGCTCAAAAGTGATAGTTTGCTCCTGGTCAAATGCCTTACGCATGGCAATGGTATAAGGCTGATCGGGCGATTCAGGAAAAATATCCCAGAAATTCCTGCCAATCATGTCATGTCGGCTCAACCCTGTTACCTGCTCAAAAAAACGATTTACCCTGGTAAAAACCCAGTTCCGGTTAAGCGCAAAAAAGCCATCCTGTACACCGTCAAGGTATTCATTAAACTGATGGGCATAGCGGGTTGCGGCAAATTCTTCAAGAGGTTCACCGCTTAATAAAACACCAATACCGGCAATAAGGGGCCTCTGTTCATCGGCATAACAACAAAGTTCCCATTGAAGTGTATGTGTTTGTTCCCGATGAATATATCGAACAGTTACCGGGAACTTTTGTCCGGGATTATTAAGACAATTTAATAACTGGTACCTGAAAAATTCAATATCAGCATAATGAATATGTTCATCTGCTCTGGTGGCAGCAATACCCGATGTGGGCCATCCGGTAATACCTGCAAAACGTTGATTGATATAAGCATAATAGCCCTCTTTATTGATCAGCATACAGGCAAATAAATCAGAGTGATCCATCATCCTGATTGTTTGTTGGATACTTTGCAAAGACGTATTTAGTTCAAATGAATGCATTTGATTCATGTATAACTTTCAGAGGAGGTTTAGTATCATGAAATATATTTCTTTTCCTACATATGAATAAAGATTCGTCATTAAAATGTCCTTAATTATTGCTTCAACCAGTAAATCGATATTGTGTTTCTGTAAAAGCAGGTATCTATACGTTTTTTCCTTTTACGGCAGCACCAATATCAGCACTCTTTGATATGAATCTGTTTATACGAAAATAACCTAAACATTGCTTTTCCGGTAATGTTCACCCATTGATCATTTTCCAGCAAAAGCCATCCCGGAAACTGCGGGGTTTGATTATCTTCGAAATCTGCTAAAACTACCGCTATGAAAAAACTCATGCTGGTCCTTTTATTATTGCCGGCACTTCAAATCCTTGCACAAAAAAAGCCATTGGATCATACTGTTTATGACAGATGGGAAGCATTGGGTGAAAGAGTAATTAGTAATGATGGAAAATATGTGGCCTATGCCGTAAACCCACAGGAGGGAGATGGTAACCTGTATATCCAAAGTATATCTGGCGACTATAAAGTAGTTATACCCCGTGGTTATAATGTTGCCATTACTGAAGATAATCTGTTTGCCATCTGTCGGATCAGGCCATTTTTCAAGGATACAAGAGATGCAAAGATCAAGAGACGCCGCCCGGATGAAATGCCAAAAGACAGCCTTGCCATTGTAGCTTTAGGAAAAACAGAGATTGTAAAAGTACCACGTATTAAAAGTTATAAAGTTCCTGATGAAACAGGTGTTTGGCTGGCTTATTTATTAGATAAACCATTGCCGGAAGCGAACCGCCCACGTACACCCGATTCTTTAACAAAAATTAATGCCATGTTATCGATGGCCGATAGTCTTATGCGGGTGGCGGATAGTATTAGAAATAAGGCCAACCTGGCAAAAACGAATGGTATGTCTGTTTTACAACCTGCAAGAACCAATCGTGCGGGAGCCAGACCCGCAGCAGAGCGGGTAGAGGAAGGAACGGAACTCGTATTAAAAAATCTGCTTACCGGAGAAGAACGCAGGTTTACACTGGTAAAAGACTATTTCTTTAACAAAGCAGGTACTGTTTTGCTGATTGAAACAACACGTAAGAACAGTGATGAATCGTCTGTGACATCGCTCACAAAACTGAACCTGAAAAATAATAGTATGGCGGTCATCTTTAAACGTTTTAATGAGGCCAAAAGTTATCGTATGGATGAAGCCGGAACACAAGTGGCATTTGTTACTGAAAGAGACAGTAGTAGTAAGGCCCTGCAGAAATTCTACAAACTATATTACCACAAGGATGGAATGGACAGTGCGCGTTTGCTTGCCGATAATAAAACCAGCGGCTTGCCTGCCAACTGGACTATCAGCGATAATGCCAATAGCATTGTCTTTAGTAAATCGGGCAACAGGTTGTTTCTGACAACATTACCTATCTGGCCGGTACGCGATACTACTGTTCCCGAAATGGACAGGGTTAGTGTAGATGTATGGAACTATAATGATGATTACATTCAACCTGTTCAATTAAGAAACCTGAATACAGAATTGCGTAGAAGTTATACAGCTTACTACGATCTGGCCTCAAACCAGGTGGTACAATTGGCCAATGAAAAAATACGTATTGTTGTACCCACACAGGAAGGAGATGGTGCCGTATTTTATGGTGTATCTGATTTTGGGAAACGTATTGCCACGCAATGGCAGGGGTTTAGTTTAAATGATGTGTACAAAATAAATCCAACAACCGGCGTTTCAGAAGTGATCAGGAAAGATTTAAAAGGAGGGAACCTGCAACCATCGTACACAGGTAAATACCTTTTATTCTTTGATGAAAAAAAGCAACAATACTTTGTGTACAATAACGGCACACAGCAATTGTATCAGGTGGCTAAAGACATCAAAGTAGCTTTGGGTGACGAAGCGAATGATGTTCCTGATGATCCAAATGCATATGGTATTGTAAAATGGTCGCAAGGTGATCAGTATGTTTATGTGTACGACCGTTACGATATCTGGCAGGTGGATCCGGAAGGAAAAGCAGCGTCTGTACGCCTCACAGCAGGACGAAAAGATAAGACCACGTTCCGTTATGTGAATACGGACCAGGAGGAACGTTTTATCAAAGCCGGTCAGACATTATTACTTCGTTTGTTTGATGAACGTGATAAGAGTACAGGTCTTGCGACAATGAATCTGTTCAATAAAGAATTCAAGCAGGTATTCAAAGAAAAAATGAGTATGAGTCCTGTTATTCAGAAAGCAAAAGATGCCCATGTACTGTTATATACAAAAGAAACCTACCAGCAGTCGCCCAATCTTTATGTGCAATTAGCAGATGGGGTAGTAAAACAGTTATCGAATACCAATCCACAACAATCCGGATACAACTGGGGAACGGCTGAACTCTTTAAATGGAAAGCCTATACAGGTAAAGAAGTAGAAGGTATTGTATACAAACCGGAGGATTTTGATCCGAAAAAGAAATACCCCATGATTGTTTATTTCTATGAAAGAAGCAGCCAGGGATTGTATGGTTATAATGCACCATCACCTACACCTTCGAGACTGAATATTTCATTCTTTGTGAGCCGTGGTTATGTGGTTTTTGTTCCCGATATCTGGTATAAAAAAGGATATCCCGGGCAAGGTGCATATGATTATATCCTGAGTGGTACAAGGGCCGTGGTAAAACAGGGTTATGCAGACAGCACCAAATTGGGTTTACAGGGGCAAAGCTGGGGTGGCTACCAGGTTGCACACCTTATTACCAGGACCAATTTATATGCTGCGGCATGGGCAGGTGCGCCGGTAGTAAATATGACAAGTGCTTATGGCGGTATTCGCTGGGGAACAGGGTTGAACAGGCAGTTCCAGTATGAAAAAACACAGAGCCGTATTGGTGCAACTTTATGGGAGAAACCAAACCTGTATATTGAAAACTCTCCATTGTTTCATTTACCTAAAGTAACCACGCCACTTGTTATTATGGCCAATGATGCCGATGATGCAGTACCCTGGTACCAGGGCATTGAATACTATACTGCCATGCGCAGACTTGGCAAGAAAGTATGGATGCTGAATTATAACAATGAGGCGCATAACCTGGTAGAAAGAAGAAACAGGAAAGACATCCAGATCCGTGAGCAGCAATTCTTCGATTACCTGCTCAAAGGCGACAAACCCGCCAAATGGATCACAGATGGTGTGCCTGCAACTATGAAGGGAAAAGATATGGGGCTGGGATATTAATTTTTTGATTTCTTGATCTTTGATTTCTTGATTTTAATTCAGGAAATCAAAGATCAAAAAATCAAACATTAGTAAAATTATGTCATCATAGTTGTGATGTACCTCACCAGGCTTCTTTTGGCAATGGGGAGTAATGTTTCTTCCAGTGGGATGCTGAGTTCAGTTTCTACGGAATAAACAGCTGGATTGGGAAGATCGGAGCGGTTACGTATGAGTTCTGCTTTAATGTTCTGATATGAGTTCACGATATTTCTCTGCCAGACATCTACAAATTCGGTTTTAATACTCCTGTATTTCTCATCGTGTTTTTCAAAAATACTCAGGCGGTACTGGTAAACCCATGTATTTCTGCAAGCCCCTTCGCAGAGTAAAAAATAACCTTCGTTATGATCGAGTGGTACAATACCAATGGGCTCAATGGTGATTTTATTTTCAATAAACTCATAAATCTCTGTGCCACTGGTAATGGTTCTTTTCATATTGGAAGATGCATAGTGAATAATGTCTTCCAGTTCCTGCATCAGTTCGTCATCTTCTACCATGGATTCATAGAGAATCTGTAATTTTTCGAGTTGTACACCCGTGAGTTTTTTCGGAAACTGTTCCTGCAGGTATTGTTTATTTTCTTTGAAGGCAATTAAATTATTGTAATGGAAAATAACATCGGCCAGTTGTGGATATAATTTGTTCTGGCAGAAATAATGATTGATCTCCTTTAAATAAGCCAGCAGGGTATATTTCTTCAATTCAAAATCAATATAACCGTCTGCAAACCATGTTTGTGATAAGGTCTTCATACTGATCCGTTTTGTTTCCTTAATTTACTGAGAGTTGAAAACAAAAAGATCATTTGTTTATTAACAGAATGTGAAAATCGGGGGAGGAGTCTGGAAGTCGGAAAGACCAAAAGACCGGAAGAAGACTTGTTAAAGAACTACTGATACAAAACCCGCTACTCCCGGACTTTCCGACTTTCGGTCTCCCGGACTTCCCTTTAAAAAAAAGTCCGCCACTCGTGGCAGGCCATATAATCTATACTAATGAATTAGCATTTTTTAGTGCAACCTGGAGGTGTGCAGGATTTGTTACAATCCCTTTTGTCTTTGCAATCCTTCCTATTGCATACTTCTTTTTTTTGCTTTTTTCGTTTCGGTCTTCTTGTTATTGTTATCAGAAGCCATGGTCATGCCACTGATCAGCGTAAAAGCAATCAGGGCATCATTGTTTTTTTCATTTGATGGTAATTAAGAGGTTTAAAAAATAGATACTGCAATGTCAAATGAAAAATAACTCAGGAGGCTGCCAACAATCGGTTGAATATTCTGAAACAGGGTTTTCTGTATAGTTGGAGTTCAACTTAACATTCGAGGTAAACCAAAATTTTTTATACAAAGATTGTTCTACCGGTAAATACTGGCATGCAAATCAACAGGAAGAAGCATTACACCTGGTAGTGGTGTCGCAGTTTTTATTTTCTGTTTTTTTTTGTTCAGACCCTTCTTTCCCGCATGCTTTACTGCAGGTGTTGGCTGGTGGAATGCAGCTTTCTGTACGCTCCTGCGCGGTCATCATGATTAACGGCTGTACGGTGAAAAATGCAGTCAATATAATGAATATGTATGCCATTACCTTCATCCATACTAAGGTAGAAAACAGCAGGCAACAACAAAACCGTTCAACAACAAATGCTTAGAGGTACTGAAACCATTGGCGGTTGGAGTCCCATTTTTCAAACTCTTTAGCTACTTCGGTGAGGAAGCTGGCGCCGATACTGCCATCAACAATCCGGTGATCGTAGCTGAGTGAGAGATACATCATGTGCCTGATGCCAATAGTGTCGCCTTCTTTGGTTTCAATTACCATAGGGCGTTTTTTAATGGCGCCCACTGCAAGGATGGCTACTTGTGGTTGAGAAATAATGGGTGTACCCATGAGGCTGCCAAAAGTACCTACATTGGTTAAGGTGAAAGTACCTCCATTGGTATCATCTGGTTTCAGGCGGTTATTACGGGCAGCATCGGCAAGTCCGTTAACTGCTTTACTCAATCCAACAATATTTAACTGATTGGCACCTTTAATAACCGGAACGATAAGATTGCCCGATGGCAGGGCAGTAGCCATACCAATATTGATATCTTTTTTGATAATTACTTTATCTCCTTCCACAGAACAGTTGATCAATGGATAACGTTCTATTACACGGGCAATACACTCCACAAACATAGGTGTAAAAGTAAGTCTGGTACCTTCTCTTTTTTCAAATTCTGTTTTTACTTTCTCGCGCCACTGAACCATATGTGTAACATCGGCTTCTGCAAAACTGGTTACATGCGGACTGGTATGCTTGCTGTCGACCATATGTTTGGCGATCAGTTTGCGCATACGATCCATTTCCATAATCTCTGTCTGACCGTTTACTACAACGGAACCCGGGTCGCTGAATTTACCGGAAGAAGTCTGTACTGTAACTGCACCGGTATCAACAACAGGCTCATTTGTTTTTACAGTAACTGCTTCAAATCTTGGTGCGGCCTGAACTGGTGCAGTAGCAGGTTCCGGAGCAGTTGCAGGAATTTTTCCTGATTTTCTTCCGGTTATATAATGCAAAATGTCTTTTTTACTTACCCTACCATCAATACCGGTTCCTGGAATTCTTTCCAGTTCACTTAGACCGATTCTCTCGCTGTTGGCAATATTTAATACCAGTGGTGAATAGAAGCGGTTGGTGGCCGGTTTATCCATTAAAATAACTTCGGCGGCCGCCGGAACAAATGGTACTTCTGGGGCATCGGCTTCATCAGGATTGGTTGGCGGAGGAGGTGTTTGTGGTAGTGGTTGTGATTCCGCAACTTCTTTCTCAAGTTCAAGAGTCTGAACAATAGTTTCTTCCTCCTTTATAACAACCGGAGGAGCAGGTGAATCAGCCACTGCACTATTAGTTACGGTATTGATCCTGGCAATCACGGTGCCAATGGGTACAACATCATTTACGTTAAACAATATTTCTATAATAATACCTTCAGCTGTAGAAGGCACTTCACTGTCAACCTTATCCGTGGCGATTTCTAAAACAGTCTCATCCATTTTCACATGGTCGCCTACTTTTTTGTTCCATTTCAGGATCGTAGCTTCCATGATACTCTCGCCCAGTTTGGGCATCACCAGTTCAGCAATTGCCATACAATTCGTAGTGTTTAAAATAATGATCAAAACCCCTTCTTCACACCAAATCCAGTCCTAAAACTTACGCCCGTTTGTTTTCGGGGGCAATATTAGCGAGAAAGTAGACAAATTGAGGATTAAAACGGAAAAAACTACTCTATGTTTATGCACAGTATTTCCAGATATAAAATTGTAGTGAATTTAACAGATGGTAATACCAGATTTTATCTGTATAACTTTCAGATTTTTCTCAATTGTGGGCATATTTTTTTTGCTGCTGATTAATATTTCAGCCCTGAAACGAACAGAAAATGGAACATTTTTCGGAGCTGGTTCTTGGTAAAAAATTATCATTTCTCTAAGATCAGTTGCCTCAGCATGTTCAGGGCATTCGTAGCAGTTAATTCAATATTTCTTGTCCGGTCAAAACGAAAATAAAAAAGCTGGGTTACGGTTTTTGCCGGAGAAGCCACTGCTATCCAAACGGTACCAACCGGTTTTGTAGCTGATCCTCCATCGGGCCCCATAATACCACTTACCGCAATGGCATAATCGGTATGCATGATATTGCGAACAGAAACCGCCATTTCACGAACTGTTTCTTCGCTCACCGCACCAACTGTTTGTAAAGTGGCAGGGCTAACACTTAATACATTTTCTTTAATTCGGTTATCATAACTTACCACACTACCCATATAATAAGCCGAGGCACCGCTATGCCTGGTAATAACATGAGCAATATATCCACCCGTACAGCTTTCCGCAGTGGCAAGCGTCTGGTTTCTTTCTTTCAATAGTTTACCTACCACCAGTTCCATGGGAATATCTTCATCAATCACCAGGTAATCTTTTGTTCTTTCCAACAGTTGATGAAAATAATCCGACAATTCATTTTCCAGTATGGTTTCATTGCTGCCGTTAGCTGTTAACCGAAGTCGTACCATACCATAATTAGGCAAATAAGCCAGTTTAATATGAGCGGGAAGTGAGGATTCGATATCAGCAATCATTTCTGCAAGAAAAGATTCACCAATACCTGCCGTTAATAATGTTTTATGTAAAATGACACCTCTGGTAAAACGTTTTTCAATCAGTGGAAGCACATGGCGCTGCATCAGCCATTTCATTTCATGAGGTACACCGGGCATGGAAATAAATAGCACGCCATTTTTTTCGAACAGCATGCCTGGAGCCGTTCCTTTTTCATTTTTTAAAACGGTACATACATCGGGTACTTCTGCCTGTTTCCTGTTTCGTTCAATCATCGGACGCTTGAATACTTTCTCACACAGCATTGTAACATAAGCAAGTGTTTCTTCATGCATGATCATCTTCCCGCCAAAATATTCGCATAATAATGGCTTGGTAATATCATCGGCCGTAGGTCCAAGTCCACCCGTAATAAGAATAATGGGGGCTTTTTTGCTTTCCTCATCCAGGGCATGCCATATATCTTCCCGTACATCACCCACTGCCACCCTGTTTTTTACCTGTATACCCACCTTATTCAGTTCCTGTGCCATCCAGGCACTATTGGTATCTATTACCTGGCCAATCAGTAATTCATCTCCGATTGTAATAATCGATGCAAAAACTTTTTCCATACTTTACAGGTGCTTAATTTTAATGCAAGGTAAAACGCATTTATGAGAAGACTTGTTTACAGTATAACCGGTTTACTTTTTTTTCTTACGGGTACCGGTGCCCAAACAGTTCAGGAAAAATTACAAAAAGCCGTTCAGCAGTTCCTGAGCGATCCGCAAATGCGTTATGCCATACTTGGTTTTTCCGTGGTAAACAGTGAAACAGGGACCGTTGTTTACGAATACAATGGTAACACGGGTCTGGCACCTGCCAGTTGTCAGAAAACTGTTACCAGTGCCACTGCTTTTGAGTTGCTGGGGAAGGATCATGTGTTTACCACAGTTATTGGTTATGATGGAACAATAAGCAAAGGAAAACTCAATGGTAACCTGCACATCACCGGCTCCGGTGATCCTACACTCGGAAGCTGGCGATACAGCAATACCAGCGATACCCTGATTTTAAGACAGTGGAAAGAAATTATCCAAAAAGCAGGTATCAAAACATTAACAGGTACTATCATCATGCACGGCGAACAATGGGAGAGTTCATCCGTTCCCGGCGGCTGGCCATGGGATGATATGGGTAATTATTACGGAGCCGGTGCCTATGGAATTAACTGGAGAGAAAACCAGTACGACCTGGTATTAAAATCGGGCCCCAATACCGGTGATCCTGTGCGCATCAGTAAAACCGTTCCCAAACTCTACAACCTGCTTTTTACCAACGAACTGAAAGCGGGGAAAAAGGGTAGTGGCGATAATGCCTATATTTTTTCTGCACCTTACAACGAAAAGGTATATATCCGCGGAACAATACCACCTGCACAAAAAAGTTTTACCATATCGGGTTCCATGACCGATCCGCAACAACAACTGGCATACAGTTTATCGGCTCAACTGGCTGCAAATGGAAAACAGCCGGGTGTTCGGGTAAAGACAAAGGAGGGCAAGATCGCTACTATTCATACACAGGTATCACCGGCGCTTGACAGTATCAATTACTGGTTCATGAAAAAAAGCGTGAACCTGTACGGGGAGAGCCTGGTAAAAGCTATTTCATTTCAACAAAACGGATTTGGTTCAACAGATGATGGACTGGAAATCATGAAAAATTTCTGGAAAGAAAAAGCAATTGATCCTGCGTCACTTAGAATGATTGATGGAAGTGGATTGTCACCACAAAACAGGATCACAACAAATGCACTGATTAAAGTATTGCAGTATGCACGCAGTCGTTCCTGGTACAGTTATTACCTTGATGCTTTTCCAGAGTATAATAAAATGAAGTTAAAGAGTGGAACTATCGGAGGATCAAAAAGTTTTGCCGGTTATCATACTTCAAGGGAGGGAATCGGATATACTGTGGCCATGCTGGTGAATAACTATGATGGATCTGCCGGTGAAATTGTAAAGAAAATGTTTCTTGTACTGGATGAACTAAAATAAATCTCCGGGAAAAATACATCTATATGAAAGAACAAAACTTTAGTAATCATACACGTTATGTGCCAGTATGGCATTTTTTTGTTGCACCTGCTCTTCTTTGCCTGCTGATTGGTGCCTTTATTAACCTGGCAGATGCGTCGGATGATAACCTGTATCCAGCTTCGCTTATTTGCCTCATCAGTGTTGTACTCGGTTTTATTTACTGGTATGTTCGTGCATTTGCCCTCAAGGCACAGGACAGGGCCATCAGGGCAGAGGAACAGTTCCGTCATTTTATACTCACCGGAAAACCCTTACCCGGGGAACTGAGGCTGAAACAGATCATTGCCCTTCGTTTTGCATCGGATGAAGAGTTGCCTGCGCTCGCCGAAAAAGCAGCCAGGAAAAAAATGGGTAACAAAGAAATTAAAGCAGCCATACAAAACTGGCGCGCCGATTACAACAGGCTTTGATCCCTGAAAAAAGGCAGGAGCTTTTCACGCAATACTTCCGGCATCTGTGTTCTTTTATTGGTATGAATGTCTATGAAGAACAGTGTTACTTTACCTGTAGTGAGTAATTTATTTTGCTCGTTGTACACTTCATGGAAGAAACTGATACTATGATCGGTTGGTAATTCTTTCAGCATACTTTTAATGGTAATAAGGTCGTCATAATGTGCGGGTCTTAAAAACCGGGCTTCCATTGCTACAACGGGCATACGGATACCCATTTCTTCCATCTTTTTATAAGTAAATCCAAGCTCACGAATCCATTCAGCCCTGCCTACTTCAAAAAACTGGGCATAGTTGCCGTAGTACACAATATCCATCTGGTCCGTTTCGGCATATCGTATTCTCAATGTGGTGCTGTGGGCATACATAGTTATCCTGATTTGTTGACAAACTTACGCTCTTGATCTGTTTTTCCACAAATAGCTGTTAAGCCTTTCCTTACAAAACGCTAATACTACCTTTAAAACAGGTTTTTCGCTTTTCATTAAGAAAGAAACAGAAATCTTTGTTATTAAGCAGTCCGCAATCTATGAACAGATTCCTATCCATAAGTCTGATTATCGCAGGTCTGGCGATTCAATCAAACGCATTTGCACAGATCACACAATTACAACAGGACCCTGATGCCGAGTTTAAACAGGCAAAAGAATTATTTCAGAATGACCAATATGGGCTTGCTTATCCGGTCTTCAAAAAAATTTATAGTAATGGAGCGCCCAATAGTAACCTGTCATTGGCTGTTCAGTTAGAATCGAAGTATTATTATATCCTCTGCGGATTAAAAATAAATGATTCTACTGCCGCACCGATGGCTGTTGATTTTACAGAAAAAGAATATGATATTCCCCATGTACAGATGATGCGTTTTCATTTAGGTGAATATTACTATCGCCGGAAAATGCTGCCCGAAGCCGTGGCCAGCTATGAAAAAACCAATATCGCCAACCTCAGTAACCGTGAGATAGCCGATATGAAGTTTCACCAGGCCTATGGTTATTTTACCATGACACAGTTTGATAAGGCCAAACCACTTTTCAATGCCATCCGCCAAATACCTGAGGATCCGAATTATATAGATGCCAATTATTACTATGGCTTTATTGCTTTCAATGAAAAAAAATACAGTGAGGCCATCACCAGTTTCCAGGTAGCGGAAACATCGCCCGCTTATCAGAATGTTGTTCCGTTTTATCTCGCTGAAATCTATTATTTCAATGCTGAAAAAGATAAGGCGCTGGAGTACGGAGAAGCTGCGCTCAGGAAAGGCGGACAGTATTACGATCTTCAGTTGCGTCAGCTGGTGGGACATATTTGGTTCGAAAAAAGACAATATGCCAAAGCATTACCTTACCTGGAAAAATATGTAGCAGGTAACCAGAAAGTAAGAAGGGAAGACTTGTATGAATTATCCTATTGCTATTATGAGGCAAAAAACTGGTCCAAATCGATAGAAGGATTTAAGCAACTGGGTGGAGGAGAAGATTCGCTGGCACAGAATAGTATGTATCTACTGGCCGATGCTTACCTTAAAACCAATGACAAAGTAAATGCAAGAAATGCTTTTCAGTTCTGTGCGGCCAATAACAGTAATGCGTTACAGAAAGAAGTATCAACGTTCAACTATGCCAAACTCTCTTATGAGTTAGGTTATATGGATGCTGCATTAAAAGGTTTCCAGGCTTTTACGGCAGCATATCCGGCTTCCACCATGTTACAGGAAGCAAGAGAATTATTGGTAAGCACACTGGCGAATACCAGTAATTACAAAGATGGACTGGCATTGTATGAAAGCTTGCCTGTGAGAAGTGAAAATGCCATGAAGATATATCCAAGGTTATTGTATGGGCGATCGGTGGAACTGATCAACGATCAGCAGATAATACAGGCCGATCCGTTACTGAGTCGTTTACTCGAAGTGCCGTATAATAATACATTGATATCGCTTGCCCGTTTCTGGAAAGGGGAGATTGCTTACCGCAATGGGAACAATGAATCGGCTATTGCTTACTTTACTGAGTACCTGAAAAACCCAATGGCCAATGGAGAAGTGAATACTGTTAACGCAAGATATAATCTCGGTTATGCTTTATTGAAAACCGAAAATTATCCGGCTGCAAAAGAACAGTTTGAAGCCATTGCCAAAAATGTGAATTCATCTTCAACAACGATTGAAAAAGATGCTTACCTGCGTTCGGCCGATTGTTATTTCATGAACAAAGACTACAAACAGGCATTAAAAATATACGACCAGGTAATGGCACTGCAGATGGATGGAGCAGATTATGCACTGTTTCAGAAAGGCATTATTGCAGGTGCCATGAACCATAATACGGAGAAACTGAAATTATTACAGAGTATTGATACAAGATATCCTGCATCTCCATTTACATCAGATGCGGCACTTGAAATAGCCAATACGTATATTGCAGATGAAAATTATGAAGCGGCGCTGGCGCCATTGAATAAACTCATCAAAAGCAATAAAGCAGCCTTTTTAAAACCGGAGGCATACCTGAAAACAGGAATCGCTTATTTCAACCTCGATAAAAACGAGGAGTCGCTTACACAGTTTAAAACACTGGTATCAACCTATCCAAACGCAGCCGAAACCGATGATGCCATTGAGTATATCCGCAATTTATTTGTAGAACGTCAACAACCCGCAGAATTTGCTGCATTTATGCGTGCAAACGGGCGTCCGGTTACATATAACGAAGAGGATTCACTCACATTTAAATCTGCCATGTTACGGTATGATGTTAAAGACTGGGCTGGATCGAAAAATGGATTCAAAGATTATCTATCAAAATTTCCTGACGGACGCTACCAGATAGAAGCCAATTATTTTATAGCAGAAATTTTTGTAACTGAGAAAGCACTCAAAGAAGCATTACCATTCTATGTGGCTGTTGCAGGGAAGGGGTTGAGCACATTTGCAGAAAGAAGTGTATTGCAGGCGGCAAGGATCTATTATTTCGAAGTAAAAGATTATGACCGGGCTGAAAAATATTTTACACAATTAAAACCCATCGCCACACAACAGGAGAATAAGCTGGAAGCTATGCGTGGATTGCTGCGTTGTCAGTTCAGGGCACAGAAATGGACTGATGCTGCACCTAACGCACAGGAACTTCTGAAAGAATCTGGTATTGCCACTGATGACAGAATGATGGCCAGCCTGGTAGTGGCAAAAAATCATCAGCTCAACAAAGAACCTGACCAGGCTATTGCAGCTTACAAACAGGTAATGGCAACAGGTAAATCGGAATATGGAGCAGAATCGCAATATCGTATTGCTGAGATACTGTTCCAGCAGGATAAACTGGCTGAAGCAGAAAGAATGGCTTTTGATGTTATTAAAAAATCCGGTTCCTATGAGTACTGGGTTACCAAAAGTTATTTATTACTCGGCGATATTTATTTTAAACAGAAGGATCTGTTCAATGCAGAAGCTACCTACAAAAGTATTGTAGACAATGGTACCGTAGCAGAGCTTAAAACAGAGGCACAGCAAAAGTTAACACAGGTACTGGCAGAAAAGAATAAAACAAATAAGGTAGAACAAGAATAAATCATCATACATGATTCGTCAAACATATAAAGGCTTTTTAGTGGTGCTGCTATTATTGTCTGTAGTATCATCAGATGCACAACGCAGACGTAACACTAGGAAAGCAACACCTGTTAAAAAAGCGGTAACGACAAAGGAGAATACAGAATCGCAGACCAACCGGGAAGCTTTAGGTGATACCTCTTCTCCAAGGGTAGTAACGGTAACTTCCGCTTTCAAGCCATCGCTGAAGAATGCAGCTAAAATTAATTTTACTGCCGCCTCGGCTTTTATTGATTCATCAAAAACACCGGTAACCTATACAGTACCTTCACAAAACCTGTTTTTCTCCTATCAGCCTGTACCTATCCGGCCACTGGCATTACCTGTAGATACCGGTTTTTACTGGCAGAACGATCATGCTGTGAAAATGGGATTGGGTAATTTTAATAGTTTTCTTTTATCCGGCGCCTTTTCTTTTGGAGACGGGGTAAAGAGTAATACCATTGTAACAGCAGACTATCTTACCAATAAAGGCAACCTGTTTGCACAACAATATGCAAACCTGGGTTTGGGTATATTGTCTGTTTTTAATACCAATAATCATAACGAATGGACTACTAAAGCCTGGTATAAAAATACTACCAGGTATTTCTATGGATATGATACATCAAAGTTCGGTTATTCAAAAGAATCTTTATTAAGAAGGTTCAATCATGCGGGAATTGAAGTAGGGTTGAGGAATAAAAAAGCCAATGCTTTTAATATTACCTATGCCCCTAAAATAAGCCTGCATTATTTCAGTGATAACAGTTCCAATAAAGAATACAATGCAGTACTGACAGCACCCCTGAAGAAAAAATTCGGACAACATGTTGCCATAGACCTGGGTATTATGGCCGATATCGCTTCAAGCGATTTTGAAGTGTTGGGTATAGGAACCAGATATAAACAAACCAATAACCTGTTTTATGTGAGTCCTTCGGTTGAATACGTGAGTAAAGGATTCAGGCTCTCTGCGGGTATCAGGCCATCCTGGGATAATGGTAAATATGCCACATTACCCAATATAACTGCTGAAGCAAAAGTACCGGAGACCCCATTGGTGGCGGAGGCAGGCTGGCATGGGTACTTCACTAAAAATAGTTACCGGAGTATAGCAGATTTCAATCCATGGGTATACACGCCAATGCTCATGCTGCTCAACACAAAAGTTGTGGAGCAGTATGCGGGTATTAAGGGATCGGCAGGAAATCACTTAACGTATAGGGCGAGATTATCATTCCAGCAATTGAACAACCAGCCGGTATTTCCAAATTCTGTGGGTGACGGTAAAACGTTCAATGTATTGTATGAGTCGGCCATGAATGTAGTGCAGATACATGGAGAGTTGGGTTACACCCTGCAGGAAAAATTATCATTACTGGCTGGCGTTACCTTCCGTCGGTTTTCAAATATGCCAGTTTATGAACCATGGGGTTTATTACCCTTTGAAGTAACTGGAGCCTTAAAATGGAAAATTCTAAAAGATCTGCACATAAAAGCAGATTTATTTTTCTGGGATGGCAGTAAATACCGTGACAGTACAATGAATACTTTTAAGCTGAAGCCCGCCGCAGATTTAAACCTTGGTGCAGAATTTTCAGTTATGCCACGACTTAATCTCTGGGTACAACTGAACAATGTGCTCAACAATAAATACCAGCGCTGGAACCAATATGAGGTATTGGGATTGAATGTTTTGGGCGGAGTTGTATATTCGTTCCGGTAAAACGGAACCATGGTACAGCAATTACTGTATAAATATCTTGTTTTAAACGGACAAATCGGGATACCCGATATTGGCAGGTTTATTGTTCACCGGCACCCTGCGGCTGTTGATGAAACGGGTCGGGTATTATTGTCGCCTTCAGCGCAAATTCGTTTTGAGGTTGTTGCGGTGCATGCAGATAAAAATCTTTTTTATTTTCTTGCCCGCGAATCAGGATCCGATGAAGTAACTGTCATCGCACAATTCAATGAATGGGTAAAGTTGATAAAGGAACAACTGGTAGAGGAATCTGTTGCAGTGTTACCTTATATAGGATCACTGCATGTAGTGGGAGAATCGGTATATCGTTTCGATCCCTTACAGCCTGCCATTTTGCAGCAGCCGGTTGATTTACCCGAAGGAATATTATGGGAAACCGATACAGCCGAAGATTATACAGTGATTGAAACGGCAGATTCGGGCTGGTGGATTTATGCAATTATACTGTTGTTACTGGGTATTGCGGCTATTGCTTATCGTTATCTCTAAAGTATTGAAAGGAATGAGTGCATCTCTTGTTAATTATACAAACTGCCCTTTTTGTAATAGTATAACTATTCGTCCTGTATTGGCAGCCAGGGATCATACGGTAAGTCATACTTCATTTGAAATATGGCATTGTGCCCAATGTGTCAATCGATTTACACAGGCTGTACCTGATCTCATGCATATTGGTCCTTATTACCAGTCGGCAGAATACATTTCACATTCCGATACGGCAAAAGGGATCATCAACCGCCTTTATCATTGGGTGCGTTCTTATACATTGCGAACCAAACGCCGTTTGATTCAAAAGGTTTCCGGAAAAGAACAGGGAGCATTACTTGATATTGGGGCCGGAACCGGCGCATTTGTAACAATCATGTTACAGGCAGGCTGGAAAGTAACAGGACTGGAGCCTGATAATATTGCACGAGAGAATGCAAAAACAAAACATGGTATTGAATTGCGTTCTGCAGATGATATTTATTCATTACCACCCACTTCTTTTGATGTAATTACACTTTGGCATGTGTTAGAGCATGTACATGATTTACACGGTTATTTTAAACAGTTCAAAGCATTATTAAAACCAGGAGGGAAGCTGGTGATTGCTGTGCCAAATTATACCAGTAAGGATGCAACTGCTTATGGTCAATACTGGGCCGCATGGGACGTGCCGAGGCATCTCTACCATTTTTCACCGACGGGCATGCAGCAACTGGCACAACTGGAGGGATTCAATATTCAATCTATACATCCCATGTGGTTCGATGCATTTTATGTATCGATGCTGAGTGAACAATATAAAAACGGTAAGCCGAATCTTGTCGGAGCCTTACTTACAGGAATCAGTTCAAACCTGGCTGCCATAGGCGATAAGCGCAGGTGCAGTTCGCTGATCTATGTACTTAGTTGAGCTTAATCTCATATAAAGCAGGCCATTTTTTTCCTGTAATATAAAAACTATTGGTAGCAGCATTATAGGCAATGCCATTAAGTACAAAACCATTGGCCATATAAACCTCTTCATCAAAAGACTGGTTGGTTTTTTGTAACAGGTTTGTTAAGTCAATTCGCCCTTCCACCAATCCTGTTTCCGGATTAATTTTTACAATCACTTCCCTTAAATATACATTGGCATAAATACTGCCATTGATAAATTCCAGTTCATTTATTGAATCCAGATAGCCATTGTTATCATACACACCCACTGTTTTCTCTATGGCAAAGGTTTCAGGGTTTACAAAATAAATATTACTGGAGCCTGTACTTACAATCAATTGTTTGCCATTGTGTGTAAGACCCCAACCTTCCATGTTCCAGTCAAATTCTTTCAGCTTTTTAAAAGTAGCCAGATCATATACAAAAACTTTATGTTCCTGGTAGGTGAGCTGATAAATTTTATCATTAAAAATGGTGATACCCTCTCCAAAATATTCTTTTGCCAGGTCTATTTTTTGTTTGTGTTTACCTGATGCCAGGTCAACTTTCATCAACCTGCTTTGGCCATTCAAACCGGTACCTTCGTACAGTGTATTGTTATGCCATATTAATCCCTGCGTAAAAGAACTGGTATCGTGCGGATAAATTTTTACGATCGAATAGTTAAGATTGACAGGAGTGGGGATAACAGCGGTATTGCTGCCAGCATCTGCCTGTTCATTTTTATCGTCACCACAACTGTTCAGTAATACAACAGCTATCAGAAAAGGATATAGTTTCATGCGTATAAAATTCAGTCTAAAAATAAGAAATCGGGTATAAATCTAAATGTTAATCATCTTCCTATCCCAGCTCCGGACTTAAGTCCGGAGCTGGGATAGGAAGATTTAAATCAGGCAAGTATATCTGATGCAATGGTTTCCGCAATAATAGGTGTAAGTGCTACTCCCATGCCATTGCAGGCAACGGCGAGATAAGCACCATCTTTCACATAACCTGTAAATGGTTGTTTATCATCCGTAAAACCCATAATACCGCTCCATGAATGCTCAATGCTATATTGTAGAGATGGTGACAGGTGTTTCTGTAAAAAAGATATAAGGGTATTTCGGATAATATCGGATCCATTCAACTCGGTGGTGTTTTCCCCTTCAAAATCTGCATTTCTTCCGCCACCCAGTAAAATACGGTTACCTAAATGCCGCCAGTAATAATAACCTTCATCAAAATGGAAAGTGCCTTTCATGGGTAAGTTAGGAATAGGAGAAGTTAAAATAATTTGTCCGCGACCCGGTTGAATATTTTTTGTATCAAGTAAAGTATTGCTAAATCCGTTTGTACAAAAAATGAGTTTGGTGCCTTTGATGAACTGATGATTGGCAGATATTACTTCAAACCCATTGCTGTTTTTCTGCCATTCTTTTACAGAAAATCCGGGTAAAATAGTAACACCTTTTATCAATAACTCCTGTGTAAGCGCCTGTACCAGTTTGCCACTATGTAATGCAGCTTCTGTACTGTTTTCAATCAGCGTATCAAAATGCTGTAACCCTAAATCGGGAAGTTTGTTGCCCGCATATTTAAAAATGGAACGATGACCCGTAATGTCTTTTAATAGTTTATTCAGCTGGCTGATTCTGTCATCCAGTGCGGGCCAGAACCTTGAGTCTTTGTTGATGCATTCATAACCGCCACAATGTTCAAAGCCAATCAACTCATCCGGAAAATGGTTTTTAATTTTTTCAATACCCCTATAGCGCATTTCAACAACCTGCAGCATATCATGAATGCCCAGGACTTCCATATTGCTCATTAATTCTGTCGGACTTCCAAAACAGGCAAAACCGGCGTTACGGGTAGAGGCACCGAGGGGTGTACTGTTTCTTTCAATAATAACAATGCGGAGGGAAGGGTTTTGTTGCAGTAGTTCCCATGCAGTCCATAAACCCATTAAACCTGCGCCAACAATAATGATATCTTTTGGGGAATAGAAAGATTCCTGTTCCCAGATTGACAAGCTAATCATACCCGAAAATACAAAGTCTCTGCGTATAAACTCTGTTCACTCTTGTTCTCCTGCGGTGAATAGTTGTGTAAATTCACCGCAGAACAAGAGAACGCAAAGGTTACGCAGAGACTTTATTATTTCTGAGATTACACATTAAAACGGAAATGTATTACATCTCCATCTTTCACGATATATTCTTTTCCTTCAATTCTTAATTTTCCATTCTCCCTGCAAGCTGCTTCACTGCCGTATTTCACGAAGTCGTCATAGGCAATTACTTCGGCTTTAATAAAACCCTTTTCAAAATCGGTATGAATAACACTGGCAGCCTGTGGAGCCTTCCATCCTTTGTGAATGGTCCATGCTCTTACTTCCTGTACACCGGCAGTGAAATAAGTATCGAGGTTCAGAAGTGTATAAGCGGTACGAATTAAACGGTTCAATGCAGGTTCTGTCATTTTGTATTCTTCCATGAACATCTGTTTGTCTTCCTCCACTTCCATTTCAGCGATCTGTGCCTCAATATTATTACACATCACAATCATTTCCGCACCTTCAGCTGCGGCCACGGCTTTCAGTTGTTCTGAAAATTTATTACCTGTATGCATACTCGCTTCATCAACATTGGCCACATAGAGAACAGGCTTATCCGTTAGAAGAAATAAGTCTGCAACGGCTGCTCTTTCTTCTTTACTAAGCCCCAGTGAGTAAATGCTTTTCCCTGTGTCGAGGTGAGCCTTACAACGTGATAATATTTCAAACTCAGCTTTCGCTTTTACATCGGTACCTACACGCGCCATTTTTTCCACACGCTGCATTTTCTTTTCAACGCTTTCAAGATCCTTTAACTGTAGTTCGGTATCTATAATTTCTTTATCGCTAACAGGGTTGATGGCGCCTTCATCACGTAATACATTCTCATCTTCAAAGCAACGGATCACATGAATAATGGCATCTACTTCCCTGATATTACCAAGGAACTTGTTACCGAGCCCTTCCCCTTTGCTGGCACCTTTTACCAGACCGGCAATATCCACAATCTCCATTTGGGTGGGAACAATCCTGTTGGGAACCACCAATTCGGCGAGTTTGGTCAGTCGCTCATCGGGAACATCTACCAGACCCACATTGGGTTCAATGGTACAGAAACGATAGTTACTTGCCTGTGCTTTCGCACTATTACTAACCGCATTAAAAAGTGTTGATTTTCCAACATTGGGTAAACCCACAATACCTGCTTGTAAAGCCATAATCCTTTTTTTCGAGCCGCAAATATAGCGTTTTGTGATGGAAGTAGGGGTGAATGGTCAATGGTGAATCGTGAATGGAATTCACCATTGATACATTTTTTCTCACCATTATTCATCATTGACCATTCACGATTGACCATTGACGCTTTTCTCCCTATATTCACCTTCTAATTTAACACCATGGCTCTTAACATTGTATGGATCGCATTTTTTGTGATTGCATTTGTGATTGCGCTGTATAAATTTATCTTCCTGCATGATACCGATATCTTCAAAACACTGGTAGATGGTATGTTCGACAGCGCCAAAAGCTCGGTGGTAGATGTAGCGTTTCCTTTAACGGGTGCAATGGTGTTTTTTCTGGGGCTGATGAATATTGCTGAAAAAGCAGGAGCCATTAACTGGCTGGCAAGAATACTCAATCCTTTTTTAAAACGCCTCTTTCCTGAAGTGCCGGATAAACATCCTGCCATGGGCCAAATGGTGATGAATTTCAGTGCCAATATGCTTGGACTTGATAATGCTGCAACTCCCTTTGGATTAAAAGCCATGGAAGGGCTACAGTCGATTAATCCCGAAAAAGAAAAAGCATCCAATGCACAGATCATGTTCCTGGTGCTGCATACAAGCGGACTTACACTGATTCCACTCACCATTATTTCTTACAGATTGGCCGCGGGTTCAAAAGAGGCGGCAAGTATTTTTATTCCGTTGGTACTGGCAACTATTTGTACCACACTGGCATCCATTTTCGTAGTAGGGTTTAAGCAGCAACTGAAATGGGATAAAGTGATGTTTGGCTGGATCGGCAGCTTATTACTGATTGTTGCGTTGATGTTGTACTGGGTACAGGGCATGACCCCTGAACAAAGAGAGGTATTCAGTAAAATAGCCGGTAACCTTTTACTATTGATTATTGTTGTAACCATTATACTTGGAGCCGTATGGAAAAAAGTAAATGTGTTTGATGCATTTATTGATGGAGCCAAGGGAGGGTTTGAGGTCATTATAAAAATTATCCCTTACCTCGTAGGTATGCTGGTAGCCATTCGTATTTTCCGCGATAGTGGTGCGCTTGGTTATATGGTAGAAGGCATTACCTGGCTACTCATGCAAACCGGTGTAAACACAGATTTTACTTCAGCATTACCTGTTGCCATTATGAAACCATTTAGTGGCAGTGGTGCAAGGGGTTTGATGCTGGATGCCATGCAGGTACATGGTCCCGATTCTTTTGTGGGTAAACTTGCTTCCACTTTCCAGGGATCGGCCGATACTACTTTTTATATCATCGCACTCTATTTTGGGAGTGTAGGGATTAAGAAAGTACGTTATGCCATCTGGGCAGGTATGCTTGCTGATATAATTGGTGTGATTATGGCCATTATTATCGGATATATTTTCTTCCACTAGAGAAGGCGATGAGCTGTGAGCCATGAGCTTCGTGCTATCTTTTAACTCGTAGCTCGCAGCTCAAAGCTCATAGCCAAAAATTCTCAAGACTTTAATAATAAATCCTTCAACTCCATCACACCAACAGAAGCAGGTGCTTCAATTCGTGTAAGATTCGGGATAGCGCCTGTTGTGGGTATATGTTTGTCGATGATATATTTAGGGATATGTCCCGGTGCCATTTCGAGTAAACCCGCAGCAGGATAAACTACAAGGGAAGTTCCTATCACCACAAAAATATCTGCTTCAGCTGTAATGCGGGCGGCTTCTGTAATCATGGGTACAGGTTCTTCAAACCATACGATATAGGGTCTTAACTGTTCACCATCTTCTGCTGTATCTCCCAGATTGATATCGCTGCGAATATCATAAATCAGTGATTCATCTTTTTCACTGCGCATTTTAAAAATTTCACCATGCAGGTGTAATACCTTACTGCTTCCGCCACGTTCATGCAGGTCGTCAATATTCTGTGTAATGATATGAACATCAAAATATGCTTCCAGCTCTGCTAAACCAATATGCGAGGTATTGGGGTGCACATTCGCTACATCACGTCTGCGCAGATTATAGAAATCGAGTACAAGAGATGGATTTTTTTTCCAGCCACGGGGAGAGGCCACTTCATAAATATCGTGGCCCTCCCAGAGACCGTCGCTGTTGCGAAAGGTTTTAATACCACTTTCCGCACTGATACCTGCACCGGTAAGTACTACCAACTTTTGTTTACTTGTCATTATAGTCATCAATTATTTGTAAACTCATTTATACGGAGTTTACGCAGGGTTGTATTATTTAGTGCCGGAGAGTTCCATGATGATCTTCCATTCTTCCTCTGTAACGGGTTGTACAGATAAACGCCCTAAACGAACAAGGGCCATATTGGTCAGTCTTTTATCCGTTTTTATTTGTGCAAGTCCAACAGGTTTCTTCAATTTTTTAAACGGAGCAAAGTCAACAGCCGACCATGTTTCATCATCTGCAGTAGGATCGGGGTAGGCTTCTTTAATAACTTTGGCAATACCAACAATTTCCAGTCCTTCATTACTGTGGTACCAGAAAGCCTGGTCGCCTTTTTTCATAGTCCGCAAGTGGTTGCGGGCCGCATAATTGCGCACCCCATCCCAGAAAGTGGATTTATCTTTTTCAAACTGTTCCCAGCTGTATTTAAAAGGTTCCGATTTAATGAGCCAATATGCCATACAATTATTTTGTTTGATTTAAAATGATGCGAGAACATCTGCCAGGTGTACTACTTTCAAACCAGTGCCTTTGTGTTTTATACATCCATCTAAATGCATCAGGCAACTCATGTCGGTGCTGATGATGTATTCGGCGCCGGTAGCATCTGCATTGGTAATTTTCTGATCGGCCATGGCAATACTGATGGGCTCAAACTTAACGGCGAAACTGCCACCAAAACCACAACAGGTTTCATTGTCGGCCATCTCCACCAGTTCAAGTCCTTTTACGTATTGTAGTAATTTACGTGGCTCCTGTTTAAGTCCACACTCTCTTAAAGCGGCACAGCTGTCATGATAAGTTACTCTACCGTTAAAGCTGGCTCCCAAATCCTCTACTTTCAAAATATTTACCAGGAAATCAGACAATTCAAAAATGCGTTCGCTCATTTTTTTAGCTGCCTGTTGATGCGATGAGTGTTCATAGAGCTTACTGTAATAATTTTTTACAAAACCTACACAACTGGCGCTGGGGGCAACCACATAGTCAGATCCACTGAAGTCCTGAATAAATTTATTACACACATCTTTTGCCTCACCCCAGAAACCTGCATTGAAAGCAGGCTGACCACAACAGGTCTGGTTGGTATTATAAATTATTTCACAGCCTGCTTTCTCCAATACTTTTACCATATTGAAAGCAACCGTTGGATAGAGCTGGTCTATAAAACAGGGTATAAAGATTTGTACACGCATCTTGTCACTATGACTTAGTGTTCATCAATTTTCGATTCAAGGCAATCATTTTGATGGCAGTAATGGCAGCTTCTTCGCCTTTGTGTCCGTATTTACCGCCAATTCTTTCGATGGCCTGTTGTTCATTGTCAACCGTTAATACGCCGAATATAACTGGTACATCGAGTGCAAGGTTGAGCTGTAATACACCATCTGTAACCAACTTACACACATAGTCGAAATGCGGAGTGTCGCCCCTGATCACTGTACCTAAAGTAATATAGGCATCCGGTGGAGTTTTACTATAGGCGTAATGGTTCTTAACCGCAAAAGGAATTTCCACCGCTCCCGGCACCACAATACTTGTAACCCTGATTCCTTGTGCCTTGAACACTTTCTTCGCCCCTGCTTCCAGCTTATTAATAATATGGGCATTCCATTCGGTTTTAACGATAACAACAAAGGCATCCTTTAGGGTAGGGATGCCTTTGTTTAATGAAGTATTTCCTTTTGTTGCCATTAGTTAGCTCCCAGGTCGTTTTTTTCAATACTTAATCGATAGATATATCTGTCGGCCTGAAAACCTTTGTCGGTTTTAGGGAATTTTTCTTTGATTTCTTTGTAGATGGCAAGCGCCTCATCGTTCTTACCTTTTGTTTCTAACAACAGGGCTGCACGAAACAGGTATTCAGCAGAGTTATTATCATCTTTTTCAAATGTACTGCCAGCTTTTTTATAGTAGCTGATGGCATCATCTGTTTTATTCTGTTCTGCGTAAGCATCACCCAATGCGCCGAAAGCCAGTAACTGGATTTGTTTGGCATCAGTAGAAAAATCTTTCAGGTATTTAACTGCATTGTTGAAGTCGCCGAGTTTCAGGTAGCTTACACCTGCATAAAAATGAGCGAGGTTAGCCGCTTTGGTACCACCAAAGTTTTTAATCACATACAACGCACCACGGGTCTGGCCATCGCCATTTAAAACCAGGTTAGAAGAATCCATGCGGAAGTATTCTTCTGCTTTGAATAAAGCTTCTGCGGCTTTTTCTTCTTTTGGTTTAATGATGTATTCTTTGTAACCATACCAGCCCGCAAAGCCTATTACCACAACGGCTACTGCGCCAATGATGATCTTTTGGTATTGCTGCCAGAAACCCTGTGCTTTTGCAAGGGCCTGTTGTTCATTCGTCACTTCGTGCTTATCACTCATGGGAAATTAATTATTCGAGTTTATGTGTTGTTTGAAAAATATTAGTCAACAATAAAAGGATAGTTCTGATCAATGTACACATCTTTAAGTACTTCATTGTCATCTGGCCATGGACTTTCTTCTGCGAATTTTACGCTTTCTTCCACTACAGCATCAATGCGTTTATCGATATCGTTCAGGAACTCTTCTGTAGCAAATCCGTTTTCCAGGATGGTCCTGCGCACCTGTGTAAGTGGGTCCTGCTCCTTATACTCATCTACTTCTTCCTTGGAACGGTATTTCTGCGGATCAGAGATAGAATGGCCTTTATAGCGATATGTTTTCATTTCAAGCAGGGTAGGACCATCACCTTGTCTGGCTCTTTTTACTGCCCTTGCCACACCTTCGTGAACAGCTTCTGCAGACATGCCATCAACCTTATCAGCAGGCATATCGTAAGCATCGGCCAGTTTATAAATATCGGTAACGTTACTGGTACGCTCAATGGAGGTACCCATAGCGTAGTTATTGTTCTCACAAATAAAGATGACGGGCAATTTCCAGGTCATGGCCAGGTTAAAAGTTTCATGTAACATACCCTGCCTGGCGGCGCCATCACCAAAATAGCAAAGCACCACATTCTGAGAGCCCCTGTATTTTTCGGCAAAAGCCAGGCCGGCACCGGTACCAATCTGTGCACCAACAATACCATGACCTCCAAAAAACTTGTGCTCAACACTAAAGAAGTGCATACTTCCACCTTTACCCTTGGCACAGCCGGTAGCTTTACCATAGAGTTCAGCCATACAGCCATTGGCGCTAACGCCTTTGGCCAGGGCCAAACCGTGGTCGCGGTAGGCGGTAATAAAAGGGTCATCCTGCTGGGTGGCAGTCATACATCCGGCGGCAATGGCTTCCTGACCTATATAGGCATGGAAAAAACCACGGATTTTACCCGCCATCTTATACATTTCCTCGGCTTTCAGTTCAAACTGACGGATAAGCTGCATCAGCTCATACCAGTAGAGATAGGTTTCTTTAGAAAATTTGGTAGGCACTTAATCAAATTTTGAGGAGCAAATATAGGGGTTATGTGGCAAAAATGCATTGGTGGGCTGGGAGGGGAAGAAATAAGAAATAAGGAACAAAAAACACGAAATCAGGAAGTAGAGGTAACAATTATTGCTTAGCAGGTACAGAGAGAAATGAGAAGACGAAATTATCATCCTGTTTCAACCCTCATTCACCATTGACCATTCCCCGTTCGTGATTCGCCATTCATACCATCTCCATCTCAAATTCAATCCTGGGCAGTGGCACCGATTCTATCAACTGGTCTTCCAGTAACTGAGCAAAGGTTTCAAAATAGAGGATCACATCTTCCCGCTGGTTGCGTTTGAGCCATCTGAAACCACCCGGCAGGGCATTGAGCACCTGGCGATCGTCGAGGTATTCGAGATGGTGAATATCGGTAGGGGTAAGACCCGCATCTTGTAATTTTTTGAGTAAAAGACCCACCGGTGCATTCGTAACTCCGCAATAGTCTTCCGCAAGTTCTGTCCATTCACCAATTCCTGAATGGGCATAAGTGAGTATTTCTTCTTTCGATAAATCTGTCATTACCTGTAAAAGGTTGCCGCAATTACAGGCCCCATGATTACCCCAGGCATATGGCCCGCCGTTTTGTAGACGGCTTGCGGTTTCGCGGAGTGCAGAGATTAATTCAATATTCGGAAATGCCATATAATCTTTTAAACAAGATAACAAATTCTAAAAGGGATTGGTTGACTGAATCACTGTTTTATGAATACTTATTGGCTGTGTTGAATGCTTTTTCATTCAGTTGACTTATACATTAAACGGTACTGTTAAAAAAATAAAAAAGAAAAAGAAAATATGAACTGACAGGAGCGAATACCTGTTTTAGATTTTTCTAAAACTATAAAAATGAAAACGAAATTTTTCTTTTTTGCTATCGCATTACTCATGGGTGCATTTATAACAGTAACGGCTCAGAAAACGGTGGTTGATGTAGCTGTTCGATCAAAAGCACATACCACTTTGGTTGCAGCGGTTAAAGCCGCCGGCTTGGATGAAACATTACAGGGTAATGGCCCATTTACCGTATTTGCACCAGTAAATGATGCATTTGGTAAACTGCCTGCAGGAACGGTAGAAACATTATTAAAACCGGAAAACAAGGCACAGTTAACCAAAGTACTTACCTATCATGTAGTAGCAGGAAATTTAGATGCCGCTGCTGTTGTAAAAGCTATACAGGACGGGAAAGGAAAAGCAGTAGTGAAAACCATAAGTGGTGGTTCATTAACAGTTTCACTCAAAGACGGAAAGGTAATTTTAACTGATGAAAATGGGGGTGTAGCAACTGTAATAACTACAGACCTGAAAGCCGATAATGGTGTGATTCATGTGATTGATAGTGTAGTATTACCGAAGTAAGGAAGAAGGATCAAGAAACAAGGAACGGGAAATAGGTAGGTCTGTAAAATGAACTGTACCGGAGAATAATTCGGTTACAGTTTAAAAGAGGCGATGACGGCTCCATTTGCAGAGCAAGGCAACGCCTCTTTTTTACGGTGTGCTGTGAGAGATTTGTTTTCATCGGTTCAGTAAGTATAATGATAAGCTGCGAAGTGCAGATGGCCCGGTTTAATAGTGGCATGTTACTGGTGAATACACTTTTGTTGTAGTGACTTTCCTGTCCGGAACTATTCTTTTAGTTTTTGCTTTATCGCTTCGTATTCGAGGCTTGTAGGATTATTGTTTTCTATCTTGCTGTGTTTTAAAGCTAATCGCTTAACAACTCCTGACACAATTTATTTTACACCCTCGAATAGGAAGTAAAAATCATATTTCCTTATTCCTTATTTCTCTGTTCCTTATTCCTCTGTTTTCTCAGCCCGCAGCTTCCACGGCTTTCTTTACGCTGCCATGTTTCAGCAACAGATCCTTGGCTACTTCGTATTCGGTGAGTTTTAATTTCTCCATTACCATTTTTACGCCTCTGTCAACCAGCTTAACGTTGCTCAGCTGCATGTTTACCATTTTATTGTCTTCTACACGTCCTAATTGAATCATTACAGAAGTAGAGATCATATTCAACACCAGTTTTTGGGCCGTACCACTTTTCATACGGGTACTTCCTGTTACAAATTCAGGACCCACCACCACTTCAACAGGAAAATCAGCTTCTCTTGAAACAGGTGTATTGGGGTTACAACTAATACTACCGGTAATAATACCATGTTTGCGGCATTCTTTCAGCGCACTGATTACATAAGGAGTGGTACCACTTGCTGCAAGTCCTACCACCACATCTTTATCACTTACAAAATGTCTTTGTAAATCGGCCCAGCCCTGTTCAGTACTGTCTTCTGCAAATTCAACGGCCTGAGTAATGGCTTTGTCGCCACCGGCAATAAGTCCTATCACCAATCCATAAGGCACACCAAAACTGGGTGGGCATTCACTGGCATCTACAATACCCAGTCTGCCGCTGGTACCGGCACCAATATAAAACAAACGACCACCGGCGAGCATTTTATCGGCAATAGCCGCTACCAGTTTTTCAATCTGTGGAATGGCTTTCTCCACGGCACTGGGAACCATTTTATCTTCATTGTTAATATTAACCAGCAGCTCCTGTATCGACATTTTCTCTAGGTGCCTGTAAGTAGATGGTTGTTCTGTTACTTTAATAAACTCAGCCATAATGCTTTTTTAGCGGTGATATTCAATAAGTCCCTGCATGGGTGCTTTCAGTACCCGACCCAGTTCCAGTTCATAGGTGCTACAAAGGTCCTCTAATACATCTTTGAAACCAAATGCGATGCTGCCCACAAAATGAATAGGGTGGGTCCAGCTTTCCCTGTATTTGTAGAGATGTGTAAAAAAGAAATCGTTTAATCCGTCTTCAATAATATTCTCAATCATATAATGCCCCCTGTTTTCCGCAAGGAAAATGGCATAGGATGCCAGGTATCGGTTGGCCAGTGGTTTTTTATAAACGTTCTCCAGTATTTCCATGGGTGTTACCTGGAACCTTTTTTCAAAACCTGCCCGCAATTCTTCATCGTAAGTATTATAGAGATAGTATTGAACGACTTTTTTACCAAGATAGGCCCCGCTGCCTTCATCGCCGAGTACGTAACCCAGGCCTGGACTGTTTTTTACCATTTTCTTTCCGTTATAAAAACAGGAATTGGCACCTGTACCCAAAATGCAGGCAACACCTTTATTCTTACCGCAAAGGGCCCGTGCAGCAGCCAGCAGATCGTTCTGTACTTCTGTTTTAGCAGAGGGAAACAGTTTTTTGAGTACTGATTTTACAACGGTAATATTTTTGGGGTTGGCCAGTCCCGTACCGTAAAAAAAGACCTCTTTAACCTGGAATTTTTTAAGTTTGGGAATAAGTTCTTTTTCCAGGAGCGCTGTAATCTGTGGGCCGCTAAGAAAGTAGGGGCTGATGCCCTGCGTGATAATGGTTTTTGCTTTTTTGCCATTGTCCACAACACACCATTCACATTTGGTGGCGCCACTATCAGCGATTAATCTTACAGGCATAGAATCATTTTGAAGCCGAAAAAATACAAGAAGTCACGAAGTACGAAAATTTTAATGAGAAATCAACCCATTTTATCGAATCATTGTATTACTAATGCCTGTTAGCCATTCATCCTGAACAAAAAAAGAACTTCATTACGAAATACAGATATTTGCAGCATGGGAAATAATAAATTAAAGGTTTGGTTACCTCTTCTTTTTGCTTTGGTGATGGTATTGGGTATGATGATCGGCTACCAGTTAAGAGATAAAACACAGGGAGGCCGCTTTCTCAGTCTGAATAACAGAAGTGCTTTACAGGAACTGGTTGAATTGATAAGAACCAAATATGTGGATCCTGTTCAAACAGACAGCCTCATACAGGTAGCGGCAGATGAGCTGTTGTCGAAGCTGGATCCTCATTCGGTTTATATTCCCGCAAAGGATCTGATGGAAGTGAATGAAGAACTGATGGGTAATTTTCAGGGCATTGGTGTGGAGTTCCAGTTATTTAGCGATACGGTGAATGTAATTACGGTGATGAAGGGAGGACCTTCTGAGAAAGCAGGTATTCAGGTGGGCGACAGATTTATAAAAGTAAATGACAGCATTCCTATTGCCGGGGTTAAAATAAAACATGACAGGGTACGGTCATTGTTACGTGGACCCGCAGATTCTAAAGTACAGGTTACACTTTTACGGGGTAATTCAGAAAAGAAAATAACCATTCAGCGCGGAACAATCCCGGTTCCTACCGTTGACGTTGCTTACCTGATTGAACCGGGGAAAGGGTTTATCCGTATCAATCGCTTTGGTGAGCCTACTTATGAAGAGTTTATGCAACAGCTCGAAAAATTACAGGCACAGGGAATGAAAGAATTGATTCTTGACCTTAGAGGTAATGGTGGTGGATTGCTGAAAGAGGCAACAGATATAGCGGATGAATTTTTGGATGGAGATAAATTGATTGTTTACACAGAAGGTGAACATGTTCCTAAAATGGAATACCGTTGTAAACGTGATGGCTTATTTGAAAAAGGAAAGCTGGTGATACTGATTGATGAAACATCGGCTTCTGCAAGTGAAGTATTGAGCGGTGCCTTGCAGGATTGGGACAGAGCCACCATTATCGGCCGACGCTCATTTGGTAAAGGATTGGTGCAACAACAGTTTCAGTTATCTGACGGCAGTGCCGTACGATTAACCATTGCACGGTATTTTACGCCGTTGGGCAGAAATATTCAGAAACCTTATAGCAATGGCAAAGCCAAATATGAAGAAGAACTGGTGAGTCGCTGGCACAATGGTGAACTGGTAAAAGCCGATACCACAAAACATGCGGGCAAATCGTACAAAACACCGGGCGGAAGAATGGTATATGGCGGCGGCGGTATTACACCTGATGTATTTGTGGCTTATGATACCACAAAACTTGATTCTGCATTAATAACCATGTATTACAAGAATACAATGAACAATTTTGTGTATCGCTTATACCTGAATCAGCAACAAAAATTTAATGCCTATAAAACACCGGAGCTATTGTACAAAAAATTTACTCCCGGTGAAGCCGAATGGCAGCAACTGGTTGCTTTTGCGGCAAAAGACAGTATTCGTTTAACAGGCGCTTCTGTTAAAGACAAAAATTATTTACTGCATCATGTACAGCTGATGATGGCAAGGCAGATCTGGCACACACAGGGTTATTATGAAGTGCAGAATAAAACCGATAAAACGGTATTAAAAGCATTGGAGTCGCTGAAATAAAATCTATTCAGTAAATAACTTTCTAACAATAACATTATTTATAAAGAACTGGACATGAAATTGAAATATGGTTTTGTACTTCTGTTTTTTTCTCTGAGTACCTTAGTTGTGTGGGCACAGCCCAAAAATACTTCACATGCATCGCAGACATGGCTGGCTTATTTTAACCAGACGAGATTGAATGATAAATGGGGGCTTTGGGGCGATTTTCAGTTGCGTACCCGCGAAGATCTGGTAGGCAATTTGTCTACAGGTATCGCAAGGGTGGGACTTACTTATTTTGTGGATGATAATGTAAGGCTTACGTTAGGGTATGGTTTTATTAATAATTATCCTGTTAGCAATAATATCACAGTACCACAACCGGAACATCGCCCATGGCAACAGGTGCAGTGGTTTACAAGGAATAAAAGAACCAGGCTTATGCAGTACATACGCCTGGAAGAAAGATATAGAAAACGTTACCTGAGTAATACGGAACTGGCAGACAGCTATTCTTTTAATTTCAGGATGCGTTATAATATTTTGTACCAGGTTCCCTTGCATCCGGATGGGTTGGTTCCCAAAAAACTCTCGGCATTGATTAATGATGAATTACACATCAACTTTGGTAAACAAATTGTTAATAATTATTTCGACCAGAATCGTTTGTTCCTGGGACTGAATTATGCGTTTGATGCCAATAATAACCTCCAGTTTGGCTACCTGAATACATTTATACAGATGGCAGCGGGAAATCAGTACCGGAATATCAATGCTTTAAGGGTGGCATACCTGCAAAACCTCGATTTGCGTAAGGAAAAATAGGTCGTACAGCGAGGCCAAACATCTGTTCAGCTTAATTTTTCGTATTTGTGGGTATTGGATACCATGGTATCCAATACCCACAAATACGATCACTATATTGGCAAGATCGCTATTCAAAAAAGCTTTTTGAAGAAAGCTTTAGGGTTTTGTATTTCTCTTACAATCGTTTTTCTAAAAGTAATAGCCCAGTGTTCGGTTAATGATGGCACTTCAAATATTATAACAATCGATCTTTCCGCAAAAAAAAAGACAGGTCATGGTCTTTGAAATCAAAAAGAGATGGCACTGCATGTATTATTTCAAATCCATTTGTCAATAATTCAAATTGCATCAGGTTTTATGTAACATTAAATCCGGGTGCAGACATTTTATTTTTTGATACAGATAAGGAGCCTCAGTCAAGCTTTTATTCTATCAACTGTGGTCCTTTAATTCAAGTTAGATCATCAGTATGTGTAACAGGAATAACATCTGTTTCTATCGAATCATTACCAAAGTTCCTGCTTTCTGTTTTTCCTGTCCGGTTGGCGTTTTATAGGCCATCTTGTACACATAGGTTCCTGCAGGTTGTGGCTGCCCGCCGAGTGTGCCATCCCATCCTTTGGTTGATATAGATGTTTCAAAAACAAGCATACCCCATCGGTTCCATATCTGCAGCCGGTAACCCGGCAATGGAACAGGTACCAGGGGAGTAAACACATCATTCCTGCCATCTCCGTTGGGTGTAAATGCATTGGGTATCATAATTTCTACACAGAATGTGGTTGAAATAGTAATCTGGTCGGTTCCATAACAACCGTTCCTGTTGCGCAGCCTTAGTGTATAAGTACCTTGTTGTGTAAGGCTATGCGGATTTTGTGTACTTCCATCGCTCCATTGATAGCTCATATAATTGGGAAGATCAATAATTAGTGCTCCTGTACTGCAAATAACAGTGTCATTAGGTAAAAACTGGTAGGGTGTATCTATCAGGAAAAGATCGGTAACAACTACAGAATCGCAGCCCAGATAGGTCTTTAAAGAATCGGTATAGGTACCCCTCGTTTTTCGCCAGGCTCCTTCCAGTAAAACAGAATCGCCCCTGCATATAGCGAGGTTTCTGCCGGTAAACTTAACCGGATTCACGGTAAGGTTAAGAATACGTACACTGTCGCAACTGCTGGCACCCGTGAATACATCGGTATAAGTGCCTGTAGTATTATATCCCATATAATTATCGTTACCACAGATGGTAATATTAACCGTAGTGGCCGGTGGCTGATAATTGAAGGTTGAAATATTATTGGAAGAATCTTTTTCGGAGAAGTTTCTGTTCGATGGAAGTATCCTGATATTGTTTCCATTGTCGTTAATAGAAGCATAAATAATTCCTGTACCGATATGTTTGATGGAACGCGTAAATGTTTGTGTTTGTGAGAAAATAGTGTCGGAAAGCAGGAAAACCGGCCCAAGTATAACAGCTGTATCTGTAGAGGGGTTTCCTTTATAAAAAGTAACCTGCAGGTTTTTGGGAAGTACCCCTTTTTTATAACTGTTGCTAATGGTAAAATTTAAAGAGAGACTGTCTTTTGATAAACAGTTGGCATTATTGATGAGAACGGTGTAATCGTTAACCGGGGGTACTTTTATGGTTACAAATGTGGTATCGAAACACTGGTACTGACTTCTTACAACGAGTTGTTTGATACGTGTTGAATCGGCTACCAAAAGAGGAGAGGGGCAGGTGGTACAATTTAATTGTTTGGCATCGCTCCATAAATAGGTGGAAGTAGAACTTGGGTCGGGGAAAGTACCTCCGTTGATGCGTAATGTATCGCCCGGTTCCAGGGTAGTATCTGTTGGCGACACTTCTGCCCTGAAACGGATATTGTTTACGCGTAAAACATTGTTGGTATAATTTAATTCTTTTAAAATTGTGTTGGGTAAACTAACAGGCAAAACAGTTCCCGTGTCGCCCACAACAGCGTAAAGGCTGTCTATTTTACGATACCCAATATCAATAACATGAGTATAGTAAATACCGCAACAACGCCCTTTAATTGCATCCGGGATAATAAAAGTAGTATCAATTTTTTTTGCCCCTGGCAATGTTGGATTTCTGTCGTAAAAGCTAACCGGCGTTTTAGGAGGAATGGGTTTATAACCACTGTTGCAAACAATCAGTTCTAAACGCACTTTGGTTTCCTGGAAACAGTTAGCACGCGCTACATATAAATACGCTTCAGAAGTTGGGTCGAAAACGGTTACGCTAAAAACATTCGTTGTGTCTGAACAACTGCCGTTTGTAGCAATAAGTCTGGTAAAATGTTGTACCGATTCCTGGAATACATAGTACAGGTTCGTATTGGTGGATATATCCTGTTCTGTGGGAATATTGTCATTACGCATGAGCCATCTGTAACTCGTAGCATTTAAAGACTGGTTGGTAAATAAAATACTGTCGAGCAGTATATTGGTTTTTGAGGCAACCGTTTTTTTATCGGTATAAAAACGGGCAATTACACCACAGCCAATAATTACTTCATCTCTGTAAGAACTAAAACAGGTGCCGCCATTGCTGGCACGAAGCGTTACAATAAATTTCCCTTGTGTATTGAATGTATAACTAAGGTTGGTGGCCGTACCAACCAGTGAATCGTTTACGAACCACTGGTAAGTGTTGGTGCCTGAAGAAGTATTGGTAAAATTAATCAGGTCGCCGGTTTTTGGAACAGCAATATTCCTGGTAAAACCGGCGAGTATATTATCAGTGCAGGACTTGCTGCATTTGTTCTCCAGTAAACCTGTTCTTTGTGTATTGATGGCCGCCCGCATCCTTAAAGCCTGGCCCAATGTAAACAGGTTGGCACAACTGCCGTTTCCATAATCCATAAAATTGAGCGAAAAATCTGCCGTGTCTCTCAGGAAAAAACCATTCGAATAATTAGAAAGTGTATCGGTGCTGCAGGAGTTCATGCCCATAGGGTTAGTACAGGCTCCTGTATAATTTGGGAAACCATCGGGTGGGGTATCGCAAACCCTGTCGCCATCGGTTTCGCAATTATTATTGCTGCAATAACCTTCAAATGTGTGGTATAATCCGAGGTAATGCCCCATTTCATGTGCAAAAAGAGAGCCAAAGCCACTGATTACAATACCATCAGATGCGCCGCCACCGGGAGGTAAAGTAGCATACCCGCCTGCATTTAAACGGGTCCAGGTATCGCAGGAAAAATCGGCACTTATTTCACCTGCAATATTATTCACCAGCCATACATTGATGTAGCGTTGGGGATCCCATTGAGCCAGTCGTTTTAAACGATCATCTTCCGTATACATGTTCAGGTTATCACCATAAGTGGAAGTAACACGATTAATGCCATTGGTAATACCTCCATCCGGTGCTTTCTGTGCCAGGCAGAAACGAATTTTGGTATCAATACCCAAGCTGCCCGCATAAACCCCTGCTTTCCCAAAAGCATTGTTCAGGTCATTGATGGCATTAATAATTGTGGCATCGGTAATACTGTTGGGGTTTTGGTTGATGATATGAAAAACAACAGGAAGAATAATAATGGTATCAATTGTATTCGATTTCTTCAACTGGATATCGTAGTTCATTTTCATTTCCTGTACTCGGAAAGTGCTGGAGCTTCGTTGTACAGACATCAGCTGATCGAAACTGCAAAGAATGGAGGCAGGGGGGTTGTTGGGGTTAAAAGGCTGATTGGGTTTAATTGCATTGTTTTGTTGTGCCTGTACCCACATAAAACCGAAACATATGAATAGCGCTAAAAACAGGGTATGGATAATCTTACAATGCTTCATCAAAAAAATCGTTAACTCTGATATGATTTAAATCTAAGATACGGGAGGAAATGGAAATGCGGCTTTTGGCTTACAGCTTATAGTTAATAGCCAACCGCCTTTTACCATGAGCTATTGGCCACCAGCCGTTGGCTTAATGTACTTCACAGAAAAAAACCATCTCGCCTATGGTGGTGAGGGGTTAGTTAGGGGTTAGGGGTTGGATGTTAGAGGTTAGGTGGAATTATTTCTTCCTAACCTCTAACATCCAACCCCTAACTTTAGTCGCCCTTATAGGGGCATTAGTCCACGATGTCAAAAAACTTTTAAGACCTAAAGCAACGGTTTTTAAAGAACCCCCTTTTAGTCCACGATGTATCGCTACATTGCAAGTAGTATTTTAGACAACAAATAAAAAGGGGAGCCATTTTAGTGTCTCACCTTTTTATTTGATTATCAACCATTTACTGATCGGTTTACCCAAAGCTGGAAGCTAATAGCTGGCAGCTAGCAGCTTTTCTGCTTATTTTCTTTGAAATCCCGCACCTCCTCCTTACCTTTGCCGCCCCAAAAGTTCTTTTTTCGAAAGAATGATTGAGTTTGGGAGTCCTGATAAAATCGGGACGCTATCACCAATTAAATCAAAAAGCAATGGCCAAAGAAATCACCGGCTATGTGAAGTTGCAGGTTAAAGGCGGACAAGCCAATCCGGCACCTCCCGTAGGTCCAGCCCTTGGTTCAAAGGGTATCAACATTATGGAGTTCTGTAAGCAGTTCAATGCCAGAACCCAGGATAAAATGGGTAAAGTAGTTCCCGTTTTGATCACTGTTTATGCTGATAAGTCATTCGACTTCATCATCAAAACCGCTCCCGCTGCCGTTCAGTTAATGGAAGCAGCAAAAATCCAGAAAGGATCTAAGGAAAGCAATCGTCAGAAAGTAGGTAAAGTAACCTGGGACCAGGTTGAAGTTATCGCCAAAGACAAGATGTCTGACCTGAATGCATTCACCCTTAACAGCGCCATGAGCATGGTAGCCGGTACTGCACGCAGTATGGGTTTAACTGTAGAAGGAAAAGCCCCCTGGGAAAATAATTAATCTATTCACCTTTTAATCTGTAAAAAATGTCACTGACTAAGAAAAGAAAAGTAGCAGCAGCAAAGGTGGATAAGACTAAATCTTATTCCCTGAAGGAAGCCTCTACACTTGTAAAAGAAATTAACTGTACCAAATTCGATAGCTCTGTTGACCTGCATATCCGTCTGGGTGTAGACCCTAAGAAAGCAGACCAGCAGGTTCGTGGTACCGTTTCATTACCACATGGTACCGGTAAAACCAAGAAAGTACTGGTACTTTGTACACCTGATAAAGAAGCATCTGCAAAAGAAGCTGGTGCTGATTTTGTAGGTCTGGATGAGTTCATCACCAAAATTGAAGGTGGCTGGACTGATATTGATGTTATCATCGCAACACCTGCCGTAATGCCTAAAATTGGTAAACTCGGTAAAGTGTTAGGTCCACGTAACCTGATGCCCAACCCTAAAACCGGTACTGTAACCAATGATGTTGCTGCTGCTGTAAATGAGGTGAAGGGTGGTAAGATCGCGTTTAAGGTTGATAAAGCAGGTATTGTTCACGCTTCTATCGGACGTGTATCATTTGCTCCTGAGAAAATTGCTGAGAACAGCGCTGAGCTGATCAATGCCATCATCAAGCTGAAACCATCTTCTGCCAAAGGTATTTACCTGAAAGGCATCAGCATGGCCAGCACCATGAGCCCTGGTATCGCTTTAGACACTAAATCATTAATGAACTAATTCCTGGTGATCCTTACAGCAATGTTTGGAAATGACCTGGGTTTTTAAAAAAGATCAGATATGACAAAAGATCAAAAAAATGAGGTGATCGAAATCCTGAAAGGGAAATTCGCCCAATACAATAACTTCTACATCACCGATACAGAATCGCTGACTGTAGAGCAAGTGTCTACTTTACGTCGTACCTGCTTTGATAAGCAGGTAGAGATGAAAGTGGCAAAAAACACCCTGATTCGTAAGGCATTGGAGTCTTTGGATGCTGAGAAGTATGCAGGTGTGTATGAATCACTGAATAATGTAACTGCATTAATGTTTTCTGAAAATCCAAAGGAACCTGCACTGATCATCAGTTCATTCCGTAAGAAAGCAAACAGCGAAAAACCTGTATTAAAAGCAGCTTTTATTAATGGTGATGTTTACACCGGCGACAATACACTGAAAGCATTAACGCAGATCAAGACGAAGAATGAATTGATCGGTGAAGTAATCGGATTGTTACAGTCTCCTGCTAAACGTGTATTGGCTGCATTATTGCACCACCATGAGAAGCAAGCGACAGCTAGCGCTGAATAATTTGAAAATTTGGGAATTTGAAAATTTGAAAATGGAGGACCATTTCAATATTTCAAAACTCCCGACTTTCAAAACAAAATGTATTAACTGAAGATTATAGGATTTGATCATTTTCTCCAAAGGAGTCCTTCGGGCAAATTTTCAAATTCCCAAATTTTCAAATTAATAAAGGATCAAATTTTTTTAAACCATCCGCCGGACTCTTACCGGGAATGAAGGCGGAAAAAATTGAAACAAAATGGCAGACGTAAAATCATTAGCCGAAACATTAGTAGGCTTAACAGTAAAAGAAGTTCAGGAATTAGCTGATGTATTAAAAGCTGATTACGGTATTGAACCAGCTGCTGCTGCAGTTGTAGTTGCTGCTGGCGACGGCGGTGGAGCTGCTGCTGTAGAAGAGAAAACATCTTTTGATGTTATCCTTGTTAGCGGTGGTGCAAGTAAATTAGGCGTAGTTAAAATCGTGAAAGAATTGACCGGCCTTGGACTGAAGGAAGCAAAAGACCTGGTTGATGGCGCACCAAAACCAATTAAAGAAGGTATTTCTAAAGCTGAAGCTGACGATATCGTTGCCAAGCTGAAAGAAGCCGGTGCTGAAGTAGAAGTGAAGTAATTTCACGCTGTTAAGCAAAAAATATAGCCGCTCCATTTGGGGGCGGCTTTTTTTTGGCTATGAGCTATGGGCTTTGAGCTGCGAGTTAGAATAGAGATTAGTTACTAGTCTTTCTCTTTATATAATTGCTCAAAGCCCGTAGCTCATGGCTCATAGCTTCTTCCTCCATTCCTGCTCCAGCATTTTAATAAAATATCCTCCCACTACACTTCTTGCCTGAAAGCCTACCTGTTTGCCGTCGGTTGTTTCATGCCAGTCGCCGAGAGGTACACGGCTGGGGGTTTCCATTGCGTATTTATACACAGGATCAATCAACGCTTTAAAATCTTTCTCCTTATTGGCCAAAACGGAGGTCCATACAATCCAGTCGCTTTTGGTGTAGGTTTTTCGGCTGTCTAAGGGTAAACCATATTTATTCTGTTTGGTAAGATAGTACTTCACTTCTTTTTCATATACAGATGCAGGGAAGAGGTTCAGGTGAAGCAGTTTATCCCATACTAAGTTATACTTCTGGCTCCAGGTTCCTTTACGATCAAATGTAAGCGTATAATGATCGCCATCATCGGCCATCTGCATCCATTTTATGGCATAATCCTGTGCAATTTTTCTGTACTTAACGGCTTCTGCTGTTTTGTGTAATTGTTGTGCCATCTGTGCATAAGCACCAATACCAACAATGGCTTTCATGGATAAATTGGTATTGCGTGCCAGGTGACCCGCAAAATCATCGGTGCATAACTGGTTGGCAGGATCGAAACCATCCTTATTTAAAAACTCCACCCACTGACTTAATAATGGCCAATGCTTTTTGGCAAACTTCAATGATTTTTCTGCTTTACAAATAGCTGCAGTCAGAATGATCATATTACCCGATTCTTCCACCGGCATATCTTCCCCATAAGTTTGTCCATTCGCTAATGGGTAAGTACCCAGATCATGTGCAGGAAATGGTTTGGTCCATTTACCCGATTCACTGTATTGCATAATGGGTTCAACCATACCCTTTAATAAAGCAGGATTATAGATGAGTGTTAATGGTGCAGACGGATAAGTTACATCAACCGTCCAGATAGATCCATTGCTGAAATTTTCTTTCTGTGGAAACAGTATTTCATTATTGGCTCCTCTTACTAATTTATGCGCAGCTAATGATTCACGATAAGCAAGTACACAGAGTTTTGCATAGTTTTCGCCACCGGCTTTCAGTGCATCAGAATATAATTGCTGATCAAAACCGGTACATGTTGTTTCGATGGATGTAAATTCTTCCATCGATTTTTGTAGCATCTCTTCTGTAGATGTAAAATTCTTTTTCCACCATGCTTTTAAATTATCATTAAAATATTGAATGGAATACAGATCGTCATAAGCCAGTAAGATGGTTTTGGTAACCGGAGATGCGGCTACTTTACCATAATCCATTTTCAGGTTGCATGAAGCCGGCACATCAGATGACCGGTTCTTTTCCCCGGTTACTGCAGCAGATAACTGAATACCTTTTTCATCCGGAACAACCAGGTAGGAATAGCCCCAGTCTATTCTAACATCATCACCTTTTCTTTTTAATACCTGCTGGGTTGTGGTGCCTGTTGTATGACTAAGTAATGAACCATATTTTCCGGTATTACTATTTACGGGCTGGCTAACTTTATTACGTGCAATATCGGCACTGTTATTGAAAAATATTTTTACAGCGTGCTGTTTACCATCGTTGGCTTTGGTGGCAAAGCTGATATAACTGATTGGGCGCGAGTACAGATCAATATTATTCGCCAGTAGTGGTGATAAAAATTTCACACTAAGATTTATTCCTCCGCAGCTAAAGTCATATGAGGTTTGAGTGGCGCTGATGTTTACTGATCTTTGTGTGGCCTGTAATACGGGTTCATCCGGTAATACATTGTATAATCCCGCATCAATAATACCCGGCCCGCCGGTATTCTCACAATAAACGGCTAATGTGTTCTTGCCTACCTGTATTTTATTTTCTATTTCTTTTGATAGTAAAATTTCTTTGTTGGATGAACAGCAACCCGCTTCATAAATCTTTTCGCCATTCAGGTACACTTTAATGTTGTCATCGTATTTTAAAGTCAGCAGCAACTGATTGAAATTCTTTTCTGTTACGGTGAATGAGCGTCTGAACCAGATTTCTCTGCTGTTCCATTCATTAATGGCATCCATATTTCTGGAGCCAAACATACCTTTCCCTTTTTGCCAGCTTGCATCATCAAAGGAGGAGAGTTGCCAGTTGCCATTGGGTTTTGTTTCTGTGAACCTGCATTCATAGGCCAGCAGATCGCTATTGGGTAACAGTGGCTCCATTTTTTTTGGTGCAGCGCCAAGAAATTTATAGAGTGTATCATCTACAGCAATATATCCAAGTAAGGAATGATCGGTACCGGTCCAGTGTTTTGTAACACCCTCATTCAGTTTGTCTGAAAAGCTCCAGATACTGAAATAAGGATCGTGTGTAACGAGGGGATAAGCAGGTGCTTTTGAAACCTGGGCAAACAATTGCTGCGTTAATGCAAAAGCAAGGAGCAGACCGTAGATTTTCTTCATGGCGTTTTAATCAAAGGGTATATGATGTGTAACACACTTTCAATGTAATAAAAATTGAAGGAAGAAAATCGCTGTCTGATGGGTTTCTGACAGATTACTCTTTACTGAATAAGCGAATGGTATAATCAAGTAATGCTTTGTTGCCGGGCTCTCCATGACCCGGTATCACCACTTTCAGGCCCGGATAGCTCTTTTTTATGTTTTTAACTGTTGCTGACCATGCTTTCACATTGGCATCGCCCAGAAATCCTTTTGTGGCATTGAGTTCTTTTATCAGGCAGCCACCAAAGAGTATCTCATCGGTTGGGAAGTAAGCCACTACATTGTCTTTTGTATGTCCTTCACCAAAAAAGCGGGTATAAATTTTTTCTCCACCAACCGTTAAAACAAGCTGATCCGTAAAACCATTAACAGGTATCGTATACCGTTGTGCTTTTGCGAGTGTAATGGTCAGGTTATTGGCATAGGAGGGAACCTGGTATTGATGAAAGGCTTTTAAACCACCCAGACAGTCTTCATGAAAATGGGTAGGAATGATAGCCTTGATCTTGCTTTTAGCTTTTTGCTGCAACCAGTTAATCAATTCAGTCGTACTGGTATCAGTTGCCGGTGTATCGAAAACAACCGCTTCATTTTTATTGAGTACAATCATGCCATTACATGGCACTTTACCAAAGCTGTTGGTATACAGATAGCTGGTATGAACATAACTATGTTTCGCAAGCCGGGTAATGATGAGCTGATCAGACTGATATACGGTATCTGTGCCAGCCATCGCAAAAACAACGGAAGGCAGTAAAGCGAAGGTCAGGAATATGTATGTGTATAGTCTTTTCATAGTTTGTTGTATCATGCGAAGTAAATATACAGCACTTACTATGCAGGATCAATAAAGAACTGTAAAAAGCGGTTGATATAGGTTGTTATTTTTTTAGTGTGCTGATGCCCAGTTGTATATAACTCTCATTGCTCCATTTAATTAAAAGTGGTTTGCCCGCGTCTTTTATGCTTTCTGTATTGACTACTTTGCCGGTACCATAATTCACTTCTGAAAAAGGATTTTTATTGATATTCAGTACCAGTAGTAGCTTACTTCCTTTTTGTATTTTCCTGCTGAATAAACGGGAACGTGAGATGGGTATCGTTTCTAATTTCCCGGGGATTAATAACTGCCGTTCGGTCATATCTTTTGCATAACTGGCCCTGCCGATATAATACGATAGATGAAAGTATGTTCCGTCGGGCATTACTTCATATAGGGAAATACCGATGTCCATATCTTTTTTGCTGGTAATGGCCTTTAATACACCTTCTACCTGTCCGCTAACAGTTGCATCTTCTTTAAAAGTGCTGGTCCGGAAAAACAGACCACTGGTGGTATCAATCGATTCTTCCATAATTGGATCGGGATAATATTGATTGGTCCACTGATTGCGGTTTGATAAATCAATCTCCTGTTTGTGATAAGTTATTTTCAAAGGTTTAACCCGTGATAGCATTTTATTACCGGCAAGGTAGAATGTGATGATGCTGTCTTCCATTTTAGATAAGGAGGGTGTATGTTTCCATGTGTTATTACCCATCTGCTGGAAGTTGATTTTATCTTTAATGAGTGCAGGTCTGTCTTTACCTTTTAAAATATGGTCAAGCCATTGAAAAGTAAGTTTCTTTGTATTGATGAGCGCCACAGAATCTACCTTATATCCCCTTAAAATTTTTGTACCTCCACGTTGTGCCCCAAAATGATCATATGGGCCTATGATCAGATAATGTTCTGCATCTGGACGATAACGATAATGCTGTCGTAAGTATTCCATAGCCGAAACCTGTCCGTCATCGTAATAACCTGTAATGGATAAAACGGGTATATTGATTTGTGCATAGTCGTTCTTAAACGGAATCATCGACTGCCAGTAATTATCAAAGGAAGGATGCTGCAACCATTTCTGCAGCCACGGATTGGGTAAGCCATCAATACTATCTATGCGATTGAAAGGCGCTCCACTATAAAACCAATTCACACGTAAGTTTCTAAAACGCTGGAAATCGTTGTTGATGGCGGTATCTAACATTTTACCGGTGGTTACATAAAAAGGCCACTGGTAATTGGCAGTAAGGAACACATTGTTTTCCATCGGTACACCTAAGCCGGGTATGGCAGCTACATAGGGAACAATGGTTTTTAAGGCACTGTGTAATTTTTTTGCTGCGGCCCACTGTGCAAACCCGGAATAACTTCCACCATACATGCCCACACGACCATCGCTCCAGGGTTGTTGAATGATCCAGTCGATTACGGCGTTTACATCCTGCACTTCATGTTCGTAAGGTTCAATTTTTCCGGTTCCCAGTCTTTTTCCTCTTGCATCAGCTACAATACCAATATAACCATGATCGGCAGCAGATTTTGCTTCTTCAATACTTCGTTCAACACTGGCATAGATGAAAAACATTAAAGCCGCAGGTTGTTTTGCAGGTGCATCAGCGCTGCGTACTACCACCGCAGAAAGTGTAATGCCATAGGAAGTATGAATGAGTACACTGTCGTTAATGATATAGCGCTGCCCGCTGCCTTTTAACATCAATAACAGGCAGGTAATTACCAAACATAATTGTTTCATAAACTAAATTGTGTTTTTCGGAATAAGGTTGATTGACGTTCTGAAAAAATAATCTCCTGTCCATCGGAGAGTTGTGTGTGTAGCACCGCATTTACTGTTTTACATTCTTTGATGGCCTGCAGGTTTATTAGCTGCCACCTGTTGGCTCTAAAGAATATACCAGAAGGAATTTGTTCTTCTATTTGTTTAAGGGAATTTTTCATCAATGGTTTACCCGTAGCCAGGTGTAACCGAACATATTGATTGGCCGATTCAATCAGTACAACATCGGTCCATTGAATAAAGAAATACCGGCCTCCGTCTTTGATGAATACCGATCTACCCGGTTTCTGCTGAAACCTGGCCCTTACCTGGTTAATCGTTTTTACCAGACGTTCATCTCTTACGGGTTTTAATAAATAATCAATAGCACTTACCTCGAAAGCCTTGAATGCGTATTTATCGTAAGCTGTTACAAAAATAATCATCGGTATATCCGACAACGATTCAAGTAATTCAAAACCGGAGCGACCGGGCATCTGTACATCTAATAAAACCAGATCGGGTGTTTGTTCTTTGATGAGTGTTTCTGCTTCGTCGGCATTGGCTGCTTCTCCTGTAATTTTTATACCCGGAAATGCAGACAATGCCCGTTTCAGTTCCAGCCTTGCCGAACGTTCATCATCTACTATGATTGTTTTGATTGTTTTCATAACAGCGGAATAGTTAAACAGGCCTGTACCATGCCCTTTGTTTCGCTGATGGTAAAAGAAGCCCGCCCGTGGTACAATAAGCCAAGTCTTTCTTTCAGGTTTCTGATGCCGATGCCTGCACCTGAACCCAATACACCGGGATGTGTTACACTGAATGTATAACCATTTGCATCTGTGTGTGCATCTATCGAAATTAATCCGCCTTTCTGTTGCGTAGAAATACCATGCTTCACTGCATTTTCTACCATGGTAGTTAATGAAAGTACAGGTATTGGAATAGTAGTATAAGAATGCGCTACCTGAATGGAATACTGCAACCGTTCTTCCATACGCAGTTGTTCCAGTTCGAGGTAGTCTTTAATCAGTGCCAGTTCTTCTGCAACGGTAGTGGTTGCCTGTTCGGTATTGTAGAGACTTGTACGTAATAATTCACTCAATAAATCGATTCCTCTTCTTGCCGAATCGGGTTGCGTGGGTACGAGCGACTTAATGGTATTGAGTGAATTGAAAAGAAAATGAGGATTTAGCTGGGCCGATAAATTCTGTAATTGTGCCTCTTTTATAGCTACCTGGAGGGCTGCATTTTCTTTCAGCAGTTTCATTTCACGCAGTGCATAATGATAACCGTGGTATGCCAGCAGCCATATAGACATGAGTCTTGCGCCTGCCACGGATACGCCTGTAATATTGCTTTTGATAAAATCTGTAAAATCTGTAAGACCTGTTTCAAAACCATACATGAGCCAGTAACGGAGGAAATAAATTTTCAGTATGGTGCCTATGCTGTAGAGTACCGTTAAAACGGGAAGAGAAAATAGTATTCTTATTAATAGAGGGCGAAGCGGTAATGTCTGCCATTGATGCCGTAAAGAAAAATTGCGATAGCAGTGGGTGATACCAATATATAAGACAAGGTCTGTAATGAATTGAAGGATGGCAAAGCCAATGCTGAATCCTGGTTGGGTAATGCCCATTACTGCCCAGTAAAAAGAGGCAAGGGTCCACCCGAGTAACTGACAGCGCCAGTATAATGATAATTGGCCGATGCGATTCATACCGTAAAACAACAATAATGTGCCGACTTATACGAATGAAATAAGGGGAGCGCGGGATAAATGAGGGTGAATGCGGAGAAAGGAGAAAATAAGGAAACAAGAAGTCAAGGGATCAAGAAATCAAGAAATCAAGAAATCAAGGAATCAAGGAATCAAGGGGAGTATAGAGGGTGTGTTGCGATGGTGATATTTTATGGGAGGTTTTAGAGGGATTTTTTTTAAGGGAATAATGACTTTTTTCTGATCTGGGGATGGCAAAAAGGGTTGCAAATCGGCTCTGGCGAAGGCTACTTCGGCAGAAGTGTTTTCGGGCCATATTATCCGATTATAAACGGATAGTGTGTTTTTAAACTGGTATGTTTAGGGAGGTTGTGGATAAGTAAATGTTCACAAAAAGAGAACTTTTGAAAAATAAATATATCTTTGTTATGAAAGTACATTTAATAAGGCGGGAAACTGTTGAGGCTTATAAAAAAGAAAATGCACAGAGCAGGGTTTCATTTGATGAATGGTTGGCTAAACTAAAATTTGCAGACTGGAATGAGCCTACTGATATGCAGCTTAGTTTTCGAAGTACAGATTTATTAGGTAAAGGATCGAACCGGGTTGTTTTTGATATTGGAGGCAATAAGTACAGGCTAATCGGTAAATATGCTTTTGGCGATTTTCAGGTGCACCTCTTTATTTGCTGGATAGGCACACATGCTGCATACGATAAACTATGTAAAGCCGGCCAACAATATACTGTTAGTAATTATTAAAATAAAAATTATGGAAAAATTAAAATATAAAGTCATTACCAGCAAAACACAGTATGCAGCTTACTGCAATACACTGGAAGAGCTTGTTTTCTCTGGTGTTAAAGACCGCAATACCAAAGATGAAATTGCATTGCTCACCCTCCTTATTGAAAAATGGGATGCGGCTCATCTTTCTTCTACCGATCTTGATCCTGTTGAATTGCTTCATTCTTTTATGGATGATCATGGTCTTAAGGCTAAAGATATGGTTGATATACTGGGTATCAGCAAAGGTTATGTGTCTGATATTCTCCATTATAAAAAAGGGCTTTCTAAAGATGTAATCAGAAAACTGGCGGAATATTTTAAAGTGTCTCAGGAAGCATTTAACCGGCCTTATGCATTAGTGGTACCGGCACATATGCATGTGAAGAAGGCGGGGTGAAAAATAAGAAATAGGAAATAAGGAATAAGAAATCAGGAATTCAGGGATCAGGTGATTGGGAGGAATAGGCTGTTTATTTAAAGGAAAAAAGTGGTTGTAAAATTAAATGTATGTGCAATGATTAGCTGCTAACAGTTATCTTAATTGCCTCGGTGCAACTTTTGGGAAGTCCAAAGGACTCCTTCGGAGTTTCGGAACTTTCCAAAAGTTAATTCGCAGTTTGTTTTTTTCTGCTGTTTGTTGTTAATGAAACTGTGTTTGCAAAACTAAATGGATGGAGATGTTATTCTTTGGTTTCAAACTATTGGCTGAATTGCCTTGGTGCAACTTTTGGAAAGTTTCGGAACTTTCCAAAAGTTAATACGAAAGTTAATACGCAATGTAATGAAACAGTTTTTGTCCTCTTTTATAAGTTGTGAATAAACAAAGTATTCTCCTGCGAAACCAGTCTTAGCTCTTTTTGTTTGCATAGTGTGTCCAATAGCCTTGTTTCTAGCGTTCGAGGCTTGCCGCAGGGCTGGTATTTTATAACTGTCCACCCGGCAACTGAAGCCGATTGAAAAACTGCAGTTTGAAGTTAACAACTAAAAGCCAAATAGAATTCGGTTAAGCCCGATATTAGCTGATAGTAGTACAATTGCCGATTGTTATTCCGTCCGCCAGCCTTGCGGCAAACCTTTTATTAGCTGTAGTTGCTAATCGTTCAGTCGGTTTGGAATATCCATACTTTCATGAAGGATCCTGACAATTTCAATTTCGGCAGAAGAGTACTTGTAGAAGATAATGTGAGATTTCACTTTAGCAGATCTGTACCCACTGCGTACATGATCCATCTTTTTATCTGCACTAGGTTTACTCGCTAAAAATGTAACCTCTCGATAAATTAAGTTATGATATCTATCAGCTTGTTCGACTGACCAGCTTTGAAAGGTATAGAACCAAATTTCATCTAAATCATCAATGGCACTTTCTAACCAGACAATTTTTAACTTCCTCATAGATATTTTTTGTGAAGTTTTGTCAAATGAGACTTTGGATCAAAATTTTCAACCCTTTTTGTTTTCTCACCACGAATTAAAGCCTTCAACAAAGCTGATTTTTTTTTTTCTTCTGATTCAAGCATTCTCAAGGCTGTACGTACAACCTCGCTTGCAGAACCATACTTACCTGATGAAACTTCAGTGGTAATGAATTTCTCAAAATGTTCTCCCAAAAGGATAGAGGTATTCTTTGCCATATTTATATTTTTTTACTAACCAAATATACCAATAATTGGTATATGATGCCTCTTTTCTGTGAAATATTTAGAAGATTAATAGCAGAAGAACAAGATTAATTGTCAGAGTGAGTCTTGCAATTCTGACTAACGGACAGGGCTTTATGCTGTGCTGGTATTCAAGTGTTTCTTGCATTGACAAATTTACTTGCTATCAAACCTGAAATAAAAATTCCGGTGAGTATTAAAACGATTCCTGAAATAGTTGAAAAAGCAATGTACTTGTGAGCCCATGCCAGAAAAGGTGGTAAAATGTCCGGTCGGAAATCTTTGATAACAATTTGATGAATACCTGGCGCAAGAATACCAATGCCATAAAGGAATCGTCCTGCTGTTAATGCTTGTTTCGGGTTTATCATACTAAAGCTCTTAATGTCTCCTTCTGGGGGAAAATCCCTCGCCTTCAGGCGAAGACTTTAGTTTAATATCTTAGGGGTATGGAAAATTACCGAAAGACGGCTCATACGCTTTATGATTGCAAGTATCACATTGTA
>JBMOKQ010000026.1:0-14648 GCA_049324295.1 Bacteroidota bacterium
TTTGTCGTACTTTTCGCAAATGTAAAAGTAGAGAGCTATTAGTTTTGCTTCGAACACATTACTAAAACGCTCTTTGCTTTTACTTCATTATACCTGATTTAGCCATTTTCAACCCTTGATTCGCATTAGGAGCTAAAAAACACCAGACCAGGAGGGTTTAGACGAAAAACTGAGGTTAAACTAGGAAAGGGTATTGATGTATTCCATCACAGCAGGAAGAGATTGCCGGATGCTGATATTTGCCGGAACTGTTTTTTTATAGCTCTGAGTTATCTGGCCCGAAACCACAACAGGCGTGTCAGGCATTCTGTTATGCAAATTCAGCAGAAACTTTTCCAGGGAAAAATTACCGGCTACTGAAGTCAGATGGGTATATACAAAATGGGGTTGTTTCCGTTCTATTACATAAGCCAAATCTTTTACAGGCACATCAGCACCCAGGTAAAACACCCTTATACCACTGCTTTTCATTAAAAAATACATAAACAATAATCCTAATTCATGGTGCTCGCCTTCGGGTAAGAAAAGTATGCTTGTTTTTTCTGATGTTATCCGACTCTTCACTGTTTCGATTCCATTGATCAATTTTTGTCGGACAATATTTGTTACCAGATGTTCCTGGGCCGGATTAATATGGTTCGTAAGCCATAGCATGCCGATACGTTCAAGAAATGGGAAAATAATCTGTGGGATAGTTTTTTCTATTCCGCTTGTAAAAATGCATCGGTTCAGCAGGCCCTCAAATTCTTCCATGTCCATATCAATCATAGACTGGATGAGGTTATTCACTGTTCGTTCCTGTAACGCTTCCGGGTGGGTAAGTGAGCGTATTTTCTCATTCATGTCAACTGGTGTCATCCGGTCAATATGAGAAATTTTGTAGCCATATTTATTCAGCAGGGCAACGTTGAGCGCGGTTTTTAATTCTGCATTGCTGTAATAGCGAATATTTGTTTCAGTACGCTGTGGATTCAAAAATCCATAACGTTGCTCCCATATCCTGATCGTGTGGGCTTTAATACCGGTCAGGTTCTCCAGGTCTTTAATGGTAAAAGCGTCCATGAACTAATAACAATGGTCTCTCGCTTTTGTTCAGCAGTCCTGCTTAAAAATTCCTAAAACAGCGTCGGGGAGAGGGTTTTATCAGATTTGACCGAAGTTGAGGGTATCATTTCAGCCTTGAGAGGTATTCGCCATACCCGCTTTTAGCATATAATTTCGCCAATTCAATTAGTTCCGCATGACTGATATAGCCCATTCGCCAGGCCACTTCTTCAATACAGCCAATTTTCTGGCTTTGCCTTTTTTCAATTACCCGTACAAACTCACTGGCATCACTCAGTGAATCAAAGGTACCCGTATCGAGCCAGGCCGTTCCCCGGTTCATGATACCTACTTTGAGTTTACCCTGTTGCAGGTATTCATTATTTACAGTAGTAATTTCATATTCACCTCTTGCAGATGGCTGTATAGATTTTGCTATTGTTACAACGCTGTTATCATAAAAATATAAACCCGGTACCGCATAATTAGATTTGGGGTGACTGGGTTTTTCCTCAATAGATACCGCTTTTTTATGCTCATCAAATTCAACCACACCATACCGCTCAGGGTCATTTACTTCATAAGCAAATACAGCGGCACCGTCTATATCATTAAACGACTGTACGAGTTGACTAAATCCTGATCCATAAAAAATATTGTCTCCAAGAATCAGCGCTACTTTATCATTTCCAATAAAAGATTCGCCTATAACAAATGCCTGTGCAAGTCCGTTAGGAACTGCCTGTACTGCATATTCAAATCTGCACCCCAATACCGACCCGTCGCCCAGCAATCTTTTAAACTGGGCATTGTCTTCCGGTGTAGTAATGATGAGTATTTCACGTATCCCTGCCAGCATGAGGATCGACAGCGGGTAGTAAATCATGGGTTTATCATAAATAGGCATCAGTTGTTTACTGATTCCTTTTGTAATGGGGTACAGTCTTGTGCCTGATCCGCCTGCTAATATGATTCCCTTCATGATTAAAAATTTATGGTTGCTTTCGCTTCCTGTAAAGGTGGCAATACTTTGTCTTTATCAGATAAAAGTATGTCGCTGTCAGCAAGTTGCCAGTTTATATTCAGATCAGCATCATTATAAATAATTCCAGCTTCTGATTCCTTGTAGTAATAATTATCGCATTTATAAAAAAAGACAGCTGTTTCGCTTAATACTGCAAATCCGTGTGCAAAGCCTCGTGGTACAAAAAACTGGGTTTGACTATCTTCACTTAATTCAACCGCCACATGTTCACCGAAAGTAGCCGAGTCTTTACGGAGATCAACAGCTATATCCAAAACTTTTCCCTGCAACACACGAACAAGTTTTGCCTGGGCAAACTCTCCTTGCTGGTAATGCAGTCCACGCAATACACCTCTTTGCGATTTTGATTGATTGTCCTGCACAAAGTCTATAGATAATCCAGTTTGTTCATAAAATCGTGTCTTATGAAAACTCTCAAAGAAATAACCGCGGCTATCTCCATGCACTGTATCATGAATAATATAACAACCTTCCAGTTTTGTTTTTTCAATTTTCATGATCAGCGATGGGTATACATAGATTCATAATATTGTTGATAAGCACCCGATGTTACGTGTTGCAGCCATTCCTTATTGGCTAAATACCAGTCGATGGTTTCAGACAGTCCTTGTTCAAAAGTTACACTTGGCTCCCAGCCCAGCTCCTGTTTAATTTTAGTGGCATCAATGGCATAACGGCGGTCGTGCCCTGGTCTGTCTTTTACATAGGTAATCAGTTCTTCGCTCTCACCTGCTTGTCTGCTCAGTTTTTCATCCATCAGTTTACACAGCAGTTTTACCAGGTCAATATTTTTCCATTCATTGAAACCGCCAATATTATAAGTTCCACCTGCTTTTCCTTTATGGAAAATCTGGTCAATGGCCCTTGCATGATCTTTTACATAGAGCCAGTCACGCGTGTACAATCCATCTCCATAAACTGGCAATGGTTTCTTCTCTATAATATTATGAATGAATAAAGGAATCAGTTTCTCCGGAAAATGATTGGGGCCATAGTTGTTCGAACAATTGGAAACAATGGTTTGAACATGATACGTTTCATGATAGGCCCTTACAAAATGATCGGAGGACGCCTTACTTGCCGAATAAGGTGAGCGTGGGTCATAAGCCGTTGTTTCTGTAAAAAAACCGGTTTCTCCCAGGCTGCCGAATACTTCATCGGTTGATATGTGATAAAAAATATGGTTATTTATATCATTTGCCCAATATTTTTTTGCCGTATTCAACAGGTTAACCGTACCGATAATATTTGTGTACACAAAATCGAGCGGCGAAACAATAGAACGATCCACATGCGATTCTGCGGCCAGGTGAATTATATCTGTTACTACATATTCAGTAAATACCTTTTCGAGTGCATCCGTTTTCAGGATATCGGCCCTTACAAATTTATAATTGGGTTTTACCTCAATATCTTTCAGATTTTCGAGATTGCCTGCATAGGTTAAAGCATCGAGATTGATGATGGTATATTCGGGGTACTGATTTACAAATAATCGGATCACATGTGATCCGATAAAACCCGCTCCACCTGTAACTAATATCTTTTTACTCATATAAAATCGCTGGAAATGCTGCAAAATAAGCAAATGGGGGCATATAGACGGTTGCCTTTCCGCGATGCTTAACATAAATTTTGCCTTCAACAGCTGTCTGAATAGTTTACACGATGAGAATATCGCCTATTTATTATCTTTCGTCCACAAATAACTGCCATGAACCAACGCTATTATTCACTTGATGTTTTCAGAGGTGCCACCGTTGCCCTTATGATACTGGTGAACAATCCCGGAAGCTGGGGAAATATTTACAGCCCTTTAAAACATGCTACCTGGCATGGCTGTACACCCACAGACCTGGTATTTCCTTTCTTTCTTTTTGCTGTGGGTAATGCTATGGCTTTTGTAATGCCTCGTTTTGAAGCATCAGGGGATGGTTTTTTCTGGAAAAAAGTCATCAAAAGAACCTTACTCATCTTTTTAATCGGTCTCCTCCTGCATTGGAGTCCTTTTGTTAAATGGGACAGTGATTCACTGGTGGCTAAAAACTTAGATAACCTTCGCATATTTGGTGTATTACAACGTATTGCACTTTGCTACTTTTTTGCCTCTGTCATTGTGTATTATGGAAAAACAAAAGGTGCTTTTGTTATTAGTGGTGTCCTGTTATTACTCTATTGGTTTATTACGGTATGGTTAGGAAAAGCCGGAGACCCGTTCAGTTTGCAAGGCTATTTTGGAACCTCTATTGATAAGGCCATACTGGGTGAAGCACATATGTATAAAGGTGAAGGCGTGGCTTTTGATCCGGAAGGTATCAGCAGCACCATGGCAGCGATTGTTCAGGTTGTTTTCGGTTTTCTTGCCGGACAATATATTCAGCAGAAAGGAAAAACGTATGAAATGCTGGCGAATCTGATGATTGCCGGACTTGTTTTAATTTTCGCAGGGTTCTGCTGGGATATGGTTTTTCCTATCAACAAAAAAATATGGACCAGTAGTTATGTACTGTATACTTCAGGTCTGGCCATGTTAACCATCAGTGTTCTGATTTATCTTATTGAATTCAGAGGTATTAAAGGGGCATGGAGCAGGTTTTTTGATGTGTTTGGCAAAAATCCTTTGTTCATATTTGTGCTGAGTGGATTTCTGCCAAGACTGCTTGCACTCATTCGTTTTAAAGATGGCGATGATATGACAACCCCTCTCTCATGGTTCTGGAACCATATCTGTAAACCCATTTCAGATGATTTGAGAAACGGCTCACTGCTGTATGCACTGGTTATGATTGCCTTTTACTGGTTGATTGTGTACTGGATGGATAAGAAGAAAATTTATGTGAAGGTGTAGAGATAGGTAGTCCATAGTGAATAATCCATGGACCATGGACTATTCACTACTTAAGTTCTTTCAGTAATACAGCCGGATTACCCGCATACATACCGGGTTTTGTAATATCTTTTGTAACAACAGCACCTGCACCAATAACCACATTGCTGCAAATATGTACAGGTAAGATGGTTGCATTGCTTCCAATACTTACATGGTCTTCAATGGCTGTACGCTTCCACTGATCAGTGTTGCCGCCTGCCGGGCCACCTGTGCTGAATGTGTCATTTACAAACATTACCCCATGACCAATAAAACAATCATTACCGATTGTTACAAAGGAACAGATAAAACTATGTGATTGTATTTTACAACGATGACCAATAAGAACATCTTTCTGAATTTCAACAAAGGGTCCAATAAAACTATTATCACCGATTTTACATTCATATAAATTACATGGCTTCACAACCTTAACATTATGCCCGAACTGAACATCTCTGATAGTTGATTGTATGGAATTGAATGAGGCCATTAATTATTTCGATTGTGCAATAACATGAATCTGTTCGATAAGTTGTATGGTTGCCAGGCTTTCTTCAGGACTTGTATAAAATATTTCTCCATTTTGTAAGGTACGGATCATTGATTGATATACCTGCTCCATTGGAGAATATGCCGGATTGTTTTCAACTTGTAAAGGCTTTTCGGTATCCTGATAAACAAGTTCATCCAAGTAAGTTCCGCCGATTTTTACTGTCCCTTTTTCGGCTAGTAATGTGAGAGATCCTTCCATATTCCTGCTGAAGCTATTGATGGAAAACTGCAGCGTGCCGATCGTTTCATTTTCAAATTGTAATAAAACTGCGCCTTCGTCAGCATGTAATGCCGTATAATGATGATCTGCATTTTGCATCATTGCAGACAGTTTTTTTACCGGACCAAAACACCAAAGCAATAAATCAACGAAATGGCTGAATTGAGTAAATAAAACTCCACCATCCAGTTTTTCATTCCCATGCCATGCATGACCATCATAATAGATTTGATTGCGGTTCCAGAAACAATTTACCTGTACACTGAACAGCCTGCCCAACTCTTTGTGTTGAATAGCATTATATACAGCCTGTACTGCCGGGTTAAAACGGTTTTGCAAAACAGTAAATAAATGTCGCTGACATTTTTTTGCAGTTTCAATCATTCGCTGCGCATCTTTTACAGAAAGCGCCATTGGTTTTTCTACCAATACATGAAAACCATTTTCAAGTAAACAGATGGTATGCTCTGCATGAAGTCCGTTCGGCGTGCAAACAACAGCCACATCTGCCGATACATATTGAATAAGTTGTTCAAGAGATGTATAAAAGGGAACATTGTATTGCGTAGCTGTATGTTTTACGACTACTTCATCTGTATCACAAACAGCCACTAAATCTCCAGATTCAGAAATCATATCCAGATGGCGTTTTGCTACCTGGCCGCAACCTATCAGTATGTACCTGATCTTTTGCATATCAGGTAAAAATTTGTTCGGCTTTGAGAATACTTTCCGGTTTGCCTACATCAACCAATACTGTACCTGTATGATCGTAGCTTTGTATCTGGTAGTTTGCACATAAATCGAGGTACACATCTACCATTGAAAATTTACCTTCACGGTTCATTAATTTTAGTAAGTCTGTGCTGATAACATGAATGCCACTGAAAGCCATCTGCCTGAGGCGAGAAATGATCGTTGAAATATTTGCGGGCTTTTCTTCACCAGTATTAACATTACGCCATCCTTTCAAATAACCTGATTCATCAAACAAAAAATACCTGGATGTATTTCTGTCAGAAACAGCAAGCGTAGCCAGTGGTTTTAATTGTTGATGTTGACTAATCATGGCACCCAGATCAAGCTGCGTGAGGATATCGGCATTCATCATCACAAAATCCGCTTCTCCTTGAAAATAACCGGCCGCTTTTTTAAGTCCACCCCCTGTTTCCAATACTTCCTCTGTTTCATCAGATATGGTTATACTGCTTCCCCAACCCTTATTCTTTTCAATGGCAGAAATAATCTCACCGGCAAAATGATGCACATTCACCAGTACTTCTTTAATACCAAATTGTTGCAGGTAAATAATATTTCTTTCCAGCAATGATTTTCCATTTACCAATGCCAATGCCTTGGGATGATGATCGGTCCAGGGTTTTAACCGTGTACCCAAACCTGCTGCCAGTATCATTGCCTTCATAATCTCTTATTTTACCCAGTTCTCTTTGTTGGTATGATGCAATACTGTTTTCACTTTATATTTGTTCCTTAAATGTCTGGCTGTTTGTTCAGCGGCATATACACTTCTATGCTGTCCACCTGTACATCCGAAATTGATCATCAGGTTGCTGAACCCACGTTTGAGATAATCTTCCACTGTAATATCAATCAGGTCCCATACACTGTTCAGAAACTCATTCATTTTGGTTCTTTGCTCCAGGAAATCCTGAACAGGTTTATCCTGTCCGCTCAGTTTTTTATACTCATCAAACCTGCCCGGATTCAGAATACCTCTCATATCAAAAACAAAGCCACCTCCGTTCTCACTCTCATCACCGGGTATTCCTTTTTTGTAACTGAAACTGTTGATATGAATAATCAGCGGTGTTCCCTCATTGGCCTGTGGTGGCTCAAAACGCTGGATCATCTCATCTGTTACCACCAGCTTCAATACACGGTCGAACTCGGGTGTAATAATACCGATACGTTTATGCCCAATAAAAAATTTAAGGTTACGCAATGCAAGTGGTATGCTCGCTAAAAAATGTGCCTTTCTTTCAAATAAACCCCTGAAACCATAGGCACCCATTACCTGCAATAAACGAATGAGCACATAACCATTGTACTGACTTACAAATGTGATTCTGTCAACAGGCTCTTTCAATAAAATATCTATCTGATCCATATAATAGTCGAGCAAACTGTTCTTCCATTCTTCACTCAGTTCTGCTTTGGCCTGCCATAATAAAGAAGCCACATCGTACTGTAATGCACCCTTCATGCCCCCCTGGAAATCGATAAAACTTACTGCTTCATTTTTTACAATAATATTCCTGCTCTGAAAATCGCGGAACATGAAATATTTGTATTGGGTGTGGGTGAGATAGGTACTCAATGCTTCAAAATCATCGAGCATGGCCTGTTTATCATAAGGCAGTTGAAGTGTATCCAGAAAATAATATTTGAAATACAATAAATCACTTAGAATAGCCTGTTTCCCAAATTCTTTGGCCGTAAGACAGAGGTTATAATCCAGACCCTTATCACCAAGTATTTGTATACGTGCCAGTTCTGCTAAACTTTTTTGAAAAAGCTGGTATGGTTGGTCGGTATGACCATATTTTTCCAGTTGATTCAATAAAGATTCTGTTCCCAGATCTTCCTGTATATAAATAGTATTGTCGGCATTAACACCCAATATTTCCGGCACTGGCAATCCTGCATTTTTAAAATGTCTGCTGAATTGAATAAAGGTGTTGGTCTCTTTTCTATTCAGATTATAGGTTGCGATATAAGTATCGTTATCTGCGTATAACCTGAAATAAATTCTGTCGCTGCCACTCTGGGGTAGTTTTTCAATACGATCTGCTGTTCTTTGCTGTACAGAAGAAAAAAGTTCACCAATGCCTTGTATCACGGCTTCCATGTTCATGCTGATTTGTGGCGAAAATAGAACTAAGTGGGGAATGGGCAATAGTTGATGGTCGATAGTCCATGGACCATGGTCTATTTACTATGGACTATTTCTCCTTGACAAATAGTAGACAGGTAACCCTGTTAAGGTAATAAGCGTGCCGAGAACGGAATTGATGACGGGGTTTTGTCCGTTCAGGTAATTACTGATATCGTTGTACAGCGTTGAAACAAGGAAAAAACCGGTGAATAAAACAAAAATCAATGGAACTATTGGGTAGCCCCATACTTTATAGGCTCTTGGCTTGTCTTTTATTTTCTTTCGCAAAACAAACACGCCCAATGCACTCATACCATAAAAGAACCAGGTTACAAAAATGAGCATATCTGTCAGCATATCAAATGATCCGCTGAAGATGAGGATGATGGTCCAGATGGCGTTTAGCCATAAAGCATTACCTGGTGTATGGTAACGGGGTTGCACTTTGCCTGCCCAGGATAAGAACCTGTTATTTGTACCCATGGCATATGTTACCCTTGCCGTAGCCAGTATATTGGCATTGGTGGTACCTAATACAAATAACATGACCATAATGGTAATGGCGATGCCACCAACTGCACCCCATGCAATACTTGCCGCATCTGATGCCACAAAAGAAGAAGCCGCCAATACATTGACCGGCATAAGATAAATAAAAGCGAGGTTAAGAAGCAGGTAAACAAGGATACAAAAACCAAGACCCAGAAGCAGGCTCAGTGGAATGTTTTGCTGTGGATCTTTTATTTCTCCTGCTACAAATGAAATATTGTTCCATCCATCGTAGGCCCAGAAAGCACCTGATAGTGCCGCCATAAACAACAATACAGATTCCCAGCCTGCAACTGTTGTTTCGGGTATGTTAGAAAAATGGTTCCATGAGCCTTTTCCGGAAAAGAAAATACTACCGATTAAAACCAGTATGGCCAATGCTTTCAGTGCAGTTAATAAACGTTGCAACCGACCTCCATGCTGCACACTTCTGTAACTGATATAAGTTAATACCAGCACTACCAGTACGGTTAATAGTTTTACGCCTATTTGTTGCAGTGGATAAAAACTACCTACAAAAGGAATATGTAATTTCCAGGATTGTTCCAGTGTTTCATTGAATCGCGGTAGTTCAACCAGGTAATTGCTGTATTGAGAAAATACATATGCAATAGAAGCATTACCTGCAGTATTGAATACGGCAAAAGCAGCCCAGCCGTATATAAAAGCAAAACCTTCGCCATACATTCTTTGAAAGAACACATATTGTCCGCCGGTTTCCGGGAACATGGCCGCTACTTCTGCATTGGATAATGCACCAAAGAGTGTAATAATACCTGCTACAATCCATACGGCTAATAATAAATAAGGCGATTGTAGTTGCGCCGCCATTAAGGAGGGCTTCATAAAAATACCTGAACCTATTACGCCACCCACTACAATTGCGATTGCGGTATTTCGGTTTAGCTGGCGGAGTAGGGCGGGCATGTTTAAAGATAAGTGATAAGGAACAAGAAACAAGCCAGCAAGAAGCAACTAAAACAATCTCCCCTGTTCCCCCGGTCTCCTGAATTTCGTAGCATCCAATTCCCAGCGCTCCGCGTTAAGTTTATAGAGTTTATTGTATTTTTTATATTGCTGCTGCACCAGTTCTGCAATGGGTCCTTCACCACGCATACGAACACCATAGCGACTATCATTTACCTGTCCGCCATGACCATGCTGTATCAGGTGCCATACTTTATCGGCACGATCAGGAAAATTTTTATATAACCAGTCATGAAAAATAAGTTTGATGGCACCATTTAAACGGATAAATGTATAGGCACTGAACACTGCACCATGTTCACTGGCTGCTTTCATGATTCGCTGCATTTCGTGTTCATTCAGTCCGGGTATCATTGGGCCTAACATTACCCCCATCCTTACACCTGCTTCACTTAATTCTTTTATCACGCGCAAACGTTGTTTAGCTGTAGTAGTTCTGGGTTCCATTACCCTGCGCAGGTCATCATCAAAAGAAGTAATACTCACCAGTATACTTACCAGGTTTTTTTTAGCCATTTCCTGCAACAAATCTTTATCGCGTAATATGCCTGCATTTTTGGTGATCACTCCTACAGGCTGGTTAAACTCATTGCATACTTCAAGCAACTGCCGCGTAAGCCTGAACTTTTTTTCTGCGGGTTGATAACAGTCTGTATTACCACTCAGACTAATCGGTACAGGTTCCCAGTTTTTATTCATCAGAAATTTCCGCAGTAACTGCGGTGCATTTTTTTTCACAATAATCTTTCTTTCAAAATCAAGTCCGGCACTATAACCCCAGTATTCATGCGCATTTCGGGCATAACAATAAATACAGCCATGTTCACAACCCTGGTAAGGATTCATGCTGTACCACATACCCACATCGGGACTATCCACTTTATTCACGATGCTTTTTGCCTGATCCTCTAAGTATACCGTTGCTGCATTGGGTTCGGTCCATTCATCAATGGCTTCTATATGTTCCCTGATTCGTTCATTTTTCAGGAAACGGTTGCGGGGATTAAATTGCGCCCCACGTCCTTTCAGGTATTGTTGTTCATCTTCCATAACTACTCACCTCCATAGGTTCATAGAACTCCTATGGAGAGTCCTTTGGACCCTGCCCTCTCTACTTTGTAGAGAGGGAGAAGTATTGATTTTAAGTTGATTTATTAATCAGTAGCGGTTACTTTTTTCTACTCTTGTTGTTTTCTGTGATCACAGAAAACAATAAGAATAGAATTCCCTCTTTGCGAAGCAGAGAGGGTCAGGGTGAGTTGAAAAGCTGTATCTGCTCCACCGTCTGTTTCACTCCCAGCATTTTAAACCTTCCAATCACTTCATATTTTTTCTCTTCTAACCTTTTCCGCATCAGTAATACATGATCTGCCATGAACCTGCCGGAAAATTCACTGTTACCATATTCATTCCAGCCTTGCTCAAATTGCCAGTGTTGTAATTTCCGGGCGATGGTAAGATGTGGCTCAGTAATAAAATGTGGTTTATGTTCTTTATCAAGTTTTACGAATGACTGAATTTCTCTCAACGATTTTACCAGGTCAACAATCTGGTTTTTTGTCTTTACCTGTATATAAATAGTATGTGTGGGAAAGCTTCCAAAATTTTCCAGTTCTACCATAAAAGCCGTAGTTCCTTCTATTATTCTTTGCAGTTTGGGAATCCACCTGTTTTCAGTCATACTGAACTGCACACACTTTAGTAAAGTGATATGAGGTTTGCTATATGCTGCTGTTGGACAATCATACTTATCCGCAAAATGCTGTTTCACCGATTGTATGGTTTGTTTCAATGCCTCATGCGGTTCCAGCACCAACAGGTATTCTGCAATCTGGTGTTCAGTAGAAAAAACGCTCATGGTTTTCTTTTTTGCCCCCGGATTTAAATCCGGGGCAGGGATACATTATATTTTTCCAGGCTGTAACCGAAACAGATTGATTTGTTTTCCTGTTTCTTTTTCCTGCCTGTTACGAACCAGCATCAGTTCTTTTATTTCAAAAGACAAATCGAGTTTTCTTTCTGCATATTCATCCACCACTTTTTGAAATTCCTCATCGGGCACTACTTCAGTTAAGGGCAAACAGGGATGTGTAAATCTTTTGGCCGGCGGACAATCATAACTCCTGATATACTGATCCACTACCTGCATGGCTCCGGCCAGTTGTTGAAAGGGCTGCTGTTCCTGCACCCGCAGGTATAACTGTTTTGATGACAATGCACCGAACCCGTATATATTTACCCTGAATCCTGGTTGTGTGCTGATGATCCGGTGCATCCATCGTATCAGTGTGGCCTCCATATCTTCCCGGGCCATGAATTCAGCGACTACGATACCGGTGGGTTGTACAGGCAGGGCCGTACGGTACTTTCTCTGTATATATTGTTGTTCGGCTCTGATCAGCAGTTCTGTTTCCATATCCGGATAAGCCATTAAACGATAACGGTTCAGGGTATTCACCGTTATACCCGTTGATGTATGCCCCATAATGGTTGGTATTTCCATAAACAAAATTTTACTCGGATAATTATTTTAGCATAAATTTACTAAAATTTTTAGCTACACAAAATTTATTTATATGGATGGGGAGCAGTGGTATGGAGCCGCCTACAAGGGCTCTAAACAGTATAACCAGTGGGATGTTCCCATGGCCAACGCAACAGGTTTCGGTGCCGCAGCAGATGATTATATGGAAAGGGGTATCGATTTAAACGAACAACTGATCCGCAACAAACCTGCTACTTTCTTTTTCCGCATGAACAGCGAGGCCATGACGGATGCAGGAATTTACCCCGGCGATGTACTGATTGTAGACCGCAGCATAAGACAGGCTAACGGTCGTGTTATTGTAGCCATCCTTAACGATGAATTACTGGTACGCCGTTTTGCAGATGGATTCAATAAAAAAAGACTGGTTGCTGAGAATAAAAAGTTTGGAGATATAGAAGTGGTTCCTTTTGCAGGGTTTGCAGTGTGGGGGGTGGTGTTGTATTGTATTCATAATGTGTAAACCCAATGAAAGCCATCGTTGATTGTAACAGTTTTTATTGTTCCTGCGAACGCCTGTTCCGACCAGAACTGCTGCAACAACCCGTTGTAGTATTAAGCAACAACGATGGCTGTATCATCTCCCGCAGCGATGAAGCCAAAACATTAGGTGTAGAAATGGCCGGACCTTATTTCAAGGCAAAACCATTGATTGAACAATACAATGTCGCTACTTTTTCTTCCAACTACAATTTATACGGCGACCTGAGCTGGAGGGTAATGGAAACATTACGTGTATTACTTCCTCCCAACTGTGTTGAAGTGTACTCGGTTGATGAGGCTTTTTTAAATCTTGATCATCTGCCTCCTGAAAAACTCACTGCATTTGCACAACATATCCGACAGACAGTAGAACAGTGGACAGGTATTGCCGTATCCATCGGCGTGGCTCCTACCAAAGTATTGAGCAAAGTGGCCAACCGGCTGGCAAAAAAAAACAAACTGATTACCAATTGTGTACTGGTACTCGACAGTAAACGAAAAATTGAACAGGCTTTGCATAAAACGCCCGTTGATGATATATGGGGAGTAGGTTATCAATATGCAGAAAAACTAAAAAAACTTCAGATACATAGTGCATATGATCTTAGCATTAAAGACATCGGCTGGGCACAAAAGCAGTTAGGCGGGGTAACAGGAGTACGACTCGTTAGAGAACTCAAAGGCATGGTGAGTAATAGTATGGAAGATGAAAGACTAAGAAAAAAAATGATTGCCACTACCCGTATGTTTGGCTCACCCGTTACCGATTTAAACGATATCAAAGAAGCAGTGGCCACTTATACGTCAAGGGCCGCAGAAAAGCTGAGGAGACAATTCAGTGCAGCCAATATCATTAGTGTTTTTGTGGTTCCGAAAGAAGATTCACATACTACTTATTTCAGGCATGGGCCTACCGTTAGCAGTTATATAAAACTTCCTGTGGCCACTTCTTTTACACAGGAACTTATTAAACCCGCACTCGAACTAACAGAACGCCTGTATGAAAAAGGGCGCATCTATAAAAAAGCTGGCGTTATGTTAAGCGGTATTGTACCCGATGATTCGGTACAGGGTAACCTGTTTAAAAAACCGGAAGAAAACAATCATCGCTTACTCATGGACACCATTGACAATGTAAACTTTGCCATGCGCGATGATGTATTAAAATTTGCATCCTCTGGCACCACCCGTAACTGGAAAATGCGACAGGAACTACGCAGCCCACGTTATACCACCCGATGGGATGAACTATGTGGTGTAGGTTAATAGCCTATGATTGATAGCTTATAGTTCATGGTATATAGCTAAACGCTGCTATGTACCATGAACTATAAATGCGAATCAAGGGTTGAAAATGGTCAAAGGAGGTATAATGAAGTAAAAGCAAAGAGCGTTTTAGTAATGTGTTCGAAGCAAAACTAATAGCTCTCTACCATTTTCAACCTCTGTTACTCC
>JBMOKQ010000027.1:0-13980 GCA_049324295.1 Bacteroidota bacterium
GGAGTATATAAAGAATCAGGATGACGCATCTGAACCCAATGAGGAATTTACTGTTGTCGGCGGTTAAAGTCGGCTTCAGACGACATACAAAAACCCCTCACCTTTTAGGTGAGGGTAATTTAGTTTTTGTCATGACTCATTTCAGAAATAAACATCTTCAATCAGGTATATTTCTTTGGTAATACCGTTTACGAGTGTAATGGCAATAACATCGAACTGGAGGTATTTCCATTCCGGATGCTGGTATTGATATGCTTCTGCTGCATTTTTAAGATGGGTCATTTTTTCCCTGGTAATGCTTTCCTCAGGTTTACCAAAACGCATGGAACTACGGGTTTTTACTTCAATAAAATGAAGCTTTTTGTGTTTAAAGGCAATGATATCTACTTCCCAGTGTTTGCATCTCCAGTTACGCTCTACAATGCTGTATCCTTTGTTGGCCAGGAATCCTGCTGCAATATCCTCACCCAGCTGACCGGTTTCTATGTTTGATGTTTGCATGATTTCGTTAAAAGTTTAGGATCAGATATGATTCTGATTGATTTGAACGTTATTTAAGTAGAATGGCACAATTATGAATGCATCATATACTATTTCAGCATTGCAAGGTAAAGTGCAGCACTACGAGTGGGGCGGCTTTAGCTACCTACCCGAACTTTTGGGGATAAATAATGAAGAAAAACGTCCATTTGCAGAATACTGGCTGGGGGTACACCCCTTGGGCATTGCGAAGGTTTTAAAGGGAAATGAATCGGTTTTATTGTCTGATCTTATTGCTGCCGATCCGGCTACGGCGCTTTCGGAAACTGTATATAAACGGTTTGGGGAACTTCCCTATCTGCTGAAAATTCTTGACGTGAACCAGATGTTATCCATCCAGGTACACCCAACAAAAGAGGTAGCGGAAGCAGGTTTTGAACGCGAGGATAAAATGGGAATTGCACGGAACGCTTACAACCGCAATTACAAAGACCGGAATCATAAACCGGAAATAATGCTGGCAATCAATGAGTTCTGGTTGTTACATGGATTTAAACAGCAGTACTTACTGGAAAAAACACTGGCCGAAATACAAGAGTTTCAGGTACTGTTGCCATTATTCAGAAAAGAAGGACTGGCATCACTGTACAGCTTTATCATGGAAATGAACCAGCAGTCGGTAAACGATCTTTTACTGCCACTGGTAAAAAGAGAAATCAGGAAAAAAAAGGATGGATTACTTACTAAAAATGACCCCGGATGGTGGGTGGCAAAATATTATCAGGAAGAAAATCCGGTTGGCAACATCGACAGAGGCGTATTCTCTATCTATTTGTTCAATATAACCCGGTTGCAACCGGGCGAGGCCATCTTCCAAGGGGCCGGTGTTCCGCATGCTTACCTGGAGGGACAGAATATTGAACTGATGTCGAACAGCGACAATGTATTGCGTGGCGGACTTACCGGCAAACATATTGATGTACCTGAGTTACTGAAGAATACCCGTTTTGAATCCATCGTTCCTAAAATCCTTAAAGGGAAATTATTAAGAGACGGCGAAGCAGTATTTTATTTTCCCGTTCCCGATTTTGCACTTGGATATTTGCAGTTACATGAAGCGGCATTATTTGAAGACAAGGCAAACGGACCCGAGACATGGATGGTACTGGAAGGTGGTGTGATCATCAATAACGAAATGGTCATGAAAAAAGGAGCGTCCTTTATAGTGTTTCCGGATCAGTCCTATACATTCAGAACATCCGGTAAAACGGTACTCTGTAAAGCATTTGTTCCCCTTGATAATGCTTATTCACAATATGAGGAAAATTGAGGCCTGAACTTGGAGCAGAAAACTTATTTTTGTTGCTGAAATCGATCAAAAATGAAATTGAACCGTTCGCTTATTATTTCGCTGGTACTCACTGTTTTTTTAAGTGCCATTTATCGTGCCATGCCTGACAGGCCATGGGGTTTTGCTCCACAATTTGCCATTGCTTTATTTGCCGGGTCCTTATTTGTAAAAGACAAAAAATGGGCCTTTATTATACCATTGGTATCCATGTTTCTTTCCGATCTGTTATACCAGGCATTGTATATAAATGGGTTGACTGAGATACAGGGCTTTTATACGGGTCAGTGGAAAAACTACCTGTTATTTACATCCCTTACTTTTTTTGGTTTCCTGTTGAAAAATGGCAGGCCATTCCAGGTACTGGCTGCATCGCTGGCAACACCTACCACATTCTTCCTGGTTTCTAATTTTATGGTTTGGTCTGGTGGTGGTGGACTGAATCGCCCTAAAACTTTTGAGGGACTGATCCAGTGTTATGCAGATGCCGTTCCTTTTTACGGAAACAGCCTGATTGCTACTGTTGTATTTTCTGCTATCTTGTTTGGAGGCTATTATTTACTGAATAAATACAGCGCCGAAAAAACACTCGCAAAATAAAATCAGTTGTGTATTACAATAAAAAAGGTTTGCTGTTTGGCAAACCTTTTTTATTGTAATACCAGTTCCGAGAACCAGTAATTTTCGTGTTCTAATTTTTCTGTAACGGAAACTTTCAGGTGCTGTGAAAACAACGGGCAATTATATACCAGTGTATGAAATTCTCCATTCTCACCACAGGCATCTACACCCAATGCCTCTAATTCATCAACCAAAGCAGGGGTAATTGTTTTCCCGAGAAAGGAAGGCCCCATAATGCTGTTACAGCTTACAATCATGGTTTCAATGCCGGCATCGAGCATTTCAAATACCAGCTTTCTTCTATCCTGTAACCATAAAGGTAAAAAAGCATTCAGTCCTGCATTATTGCAAACCTTTTCTTCCCAGTGGCGATGAGCCTGTAAATCTATATCCCCAAAAACGGCATCGGAAAGCCGGTAGGCCGTTTTTAAAGCGGAAAGCGCTTCCACAAAATTTTTTTCATAATCCTGCCAGCTGCTGCTGATCAGGTGAATGGGCAAACCTGTTGCTCCTGCCTGGGCCCGAAGAATAGATTCAGGTATACCATGACTCCGGGAAATTTTGCCAGACTCATTCATTACATTCAATAATACAGCGGGAACCATGCCGGCTTCTTTAGCCTTCATCAACGCAAAGCAACTGTCTTTGCCACCGCTCCAGGAAGAAAGAAAATTAGGCAATTTGAAAATTTGAAAATGGGGCTGCTTTCCCGTTGGGAAAGGCAGTTAACAACACACCGCTATATGCAGTAACAATATTAATTTGAGACCTATACACTAAACTCATTTTCTCCGAAAGGAGTCCTATGGACAAATTTCCTCCAAAAGGAGTCCTTTGGACAAATTTTCAAATTTTCAAATTTGCCCTCTCTCAAACTCCTCATCTACCAGTAAATCCCCTCCATCAGCCGCCTCTGTTGCCAGTTCATCGCATCTGTTGTTCCAGGGGTTGTCGGCATGGCCCTTTACCCATACAAATCTTATTTTAAAATGACGGGCAATGGCTTTATATCGTAACCAGAGATCCTTGTTTTTTTTACCGCCTTTAAAATCTGTTCTGATCCAGTTATCGAGCCATTTTTTTTCTACAGCATTTACGATGTACTGGCTATCGGTATAAATGGTAACGGCAATATTTTTTTTTGTTAAGGATTCAAGCGCTACAATTACACCCATTAGTTCCATGCGGTTATTAGTGGTATAACGATAACCTGCGGCTATTTCTTTTCTCTTATCACCCCATAATAAAACAATACCATAACCACCCGGACCCGGGTTGCCCCTTGCTGAACCATCGGTATAAATAATCAGTTGATGACCTTGTTCACTCATGCGATTCGGTATGTTCCTTTCATGTATAAAACGGCTTTGCCGGCAATGGTAACCCGGTTGCCCTTGATGCCACACCATAAATCGCCCCTGCGTTTCGATACCTGAACGGCTTTCATAGTAATTTTATCCAGCTTATTGGCCCAATAGGGAATCAGTGTGGCATGTGCAGAACCCGTTACAGGGTCTTCACCAATCACAGAATTGGGAACAAAAAATCGTGATACAAAATCGGCATCCTTTCCTTTGGCGGTTATGATGATACCCAGTGTTTCTACCTGGTTCAACTGCACAAAATCAGGCACGGTATTTAATATTTCTTCTTCCGATTCATATACCAGGAAATAATCGCGTGAACGCAAAACTGCTTTTGGTTTTATGCTAAAGCCCTCCAGTAAATGAGGGGGAATATCACACGCAACGGGCATACGGGCCGGGAAATTCATTTCCATCAGCTCGCCATTCCTGGTTACAGTGAGTAAACCACTTTTACTGTGAAAACGGATTTCTGCTTTTGCATAACCAAGCTCATAAAACAATACATATGCCGTGGCAAGGGTAGGGTGACCCGCAAGATCAATCTCCAGCTCAGGCGTAAACCAGCGGATATCAAAATCGCCATCGGGCCTTTCAACAAAAAATGCCGTTTCAGATAAATTATTTTCATTGGCCAGTTGCTGCATGGTCTCGGTTGATAACCATTCTTTCAGCGGACAAACAGCTGCCGGATTACCACCGAATACATGATCGGTAAAAGCATCAACAGTATAAATAGGATAGGTATTCATGTGAAAAATTGAACGACAAAGTAAACGGATTCATGCAAACAATACATGCCGTTGTTCATAATTCGGTTAACCGATTATGCACATGATGGTTCAGACCTGAAACACACCTGTTTTAAAAGATTCCAAATCGGGATTGTGATTGGCCGCATGAATGGCTTCTGCAATAACCAGTCTTGTTTCGGCCGGATCTATGATACTGTCAACCCAAAGTCTTGCCGCGGCATAATAAGGAGTGGTTTGTTTTTCGTATCTGCCTTTAATCACATCGAGTAATTGTTGTTCCTGCACTTTATCTACTTCTTTTCCCTGAGCCTTCATCCCTGCAACCTGTATCTGTGCAAGGGTTTTAGCCGCCTGTTCACCACCCATCACTGCAATTTTTGCAGAGGGCCACGCATAAATAAAGCGTGGGTCATAGGCTTTACCACACATGGCATAATTACCCGCACCATAACTATTGCCTACAATGATGGTAATTTTTGGTACCACAGAATTGGCCACTGCATTAACCAGTTTGGCACCGTCTTTTATAATACCACTGTGTTCACTTCTGCTGCCCACCATAAAACCGGTTACATCCTGTAAGAAAACCAAGGGTATTTTTTTCTGGTTACAGTTCATGATAAAACGGGCAGCTTTATCGGCACTGTCGTTATAGATAACACCACCTATCTGCATTTCACCTTTTTTGTTTTTACAGATGAGGCGCTGGTTGGCTACAATACCTACGGCCCAGCCATCAATACGGGCATAACCACAGAGAATGGTTTTACCATAATCCTGTTTAAACTGATCAAAGGAACTGTTATCAACCAGCCGCTCAATAATTTCGAGCATATCGTAGGGCTTTAGGTTTCCTTCCGGAATAATGCCATACAATTCATCCGGATTTTTTTGAGGAGCTGCCGAAGTAATCCTGTTAAAACCGGCCTGGGCTTGCGTACCCAGTTTCGACATCAGTTTTTTAATATGGTCGAGACAGTCTTCTTCAGTTTTAAATTTATAATCTGCAATACCGCTTATTTCGGTATGGGTAATGGCGCCGCCTAATGTTTCATTGTCGATATCTTCACCAATAGCTGCTTTAACCAAATAAGATCCTGCCAGAAAAATACTGCCATTATCTTCTACCATCAGTGTTTCATCGCTCATAATAGGTAAGTAAGCACCACCCGCCACACAGGCGCCCATAACGGCGGCTATTTGTGTGATGCCCATAGCACTCATCCGGGCATTGTTACGGAAAATGCGTCCGAAATGTTCTTTGTCGGGAAAAATCTCATCCTGCATCGGAAGAAAAACACCGGCACTGTCTACGAGATAAATAATGGGCAATTTATTTTCCATGGCAATCTCCTGCATGCGCAGGTTTTTTTTGCCTGTTATCGGAAACCAGGCACCTGCTTTCACCGTCTGGTCATTGGCAACAATAACCGCCTGTCGGCCACTGATATAACCAATACCTGCAACGGTGCCTCCGGCCGGACATCCACCTTCTGCCTCATACATATTAAAACCTGCAAAAGCGCCTATTTCAGTGAATGGGACATCTGTATCACATAAATAAGCAATCCGCTCGCGGGCGGTCAGCTTCTTTCTTTCTTTTTGTTTTTCTATCGATTTTTTTCCACCGCCCAGTTTTATTTTGTCCAGTTGTTGCCGAACCTGGTTGTATAAAAGTTTCATCCAGTCTTCATTGCGGTTAAAAGCCATATCTGTCATGCGAACAATTGTTAGTTTTGTAAAGATAGGAGAGAAAGGAGCAAGAAACAAGGATCAAGAAACAAGCGGCAAGGAATAAGAAAAAGTGGTGAGGTGGGAGATTGCAGTGATTTTTTTATTCTCCCTGGCTGCTGTTTTATTTCTGGTATATTGTTGTTGTATGGTGCTCTTCAATAGAAATTCATGTCTGCTGATGATGGTTTGAAATGTAAAGCAGTCATGCAATAGCACAACATCAGGTTCATCCCTGCTATTATACGGTATCAATGCCTATTTGCAATATTTACAACGTATTGCTCTTGTTTTTTACGCATAGTTATCGCATTCCTTAAAGGTATGCGTGAACAATGGGGCATCAATGCGGGATCAATGCGATAACTATGCGGGAACTATTAGCCAAATAACAAACAATGAACTGATAATCAGTTAACAACAATAAGAAGCAAGGTAAAGGCGGTATGTACTTAATTTAAAGCAGTTGATCACAGCATTTGTGTGAAAGGTTCAAGCAATTAAATCCTGTGAAGCATAAACAGGGTAACCAGCCCGCTCAACCAGTAATAGATGTTTTAGCAACGCTTTTGATACCGGAGAGGTACAGAAGGGATTGAAGAAGAATGGAGAAGGAGTAAGGGATGGGAAGAGAGAAAACAACGGACTTGATACGGACTTATAACGGAGTTGTAACCGACCGGGTTTCTACCTAGACAGCTTTTTTTTCCTTGTAGGGGGGCATCAAGAGGAGTTCTATGTAGATATTTCCGGGGGAAAAAAGATTGATTGTGTATTGGCGAAACGTGTAACAGTTTTTCGGCATTTTTTTTATATTTCTATGAATCAGGTATTTATGAAAATTGGCGAAAGTGTATTTAAAGGGGGAACTTTCGTAAATTTATGAATAAGCGGTCATTGTTGGACGACATTCAAACGACCGACAAATCTCATAGACTTTTCAACCCCCAGACAAAATCATTGAAAAATAAATTTGCGTAAGTAAATACTTACACTACATTTGCGTAAGTAAATGGTTACATAATTATGCCGACAGAACCAAGACGAGATGTATTTCAAGCAATTGCCGACCCGACAAGACGGCAAATCATCGACCTTCTTTCTGACGAGCCAATGACATTAAATGCAATAGCCGACAAGTTCGACATCAGCCGACCAGCAATATCGCAACACATAAAGCATTTAGCCGAATGTGACATAATTGAAATAGAACAAAAGGGACGGGAACGATATTGCAAAATAAAACCGCAAAACCTTATTCCTGCTTTCATGTGGTTGGAAAAATACCAACAGCAGTGGACTGCAAGAATCGACAACTTTGAAAAATATGTAAATAAATTAAAAACAAAAACCAAGAAAAAATGAGCAACAAAAATGACGCAACAAATCGGACGCTGACTTTAAAAAAAATTATTGATGCACCAGTTAAATTAGTTTGGGAAGCATGGACAAATTCAGACCACGTAATGCAATGGTGGGCACCTCCCAGAATGAAAATAAATATGGTAACGCACGTCTTCAAAATTGGTGGGAAATGGAAATACAGTATGCCAATGCCTGACGGAAATCTATTTATTTCTGAAGGCACATACATCGAAATCGAACTGTATAAAAAAATTGTAACATCCGCAGACTTCAAACCAATGACCGAAGGTGTTGAACTACACGTTTTCTTTGAAGCAGACGGAGACAAAACAAATTTTACATTTAGCGTCATTCACGCAACCGAAGAATATTGTAAGGCACAGGAAAAAATGGGCTTCTACAACGGTTGGGGTTCTGCATTTAATAGAATGGAAACATTAATTATTAATCAAACAAAAAAATAAATTATCATGCCGCTAAAAATAAACATCATCGCAATTTTGGTTGCAGTAGTAGCTAATTTCATTATTCAAATGATTTGGTACACTGCACTTTTTTCAAAGTCATGGAGCAAGGAAATGGGCTACGACCCAAACATGAGACCGAGTAAAAAGGAAATGTTCAAAGGAATGGCTTTGACATTCATTGGATCATTTATTTTCGCTTGGGTACTTTCATTTTATTTAGCAGGCTGGAAGTTTATTCCAGGAGCGAATGAAATGACTCCCCTAATGACAGGTTTCAATTCTGCAATTTCAGTTTGGATGGGCTTTTTTGTCCCAGTTCAATTAAGCAGAGTGGTATGGGAAAAACACTCTTGGAAATTGTTTTTTATTAATGTCGGTTATCATTTTGTTGCGACCGCTGTTGTTGCAATTATTCTTTCGACAATGGCTTAATATTGGCAGACATTTTTTACCTTCAACAATACAAGTTGGACAGCAGACGAAAGTGAAAGAAAAAAAACAACGAACCACTAACACGGGTTTTGCGTTAGTGGGCGGACAGTGCGAATAGAAACATTTGAGAAATTAATAAACATTGGTGCTGGTAGACAGTTTTCGATTTCAAAAGCCCACCAACGCAAAGCCCGAAACCGTTAGCTGCTATTGCAAATGGAGCACTCCGATAACATACCGAATAGATTTAATGAAGTTAGTTTCACCTTGTCAAGGGAGGACATCCTTAAATTTGACCAAGAGGATAATGGTCCAATAAATAATGTTATCTCAAGAATAAATCGACACTGCTTTGGCGTTAAATTATTTGATGACGAAAAGGGTTTAGCAACCGAAATGTTTTATATAAATTATGACAACGAGTTAAAAGGGGACATTATTTGCTTAGATTTAAACGACCCAGATTATTTTCAACTTCTACTTTGTTTTTGTAGCATGTTAGCAAACGACTATGATGACATAGACGCAATAAATGCCTTCAATATATTTCAAACCAGATTAAGGTCGTTTTTAGAAAAACGAGGCTTCTTGACAACTACCACACTTGAGTTGAAACAGTTTCGTGGACAACATGCTGTAATTATGGGTACATCACCAAGAGGTATCAAGAATATAACATTAATTGACAGGGTTGAATTCTACAGAGATTTTTTTAATAATAATTTCGACACAGTTCAAGTGCCTGACAAGGAGTATGTTTATTTAATGCTAAATGACGACACGTCTTTTATTAAAATTGGAACTAGCAAAAAACCAGGCTATCGTGAAAAAACTCTGCACTCACAAGAACCTAATATCCATATAATAGCTTTATGGTGTTGTAGTAAGGTTATAGAAAAAGAATTGCATAAAAAGTTCGACAGCAAAAGAGTTCGGGGTGAGTGGTTCAGATTGACATTTGCAGAATTAAAAGAAATCGAAGACTTTATGACTTTGCGGACAAGCAACAGCAGTTCAACATCGGTTTGGCGATATGGCGGCTGATGGAAGTCTAATGAACATTTGTGCAAGGCTCAACAGCAGTAATTCTATTGGGCTGCGGTTACGGGCTGACAGTTATAAAATACCAGCACAGCAGTAAGCTCTGGCCGTTATCAGCAACCCTTTGGCGGTAGTGCCAACATGAAACTGACTGCAAGAAATGAACTTAACACGAAGCAACCTTGCAAAAGAGCTAAAATATTGCCGACACACAGCAACCATCAACAGTGAAATACAATTTGACATTTAAAGCCAGACATTAACTAAATTTGTTGGCATGACGAAAGCCATAGACATAAAGCCTCTTGCTAATGAGTTGCCCAGCCACTTCGCTGACAGGGTTGGACAGGTCTATGCCAAATCCGTAACAACACAACACAAGAAGGACAATGGTCAGTTTTTTACGCCGACTGAAATTGCTCATTTCATGGCAAGTCTTGTCAGGCAGACACAAGACAAACTTAAAATACTTGACCCAGGTTGCGGAACAGCTATTCTTTCAAGCTCACTCATAGAGAAACTTGTAAAACGGAACGATAGCCTAAAAGAAATTGAACTTGTTGTCTACGAGACCGACAAAGATATTTTGCCATACACACAGGCGACTCTTGACTATTTGAGTAAATGGCTGAAAAAAAATAAAATCAAGTTTAAAGCAACACTTGATACAAACGACTTTGTTCTTGAAAACAAAGAATGCTTTGAGCAATCAGCAACTCTTTTCTTTAAACCTAAAAATGCAATCTATGATATTGTAATTGCCAACCCACCCTATTTTAAAATTCCGAAAGAAGATAAGCGAGCAACTGTTGCAAAATCCATTGTTTGGGGACAACCAAACATTTATTCAATCTTTATGATGGTCGCTGCAAAGCTTCTGAAGAACAATGGAGAGCTTATTTTTATTACACCAAGAAGTTTTGCTTCAGGTAATTATTTTAGAGCTTTCAGGGAGGCAATTTTTAAAGAAATTGAAACTGAGCAAATTCATTTGTTCGGGTCAAGGACAGATACTTTTGACAGGGATGATGTTTTACAAGAAACTTTAATACTGAAAGGGATAAAACAAAAGCTTAATGGCCATCTTCCCACTATTGTAGTAACACATTCAAACGGGGTAAGGGATATTGAAAATTATACAGAGAAGATTTACAAAACATCTGAATTAATTGACTTCAACTCAAAAGAAAAAATTATTCATCTTCCGACAAATGAAACGGATGATAAGGTAATCAAATTGTTTAAGTCATGGACAGGTAGTTTAAAGCATTATGACATTCAAATTTCAACAGGGCCGGTTGTTTCATTCAGGGCAACACAATATTTGTATGAGCAATATGAAAACGGAAAAGTTTTTTTAGTTCCATTGTATCAGCTTATCAATACTGCTAAGATGAGGTTTGAATGGCCGGTAAGTAAAAAAAATAAGCCGCAATACATTCAGCTTTGTGAAGAAACCAAATCACTTTTACTTCCGAATAAAAACTACATATTCCTTCGTCGCTTTAGTACAAAGGATGATAAAAGCAGATTAGTTGCAACCCCTTATTTTGTTGACATAACACAAGCTGAATTTATTGGAGTGGAAAATCACCTGAATTACATCTACCGGCCTAAAGGCCACCTTGACAGAAATGAAATATTGGGTTTATCAGCATTGTTAAACAGTAATCTTTTTGATACATACTTTAGAACTTTCAACGGTAACATTAATGTAAGTGCAACAGAACTTCGTGAAATGCCTTTGCCTCCTCTTAATGAAATAAAAAAAATTGGCGATGAATTAATAGTGGCCAATGATTTTTCAGAAAAATATGCAGGCTCTGTAGTAGATGAATTTTATAATATTGAAGAAATAATACTAGATGAAGAAAGTTAAAGAGACACTTACGCTATTACAGGAATTAGGTTTACCAACTAAGCAACAAAATGAACGTTCAGCATTGGCTTTATTAGCCTTAGCCAATTTAAAACCCAGTTCAAAATGGATTGATGCTACCCAAACAAGCATGTCTGTTGTTGGAAGTAAAGACGGGAGTGGTAAGTATCCCGGCATAATGCATTTCATAAATAAATACTATTCAAAAGTCAAAACTTACAAAGAAAATAGTAGAGAATCCTTTCGTGATGAAACCGTAAAGCCATTTGTTCAGGCAGGTATTTGTGAACACAACCCTGAAGAGCCGGGTCTTTCTCCTAACAGTAAAAACAATCACTATCGGTTGACTGTTGAAGCTTTAAAAGTGATAAGAAGTTTTACCAGTTCGGAATATGAGCATGAACTTTCGGAATACAAAAAGGTAGTCGGAACTCTAACTGAAAAATATGCAAGAGCCCGAAATCTATTAAGAATTCCAATTAAGCTTTCCAATGGCAAAGAGTTTGAATTTGCTCCCGGAGCTCACAACGAACTTCAGGCTGCTATCATAATAGAGTTTGCTTCAATATTCGCACAAAAAAGTGTTGTTGTTTATATAGGAGATACCGCAGACCGAGACATGTACATGGATGACAAACTATTGAAAAAGCTGAACATTCCGATTGCTGTCCATACAAAATTACCAGACATAATTTTATACGACAGCAAAAAAGATTGGCTTTACTTGATAGAAGCAGTAACTTCTGTTGGCCCAATGTCTCCGCAACGAATTATTGATTTGGAAAAAATATTAACTAAATGCAAATCGGGAAAAATATATGTAACTGCTTTTCCAGACAGAAGCGTTTTTAGAAGTCATATGGCAGACATCGCATGGGAAACAGAAGTTTGGATTGCAGATAATCCAACTCATATGATACATTTCAATGGAGACAAATTTATGGGCCCAAGATAATTCCACACACCAAGTCAGGCACATTTGCAAGGCACACAAATCCGACACACAAAAGCCAACCTTGCAAAAGAGCCTGCCTTGTTCCAACGCTTCCGGGACACACTCTGCCACGGTGGACACAGTCAAAGCATTTGAAGAACGAGACGAAGGGCGAACATGCAACAGGGAGTTTGCTGCTATGCTGGCTGACGAATATAAACTCAGCTTCATATCGCTATCAGCCCATATCCAGCTGACGGAAGTCTATCAGCTTTTGTTGTTATCTTCATCATCATTTTTTGTACTTAGCAGCGGTTAGCCGGGTTGGACGGAACACAGAATACCCGTACTTCGCCAAGCTCTGCTCGTTTGCCGCAAGCATATTGACACACCCTACATAATTTAAGCAGTGAATTTATCGGACACCAAAATTGGACAGTTAGCTTTTGACTGTTCAGTAGTATTACATCCATCTTGACACTTCTTAACCCCATTCAACAACAAGGTTCTGACAGCAATTAGCTCACGGATTTTATCGTCAAGCAGCGATACCTTTTCTGATATTTTGTGCGACACATTAGTACAAGACGCTTCATTCATTTCTATCATTTCCAACAGGTCGGACACTTCATTTAATGTAAAGCCAAAATTCTTTAACCGTTTAATGGTAAGCAGCCTGCTTAAAATTTCATCAGAATATTCTTTATAATTATTGCTACGCCTTTCTTTATAGCTGACTTTGATTAAGCCCTGTTTTTCGTAAAAGCGGATAGTATCTTTTGACAACCCCGTCTGCTTAACCAATTGACCTATTAACATAATTTTTTACAATTTATTTTTAAAAAGCCTTGACCGTTGCCTATACTCCACTGTTTATGTTTGCAAATCTAATAACAATAAACAAAAAAGATACAATGAAAAAAATCACATTATTGGCAATGTTTTTTACGGCAGGTTTAGTTGGCTTATCCTCATATTGCAATGGACAATCCACTGCTGCCAAAACGAAAACTAATGCAGCAGTTTGCAGCCACTGCGGCAAGTCTTCATGCCACAAGAATTGTTCATCTTCCTCTGAAACAAAGAAAAACATAAGCACAATGCAAAACAAAACTTTACCATCATGCACCCTAAATGAAAAACAATTTTCCGAAAGAGCAGACTCTTTAACCAAAACAATTTTCAGTAAGGCAAAAACAATAAAACCTCTTAAAGACGGTTACGACATTATTTTTACCGAACCCAAAGAGTTCTCATTAGAGCTTATTGAATTGGTGAATTTTGAACGTAATTGTTGTTCTGACTTTACATGGGCTTTAGTGTTTGAGCCAAATAATAAGGCTACCCACCTTCAAGTGTACGGGTCTCAAAAGGTGAAAAACGAAATGCGTAATGTATTCAAATCTTTTGGTCTTGACCGTTTAATAAACTAACTCAAAATCACTAGTGTCCGGTTAAAATAGTTAACAGTTCTTTGAAAGCCTTGGTACATAAGGGTTACAGTCAAAAACAGGACGGTGACGATTTGAAATGACCTAAATCATAACTTACTGTAAATCAGCA
>JBMOKQ010000028.1:0-13939 GCA_049324295.1 Bacteroidota bacterium
ACCTTTGCATGGTTTGACAATGACAGAAGATTATGCAGGAATTATGAACTCCTTATGGAATCTTCCGAAGAAATGGTCAAATTATCCGCCATAAAACTTTTATTGAATAAATTTTAAACAGGCTCTATGTTTCTTTTAGAAATTAATTTAATCTTGGAATTACTGGATGTAGCTATTATCCTCATATTGAGTCAATTCTAATTTTATGAGAAATTTTCTCATTTTCTAATAGAAATTTGTATTTTCGAGAAAATTTCTCAAAATGTTAATAGAGTTTTCGGTAGCTAATTATTTGTCATTCAAGGACAAAACGACTTTAAGCCTTCTTTCTACCTCAATTAAAGAGCATAAGGATAAGAATATATTTTCCACAGAAAGACATGATCTGCTGAAAGGGGCTGTGCTATATGGAGCCAATGCCAGTGGGAAAAGCAATTTTATCAAGGCAATGTCCACTATGCGGAGGCTAATTCTTTTGTCTTTTGAAAAATCTTCCACTGAAGAGTTAGGAATCACGCCATTTCTTTTAAACACTGAAACAGAAAATGCTCCTTCTTTATTTGAGGTAGTTTTTCTTATTGACAATATCCGTTATCGTTATGGATTTGAAGTAGACGATACGGCTATACATGCCGAGTGGTTATACGAAGCAATCAAGCAATCAGAAAAACTGCTATTTATTCGCGAAAAGGATGGAATTGAGGTAATGGAAAAATTTTTTCCTGAGGGAAAAGATTTGGAAGAAAGAACAAGAGATAACGCCCTTTTTTTGGCAGTCATTGATCAATTCAATGGAAAAACAGCAAAGAAGATCATGCAATGGTTTAGCAATTTTATTACAGTATCAGGGTTAAGTCATGAAGGTTATAAAGCTGTGACTTTTGGGCTGCTAGAGGACAAAAAAAGTAGGCCTCTTCTATTGGATTTTTATAAAAAGCTGGATTTAGGATTTGATGATATTACAACGGATAAAAAGCCTTTCGACCCAAAGGAATTACCGGAAGATATTCCTGAAAGCCTGGTGAAACAACTCATTACAGATCTTCAGGATTCTTTCCGAATTGATATCAGTACCATTCATAAAAAATATGATGCAAAGAATAAAATAGCCGGAAAGGTAGAATTTGATATGCGAAGCCAGGAATCTTCCGGAACCAACAAGCTATTCAATATCTCGGGGCCTGTATTCGATGTATTGAATGATGGGGGCGTTTTAGTTATTGATGAACTAGATGCCAGTTTGCACCCTTTGCTGACACTTGCTATCACCAGATTATTCAATTCGGCAGAAGTCAATCAAAAAAACGCCCAACTGGTTTTTGCTACACATGATACTAATCTTTTGAATTATGGAAATTATCGTAGAGATCAGATATATTTTGTAGAGAAGAATAAATACGGTGCATCCGAAATATACTCACTGGTTGAATACAAGGAAGAAGGCAAAACCATTCGAAAAGACCGTTCTTTTGAGAAAGACTATATCGAAGGTCGTTATGGTGCTATTCCTTTTATTGGAAATCTTTCAAATGTTGTAAAGGAATGGCAAGAAAGATAAAGATACCGAATGAACACCTTAAACGCTATGCAAGGAAGGAACAGAAGCGTAAGCTGAATGTTCGTAATAAGCGTATGTATTACCTGATTGTTTGCGAAGGAGAAGCTACGGAACCTAACTATTTTGAAGGCTTGAAGCAGGATTTGCCTAAAGGTGTGCTCACTGCCTATCAAATAGATATTGAGGGTACAGGGCGTAATACGCAATCCCTGGTAAATGAAGCATTGCGCTTAAAAGTTGTGTATGAAAAAAACAGTCCACATCCTGTAGACAGGCTTTGGGTGGTTTTTGACAGAGATAACTTCGCTGCCAACGATTTCAATAATGCTATTAGTAGTTGTGCACAAAGCAACCCTATAATTGGTTGTGCCTGGAGCAACGAGGCTTTTGAGTTATGGTATTTGCTTCATTTCCATCACTACCAAAACGCAATGAACCGAAAGCAATATCAAGGTTTGATTGAAGATAATCTTCGTCCTTATGTTGGAGATGATTATAATTATGAAAAGAACAGTAAGGAGATGTATGCCTTACTAAAAGAGCACGGTAGTATTAAAGATGCCATTCGGAATGCTAAATGGCTTACGGAAACTTATGAAGATAGGCAGGACTATGCGGAACATAATCCGTGTACGATGGTGTGGATGTTGGTGGAGGAATTAATGAAATTAAAATAATAAACAAACAGTTGTTTCCAATTTTAATAGCTTGCTTGCTCAAATAAAATGAAGAGATGAACTACGAAAAAGCCTTATCCCTTTATCGCAATGACAAAACATTGCAGCTATTGCGGGCGGAACATTTTCCGCTGCTGGTAGGCTTTTTTCATTTGGCATTCAAGCAGCAAGACAGGATTTCGTATTTGCAGAGTGAATTGCAAAGTCTTTTGGGAGACTACATTTATGCACTCCAGCGGCAGGATATCAATGATTACGGAAAATCAGCCGTAGATTATTTGCAAAAATGGGCTGAACAGGGATATCTGCGGAGGTATTACGAAAGAGCCGACGAACCCGTGTATGAACTCTCTCCCGCAACAGAGAACGCCTTAAAATGGCTGGAAGACCTGAATAAACAACAATTTGTAGGTACCCACAGCCGTCTCATACAGTTCTTTCATTTACTGCAACAGATTGTCAATACAACCTCCGGCCCCTACGAACGTATCCAGCAATTACAGGAAGAACGCAATAAAATTGACAAAGAAATCGAACAGATCAGACAGGGGAATTTTTCCAGGCCATCCAGTACCCAGGTCAAAGAAAATTATTTTCTGGCAGAAGAAACAGCTAGAAGGTTGCTGTCCGATTTTCGGCAGGTGGAAGAAAACTTCAGAGAGCTGGATACACAAACCCGGCAAACGATCATCAAAAGCAATCTCGCAAAAGCAGACCTTTTGGATAATGTATTTCAGCAACAGGATTACCTCTGGAGTACCGACCAGGGAAAAAGCTTTAAAGCTTTCTGGGAGTTTTTGATGAGCGAGCAGATGCAGGAAGAACTGGAACAACTACTTGAAAGGATCAACAGCATACCTGCAATCTTGGAAATCAAAAAAGAACAGACTGTAGACAGGATAAAAGCAAATCTCGTGGACGCAGGAGATAAAGTAAATCGCAGTAATGATGGTTTGATAGAACAACTCAGGAAGTTTGTGGAACAAAAGAATCTCTCAGAAAGTCGCCATATCCTTCAAAGCATCGAACAGATAGAAAGCCTTTTGTTAGAACATAAAGAAACAATCGACCAGCAGACCGTCTGGATGGAAACCGATGGACTTTTTAAACCCTCGTTTACAATGGATCGTCCGCTTTTTAACCCTCCGGTAAAAGTTGCTTTTGAAAATACGACTATCGAAGACGGTCTGGCCGAAGCGGACACAGACATCCTTTTTGAACAATTTTATGTGGATATAGACCAGCTGAGAAACAACGTGAGATCCTTATTGAAAAATAGATCCCAGATTGCGCTTTCCGAGTTGTTATGTTATTACAAACCTACCAAAGGTGTTGCCGAGATATTAGGCTATATGCAGATCGCAACAAATGAAGGCAAACACATAGTGAACCGGGAACAACTAGAATATCTGATCATTGAGAACACGGGCAGTGGAAAAAAGTATCGTATGCGGACACCGGTCATCATTTTTAACCGATAAACAATATGGAACAAAAATATTCTTTAAGTCTCATTGCCTTGCTAAAAGGGATTGTGTACAACCACCAGAAAGAGGTATGGGAAAACTTACTGCATTACGAACCCGATGTTAAAAAATATTTCGTTCCCATCGGTCTTGAATTGTTTTTGGATAAAAGCGAAGGTTATGCTTTTCTCAGGCAAAAAGAATTGGAAGAAGATGAGTTGCAACTGCCAAAACTGGCGGAAAAACGGCAGCTCAATTTTATGACTTCGTTGGTATGTGTTGTGTTAAGAAAATATTTGCTTGAACATGATGCCCAGGGAGGATCTGTACGCTCTATTATCAGCGAACAGGAGATCATCAACCGGACAAAGGTGTTTTTGCCGAATGCAAGTGATGAAGCCAAACAGCAGGAAAAGATTACAACAACCATAAACCGGGTACTTGAAATAGGTTTTTTGAGAAAGCTGGAAGATTTGGAAAAAAACTATGAAATACACCGTATTATCAAGGGCTTTGTAAATGCCGATGTGATAGACGATACATTGAAGCGGTTCCAGGGTTACGCGGCAGAAAAACAGGTAACAGAATAAGCATTCACTATGGAAGAAATTTTAAATACCATACCGGAAGAGATCAACCTGTCTGGTTTTCGGCTTCAATATTTGGAAGTACTCAACTGGGGTACCTTCAACAAAGTGCGCTGGCAGATACAACCCAACGGGCATAACGCTTTGCTGACAGGCGATATCGGTTCTGGTAAATCTACCTTAGTGGATGCCCTGACCTGTCTTCTGGTACCGCATAATAAGATTGTTTTTAACAAAGCTGCCGGAGCCGAAGGAAAAGAACGCAACCTATTGAGCTATGTGAGAGGCGAATATAAAAAGGAAAAAGAAGAGATCACCAAGGTAGCCAAGAAAGTGTATCTCCGGTCGGATGACAATACCTATACCGTAGTGATCGGAAATTTCCACAATGAGGGCTATAATGAAGATATCTGTCTTGCCCAGTTCTTTTGGATAGGCAAAGAAGGCAAAGTAGAGAAACTGCTTATTATAAGAACGGAACCATTAACGATTAAAGATCACTTTGGAAACTTTACAGATATTAATGATCTGAGGAAAAAACTCCGTAATACGGACGGGGTGCAACTATTCAACGATAACTTCTCCCAATATAGCGAACATTTTAGAAGGCTTTTTGGCATGAATAGCGATAAGGCCATTGACCTGTTTTATCAAACCGTTTCAATGAAATCCGTGAGCAGTCTTACTGATTTTGTACGGGAACAAATGCTGGAGAAGACCGATGTGAAAGAACAGATCATAGCATTGCTGAAACGGTTTGATGACCTTAATAAAGCCCATGCCGCTGTGGTACACACCAGGGAGCAATACCTGATATTGAAACCACTGACCGAATCCTGTATCGAATATGGAAAAGTAACCCGGGAGATAGAGGACATCGAAGCCATGCTGGAAGTAATGCCGGTTTGGTTCGCCGAAAAGAAATGGGGGCTGTTAGAGCAGGCTATTGAAGATGCCGGCAATGAGTTGGAAAAGGTCATGCAGCAACAGCAACGCATGGTTGAGGAACTGGATGGGCTGGAAAATAGAAGGCGGACGATTATACAGGATATTGCCAGCAATGGTGGAAAAAGAATAGAGCAAATTGCGGGAGAGATCAAAAGGCATGAGCAGGACAAAGAAACTAAGCAGAAAGAATTTGACGATTATGAACGTCTTGCACTGCAATCGGGACTTAAAGGTGTACAAAATGAAAGTGAATTTGAGGAAAACATTAAGAAGGCAAAGGAACTTGACGAACAATGTGGACAGCTTGAAGAGCAGCTTCGTGAGCAGCGGGACAACCAGATAACGGAATTGCGCAAGCAAGAAACAGAATACCGCCTGGAACTAAAAGAGCTTCAATCCCTAAAAGAACGAAAAACACAGATACCGGCCTGGCTCGTTGGCTTTCGTTCGCAATTATGTGGTGATTTGCGCATCGATGAAGAAGAGCTGCCTTTCGCAGGGGAACTATTGAAAGTGAATGAAGATGAAACTGCATGGGAAGGTGCAATAGAAAAGCTGCTGCATGATGTTGGTGTCAGTCTGCTGGTGCCTAAAAATCATTATAGGAGTGTCAGCACTTATGTAAATAACAACCCGTTAAAAAGTGCTGATGGGCGGGGTATCAAATTCACTTACCTGGAGGCTGATTTGTATAACAGCAACAGCCGCATAATTAAGGAACTGGATCAGGATAGTATCGCATATAAAATGGACATCAAGCCTGAAACACCTTTTTACGATTGGCTGGAAGCCTATATACAGCGGAGCTTTGGAGACTATATGTGTACCGATGTAACCGGTTTACAACATGTACCTTTTGGTATTACCCAACAAGGTTTGATAAAAAGCGGTCGTATAAGGCATACAAAGGATGACCGTAAACGTATTGATGACAGACGTAACTATGTGTTGGGATGGAGTAATACGGAGAAAATAAAAGCGCTGGAAACTTCTGTTGATAAACTGGAGAAAAAGATAAATGAGCTAAGATCGCAACTTAACAGTATTGAAGTGCAAGAGAAGAAAAACAAAGAGCAACAACAACTCTTAGGTTTGTTACTTTATGTCAGGGACTTTTCCCGTATCAACTGGCAGTATCACGTTGGGAAAATCTACGAGCTGGAGCAGGAACGCAACGAATTGCTTAATAACAACGATATTCTTGCGCAATTACAACGCAATAAAAGCGATGTTGATCAGCAGATCAGTGAGGCCAAAACAAAAGAAAAACAATTAACGGAAAAAATCGGTGGTCTGAAAACGACCATTAAAAGCTATGAGGAACAGCAACAAAGTGCTTATCAGCAAAAGGAACAATTAGCTGTCCACCTAAAAGAAAAATGGTACCCGTTGATTGAACAAAAACTCGTTGAAATAAAAATCACCCTAAGAAGTATCGACAACAAGCAGGAAGAATTCCGCAAACAGTTTCAGGGCGAAAATGGCGAATTACGGAAACTTCGGGGACGGCAAATGGGCTATCGTTCTTCCATTGAAAAAAAGATGCGGGAAATCAAGGAACATTCCAGGGCGGAATACAGTGAGATTGCAGAAAGCATAGATGCCCGTGCAGAGTATATTAAAAAGTTCGAACAGTTGGTTTCCGAAGATTTAAAGCGTCATGAAGAACGTTTCAAGGAAGAGCTGAACAAGAATGTCATTAACAGTATTGCGGTATTCGACAGTCAGTTACAGAAACATGAAACGGATATCAAACAAAAAATACGTACCATCAACCAGCATCTTTCCGAAATAGTGTACAATGCTTCTCAGGATACCTATATCACCATTCTGATGGATACCACCACTACTAAGGAAATACGGCTTTTCAGGGAAGAACTAAAGAAATGCTACATCCATTCATTCAGCAGCAATAACGACCTGTACACGGAGGAAAAGTACGAACAGGTTAAACGCATTTTAGACCGCTTCGCAAGTATGGAAAATATGGACCGTGACTGGACTTCCACCGTTACTGATGTGCGCCAATGGTTTGAATTTAATGCCAGCGAACGTTTTCGCCTGGATGACACTGAAAAGGAGTTTTATGAAGGTTCTGGTGGAAAAAGTGGCGGTCAGAAAGAAAAATTGGCCTATACCATTTTGGCCAGCGCATTGGCCTATCAGTTCGGACTACAATTCGGCGAGAGCAAAAGCCGCAGTTTTCGTTTTGTAGTCATTGACGAGGCTTTTGGCAGAGGTAGCGATGAAAGCACACGCTATGGGCTCGAACTGTTTAAAAAGCTCAATCTCCAACTGCTTATTGTTACCCCATTGCAAAAAATACATGTGATAGAAGGTCATGTAAATTCTTTTCATTTTGTCAGCAACCGGGAAGGCAACAATTCACAGGTCAGCAATTTTACAAAAGAAGAATATGAAACCGAACGGGATAAACATAACAGTGTCTTTCAAAATACTCCTAGCCTATGATTAGTCCGGCGGAAATAAAAAATCAAGCTTTAAAATGGTGGAAGCCATTGTTACAGAGCTATATCCGGGAAGAACTCTTTTTCCCGAAGAGCATTGATCGTATCGGGAAAGTCAAATCCGGCCATGTAACGGCACGCTTTGAATTGCTGCAGCAGGAAATTGAAGCGCTATATCGTCATTCTAAAAATCAAACGGGCAGTGGTTATTTAGTTCAAACAGCCGGGAAAAACTTCAGGCGCACTGGCAGCCATGAACTGCCGGATGCCATTGTTTTTGAAACCATAGAGGATTACATAGCTTTTACAGGTTACAAGAAGGAATGGAATGTTTTCGTGGCAAACTACAATATTATTAAAAGCAAAATTCCTTCGCTGCATAATTGGGCTTTGCATCATTGCCTGTGGTTGACGAATAAAAATGTCAATTGGAATGATGTGCTTAAGGTTTGCCAGTACTTTCTTGAAACCCCCAGACCTAACCTTTATCTACGGCAACTGCCTATAGAAATTCATACCAAATTCATTGAGGGAAATAATGTATTAATCCAATCTTTGCTTGATTATCTTATTCCCAACCACATACGATCTGTAGTTCAAAAGCGTTTTGCAGAGCGGTATTTTCTTAAATACGACGAACCACTTATCAGAATACGCCTGCTGGATACACAGCCGACCAACTTTGGCAATTTCTCTGATATCAGCATCCCCCTCTCAGATTTTGAAAAGCTGGATTTGCCGGTAAGGAACGTCCTGATTACAGAGAACAAGATGAATTTTCTCGCATTACCAGCCATTACATCCACCATTGCTGTTTGGAGTGGCGGTGGATTCAACGTCAGCTATCTCAGAAACGTTGCAGGGCTGGCAGAGAACCATATTTTATATTGGGGAGATATTGATGAACATGGTTTTCAAATACTTCATCAGCTAAGAAGTTATTATCCGAATACGCAAAGTATAATGATGGATCATAAAACCTTTGAGCATTTTTCCGATTTTGCCGTTGTCGGGACACGAAATAAGTCTGAACAACTATCACTCTTAAATGAAGAAGAATATCAATTTTTTAAGCAGTTAAAAATGATGGATAAAAATAGGTTGGAGCAGGAAAAAATTTCTCAGAGGTATGTCGAAGAATATTTTAAAAGCCTTCTGCCATAAAAGGTTCCAGCAGAAATACGGAAGATAATTTTATTAAATAATAATATAATACATTGTTTAATAGAATTAACACGACAAAATTTAATAATATTATCACGAGTCGCAAAAAGAACGCTAGTCATGAGTTATATTGCACCTAGTGAAAATTTATAGCTCACTTAGCAGCCTCAAACCGCTTAAAAAGTGGTTCGAGTTTTGTACCACGGGGTTCACGAAGCCTCACAAATTGTGGGGCTTTCTTGTGAGTAAAATAAGCCCTGGAATTAAACTTTTGGAAAGTTCCGAAACTTTCCAAAAGTTTAATTCCAGAGTTAAATTCCACTGTTTTACTCATGACTTCTGTTTATTGGGCTTGTCGCACATCTAAATGCTCCGCCCAATAGCGTATGCCAAGTAAAACAAATTGGTATAACTTTATATCCATTTTCACTCAAAGATTTGATAAGTTTCTTATGCCTTTTTTGAACTACAACAGTCTGAGGATTAATTACCAAAACATTTGTCCCAAGTTGTTTTGCGGTTTTGTCATCAACTTCAATGAAATCATAGTCAGATAATGGTTTTGGAAGTTCTGCCTGTAAGGATTTGCGATGGATAATCCCTTTGTTATTTCCAATAATTGTCATAGCGCAATCTAAATGAAGAACAGATGGGTCAGTAATTATAACAGGTATAATTTCGAAGCTATCACCTACAATTTTCTTCAACCAGTCAATACCATTTTGGTTACTTCCATACTTGCTTTGTCCTACAAAAATATAAGGGTAGTTTACAATTACATCTCCCCCTTCCAAAAAAGTATTCAGTTCTCTATGTTTTTCAACTTGTACACCATTGCTTGATAGCTTTTGTAGCAAGCTATCAAATCCTCTGTTTTCTTTTCTACGCATTGGGATTTGAAGCTGTGAGTTGAGTATAGTGTTCCCAACTGTTATTATCGGGTCTCTTGAAAACATTTGTCCTAATCCGATAGGTTCATCAGGCAATGGTACAACATCATTAGGACGATGTACTTTTACGCCATGGTCAATTAATATTTTTAAAAGAGTTTCTTCTTCTTTTCTGAATTTTTTTGCAATCCAGTTAGGAACTTTTTTTCCTGAAAACATCGGGTAAATTCTTCTTGATAAAAACTTACTGATGCCGGTGGCGTTTTCTTCTTTTTCAATATCATGGCTTTGAGGAAAATACAGCATATTTGCAGTTCCAAGAAGCACCTCTTTTAAGGTGTTGTATTCATTATAAACATTTGCTTTTGAACGCGACTCTGTAACTGATAAAGAAGATATTGCCGACACGATTGCCATGGTAAAAAATTTACGTTTCATTTTCAGTAACTCGTGATGCAAAGAAATGAACAACCAATTGGAATTCCTTTGACTTAGGTCAAATAAAGCTGCTTCAAATTTTTGAACGTATCCTGCTTAAAGTTTCCAATGATATACCTAAATAAGAAGCTACGTAGGTTAAAGGGATTTGTTTTATTATTTCGGGCTGATTTTCGATAAGATTTTTATACCGTGTAGTTGCTTCTTGTGTATGGAATTGAAATAATCTGTCCTCCAACCAAATAGCATATTGTTCTACAAACATTAAATCTATGGATAAAATTTCAGGGTATTTTTTTTTAAGATTTCAAAATCTGATTTTAATAAACTCAACGCTTCAACTTTGGTAACTGCCTGAACATACTCATTTGAGGGCTGTTGTAAAACAAAGCTTTTTGCAGAAATCGCGAAATTTTCGGGAAATAGAAATTCAGTCGTTATTTCCTTACCATCGTGCAAGTAATATTTTCGGCAAATTCCCTTTTCTATGAAGAATAATTTTTTACATATCTCACCCTGTTTGAAAAGGAAATCACCCTTTTCAAAAGAAGTTGAAATGACAAACTCTTTAATTTTTGGTAATATTTTTTCTAAATTGTCAAGCATTAGATGATGTCTGTTTACAATGCCCGCTAACGTTCGAGTATTGCTGCAGGTGGGAGATTTTATAATGTCCGGCCCGGAACTGCAGCCTGGCTTTGTTTTAGGCATACCTTTTCTTCGCCATTAGTTAGGTTGTTGTCGGTTTGGGAATAGTTTTCAGAAAATATATTGCTACAAAAAATGTCATTGTCGCTGTTACAATAAATGCAACTGTTGCACCAAACTGAAACCAAATAAGTCCCGTTAGTGAACTTGCCAACATAGTGCAAATGCTTTGCAGTCCTGAAAAAGTTCCGATTGCTGTTGCCGTGTCTTTTTTGTCTGTAATGTTTGAAATCCACGCTTTGGAAATTCCTTCTGTTGCAGCAGCATAAATACCATATAGAAAAAACAAAACAAAAAACAAGTAAATATTGTTATTAAACGCCATTCCAAAATATACTGTCGCAAAAATTATAAGCCCTGTTACAAAGATGGTTTTAAGCCCTATGTTGTCAGCGAGTATGCCGATTGGAAAAGCAAACAAAGCATAAATAAGATTATAGAAAATATAAACTCCAATAACCGCTGTGTCATTAAGTCCTGCATCTTTTGCTTTGAGCAATAAAAACACATCGGAACTGTTGAATAACGTAAAAATTAAAAGCCCCAACATTACTTTTTTGTATGCACTCGGGCTTTCTTTCCAGTAATGTAGAAAAGAGAAAAACGGTGTTGAGGTTTTGCTTTCTTTAGACGGTTTGCTTTTTTCTTTTAGATAGAATGAAGCGGTAACTGCTAAAAATCCAGGCACAAAAGCTACATAAAATAGTGTTTTGTAATCAGATGGATTGTAATATAGATAAAGCAAAGCAAACAAAGGTCCAATAACAGCACCAAATGTGTCCATTGAACGATGAAAGCCAAAAACTTTCCCTTTTGTTTCAGGCATTGCTTCGTCAGAAAGTATAGCATCTCTTGCACCTGTGCGAATGCCTTTTCCAAAACGGTCAATAGTCCTTGCAAAGAATATCCAAAGCGGATAAATAAAAACCGCCATCATCGGTTTTGAAATAGCACTAAAAGCATAGCCAATTTGTACAAACGGAACTCGTCTACCCGAAATGTCAGAAAGCTTTCCAAAATAACCCTTGCTAAGTCCTGCTATTGCTTCTGCAAAGCCTTCAAGAATTCCAATTAAGATTATAGAAAAACCGATTGTTTTTAAGTAAATAGGCATTATCGGATAAAGCATTTCGCTTGCTGTGTCTGTCAGCAAACTAACTACCGCTAAAATCCAAACTGTCCGTGTAATATATTTCAAAACTCGTCTATAATGTGTTGATCATTTAATTTATGTAGGGTCGTCTTAGGGTTGTCTACAACGTTCCCGCATTAGCGTTGTGGCGGATTGCCGTGTTACGCCTGCCGGTAACTGTTGCTGATTAAAGATACAAAAGCCGATGACTTATTCTGTTGTTAAATTTATAACGCCCGGATAGAGCCAAAGATGATTTCTTGCTGTCGCTGGGCACCGGCATTCCGTTCGCCGCCATAATGCCAATGCAATGTTGGTGGTTTGTGCCCTTTAAGCGGGCTGATGAGATTTTTTTGACACCTTCGTTTTTGTACCGCGGGTTATTTGTAGCTGCCTTTTTGCTTTTTGTTTACGAATGAAGTTGCTTATTGCCAATTCTTCCTCCTTGGTAATAGGCTGCTTTTGTCCGCCGATGAAATCTACGTCTAATTCCTTGAGTTTATTTTTCATTGGGAAAATATTTATTTATAAGTTTTAATGCAGCAATTGTGTCAATAATCATAATTCGTCCGCCAACATGCATAGCTCCCAAACTGTCAATATAATGTTGTACAAGTTGTGTCTTTGAAAAGAACGAGACATTGCCTTCATGTCCTCGCTGAAATGCAAGTTTGCAGGCAAAAGCAACTAAGTTGCCAGGAACTCCCGAATAAACTTTTGTTTTCCCTTTGTTGAAAGGTGCACTTTCTACAAGATGCATGTAAACATGGTCTGATTTAATTTCTAAACTAATCAATCCTTGCATTATAACATTTCATTACTTATGAAATGTCAAAGTTTTGTTTATTGTTTTTATTGTTAGCAAATTCCCTGATCCAAAAGCATAATTTTTTGAGTCTCTAATATTCTTAACAAACAAATCTCCCCATGTTGTTTCATCAACTTTTGACATTGATAAAGAGTTAATAGTAATTGTTTGGTTTGTACCTATAGAAAAGTTGTTTTTTTCAATGTCATTTGTCGGTGTGTTACCAAAAAAAGTCCCACTTGAAGAATTTGTCAAAGAAAAAGTTATTATAACTTCTCCTTGTATTGAAGGTGATTTTGTCGCAGTTTGATTCGTAGTATTGTCAACTACTGAAATCATTTTCCAAGTTCCTTCTATTGAAGTAGGTGTTGTGTCTTTGTTACAAGAAAATAAAATCACACAAACAATAGTTAATGAAATAATAGCTTGTCTCATAAAATTATTTTTGAAATTATGTACTGTCAATATAAACTCTACTTTAATCTGTTTGCCGAATTGGTTGCCTACAGTCGAGTCACGCAAAGTATTTCACCCTTGCGTTCTCACAGAACCGTACGTGAAAGTCTCCCTTCATACGGCTCTTCCTGTTTATAAATCACAAATGTATTGCTACATTATGGATGTACCAATTGCCAGTGTGGGAATAAACGGGGTTGTTCCGTATACTTTTGTTTCAGCCATTTGATGGCCGCCGTTTTGTACAGGCCTTTTTCCCATTGTACCCATTTTAATAACCGCTGGTTTAGCTGGTACCAAAGTTTGTATAAATGTGCTGTCCAAAACTTGCCATAATAATTCAGTACACCTTGTATTACCGGTGTTAGCTTTTGCGCTATTGCCTCTATTGGCTTACGCCATTTGCGGATGTTTAAGCTGCTAAACTTTGCCAGTACCCTTGTCTTGGATTTTGTACTCATAAAACTTGATACCATCAGCTTGTTGCCTTTACTGGTTTTGCTCCAAAGTGTGCGGATGGTGAAACCAAAAAAATCGAAACTACGTGGATATTTCTTTTCAGTTTTTCCCCGCAGGTTTACCATCTTTGTCTTTACAGGATGCAGGTTGAGCTTGCAGTCTGTCATTCGTTGCTGTATC
>JBMOKQ010000029.1:0-13893 GCA_049324295.1 Bacteroidota bacterium
TTTCTGAAAGGTATGCGTGACTAACTTTTTCTACTTAACTTTTCTACGTGTAAGTGTTCGCAGAATCCTCTGACGAGAGACGTCTTGGGGAACGTTTAGAAAAAGTAGACGATGCGGAGAAGAAAATACTCCGCATAGAACTGAAACAGTGTGCCGCTGTAATGCCGCAAATGTTTACGGATTACAATATCTGATACGGTTTTAGGGAATACCAACATACCCCAAGATAACCAAACAATCTAAGAAATCCCAGCGGCTTGCTGCGCCCGCGCCAAGATGTGAGATGCAACTTTTGGAAAGTTCCAAAACTTTCCAAAAGTTTACTTCGCGGGTTACAATAAAAGAAAAAGCCCCACATTTCTGTGAGGCTTTTTTCGTTGCCCGACCTGGATTCGAACCAAGACATACTGAACCAAAATCAGTTGTACTACCCTTATACTATCGGGCAATCCGACCCCTTCATTTCTGAATGGGGTGCAAAAATAAGGGGAGGAGGGAATTGTTCCAAATTTTTTAAGTAGGGGAGAGTAGGGGAATAGGAAATAAGGAATAGGAAATAGGGAATGAGAAAGGAGGAATTTCTCCTATACTTCCTTATTTCCTATTTCCTATTCCTTATTTCTCTGTTTCTCACTCCTCTGCTTCTTTAAGTGCTTTAATCAAATCCAGCGCTTCGGCAACTACATCGCACATAATGGTTATGAGCGAGCCGGGTTTCGCGGTATTGTAGGCGTGCATAATGGCTTCTTTCTCATTGTAGATGATGGTGAGCGGTATATCTTTTCCTTTGGTTTCATTGATGCCTTCTACCAGTAGGTTTACAATTTCTTCGGCGGTACGGCCTCGGAGGTTTTTGTCCTGGCGGATGATGATTTCATCAAAACTGCGTCCCGAAATACGACCCAGTTCGCGGATATCTTCATCGCGGCGGTCGCCGGTACCGCTGATGATGCCTACTTTGGGCTTGCCATCCATCTTTCCCACAAAATCGCAGAGCAGCTCAAGACCGGCGGGGTTATGGGCAAAATCTACGAGGAACTTAAACTGTTTAAACTCAAACAGGTTCAAACGGCCGGGTGTTTGCGATGGGGATGGCACAAAACTGCTCAGGGCCGTTCGAATATCTTCTATACTGATGTCTTTAAACAGGTAGGTAGCCAGTACGGCCGGCAACGCATTCATAATATTGTGTACGGCCTTTCCACCATAGGTAATAGGCACTTCACTCACTTTTATCACCCGTATTTTCCAGGTGCCCTTGAGGATGGAGATATTGCCGTTTTCAAATACAGCGGCATAACCCCCTTTCTGGCAATGCTCCTGTATGCGAGGGTTGTTCTCATCCATACTAAAATAGGCCACATTACAGGTCAGACCCTTGTGCATATCGTACACCAGGTCGTCATCGGCATTCAGTATGGCAAAACCGTGTTTGAATGTGGTTTCAGGAATCACCGCTTTGGCCCTGGCCATCTGTTCCAGTGAATCAATACCACCCAGACCAAGGTGATCGGCCGTTACATTGGTTACAATACTCACATTACAGTGCTGGAATGCAAGCCCCGATTTCAATAAACCGCCACGGGCACATTCCAGTACGGCAAAATCAACCGTAGGGTCGCGCAATACAAACTGGGCGCTGATGGGGCCTGTACAATCACCCTTCATCATCAGCTGGTTCTGTATATACACACCATCGCTGGTGGTATAACCCACTTTGCGACCCGCCGTTTTGCAGATATGCGCCGTTAGTCGGGTAGTGGTGGTTTTACCATTGGTACCCGTTACGGCAATAATGGGAATGCGTCCATCGGAACCCTGTGGAAACAGCATATTGATCACGGGTTCGGCCACATTACGCGGCAAACCATCCGCAGGCTCAATATGCATCCTGAAACCCGGGGCCGCATTTACTTCGAGTACGGCACCCCCGTTCTCAAAAATGGGTACCCTTAAATCGGGTGCCATAATATCAATACCACAGATATCAAGTCCGATGATTTTGGCAATACGCTCGGCCAGCACAATATTTACAGGATGCACTTCATCCGTTACATCGGTTGAAGTACCACCGGTACTGAGGTTGGCTGTTGGTTTCAGCAATACCAGTTCATCTTTTGGCGGTAGCGTTTCCAGTGTATAGCCTTTTTCATCGAGCATTTTCTGCGTAAACTGGTCGATGGTAATTTGGGTGAGCACTTTTTCATGTCCATACCCCCGGCGTGGGTCCTTATTGGTTTCATCGATCAGCCATTGAATGGTATGTTTACCATCGCCCACCACAGATGCGGGGGTGCGGAGTGCGGCGCAGATAAATTTGTAATTGATGACCAGTACCCTGAAATCAACCCCCGTAATAAATTTCTCAACAATCACTGAACGGCTGTATTGTTTGGCCGCTTCAAATGCTTTCAGTGCCTGCTCCCAGGTGGTAATATTGGTGGTATTGCCCTTGCCATGGTTGCCATCAATGGGTTTTATGACGAGTGGATAACCATATTTGGCCACCGCTTCTTCCAAACCCACTTCGGTACGGATTACGGTTCCTCTCGGTACCGGAATTTCAGCGGCTTCCAGCAGGTTCTTGGTTTCTTCCTTATCGCAGGCAATATCTACCGCAATATTCGAGGTGGTGCTGGCAATGGTGGCACGTATGCGTTTCTGGTGAACGCCATAACCCAGTTGCACCAGGCTTTGTTTGTTCAGCCTGATATAGGGAATACCTCTTTTAGCCGCTTCGTCTACAATACAACCGGTGGATGGCCCGAGTCTGGTGTCTTCCCTTATCTCACGCAAACGCTGAATATCGGCCGACAGATCGTAGTCGGTCGCATCTACCAGCGCCTGTGCCATTTTTACGGATGCTTTTGCGGCATATACACCCGCATCTTCTTCCATATAATTAAATACCACATAGTATTCGCCTTCCTTACCCGTACCACGTGTTCTGCCAAAACCACAATTCATACCCGCCAGGGTTTGTATTTCGAGGGCTATATGTTCTATCACATGACCCATCCAGGTGCCTTCTTTCACCCTTTCAAAAAAACCACCCGGTTTACCTACACTGCAGCGGTGTGCATACATGGATGGAAACAGTGTTTCTAAACGCGATAGAAAACCGTCGATGGTATTGGTAGGTTTTTGTTCCAGTTCTTCCAGATCGAGTCGCATCTGAATGAGCTTTGGCCGGCGAACACTCCAGTAATTGGGACCACGTAATATTTTTATCTCTTCAATTTTCATAAGTCAATTCTTTTTTAGCGGGCGCCTGTTATACACAGTGAATACCCATTAGGGTGGATATTCAATATAGTGCATTTCTATGTAAGGCATACAAGTTCAAATCACCTATTTTTGTTAGGAACGAATTAATAGGGCATGAGTATTCCAAAAGGAAAGTTGATCGCCATCGGCGGCGCAGAAGATAAGGGTACGGATCTGGAAAAAGGGGAAGTGCACCGTAATAACCTCAATTTTTTTGAACTGGGTATCCTCCGCAGGATCGTTGAAGAAACAGGTGGCACCGATGCCCGTATAGAAGTAATTACCACGGCTTCTACTATTCCGCAGGAAGTGGGCGATAATTACCTGCACGCTTTTAATAAAATAGGTTGTACCGATATAGGTGTGATGCATATCCGTAACCGCGAAGATGCTCTGCGTCCCGATTATCTGCAACGCATTCGCAATTGCGATGCTGTTATGTTTACCGGTGGTAACCAGATGCGCTTAACTGCTATCTTCGGTGGCACCCCTTTTCTTAAAACAATACATGATCGCTATCAGCAGGAACTGTTTGTAATAGCAGGTACATCAGCCGGTGCCATGGCCATGAGTAATACCATGATCTATGAAGGCAATGCCACCCGCGCCCATTTAAAAGGCGAAGTAAAAATTACTACCGGACTCGGTTTTATGGACAACGTGATCTTCGATTCCCATTTCGAAAAACGTGGACGTTTTGCACGACTGGCACAGGCGGTTTCGGCCAATCCATCCTGCATCGGTATTGGTTTGGGTGAAGATACCGGTATGCTCATTACCCGCGGCAACCGCATGGAAGCCATCGGCAGCGGACTGGTGATCATTGTAGACGGTCATGAAATAAAACACAGCAATATGGCCGATATACCCGAAGGAAATCCGATCACCATAGAAAACCTGAAAGTGCATTTCTGCGCCAAAGGCAATGGCTACTTAGTCAATGAAAGAACCTTTGTTGAACAAATGGGAACGGAGACCACGCCTGTGATGACGGATGTGTACTAGGAGGGGTTAGGTGTTAGCTGTGAGAAGAGAAAGGTGAGACGGGAAAGGAAGACCTCTGTGAAACTCTGTGCCTCACTCCGTGTAACTCTGTGGTGAAAAAAAGTGAAAAGTGAAACGTGAATCTCATTTCCTCCAAAGGAGTCCTTCGGACAAATTTCTAAATTAGCACATTATTATTATGAACAAACTCATCCTCTTCACCCTCTTCATCGCTGCGATGTTTATTTTATCATCTTACCGTTCTGACAGGAAAAAGAAAGTATTGTTTTTTGGTGATTCAATTACAGAGTTGGGTATTAAACCCAATGGCTATATCAGGGTAATAGAAGATTTGATAAGGAATGAAGATAAACTAACCCAATACGAACTCATTGGTAAAGGCATCGGTGGTAATAAAATTTATGATCTCTACCTGCGGATGGATGAGGATGTGTTGAAACTGCAACCCGATATTGTAGTGATCTATATCGGCGTCAATGATATCTGGCACAAAAGCATGATGGGTACGGGAACCGATTATGATAAGTTTGGTAAATTCTATAATGCCGTAGTAAAAAAAATACAGGTGGCAGGCAGTAAAGTAATTCTCTGTACACCCGCAGTGATCGGCGAAAGACATGATGGAAGTAATCCGCAGGATGGCGAACTCAACCACTACAGTAACTGGATCAGGAAATATGCAGCAGAAAACAATTTACCACTGGTTGATCTGCGTTCTATCTTCCTACACTACAGCAAAGCCAATAACCCCAATAACCTCGATTCCAAAATACTCACTTACGACCGTGTGCATTTGAATGATGAAGGAAATAAAGTGGTGGCTGAGGCAATGTGGAAGGAGATCAGGAAGTGAGGGGTGTGAAATATGAAAGGAAGACCTCTGTGAAACTCTGTGCCATACTCCGTGTAACTCTGTGGTGAAAGAAGTGAGTAGTCAGTAATGAGTTGAATAAAATACAGGTCTAATTCAACGTTTAAAAAATAATCATGAAACGTTTTTGCTGCCTGATATGCTTGTTTGTTTGTAGCCTGGGGCACTTTAGCTGTACTTCAGAAGGATTTAGAACATTAGGTCCGCGTAAAGGTTATCTTGATGTAAAAGGGGGAAAAATATGGTATCAGGTATTGGGTGAAGGTTATGAAACGCCACTCCTCATGTTACATGGCGGTCCGGGCTTCACCAGTTATTATTTAACAGCATTAGCCGATTCAATTGCGAAGGATCGTCCTGTTATTGTTTTCGATCAACTGGGTTGTGGCCGCTCCGATAAAATTACCGATACCAGTCTAATGAATATGCAGCACCATGTTGACCAGGTAGCCGCATTATTAAAACACCTGAGAATAAAAAAGTACGATCTCTACGGTCATTCTTTTGGTACCATGTTGGCCATGGATTTTTATTTACAATATCCAGAAAATATCAGGTCTGTTGTTTTAGCAAGTCCATGTATGCGCACACAAACATGGATAGATGATGCAGGTATACTCATGCAAACTTTACCTGACAGTACACGTATTACTTTACAAGCCATGAGTAAAGGCATGAAGACAGATTCTTTGCAACTCGCCAACGCACTTACCCTTTATTACAATAGCTTCTATAATCGTAAACAACCTGTATCGCTTTATATCGACAGCTCACAGCGCAATCAGGCATTGAATGTGTACAGGCATATGTGGGGGCCGGAAGAATTTCTAGCGACGGGTAATCTCAAAAATTATGATCGCACCGCCGATCTTCCCAAATTGAAAGTGCCGGTATTATTCACCGCCGGACAATACGATGCGGCGCGTCCTGCAACGGTGATGTATTATCAAAGTCTTGTACCGGGATCTTCTTTTGTAGAAATCAGTGGAGCTGGGCATTCTACCATGACAGATAATATTGATGCGGAAATAAGGGCTATCCGTCAGTTTTGGAGAAGCGTACAAGCAAAATAATCTTCTGTGGGAGGATAGTCCGAAAGACCGAAAGACCGGAAGTCAGGAGGACTGGAAGACAATTTCATCACGGCTATTCTCTTTCGGACTTCCTGACTTTCGGTCTTTCGGTCTCATCACTTAAGAGTACCTGTTGAATATGCTCAGAAATTTCTTTTGCTTTCTGGAAGACCATGAAATGATTGCCTCCCTCAATAACAATATCAGGTTTTACGAAAGATAAGGGAAGCAGTTTGTCGGCATTGCCATGAATATGAAATACGGGGGCATTGATCTGTTGGTTCTTCCAGTTTACCAATGCGTTAATGGCCCACTGGTTAAATCCTTTTGTGGTATTGCGGATTATTTTTTTCAGTTGCGCTCTTTGTGTGTTTGTTCTCACGCCAAAAAAGAAACCCATTAAGGTATCGCTGTAGGCCACTGTATGTAAAGGCAATAATTTATGCAGCGGAACATAACTGCATGCAGCAAAATAGGGTGGAAGTTCTTTGCGAGTTTTGGCGCTGGAAATAAGAATGAGTTGCTGCACCGGTATTAGTTTAGCGATCTCCATGGCCATCATACCACCAAAAGAAAGCCCAATGATAATGGGGTTGGGTTCTGTAATGCGTGCGGCCATCCTGCCTGCATATTGTTCGATGCTTTCTTTGGGTAGGGGTTCCATCCAATCGAGGTAAATTCTTTCCACGCCGGGTAACTGCAACCCATAAAACACCGTTTCATCGGCCCCCAATCCGGAAAGGAAGTAGATTTTCATATTATATATGCATAAACTCTGTGTAACTCTGTGCCATACTCTGTGTAACTCTGTGGTAAAAATAAAACCACAGAGTTACACGGAGTGAGGCACCACAGAGTTGCACGGTTATTTCACCACCACTAAATAATAATTCTTCTTCCCTTTCTGAATCAATAAATATTTTCCCTGGAGCAGGTCGGTATTGTTAAGGGTGGTTTTTTCTGTAGCAATCTTTTCTTTATTCAATCCCACACCACCCGACTGCCACATTTTACGGGCTTCACCTTTGCTGGGGAATATGGTTGTGTCGGCCAGAAAACTTACCAGGTCATAACCGGCATCGAGTTGCGCTTTGCTGATCTCTACGGAAGGCACACCTTCCATTACCTGTAATAACTGTTCTTCACTCAGGCTTTGTAACACTTCTGTGGTAGCGTTGCCAAATAAAATATCTGAAGCACTAACCGCGAAATCATAATCGGCACGGCTATGAACAAAACAGGTGAGTTCTTCTGCCAGTTTTTTCTGCAGGGCACGCTGGTGCGGAGCTGCATCATGTGCCGTAATCAATGCGTCTATTTCTGCAACAGGTAATAAGGTGAAAATCTTGATCCATATTTTGGCATCCTCATCACTGGCATTCAACCAGAACTGGTAGAACTGGTAAGGAGATGTTTTTTTGGCGTCGAGCCATACATTGCCCTTTTCTGTTTTACCAAATTTACCGCCATCCGATTTTTTTATTAGCGGACAGGTAAATGCAAATGCTTCACCACCTGCTTTTCTACGGATGAGTTCGGTACCGGTGGTAATATTACCCCACTGGTCGCTGCCACCCATTTGCAGTTTGCAGTTCTTGTTCTGGTAGAGCCAGTAAAAATCATAACCCTGTATCAGCTGGTAAGTGAACTCGGTAAAACTCATACCGGTTTCGCCATCCAGTCTTTTCTTCACACTATCCTTGGCCATCATATAGTTTACGGTAATATGCTTACCGGCATCACGAATAAAATTCAGGAAGCTGATGCCCTTGAACCAGTCGTAGTTATTCAGCATTTCTGCCGCATTGGGTTTTGATGGATTAAAGTCAAGGAATTTCTCTAACTGTTTACGCACACCTTCCTGGTTATGCAGCAATACTTCTTCACTCAGCAGGTTTCTTTCTTCGCTTTTACCTGTAGGGTCGCCCACCATACCTGTGGCGCCGCCAACAAGGGCCATGGGTTTATGTCCGGCTTTTTGTAAATGCACCAATAATAATATAGGAACCAGGCTGCCAATATGCAGGCTGTCGGAAGTAGGGTCGAAGCCAATATATCCTGAAACCATTTCCTTATTCAGTAATTCTTCTGTTCCGGGCATAATATCCTGGATCATTCCTCTCCAGCGTAACTCTTCAATTAAGGTCATTGATGCTTGTTTGCGGCAAAGATAGTGAGTAGTGAGTAGTCAGTAGTGAAGGGACTGTACAAAAAAACTCACTACTGACTACTCACTACTTACTAATTTTGCTTTATGCGAAAAGTTGGCGAAGGCACCCGTATCCTGAATTTCCTGATCGATACCCTGATCGTTTTTATCCTGGCATTTGCATTCAATAAATACTGGATGTTCCAGGTGCGTTTCTGGAACTATCCTTATCTCAATTTTGGCTGGATATTCTTTGGAATGATGTTCGTTTACTATAGTTTTTTTGAGATCATCTTCCAGCGTTCCCCTGCCAAATGGTTCAGTTATACCATTGTGGTGAACAAAAAGGGTGGAAGGGCCGCTATCTGGCGCATCCTTTTAAGAAGCCTGGCGCGTGTAACCATCATCGATCTCTTTTTCACTCCCTTCCTCGGCAAACCCCTGCACGACTGGGTAAGCGGAACGGAAGTGGTGGAGAAATAGGAAATAAGAAATAAGAAATAAGGAATAAGAAATGAGGAAGTGGATTGGTCCTATACTTTCTCATTTCTTATTCCTTATTTCTTATTTCTCTGTTCTTCCTCCTTTCTTTCTAAAAACGAAATCCTCCTGCCCGGTAATCGCTTACTTTTGTGGCTTATCTGAACAGGTATGGCAAAGATTGGCATCAACATAGCAACAGGAAGTTTACAACAGGCAGAGATGATTGTGGGAATAGATCTCGGTACCACCAATAGCCTGGTGGCCATTATTCACCCGGAGAGTAAAATGCCCGTGGCATTAAAGGAGTTTAATACCAGCAGCCTCGTACCGAGTGTGGTGCATTTTGATGCATTCGGCAATGCTGAAGTGGGAGAGAACGCGCGGCAATACCTGGAAACCGATCCATCGAATACCATTTTCAGTGCAAAACGACTGATGGGTAAAAGCTATAAGGACCTGCAGGGCCATGCCGACTTCTTCTCTTATAAAGTAATTGATGATGATACCGATAGTCTGGTGAAAGTGCAGGTAGGCAATAAATTCTATTCTCCGATTGAACTCTCTTCATTCATTATCAAAGAATTAAAACAGAGAGCTGAACATATACTTAAAACGCCGGTGACCAAAGCGGTCATTACAGTACCGGCTTATTTTAACGACGCCCAGCGACAGGCCACCCGCGATGCGGGTAAACTGGCCGGGCTGGATGTGCTCCGTATTTTGAATGAACCAACAGCGGCAAGTCTGGCTTATGGACTTGGTTTGAACAAGGTAGAAGAAAAAACCATTGCCGTGTACGACCTTGGAGGAGGTACTTTCGATATATCGATCCTCCGTATTTCTAATGGCATTTTTGAAGTACTGAGCACCAATGGCGATACTTACCTGGGAGGTGATGACCTCGACAGAGTGATTGTTCAGCACTGGATTAAAAAAGCAGGTATAGCTGATAATGATTTGAAAATTAATAAACAATTAGCTCAGTCATTAAGACTTCGTGCGGAAGAAGCGAAAAAATATCTTTCGGATAATGAGGAATACAGGGCCGAATTAAATGGGGATGAACTGGTACTGTCAAAGCCTGTTTTTAATGAATTGATAGCGCCATTGATTGCTAAAACCATCGGTTGTTGTGAACAGGCCTTGAAGGATGCGGAACTGAAACCAAAGTATATTGATACGGTGGTAATGGTAGGGGGCAGTACCCGGGTTCCGGCTGTAAAAGAAGCGGTGAGCGCTTTCTTCGGTAAACCTGTAAACGACCAGGTTAATCCCGATGAAGTGGTGGCATTGGGTGCCGCCGTTCAGGCCGATATACTGGCGGGTAACAATACCGATTTCCTGCTGCTGGATATTACCCCACTCAGCCTGGGTATTGAAACCATGGGTGGACTGATGGATGTGCTGATTCCACGTAACTCGAAAATACCTACAAGGGTGGGCAGGCAGTACACCACCCAGAAAGACGGTCAAAGCGGTATGCGTATATCGGTGTTCCAGGGCGAGCGCGACCTGGTAAAGGATAACCGTAAACTGGCAGAGTTTAACCTGTTGGGCATACCCGGTATGCCGGCTGGTTTACCCAAGGTAGAAGTACAATTTTTAATTGATGCAGACGGTATTTTGGTAGTGAAAGCCAAAGAGTTAAGAAGTGGGGTAGAGCAGGGTATTGAAGTAAAACCTCAATACGGTTTAACCGACCAGGAAGTGGAGCAAATGCTGCTCGACAGTATTACCCATGCCAAAGATGATATGGTTACAAGGGCATTGGTAGAAGCCAGAACGGAAGGCGAACAGATACTGGAGGTTACGGAGAAGTTCCTGGTTAAGAATCCCGACCTGCTTTCCAAAGACGAAATCATGCAAACGGCCAATGCCATGCAGGCTTTACAATTAGCTTTAACCATGGATGAAAAAAATTTGATCCACAATAAGATAGAAGAATTGAATGAAATAACCCGTCCCTTTGCGGAGCGTGCCATGGATGTAGCGGTAGGGAATGCGTTGAAGGGTAGGAGTGTTTAAAGAAAGTCCGGAAGTCGGAAAGTCCGGAAGACCGGAAGACCGGAAGACCGGAAGATGGATGCTCCAAGACCTTATTCCTACCGGACTTTCGGACTTACCGACTTCCGGTCTTCTAACTCTGTCATTCTCGCAATATATTTCCCCAGTATATCAAATTCAATATTCACCACCGAGCCTTTGGTTACCTGGTGAATGCTGGTATGGGTGTAGGTATAGGGAATGATGGCAACCTTAAAATGATCGTCGCCAACCTCAAAACAGGTTAAACTGGTGCCATTGATGGCAATCGAACCTTTTTCTATGATCAGGTGGGAGGATGCGGCTGGTATCTCAAACTGGAACTCCCAACTGCCGTCGAGTTCTTTTTTCTCGGTACAGGTGGCGATGCCGTCGACATGTCCTTGAACAATATGCCCGTCGAGACGGCCATTCATGAGCATACATCTTTCCAGGTTCAGGATGCTGCCGGTGGTCCATCCCGATAAATTGGTCTTTTTCAGTGTTTCCTCAATAGCGGTAACCCGGTGGCGGCCCTGACCGAGGGCGTCAACGGTGAGGCAAACCCCTTCATGGCTTACGCTCTGATCGATCTTCAGTTCCCCAGAAATAGACGATTCTACCCAAAAACTGATATTGCTACCCGCCTGCTCCATGGCCACAATTGTACCGATGGATTCTATTATACCTGTAAACATGGGTGCAAGTTAATGGCTGATGTCTGATGTAGGATGTCGGATTTAGGAAAACGGCATTCAAATCCGACATCCTACATCAGACATCAAAAAATTCAAAAAAGGAGTTTGTGAATTTAAATGATACTCCTATCTTTGCAATCCTAAAAAACACCCGAGGAGGTATAATCGTTATGCTTATCATTGATTCAAAAGATTGTGAAAACATCGACAAGGCGCTTAAGAAGTACAAGAAGAAGTTCGAAAAGAGCAAAGTTTTGTTACAATTAAGAGAGCGTCAGGCATTCACTAAGCCGTCTGTTAGACGTCGTGGTGAGGTGTTGAAAGCCATCTATAAGCAGCAGATCGCTAGCGGCAAGATCGAGGGATAATTTCCTTCTTCTCCAAAATATATTCAGTAGCCTGAGTTTTGTAACTTTAGGCTACTTTTTTTATGCCTACATCCAGCTATCCCGTCATACAACCCTTTCTCGATCATCTACGTTTTGAGAAGCGTTATTCGCAGCATACCCTTATTTCTTACCAGACCGACCTGGAGCAGTTTTTTGCCTACCTGGCAAGCCAGTTCAATTCGCCGGATGTTCCGGCCATTACGGCCATGTTTATCAGGAGCTGGCTGGCAGAAATGAAAGAGGAAGGACTCGAGAGCCGAAGTCTTAACCGGAAAATATCATCTCTTAAATCGTTCTTCAAGTTCCAGTTAAAAAACGGGGTGATACAGCAGTCGCCCATGACCACCATCGTCTCTCCCAAACTCAATAAACGTTTACCTGCGTTTGTGGAAGAGAAGGATATGAAGACGCTTCTTGATTATGTTGAATTTACCGACGACTGGAAGGGGAGAACGGAAAAGCTGGTACTGCAATTGTTTTACAGTACCGGTATGCGTTTAAGTGAGTTAATTGGTTTGAAGGAAAGCCAGGTAGATGATTCGCTGAAACAGATAAAAGTGCTGGGTAAAGGAAATAAGGAGCGCCTCATACCGGTGTCTCCTGAGCTGTTACAATTATTAAAAACCTATGCCAGGGAAAAGCCTGTTCAGCAGGAAGAAAAGGATCCGAAATTATTTCTCACCGAAAAAGGCAAGCCCTTACAACCCCGGCAGGTGTATGGTTTTGTAAAACAGCACCTGGCAAGCGTAACCACCATACAGAAAAAAAGTCCGCATATACTTCGCCATAGTTTTGCCACTCATTTAATGAATAATGGTGCCGATCTGAATGCGGTAAAAGAATTGCTGGGGCATAGCAGCCTGGCGGCTACACAGGTATATACCCATAATACCATTGAAAAACTGAAAGAAGTGTTTAAGAAGGCGCACCCGAAGGCGTAGAGGGGAAGTCCGGGAGACGGAAAGCCGGAAGACCGAAAGTGATGTATAGGGGGATAGATGTGTTTGGGTTTTATATGTTTTTTATTGATTCGCAGATGATTTTTTAAGTGTCATTTTAGCCTGTTTATTTTTCTTCTAAATCTTTCTAAAAATTCAGTTGTTTATTTCTTTTTTTCGGAGGAAAGATTTAACTTGTTAATCATGAAAAACGGGGTAAAACCCGGGGCTAAACTCTTAGCAAAAAAGATCTTTCACATAATTTTTTCACCGATTAAACGTGAGTTGCTATGAACGTTAACATTCAAACCGTGCACTTCGATGCAGATGACAAATTGGTAGACTATGTATCACGTAAGTTGAACAAGCTAAGCACTTTCCACGACAGGATCCTGAAAGTGGATGTGTTTTTGAAACTTGACAATGTGGTACATACCATTAAAGACAAGATTGCGGAGATAAGGGTGCATGTTCCGAGGCATGATTTTTTTGTGAAGGCCTCGTCAAAGTCATTCGAAGAGTCATTCGATTCCGCCATGGAATCCATTGTTTCACAGATCAAGCGAAAAAAAGAAAAATTAGCAGCCTAAAAATTACCAGCCCCGGCCAGAAAAGCCGGGGTTTTTTTGTGGCTGCGAGCTATGGGCTATGAGCCATGAGCAGGGGCTTATCTCGCAGCTCATGGCTCATAGCTCACGGCTTATTTTCTCCCTTGTTAATAACTCCCTGAAAATTTTCCAAGCAAAATTTTGCTGAATTAAGTTTTCCATTACCTTTGCCATCCCAAAAACGGGTAGTTCTTTGTGTTTTGTAAAGTGTAAGCAGGATAAAAATCATCATTTTTTCATGTTTTTTTCTTTGCAAATGTTTCGCCGAAGTAGCTCAGCTGGTAGAGCATCCCGAAGGAATCGGGAAGGTCGCGGATCTTTAAACGAAATACCACTGGATAAATAGGTAAACAAAACAAGCCGAAGTAGCTCAGCTGGTAGAGCATCCCG
>JBMOKQ010000030.1:0-132520 GCA_049324295.1 Bacteroidota bacterium
GTACTTTATCGGGCAGTGGAACAGTGAATGTAACCAGAACGGCAGTCACACCCAGTTTTGGAGCACAGTATACGATTGCCAATAAAACCCTGACCAGTTTAACAGTAAACTATAATGGATCAGGAGATCAAACAGTGAGTGCAGAAAACTATGGTACATTGGTGATCAGTACAAATGGTACAAGAACGGTAACATTTGTAAATGGGGGTACGGTAAGGGTATCGAATGTATTTACCCCCACAGCAACAACAACTACCTATGTGGTAACTAATAATATTTTTGAGTACAATGGTAGTGGCGCACAAACGATCACGGCTTTCACCTATAATAACCTGATCATCAGTAATACGGGAGCCAAAACCGTATTGGCCGGAACCACAGTTAATTGCCAAACTATAGAAATCAACAATACTGCTGTTTTAACCCTTCCCGATACCAGTATTCTGAATGTGCAGGCCCTGTAATATCTAATCTCTTTTTAATGTGCGATGCCATATTTTTGCAGGGATGCTTTATCACCGCTTTAGTTGAATAAAACTTATCCATTTATCAGCACGAAGCATTACAAACAAAATTTCCCCTGGGCATAACTATTTATCGGGTCTAAATCATATGCAAATTGCATAATCCTATAAAAAGTTGTGCAGCTATGCTGGTCACTTACAGACAGTTTGTTGCATAATAACAAGTTCATCATATTGAACAGTTGTTATGAAAAGGAAGTTGACAAATCTCATTCATCTGATCGTATTTCGGGTATGCTTACTCAGGGTATATAAACCTATGGGTTTGATAGCACTTGTAGTTCTTGTATTGGTCTGCAAAACAGAAGCTGCTACCATTACATCAAATAACGTAACAGGTTTCTGGGATGCTGGCGGAACCTGGGTGGGTGGAGTGGCACCTGGACCGGGTGATGATGTAGTTATTAATGCTAGTGCAACGATAACAGTTCGAACAAATGTGAGTTGTTTGAGTTTAAGCTGGACCGGTAATCCCGCAGCCACAAGAACATTTACCATTAACGCAGGGTTTTCTTTGACTGTAACTGGAAATATTAGCCTTGGTGCACCAACAACAGGAACTAAAAACAGAACGATCAGTGTTTTGGGTACACTAAACTGCAATGGAAATTTCAATATGGCTGCAAGCGGTAATAATAGCAGGGATATTATATTAAGTGTTGGTACTGCCGGTACTGCAAATATTGATGGTAACCTGACTATGGCTTCCACTTTTGTAAGACACCATGTTGACTTAACAGGGAATGCACAAATTAACATAGGCGGGAATATCGGTGCAAATGCTACGGGAACAACAGCAGGTGGCGGATTTACCACACCACCCGCAGGTAGTATTATCAATTTGAATGGAACCTTACCACAAAATTTTTTTACACAGAATGCACCTGTTTATAGTGGAACTTTTAAAATTAATAATGCTGCAGGTGTTATTTTAAGAAGAACATTAGCTCTTGGATCGTCAACACTTACTATTGGTGATATTATGGCGAATAGCCTCTTTAAAGATAGTGGGAACAGGATAACCTGTACTGGCACCCTGAACCTGAATAATAACAGTACGCTTAGATTAGGCCGTTATTCCGGAACAGGAGGAACTGCAACGGTATTTCCCGCATTTGCAACTATCAATATTGCAATGGGAACTACTGTTCATTTTGCGCATGCCAATAATGCTCAAAGAATTTCAATAGTACCTTCTTATGCAAACCTGTTATTATCTACAACTGGTTCTCTCAATAAAACCATTGCTGCTGGAACATTAACTGTGCGAGAAAATCTTACTATTGAAACAACTACCAGATTCAATGGAACCAATGACCCGGCAATAAACGTTGGTGGAAACTTTACCAATAATGGAACCTTTAACTCAGGTAATGGATTATTTACCATGAATGGAAATACTGATCAGACTATCACCAGTTCAACTACGCCGACTTTTACAGGAGGTATTGCAATTGCCAACACGGGAACTGATGGCAATAATACAGTTACCCTCGGAACAGATATTAATGTTAATAATGTACTAACCATTACATCCGGTGTATTTAACCTGAGTACATATACGGCTAACAGAACAGTTGCGGGAGGCACATTGAGTCTTGCCAATAACAGCCGACTGATTATTGGGGGCCCTAATACATTTCCGGCAAATTATACGACACATGTAATTGGGGTAACCAGTTTTGTGGAATACCAGGGAAATAATTCGGTGGTGGCTGCATTAAACAGCGCACAATCGTATGGTCATCTTATTATCAGCGGTACAGGCGTTACATCAGGGAATAATTTTGCCGTATCGGGTGAATTGACCGTCAGCGGATCATTTACCGCGAGCGCGGGAACTGTTACCATGAATAATGCAGCATCCTCTATCATAAATAATGGAGCCATTTCTTTCAATATGATCCTTATAAGTGCAACACCCACGAACCAAAACCAGTATGATGCGAGTTACGAAGTAAATGGGTCATTTGAAGTAGGCACAGGTGCCACATTTAATCCTACGGGTGGTACTATAACCATGACAGGCGTAACTGGACAGATCATTAATTCGGGTGGCACACTTGCATTTAACGGGCTTACTATTGAAGGCACGATTATGGCTTCAGGTAATATGAGTGTAAACGGTACGATGTTGGTAACAGGTAGTTTTAATCCCGCGGCTGCAACGATAATCGGTGGCTCCGGCATATTAAGTGGAACGGGAACTATTTATGTAACACGCGTTACTGCAATTGCCGGTTTTTCAGATCAGTATACCCTCAATAATAGTTTGCTTGAATTAGCTACAATTTATGATGGTGCAGGTGCGCAAACAGTGACAGGCGAAAACTATGGAACACTGGTTATTGCAGATAATGGAGCAAGAACGGTTACCTTGATTGCCAACGAAACAATCGGTGTAGCGGGTCAGTTTAATCCCGACGAGAACAATACAACATACATCATTGCAAATAATACATTCGATTATAATGGCAGTCAGGATCAGATCATTACTGGCTTCACTTATAATAAGCTGGTGATTAGTGGACCAGGAGATAAGACAATACTAACAGGAATAGTGGTCAATTGCTCCGGGCTTGATATTGTTACAAACATTCAGTTGAATATTGAGGGAACTGCTGAACTGAACTTTTTATAAGATTACGGATGTTTTTTCTCCCTTAAGGATGGCTTAAGATTTTGGTATCATTTTCCAGCTGTATATTTCTTGTATCTTTATATACAGATCAAGCATATGAAAATACTTACCCTATTAAGTTGTTGTCTTATTATTACCTGCGCTTCCGCACAAAAGGCTCCTGCAGGTAAAACACCAACTCCGGTAACCCCTGTTAAATTGGCCACAATGGCCGATACATTACAGTATGCCATCGGGTGCTTCCTGGCACAGTGGGTAAATAATCAGGGTTTCCTCATCAACAATCCTACGCTTTTCATAAAGGGGATGGACGATATTTTTCAGAATAAACCCAGGGCTATTCCCGATTCTATTATCAGTCCATTGATTACAGCATACCAGCAGGTAACCCAGAAGGACCGTTCCTTTAAGCTGGAGCAGCAATTGTTCACCAATATCAAGCAAAGACCCGGACTGGGTATCTTTCCCAACGGGGTACACTATTTTATCCTGAAAACAGGGCAGGGGAACCGTCCGAGTGCTACCGATTCAGTGGTACTTAATTTAAAGGGAGCGTTGGCAGATGGTACTGTATTTGAAGATACCTATAATAATAAGGTACCCCAGGTTATTTTATTAAACCAGTTAATCCCGGGTTTATCAGAAGCGATACAACAAATGCCGGCAGGTTCGAAATGGCAAATCTATATTCCTTCTGTTCTGGCACATGGTGAAAAAGGTGTACCCAATAATAACGGTACCTATATTATCCCTCCGGGCAGTGCACTTACTTATGAAATAGAGCTCGTTGAAATCAGACCAGTTAAGAAGCAGGAATAAATTTTAAGCTGGATTTCAGTTATATTGGTTAATTTTTTTATATTTTCGGTATCACAAATTATTCAAACATGAAAAAAATATTCTCAACCCTGTTATTAGGAGTTTTTGTAGCGGGTTCAGTAGGTGCTCAAACCAAATCGGCTGATCAGATTGCGAAAGACAAAGCAACTGATTCGCTTCAGTATGCACTGGGTGTATATATGATCAAATCCCTGGAAAAGAAAGGTGTACTTATTAAAGGAGCCATGTTTCAGAAAGCGGTAGATGATGTGCTGACCAAAAAGAAACTGATGATCAGTGAGGCCAGTGCAGAAAAAATGATCAATATGCTGGACGCAGATGTAGCCGGAGTGAAAGGCGTTATGATGGAACAATCCCTGTTTGCGGAATTAGCCAAACAAAAGGGCGTTATTACTATGCCAAGCGGAGTTCGTTATGCAGTCATTACACGCGGTACCGGTATTACGCCAGAACCAGAAGATTCTGTAGTGGTAAATGTAACAGGTACTACACCTGATGGAACTGTTTTTGTTAATTCTCAGACCGAACAAGAGTCATTCTTGTTACTGGTGAGCCAACTGGTACCAGGTTTACAGGATGCCGTATTGAGAATGAAAAAAGGTTCTATCTGGAGGGTCTTTATTCCCGCTAATCTTGGTTTCGGGGCAACGGGTAATGGTAACACTGTTCCACCAAACACACCACTTATCTATGATATTGCGCTGGTAGATGTTCGTTCGGTAAAAAAATAGATTGAACTACAGGTTATGTTGTCAAAAAAAAACAACAGTAGTCGGGATAATTAATCTAAATACTTCATTTTCAATATAATATCTGAGCTCCGGAATTTATTTCCGGAGCTTTTTTTAGGGGATAATTTAATCAGCAGCAGCTATTCGGCGAATTGGTATTATTACTACCTTTGCCGCCTCGAAAATGGGAGCCTGTGTTCCCGTTAAAAAAATATTTAAACAAGCACTTTTTATGGCTGACTTGAAATTTCAACGCAACTTCGGTATTGCCGCTCACATTGATGCCGGTAAAACCACCACTACCGAGCGTATCCTGCGCTATACAGGTATGATTCACAAAATTGGTGAGGTACACGATGGTGCCGCTACCACAGACTGGATGGAACAGGAGAAAGAAAGAGGTATTACCATTACTTCAGCTGCTGTAAGCTGTCAGTGGAACTTCCCTACCGTAAAAGGTAAGGCTGATGCCAATACAAAAAGCTATTACTTTAATATCATCGATACTCCGGGTCACGTAGACTTTACTGTAGAAGTAGAACGTTCAATGCGTGTACTGGATGGTCTGATCGCCCTGTTTTCAGCAGTGGATGGCGTTGAGCCCCAGTCTGAAACCGTATGGCGCCAGGCAAACCGTTATAAAGTACCACGTATTGGTTTCGTAAACAAAATGGACCGTTCAGGAGCCGACTTCCTGAATGTGGTGAACCAGGTAAAAGAAATGCTGGGTGCAAAAGCTGTTCCCCTGCAGTTACCTATCGGAGCAGAAGATAATTTTAAAGGTGTGGTGGATCTGATTAAAATGAAAGGAATCATCTGGCATATGGAAACAGAAGGTATGACTTTCGATGAGATCGATGTACCTGCTGATATGAAAGAAGATGTAGAGTTCTGGAGACAAAACCTGATTGAAGCAGTAGCTGAATACGATGATACACTGATGGAGAAATTCTTCGATGATCCAAACAGCATATCAGAAGACGAAGTTCATGAAGCAATCCGTAAGGCTTGTATTGATCTGAGTATCGTTCCCATGATGTGTGGCTCATCATTCAAAAATAAAGGTGTACAAACTGCACTCGATGCAGTATGTCGTTACCTGCCATCTCCTGTAGATATTGAAGATACCGTGGGTACTGATCCTGATACTGGTGAAACCCTTACCCGAAAGCCAAATGCCAAAGAACCATTTGCAGCTCTGGCTTTCAAAATCATGACTGATCCATTTGTGGGTCGTCTGGCATTCTTCCGTTGTTATAGCGGACACCTCGATGCCGGTTCATATGTATTAAACGTAAGAAGCGGTAAGAAAGAGCGTATCAGCCGTATCATGAAAATGTTTGCCAACAAACAAAACCCGATTGATTTTATTGAAGCAGGTGATATCGCGGCAGCAGTAGGTTTTAAAGAGATTAAAACCGGTGATACCCTTTGTGATGAGAACCATCCGATTACCCTGGAGAACATGTTCATTCCTGAACCCGTAATCGCTATTGCCGTTGAGCCAAAAACACAGGCCGACGTTGATAAAATGGGTATGGCCATCGCTAAACTGGTGGAAGAAGATCCAACCCTGCGTGTAAATACCGATGAAGATACCGGTCAAACCATCCTTCGTGGAATGGGAGAATTGCACCTGGAAATCATTGTAGACCGTATGCGTCGTGAGTTTAAAGTAGAAGTAAACCAGGGAGCACCACAGGTTGCGTATAAAGAATCATTCGGAAAAGAGATCGAGCACCGTGAAGTATTGAAGAAGCAGTCTGGTGGTCGTGGTAAGTTCGCCGATATTCAATTCTCAATTGGCCCTGCTGATGAAGAGTGGCTGAAAGAGAATGAAGGCAAACACTTCCAGTTTGTGAACGATATTTTTGGAGGATCTATTCCTAAAGAATTTATTCCTGCTATCCAGAAAGGTTTCGAAACTGCCATGACAACAGGTGTGTTGGCAGGTTACCCCGTAAACAACATGAAAGTGCGCATTTTCGACGGTAGCTACCATGATGTGGATTCTGATTCAATGTCATTTGAATTGTGTGCCAAATCTGGTTTCCGTGAAGCAGGCCGTAAAGCAAAACCAACATTGCTGGAACCTATCATGAAAGTAGAGGTATTAACACCAGATCAGTATATGGGTGATGTAACAGGTGACCTAAACCGTCGTCGTGGTATGCTGGAAGGTATGGATAGCCGTGCCAACCTGCAGGTAATTAAGGCGAAAGTGCCATTGAGCGAAATGTTTGGTTATGTAACCCAACTGCGTTCATTGTCATCAGGTCGTGCCACTTCAACCATGGAGTTCTCACATTATTCTCCTGCACCAAACAATATTGCAGAAGAAGTAATGGCGAAGAATAAAGGAAAAGTGAAGATCGAGGAATAATCCTTGTGCAGCATATTAAAAGCCCCGGCAATGTATTTTGCCGGGGCTTTTTTGTGAATAGTCTCTATCGTGAATGGGCAATGGTGAATGGTGAATATTTTTTGAGATTGTACAATACTCAAAATCATAATCGAGTCCCCTTATTGACCATTGACGATGTTACTTACAAAACTGCGCCAGTATATCTGCTGCACCCGGATATTTTTTAGCAACAGCTATCTGCATGGCTCTGCAACCATTTTCTTTATCACCTGAATTAATTAAGCTCGCACCTTTAAAGAATTCTGATTTACCATCGTTGGTAACTTTCATGGCAATGACTTTATCAAAGTAATAAACAGCTTTTTTATATTCCTTTAGGTTATAGTAGCAGATGCCTGCGTTTTCAAACATGCTGTAACTAAATGGACTAATCGTAAGAGCCGCAACAAATTTCCTGGCTGCAGTTGCATTATCGCCTTTACCAAAAGCGGCCACGGCTTCATTATAAATAGCAGTGGCCCTGTTAATGTCATTTTGTGAAGAGGCAGTACCGCTTACAACAGTGGCGTTCATATTGTTTTGAATCTCTTCTTTTCTTTTGAGCAAAGCCTGGTAATCGGTGCTGGGTATGGCATTTTCAGCAGGTTTAAATATGGTAAGGGCGCTGTCTGCCATCTTTAAAAGCTCCGGTGTACCTCTTTGCATGGCATTTAACATACCCAATAAATACAATTGCCAGGGGAACGCTTCATTTCTGTAATGAATATAGGTTCTGAATGCTTTTCCAAGTGCAGCCGTATCTTTTCTTTTTGCTTCTACTGCAATAAGGGTCTGATAATATGTATTGGCTCTTGGGCGGTTATAATAGGCTAATTCAGCATAATGTTTGGCGCTGTCGTATTTCTCTGTAAGAAAATAAACATTGGCAATTAAAAAATGGCTGTAATAAACATAAGGATTATAAGGCATTGCTTTTCTTAACAGACGTAAGGCCTCATCGTATTGTTTATTCTCGGAATAATATCGTCCAAGTATGGCTTCAATGGGTTGAGAAGAAGAAGTAAGATTGGGAATAGGAGGAAACATGTTTTTTACTTCGGCCAGCGGAAGGGTCATGGGTTCATTCTTAAGATCAGGAACCACTTTCATCTGTGCTTTAAGAGAAGTATAAGTCATGTAATTAATATAACCTGCAGGTAATAACAATATAATAGCAAAGAGCCCATAGAGTGGATGCCATAAGGTTTTTAAAGGCTTTATTTCTTCTTCACAAGCCTGTTGTTTGGCCATTATATAGGCGCCAATATTACACGCACATACCACAGCAAAGAAAACCTGCATAATGGCTCTTTCTATAGGGAAATTCAGACCGGCATCGACTGCATAAACCACTAATGCAAAAAATGAAAACAGGGAAATAAGTTTAAGGTCATCTGTAGCAGCTGATCGCCATGTTCTTATTGTAAATAAAAAGAGACACAGATAAAGTGAAAGATATAAAAGACCACCGGGCAACCCAAGTTCAGCAGCATATTCAAGAAAATCGTTATGGGCATGTGCCGGTACATTCAGGTCGTTAATATATTCTTTTTCATAAGGAATGGAAGCCAGTTTCCAGTTGCCATAACCACAACCCATGAGAGGGTTCTTTAAAATATAATCTGCTGCATGTTCCCACAATTTAAAACGATAGCTGGAAGCATCGTTGGTAAGGGCAATAGAACTCAGGTTACCCACCACATTACCGTACCTGCCGGCATTATTATCCTGAATGGTAGTTGCCTGGGTATAAGTTATCTGGGAAATGAAATAAGCCGCAAGTATGGGTAATAGTATATAGGAAATATTATACAGCAACTTTTCTGTTTGCCTGCTGCGTATATATTGAATAATAGCGAAGCCAATATAAAGCACGGTTACCAATATGAGGCTCACATAAGAAGCACGTGCACTCGCCATAAAAAGGGTAGCAACACCTAATGTAAGTGCCAGTAGATGAAATATTCTTTCTGCCAGCTTAGCATGATACAGAGCATACAGCACAAAAGGTATTTTAATGGCAAGGCTCGCTGCAAAAATGTTTTTGTTGCCCGTATTTCCGTTTAAGTTATTAATTAGTGTACCTAAAGGAGTTTCGGCAATGCCAGTAAAGAAATTGGTAAAATATTGAACAGCTTCTATCAGAAGAATAAGAGATAAAATCTGGGCCAGCGCTTTAAAAAGGTGCTGGTTTCCATAGAAAAGAACCGCAATATTAAAAAATGCAATCACAGTAACGATGAAACGTACATAACAGACCCATGCTTCTACCTGGTTAATGGCAAAAAAAATCGAGATACCCGCAAGCAGAAAGAGGGCGAGATAAAGTTTTGAAAATAACTGTTTGAATATCAGTTGAACTATATCTGAATAAAGATCCTTCCTGGCTAGTATGTAGCCTGTAACTAACAGATCTAATATGGAAAGGTATAACCACTGTGGCCCCATTACATCTATGGCATTCATATTCGGTATAAAATGAACCGCCATATATAAAATAAGGATTAGAAAAGGTATCCAGACGATCTTAGTAGTATTTTTAAGATGTGTATTAACTAACTTCTCAGTTGGTTGTTGTACCTGATGAGGCTGAACAGGTTTTTTTCGGGACATACAATAATTGATTGCCGTGAAATTAATCATTTTACTATAGTCGGCAATACTGCAGGTGTGTAACTAAACAGATATATGGGGTAACCTATGTATAGGTGGAGCCCTGAGTAATGGTACAGGATGGGTGAACGGGTGGAGTAGGAGAAGAGAAAGAAAGGGGAAGGGGTTGTGGATGAACAGGGCATTGATAACGGACTTGATACGGACTTATAACGGACGGGTAACGGACTGTTGACCATATATATGTGTCATGTTTAGGGTTTTCCGGGTAATAGAGATGCTGAAAATGTGAAAAAACGGTATGTTTTTCTAAAAATAATTTCAAAATTCTTGCCCAATCCAACAGAGACCCCTACCTTTGCAACCCCAATACGAAAATTGGGTTTCGACTATGTCTCAACGTATCAGAATCAAATTACAATCTTACGATCATAACCTGGTAGATAAATCTGCCGAAAAAATCGTAAAAACTGTACGCAGTACAGGTGCCGTAGTAACTGGTCCAATTCCCTTGCCTACACACAAGAGAATTTTTACCGTTCTGCGTTCACCACACGTAAATAAGAAGAGCCGTGAGCAGTTTCAATTGGCTACTCACAAGCGTTTACTCGATATCTACACTTCTTCTTCCAGAACAGTAGATGCACTGAGTAAGCTCGACCTGCCTTCTGGTGTTGAGGTTGAGATTAAAGCCTGATAATAGGCTATGAGCTACGGGCTGTGAGCCACGAGCGTTAGTTCTTATAAAATAAATTATCACCTGCCAACTCTCCGCTTCAGGCGAAGAAGAAAGCAGCTCTGAATAAATAAACGGTCAAAGAAAAGCAGGTTCTGTTTCAAATCAGACATCCGCCATCTGCGATCATACATATAAACAGGCCCTTCGAGGTTTGTTTACTTCCGGTACTTCCTCTTCCCGATGCAAAATCGGGAAAACAACGGAAAAGGTCGGCAGCGAACAAGGATTGAATCCCGCTTCATCGGTGGGATGTCCTCTTTAACCTTGCGGGGCATAAACCGCAAAAACGATGAAAGGTATTATTGGTAAAAAAATCGGGATGACCAGCATCTTCTCGGCCGATGGTAAGCAAACAGCTTGTACCATCATTGAAGCTGGTCCATGTACCGTAACACAGGTGAAAACCCAGGATGCTGATGGTTACACCGCACTTCAGTTAGCATTTGGCGACAAAAAAGAAAAGCACTCCACTAAAGCTGAGCTTAATCACTTCGCAAAAGCTCAGACAGCCGCCAAAAAATTCGTAAAAGAATTCCGCAATTATTCCATAGAAAAAACATTGGGAGAAACCGTTACTGTAGACATTTTCGCTGAAGGCGAAAGCGTTGAAGTAGTGGGTACTACCAAGGGTAAAGGTTTCCAGGGTGTTGTAAAACGTCATGGCTTCTCTGGTGTGGGTGAGCAATCGCACGGCCAGCACGATCGTCAGCGTGCACCGGGTTCTATTGGTGGTTCATCTTATCCATCACGTGTATTCAAGGGCATGAGAATGGCCGGTCGTATGGGTGGTGACAGGGTAAAAATGAAAGGGTTGAAAGTGGTGAAAATTTTCCCTGAAAAGAACTATATCCTGATCAGCGGATCTGTTCCTGGTCATAACGGTTCAATCGTTTTAATCCAGAAGTAATCACAACTTAATTGAATTGACATGCAAGTAGATGTATTAAATATAAAAGGACAGAAGACCGGCAGAACGGTAGAATTACCAGCTGAGGTTTTTGGTATCGAGCCAAATGATCATGTGATCTACCTGGCTGTAAAACAATACCTGGCTGCAGGCCGTCAGGGAACCCATAAAGTAAAAACCCGTGCCGAAGTACAGGGTGCCAGCCGCAAGCTGCACAAGCAAAAAGGTACCGGTGGTTCACGTAAGGGCAATATCCGTAACCCTTTATACAAGGGCGGTGGTACCATCTTCGGACCTAAACCTCATGCTTACGATTTTAAACTGAACCGTAAAGTAAAGGACCTGGCTAAGATTTCTGCTTTAAGCTATAAAGCAAAAGAAAGCGCTATTGTAGTGGTGGAAGATATTCAGATGGAAGCACCAAAAACCAAACAACTGGTTGAAGTGATGAAGAACCTGAATATTGCCGACAAGAAAACACTGGTAGTATTACCTGAGTACAACGATAACCTGTACCTGAGCACCCGTAACGTGCCAAATGTAGCCAGCACTTTGTTGGCCGACATTAACACTTACGAAATCATGAATGCCGATGTACTGGTAATCACAGAAAACACCGCCAAAATCTTCGCAGAAGAAGAGGCAGTAGCTTAACCAATTAGAAACGTTTCAACCGAAATACAATGAAACTGAGTGAAGTATTAGTAAAGCCTATTTTAACCGAGAAAGCCAATGCACAGCAGGAAAAGCTGAGAAGATATGCTTTCAAAGTAAACCGTAAGGCAAACAAACTCGAGATCAAAAAAGCAGTAGAAGAATTTTATGGTGTAAGTGTAATTGATGTAAATACTGCAGTTGCTCCGGGCAAAAATAAAACCCGCTATACAAAAGCAGGTTTTATACAGGGTGCGAAACCAGCTTATAAAAAAGCATTCGTAACCGTAGCCGAAGGAGAAGCAATTGATCTGTACGCAAACATTTAGTCCCCCGCCCTGAAGGGAGCCGGAGGAGCTGGAATGATAAAGTATGGTAGTTCAACTACCGCAAAAGTTGATTAGTAAACAAAACCCAATCCCCCTTTAGGGGCTAGGGGCAAAAGAAAGAAAATGGCACTTAAGAAGTACAAACCGATGACAGCCGGCACACGCTGGAGAATCGGGAACGCTTATGCTGAGATCACTACCAACAAGCCTGAAAAGAGCTTATTGGAACCTCAGAAAAAGACTGCTGGACGTAACTTCCAGGGACGTCGCGCAATGCGTTATATGGGTGGTGGTAGCAAACAACACTACCGTATCATCGATTTCAAAAGAAGTAAAAGAGATATTGCTGCTACAGTAGTATCAATTGAATACGATCCAAACCGTACTGCATTCATCGCATTGTTGCAGTATACCGATGGAGAGAAGCGTTACATTATTGCTCCACAGGGTTTACAGGTAGGAACAACTGTAATTGCAGGTGATGAGGTAGCTCCTGAAATTGGTAATGCACTGGCTATGAAAAATATGCCACTGGGTACCATGATCCACAATATTGAATTACAGCCTGGTCAGGGTGGTAAAATGGTGAGAAGTGCGGGTGCATCTGCTCAGTTAGCGAATAAAGAAGAGAAATACGCAGTATTGAAAATGCCTTCCGGCGAATTGCGTAAAGTATTAATCAACTGTTATGCAACTGTAGGTGTGGTATCGAACAGCGATCATAACCTGGAAACTGCAGGTAAAGCGGGTAAGAACCGTTGGAAAGGTATCCGCCCACGTGTACGTGGTGTTGCAATGAACCCTGTAGATCACCCGATGGGTGGTGGTGAAGGTAGGGCTTCAGGTGGTCACCCACGCAGCAGAACCGGTAAGTATGCAAAAGGTGAGAAAACCCGTACCAAAGGAAAATCAAGCGATAAGCTGATTATCCAGAGAAGAGACGGTAAAAAAATAGCAAAATAATTTGAAAGTGTGACAATTTGAAAATTTGAAAATGAAAACCTCAAATTCTCAAATGGTCAAAACAAACGCTTTCAATTTTCAAATTTTCAAATTTTCAAATTAACTCATTACTATGGGTCGTTCGATTAAAAAAGGTCCTTACGTAGATGCCAACTTAGAAGGCAAAGTAGAAGGTATGAATGATGGCAAAACCAAGAAAGGTGTTATTAAAACCTGGAGCCGTCGTAGTACCATTACACCTGATTTCGTTGGGCACACTTTTGCAGTGCACAATGGAAATAAGTTCATCCCTGTTTATGTTACCGAGTTCATGGTTGGACATAAATTAGGTGAATTTGCTCCTACACGCAACTTCAGAGGACACGCGGGAACTAAAAAGTAATCACTTGGCGTATGGATGATGGTTCATAGCAGATAGCAGGAACCGAAACCATACCCTAAACAAATAAAGAAATGGAAGCAGTAGCTAAACTGAACAATTATCCTACAGGGCCGCGCAAAATGCGTTTGCTGGCTGATGTGATCCGTGGAATGGAGGTAGAGAAGGCATTGGCCATTCTTGAGCACCACCCACAGCACAATGCTGTGCCCCTGGCAAAACTGCTGAAGAGTGCTATCAGCAACTGGGAGCAGAAAAACAATGGCGCCAGTGCCGCAGACAACAGCCTGGTGGTAAAAACTGTATTCGTTGACGGTGGCCGTGTGCTCAAGCGTATGCGTCCTGCACCCCAGGGCCGTGGCTACAGGGTACGTAAGCGCAGTAACCATGTAACATTAATCGTAGATTCTAAAAACTAATTGTAAAACCACTATATGGGTCAGAAAGCAAATCCAATTGGTAACAGGTTAGGTATCATCCGTGGATGGGAAAGTAACTGGTATGGCAGTAAGAAAGATTATGCCTCCAAGTTAATTGAGGATCATAAAATCCGTACTTACCTGAACGCCCGTATCAACAAGGGCGGTATTGCCAAAATTGTAATAGAGCGTACCCTTGGTAAGCTGATCGTTACTATCCACACATCTAAGCCAGGTATTATTATCGGTAAAGGCGGTGGAGAAGTAGACCGTATCAAAGAAGAGTTGAAAAAATTAACCGGTAAAGAAGATGTACAGATCAACATCCTGGAGATCCGTCGTCCTGAACTGGATGCAAATATTGTAGGTGATACCATCGCTCGTCAGATCGAAAACCGTATCAACTTCAAACGTGCCACTAAAATGGCGATCGCTTCAACCCTGAGAATGGGAGCTGAAGGTATCAAAATTAAGCTGAGTGGTCGTTTAGGTGGCGCTGAGATTGCACGTAGTGAAGAATTCAAACAAGGTCGTGTACCCCTGCATACTTTCCGTATGGATATTGATTATGCAAACGTATATGCACAAACCGTATACGGTAAAATCGGTATCAAAGTATGGATCTGTAAGGGAGAAGTACTGGGTAAACGCGAACTGAACCCCAACTTCGTTGGTGGTAAGAACGACATGAGCGAAAGAAGAGGTGGTGAAGAAAGAGGTGGTGGCCGTGGTGACAGAAGAGATGATCGTGGTGGACGTGGTGGCGACAGGAGAGACAACCGCGGAGGCGGAAGAGACAGGAGATAATTTGAAAATGAGGTGATTTGAAAATTTGAAAATGGAAACATGATCAAATTTTTTAAAAGCCAGAGGAATAAAACTCCAAGCATTTTCAAATTTCCAAATTTTCAAATTTTCAAATTGTAATAAATGTTACAGCCTAAAAGAAGTAAACACAGGAAACAGCAGAAAGGCCGCATTCGTGAAGTGGCTAAGCGTGGTACTTCCATTTCGTTTGGTTCATTTGCCCTGAAAGCGCTCGAACCCATTTGGTTAACCAACCGCCAGATCGAATCTGCACGTCAGGCAATGACGCGTGCTATGAAACGTGAGGGTAATGTTTGGATCCGTGTATTTCCAGATAAGATCATTACCCGTAAACCTCTTGAGGTAAGGATGGGTAAAGGTAAAGGTAATCCTGAATTCTGGGCTGCTGTTGTAGAACCAGGACGCATCATTTTTGAATGTGATGGTGTTACACCGCAGGTTGCCCAGGAAGCCATGGAACTGGCTGCTCAGAAACTGCCGATCAAAACCAAATTCATTGTAAGAAGAGACTTACAGGCTTAATTTGAAAATGAGGCAATTTGAAAATTTGAAAATGTTTTCAAATTGCTAAATAGAGAAAGGGATTTCCAAATTTTCAAATTTTCAAATTTTCAAATTGAAGAAAATGGCAAATAAAAAAGTTGAATTCAATAAGGGTCTGAAAGACATCAATACTGCGGACCTGAAAGCGAGAATCCAGGAAGATCAGCTCCGTCTGAAAAAACTGGAATTCGCTCATGCAATTTCTCCATTGGAGAACCCGATGACAGTTCGTGGTTTGCGTAGAGATATTGCACGTCTGAAGACTGAATTGAAGAAAAAAGAATTAGGAATTTAAAGTTACAAGCTTCAAGTTACAGGCTTCAAGCTTTTAAAAAACTTTGCTCACGGCTCATAGCTCGGAGCTCATAGCTTAAAAAAATAAACAATGGCTGAAGTAAGAAATTTACGCAAAACAAGGATCGGGGTTGTTACCAGCGATAAAATGGATAAAACCATTACAGTTGCGGTTGAAAGAAAAGTAAAACACCCTATCTACGGAAAGTTCGTAAAGAAAACCACTAAGTTCCATGCACACGATGAAAAAAGCGAGTGTGGTATTGGAGACGTAGTAAAAATTATGGAAACCCGCCCGCTGAGTAAAACAAAGCGTTGGAGACTGGTTGAAATAGTTGAGAAAGCAAAATAATTATCCGCCCAAGGCGGATTCAAGCTGCAAGCTGCAAGAATTTGAGCTGTAGCCTCTGAATAAAATTGATTAAAAATCTGGTTGAGAAATACAATCGAAACCAGAAGCTAAAAAGCTAAAACAATGATTCAGCAAGAAAGTAGATTGAATGTAGCTGATAACAGTGGTGCCAAAGAAGTGCTTTGTATTAAAGTACTTGGTAACAGTGGACAGGATTATGCCAAAATTGGTGATAAGATCGTTGTAACTGTAAAAGATGCCATCCCAGCCGGTGGTATCAAAAAAGGTACCGTATCTAAAGCAGTAATTGTTCGTACCAAAAACAAATTGCGTCGTAAGGATGGTTCATATATCCGTTTCGATGATAATGCTGTGGTGTTACTGAACAACTCAGATGAGCCTCGTGGTACACGTATCTTCGGGCCAGTAGCGAGAGAGTTGCGTGATAAAGGATACATGAAAATTATTTCACTGGCTCCTGAGGTTCTCTAAAATATACAAGCATTAGCTATTAGCAGTTAGCTATTAGCGATTGAATATAATAATTTTTGGTTGGCTAAATGCTAACCCCTAAAAGCTAAAAAGCTCAAAAATGAGTACAAGATTTAAACCCAAATTCAACATCAAAAAAGGTGATACCGTAGTGGTAATTGCCGGTGATGATAAGGACTTGAAAAAGCCCCGCAAGGTGTTGGAAGTAGTTGTGGATAAAGGACGTGTGGTAGTAGAAGGCGTGAATATCGTAACAAAACATACCAAACCATCTGCACAGAATACAAAGGGTGGTATCGTAAAAGTGGAAGCTCCGATTAACATCAGTAATGTAATGTTATGGGATGCTAAAGCCGGTGCAGCTACAAAAGCCAAGCGTACCCGCGAAGAAGGAAAATTAGTTCGTATATCTAAAAAATCAGGGGAGGTAATCAAGTAATGAGTACTGCAAAATACACTCCGAGATTAGCAGATAAGTACAGCAAAGAAGTTGTACCTGCTTTAATGAAAAAGTTTGCTTACAAAACTGTAATGCAGGCTCCTAAACTGGAAAAAATCTGTATTAACCGTGGCGTAAACGGTGCGGTAACAGATAAAAAACTGGTTGATATTGCTGTAGATGAACTGAACATGATCACTGGTCAGAGAGCAGTTCCTACCATGTCTAAGAAAGACATCTCAAACTTCAAACTGCGTAAAGGTATGCCCATTGGTGCACGCGTTACATTGAGAGGTGAGAAAATGTATGAATTTCTGGACCGCCTGGTATCAGTTGCGCTGCCACGTGTACGTGACTTTAAAGGTATCAGCGATAAAGCATTCGATGGTCGTGGTAACTACACATTGGGTGTTACCGAGCAGATCATTTTCCCTGAGATCGATATCGATAAAGTGAATAAGATTACCGGTATGGATATCACTTTCGTAACTACTGCCCAAACAAATGAAGAAGCATATGAGTTACTGAAAGAACTGGGTATGCCATTCAAAGGAGCAAAAAAAGACAATAACTAAAAAGTAACTGGTAGCAGCCGGTTTGTAAAACTCAAATCCGGAACCTACTCAAATCTAAACATAAAAAAATGGCAAAAGAATCAGTAAAAGCCAGACAAAAAAAGCGCGAAGCATTGGTTGCCCAGTATGCAGAAAAACGTGCCGCTTTAAAAGCAGCAGGTGATTATGCAGCATTGGATAAGCTCCCCAAAAACGCTTCACCTGTTCGTTTAAAGAACCGTTGTCAGCTTACAGGACGTCCGAAAGGTTATATGAGATATTTCGGTCTCTCAAGGGTAATCTTCCGCGACATGGCCCTGAATGGTAAAATTCCGGGAGTAAAAAAAGCAAGCTGGTAATACTACCCTGTCCCTAAAGGGAATTTGGTACAAAAATTTTGAACACGAATTAATTCTAATAAAAATGGTAACTGATCCTATAGCAGACTTTTTAACCAGAATCCGTAATGCACAGATGGCTGGTCACAGACTGGTAGAAATTCCTGCTTCTAATCTGAAAAAGCGTATGACAGAGATCCTGTATGAGCAGGGTTATATCCTGAAATACAAATTTGAAGAGGATAATAAGCAAGGTCTTATCAAGATCGCGCTGAAATACGATCCTTCTACTAAACAACCTGCGATACGCTCTCTCGAAAGAGTTAGCCGTCCGGGTCTGCGTCAATATGCTAAACCCGCTGAGATCAAAAGAGTAATCAATGGTCTGGGTGTGGCTATCCTCAGTACATCTAAAGGTGTATTGACCGATAAGCAGGCTAAAGCAGAAAACGTAGGTGGTGAAGTACTTTGCTATATCTCTTAATTGATTTTGAAATTGTCCTGTCTGACAATTAAAGCTTTTTAGTCGGAGCTGAACACGGTCAGGATATTAGTTGAACAATAAAATAAGAAACGACTATGTCACGTATTGGAAAACAACCCGTAGTTATCCCTGCTGGTGTAACTGTTACGGTTAACAAGGATAACCAGGTAACCGTAAAAGGTCCTAAAGGTGAATTAAAGGAATCGATTGACCGCGATATCATTGTTACTGTAAAGGAAAATGAAGTAATATTCGCTCGTCCTACAGACCAGATCCGCCACCGTGCCATGCATGGTTTATACCGTGCCCTCGTAAGCAATATGGTAAAAGGTGTAACTGAAGGTATTAAGAGAGAACTGGAACTGGTGGGTGTGGGTTTTAAAGCCGCTAACACTGGTAACATGTTAGATCTTGCTTTAGGTTATTCTCACAATATCATCTTTGAAGTTCCGAAAGAACTGAAAGTAACAACTGTTACTGAAAAAGGTCAGAACCCGAAGATCCTGTTAGAAGGTATCGATAAACAACTGATTGGCCAGGTTGCAGCAAAACTGAGAAGTTTACGTAAACCAGAACCATACAAAGGTAAAGGTGTGAAATATGCTGGTGAGATTCTGAGAAGAAAAGCAGGTAAAGCAGCAGGTAAATAGTAATTAGTCTATGGTCCATAGATCATGGTCGATGAACTGAAACAAAATGTAAAACAAATCTCCGGCCGAATCGGAGGTGACAAATAAAGCAAAATGAGTAAATTAATTCAAAGGCAGAAGATCAGATACCGCATTCGTAAGAAAGTGGCTGGTACAGCAGTTAGGCCGCGCTTATCTGTATTCAGAAGCAATGCTGATATCTATGCTCAACTGATCGATGACGATAATGGTCAAACACTGGCTGCTGCTTCATCTCGTGATAAAGATATTGCTGCTCAGAAAGTAACCAAGACCGAGAAATCGAAACTGGTAGGTGCAGCAATCGCACGTAAAGCCACTGAACTGGGTTTGAATACTGTTATATTCGATCGTGGTGGTAACCTGTATCATGGCCGCGTTAAATCCGTAGCTGATGGTGCAAGAGAAGGTGGTCTTCAATTCTAATCTGCTAACACAAATAATCGTTAGATAAATGTCTAAAGTAAACGTAAATAAGGTAAAAGCCGGTGGCGACATGGAACTGAAAGAAAAAGTAGTTGCCATTAACCGTGTGGTGAAAACCACTAAAGGTGGTCGTACCTTCAGCTTCTCAGCACTGGTAGTAGTGGGTAATGAAAGTGGTGTTGTTGGACAAGGTCTGGGTAAAGCCAAAGAAGTTCAGGAAGCTATTACCAAGGGTATCGAAGATGCCAAGAAAAACCTGGTAAAAGTTCCCGTAATGCATGGAACCATTCCTCACGATCAGTGGGCGAAAGAAGGTGCAGCTAAAGTGTTGATCAAACCAGCAGCTCATGGTGCGGGTGTAATCGCCGGAGGTAGCATGCGTGCAGTACTGGAGAGTGCAGGTGTAACAGACGTATTGGCAAAAAGCCTGGGTTCAGCTAATCCGCACAACGTGGTAAAAGCAACCATCAAGGCCCTTAGCCTGTTGCGTGAACCAGTACAGGTTGCTAAAACACGTACGGTGAAACTGAGTAAAGTATTTAATGGATAATTATTGCTAATAGCTAATAGCTAATGGCTTATCATTATAAAGCCATTAGCCATTAGCCATAAGCGATCACAATAACTCGTTATGAAAAAAATTAAGATCACACAGATTAAGAGTGGTATCGACAGACCAGAGCGTCAGAAACAAACGCTGATTGCTTTAGGTTTGAAGAAACTGCATGCTTCAAAAGAAGTAGAAGCTACTCCACAAATACTGGGTATGGTGAATAAAGTGAGCCACCTGGTGAAAGTTGAGGAGTTGAATTAATTTGGAAATTTGAGAATTTGAAAATTTGAAAATGAGTCAATCAACTTGATTCATTTTCTATTTATAATATTTCAAATCTCTTTATTTTCAAATTGGCACATTTTCAAATTTTCAAATTAACACGCGAGGGGTGATTCCCCGAAAGTTCAAAATCAGATAAAACATGAAACTACACAATCTTCAACCTGCAGCAGGTTCAACGCACAAAGAAAAACGTTTAGGTCGTGGTGAAGCATCCGGTAAGGGTGGTACATCTACAAAAGGTAATAAGGGTGGTCAGAGCCGCGCCGGTTATAAAAGTAAAATGGCCCACGAAGGTGGTCAGATGCCTATTCAGCGTCGTGTACCAAAACGTGGGTTTAAAAATAACAATCGTATTGAATTCGTAGTATTTAACCTGGGTCAGATCGATCAACTGGTTGAGAAATACGGTTTCACTGAATTCAGCCTCGAAAACCTCTACATCAATGGTTTAATCAGCCGTACCGATAAGGTAAAAGTATTGGCCAACGGTGAACTGAAAGCCAAAGTAAGTTTCAAAGTGAATGCGGCCAGCGAAAAAGCAAAATCTGCTATCGAAGCTGCAGGTGGTAGCGTTGAAATTATCAAGTAATTTTATCGTAACTTGCCAGACGCACAAAGTGCGTCTTTTTTTGGTTTAAGACTATTAACGCTTACAATTGCATTCAAGTGAAAAAATTAGTTCAGACATTAAGGAATATTTGGACGATAGAGGAGCTTCGTAACAAGATCATAGTAACACTTGCACTGGTTCTTACTTATCGTATCGGTACACAGATTGTTTTACCTGGTATTGATCCTGCTAAAATTGAAGCTGCTCAGGCATCTGCTCAAAGCAATGGTGGTCTGTTAGGTATCTTCGATATGTTTGCCGGCGGAGCCTTTTCACAGGCATCTATCCTGGCGCTGGGTATCATGCCCTATATCTCAGCATCTATCTTTATGCAGTTGATGACCATTCTTGTTCCTCAATTACAGAAAGTACAGAAAGAAGGAGACAGCGGTCGTAAAAAAATCAATCAGTGGACACGTTACCTCACCGTTATTGTAACTGCATTCCAGGCCGGAGCCTATGTGGCTTACCTGAACAGTCCCGGTTATGCTGAAGCTATTATTCCGGCATATGCACCTTACTTCTGGTTCTCTACAGTCATTACTTTAACTGCAGGTACCATGTTTGTAATGTGGCTCGGAGAAAAAATTCAGGATAAAGGTTTGGGTAATGGTACCTCAATCATCATTATGGTGGGTATCCTCGCACGTTTACCACAATCATTAATCCAGGAGTTTAGCGCCAAAGGTGAAAGAGCCGGTGGTGGTTTATTGATTTTCCTGATTGAGATTGCAATTCTTATTGCAGTGATTCTCGGATTGATTGTACTGGTACAAGGTGTTCGTAAAATACCTGTAAACTATGCCAAACAAATCATAGGTAACCGTCAGTTTGGTGGTGCACGCCAGTTCCTGCCAATTAAAGTAAACAGTGCCGGTGTAATGCCGATCATCTTCGCCCAGGCGATTATGTTCCTGCCAACACTGGTATCATTTACCAATTTAGATTCAGCACAGGGAATTGTTAAGATATTCAATGACCATAGTAACATATGGTATATGGTTGTATATTCCATAATGGTAATTGGTTTTACCTTCCTGTATACTGCATTGATCTTTAACCCTAAGCAAATTGCAGAAGACCTGAAACGTAATAATGGATTCATTCCTGGTGTAAAACCTGGTCAGCCAACTGCTGATTATATCGGATCTGTAATGGATAAAATTACTCTACCTGGTGCCATTTTCCTGGCATTGGTAGGTATTATGCCTGGTTTCGCTCAACGTTTGGGTGTAACACAGGGTTTCAGTACATTCTTCGGTGGTACATCACTGCTCATTATGGTAGGTGTGGTACTCGATACACTCCAGCAAATTGAAACATACCTGCTGATGCGCCAGTATGATGGTTTAATGAAGAGTGGCCGTGTACAGGGCAGACAGACTGTATCTACTACAACGATCTAGTACAATAGACGATGGTTCATAGACTATGGTCTATGGACTTTAAAATAAAATGCGATATTTGCAAACCTGTCGTCCCGCCTTAGGCGGATGGCAGGTTTCTTTTTTTATCATGTCGAGACGAATAAATATGATTATCTACAAAACAGAAGCGGAAATAGCCCTGATGAAAGAAGCGGCACTCCTGGTTAGTAAAACACTGACCGAAGTGGCCAAAGTATTAAAGCCTGGTATGACCACCAGGAAGATAGATAAGCTCTGTGGAGATTTTGTAAAAGATCATAAAGCGATACCTTCTTTTTATAATTACCGCGGTTATCCTCATAATGTATGTACATCTGTGAATGATGTGGTAGTACACGGTTTCCCTAATGACACAGCCTTACAGGAAGGAGATATTATTACAGTAGATATGGGTGTAATATTAAATGGCTGGCATGGAGATCATGCATATACTTTTATTATGGGAGAAGTAGAAGCCGAAGTGATGCAATTGATTAAAGTAACCAAAGAATCTTTATATAAAGGCATTGAAAAAGCTATTGTAAACAACAGAGTAGGTGATATTTCTTTTGCTATCCAGGAACATGCGGAAAAGAAACACGGATATGGTGTAGTGAGAGAACTGGTAGGACATGGTTTAGGCCGCAGTTTACACGAAGACCCGCAAGTACCTAATTATGGAAAGAGGGGCAATGGACCAAAGATGAAAGAGAATCTCGTACTGGCGATTGAACCCATGATTAATCTGGGTACAAAAGATGTGTACACTGATGATGATGGCTGGACCATCCGTACGCAGGATGGCAAAGTGTCTTGTCACTTTGAACATGATGTTTGTATTAAACGCGGACAGGCATTGATTCTCTCGGATTATAGTATTATTGAAGCTGCTGAAAAGGCTAATCCCAACCTCAATGCAGCTTATTACTAGACGATAAAGTTTTTAATCAAAACTGCAGGAAATGAAAAAATCATCACTTTTTTTCTTACTGTGCATACAGTTATTATTTGCTATTGCACAACCACCCGCTATAGAAAAAGTAAGGGAACTAAGACAGGAAAAGGAACATGAATGGCTCGCAGAATTCATGCAGTTATTGGCAATACCCAATGTAGCTTCCGATACCTATAATATTCAACGCAATGCATCGCTGATTATGGATATGATGCAGAAACGTAATATCCAGGATGTTCGGTTACTTACACCTGATACAAAGAATGCAGCACCAGCAGTATATGGGGAGATAAAAGTTCCGGGTGCAGTAAAAACCATCATTTTCTACGCACATTACGATGGACAACCTGTAGATACTTCTAAATGGAGCCAAGGCTTTCATCCATTTAAACCTGTATTGGTAAATGGCAGTACTGCAGATGCTGAAAAAATTATTCCTCTTCCATTACCGGGTAATCCTGTAAATGAAGAGTGGAGAATATTTGCACGAGGTGCATCTGATGATAAGGGTGGAGTAATGGCTATTTTGTGGGCCTATGAAGCCATCATCAAATCCGGACAGTTACCCAACTGTAATGTGAAATTCTTTTTTGAAGGAGAAGAAGAAGCCGGCTCCGGACATTTACAGGAGATACTGCTTAAATACCCTAATGAATTGAAGTCTGATATCTGGGTCATCAGCGATGGGCCGGTACACCAGTCTGGAAATAAACTTATTTGTTTTGGTGTAAGAGGCGATGCAAATATGGATATTACTGTGTATGGCCCTACACGACCCTTACATAGTGGTCATTATGGTAATTGGGTGCCTAATCCTGCTTTGATGATGGCCAAATTACTCGCATCGATGAAAGATGAAAAAGGTAAAGTAACCATCCAAGGTTTTTATGATGATGTAACGCCATTATCGCCTACGGAGAAAGATGCAATTGCCCGTATACCATTGGCAGATGAACAGATGAAAAAAGAACTTGGATTCATCCAGCCCGAAATGAATGGTTATACTTTACAGCAATCGCTGATGCTACCTTCATTAAATATTAATGGTATGCAAAGTGCCAATGCAGGAAAGCTGGCTGCCAATGTTATTCCCACAACAGCCATGGCAACGCTTGATCTCAGGCTGGTAAAAGGAAATGATTACCAGGTGCAGCAACAGCGGGTAGTAGATCATATAAAGGCACAGGGCTATCATGTAACGTACAATGATCCTACATCTGAAGAAAGAAAGCAATTCCCTAAAATTGCCAAAGTAATAAAACATGATGGTTATAATGCACAACGGACATCTATGGATCTGCCCATTACAAAGGAAATTGTGGAAGTAGTTAGAGCCACAACAAAAGGGCCACTCATAATAGTACCTTCAGCAGGAGGAAGTCTGCCCCTATATAAATTCGAAAAATATTTAAAGGCAAATACCATAACAGTACCTATTGCGAATCATGATAACAACCAGCATGCAGAGAACGAAAATATACGCATTCTCAATTTATGGAATGGTGTTGAAACAATGGCGGCCATCATGCTGATGAAATAAATCCATGCAACAAAAACTCATAGTTGTTGGAGGAGGTGCGGCCGGATTTTTCTGCGCAGTAAATGCTGCCCGGATGAACCCTCAGTTAAAAGTAATACTGTTGGAGAAGACCGGTAAGCTGCTGGCAAAAGTAAAAGTGAGCGGAGGGGGAAGATGTAATACAACACATGCCTGTTTTGAAATTCCTGAACTGGCTAAACGATATCCACGCGGACAAAATTTTCTGAAGAAATCTTTTCACTGGTTCAATACAAATGATACCATCACCTGGTTTGCAGAACGGGGTGTAATGTTAAAAACAGAAACCGATGGGAGGATGTTTCCTGTAACAAATGATTCACAAACCATTATTGATTGTTTATTGAAGGAAGCAGATAAATATGGTGTGGAAGTACAATTACATAAAGAAGTAAAATCGGTAGAAAAAACAGGAACAGTATTTGTTCTTTCATTGTTGAACGATACAACTATTATAGCCGACTATATCTGTATTGCAACAGGCGGTTATCCAAAATCGGTCATGTTTGAATGGCTGAAACAAACCGGGCATAGTATTGAAGAGCCGGTGCCATCCTTATTTACATTTAATATGCCCGGTCATACAATTACATCATTAATGGGGGTAAGTGTATCAAATGCAATGGTAAAAGTAACCGGAACAAAACTCTCGGAAACAGGACCTTTATTAATAACTCATTGGGGTATGAGTGGCCCGGCCATTCTCAGGCTATCGGCATGGGGGGCAAGAACACTAGCTGAAAAACAATATGCATTTACAATACTGGTGAACTGGTTGGGTACTGAAACTGAAAGTCAATTAAGAGAACGCTGGCAGGAGATAAGAGAATTGAATGCATCTCAAAAAATGGGTAACAGAAATCCTTTTCAGTTACCCAGCCGCTTATGGCTATACCTGCTGGAAGAATCTGGTATTAAGGCAGACATGCGATGGGCAGACCTTTCATCTAAATTGCAGCATCAACTTATACAAAGTCTTACAACACATGAATTCCAGGTAAATGGTAAAACAACATTCAAGGAAGAATTTGTAACCTGCGGAGGTGTGAAATTATCAGAGATTGATGCAAACAGTATGCAAAGTAAAAAAATAGAAGGTTTGTTTTTTGCCGGTGAAGTAATGGATATTGATGGTATTACCGGGGGATTCAATTTTCAAAATGCTTGGACCAGTGGTTTTTTAGCCGCAAAAGCAATAACAGGTAATCACCTGAGCTAAAATAAAAGAAGTTATGGTTAATTCATAGCATGACCATGATGGGGCGAATGAATACTTTGTAGGAGTCAAAAGCCCTTTTATGCAATCACATGCCAATAAATACCTTTTGAATAAGGTATTCCTGTTAATACTTAGTATATGTGCGGGTATTCTTGTAGCTGCACAAACTCCATCCATTCATTTTACATTGTCTTTCCCGCAGGCTGCAGATCATTTTGCAGCTGTAGAAATGAAGTATGATCCGAAAGGGAAAAAGACAATTGAATTTGAATTGCCTAACTGGACAACCGGTTATTACCAGTTAATGTATTTTTCAAAAGACCTGAAAGATTTTAAAGTAAAAAATGCAAAAGGCGACACATTGGTATGGAAGCAGTTAACACCCAATCATTGGGTGGTTAATAGTGAGGGGCAGCCTTTTACGGTTAGTTATCGCATTTTTGGGAACAGACGTTTTGTTGCATCCAATTATATTGATGAAGAATTTGCCTACCTGTCACCCGCCGGAATTTTTATACACCCTGTTGGAGGAATTGCTTATTCATCGGTTATACAGGTACAGCCATACACCAACTGGAGCCGGGTAGCAACAGGTCTTGATCTTATAAAAGGAGAGGCTTTTACTTATCGGTCACCTGATTTTGATATTCTTTACGATAGCCCTTTTCTGTTGGGAAGTAAACTGGAGGACCTGCCATCTTTTATCGTGCATAATAAACCACATTATTTTGTGGCATATAAGCCCGGCGATTTTGACCGCGCAATATTTATGAATGATCTTCAAAAAATTGTCAGTACAGCATCGGGTATTATTGGCGACATACCCTATGAAAACTACAGTTTTCTTGCTATCGGACCCGGTGGCGGTGGTATTGAACACCTGAATTCAACTTCCATTGCTTTTAGTGGACAGGGTTTATCAACCAATAAGGCCGCCAGGATTCGTATGTATCATTTTCTGGCACATGAATATTTCCATCATTATAATGTAAAAAGAATACGACCTATAGAGCTCGGGCCATTTGACTATAACAGAGGAAGCCGAACCAACTCACTATGGGTATCGGAAGGATTGAACGTGTACTATGAAAATCTGATCCTGCGAAGAGCCGGATTGAAAACTGATGAAGAAGCACTGGCAACGGTACAACAACAGCTGGCATCGTATGAAGCCAAACCGGGCAGGTTATTTCAAACATTGGCACAATCGAGCTACGAAACATGGTCTGATGGCCCATTTGGCAGAACAGGAGATGAGGTGAACAAAACCATTTCTTATTACGATAAAGGCCCGGTTGTAGGAGTGATGCTTGATTTTAGAATCAGGTATGCAACCGGTAACAAACGATCACTTGATGATGTAATGCGTAAGCTTTACTATGATTATTACAAAAAGAAAGGAAGAGGATTTACAGAAGATGAACTGAAAAAGGAAATCGAAAAAACAAGCGGTGAAAAAATGGATGATTTTTTTGAATACATCTATACACTCAAACCCCTCGATTACAAACGTTATTTTGCCTATGCAGGATTATTGGTTGATCAGACACCTAAAATGATACCGGCTTATGCGGGTGTAGCGATAACCGAAAGGAGAGATACGGTTATTGTAAATACAGTAGACTGGCAGTCTCCTGCCTGGAACGCAGGTTTGAGAAGACAGGCAAAAATTCTTTCACTAAACAATCAACCGGTAAAAACTGTAGCTGATTATAACAGAATAACAGCAGGCATGAAAACAGGAGACGAAATACGAATGAACGTAATTGCAGGTAATGAAAATATAATGCTGGTATTCAGACTTGGAGAGAAAGAAGAACGAACGTATGCGTTAACCTTTGACCCTTCGGCCGATTCTACCGCAGTAAGGGTCAGGAATGGATGGCTGACCGGACAAACAAACAAATGATCCGTGTTTTTGATTATTGAAGACAGTTTTCAGTTTACGGCTTATTGTTAAATTTTACCACTTATCCCATGCAATGGTAATAATTGGACAGCTTTGATTATTTTGAATACGAACTAAAACACTCGCTATGAGAAGACCTTTAATAGCCACATTAGTATGTGCCGGGTTGTTTGGAGCCCATGCCTTTGCCCAGCAGCCTACAACCATGCCTCCGGGTACAAAACCTCCGGGAGACACTTCTAAACCGGCAGCACCGCCTAAAAAACCATCAGTTACCGATCGTACAAAGAGCAGTAAGAAAATCGATGGATTGTTTACCCTTTACCAGGATACGGTAACAGGCAGTGTACAAATGTATATACGTAAGGATCAGCTGGGTAAAGAGTTTATTTACCAGAGCTTTTCCATTAATGGACCTACATCGCTGTTCCTGCACCAGAGTATGCACCGGGCTACTGCTGTATTTAAAATGAAGAAGGCTTTCGACAAAATTGAGTTTTCGCAGGTGAACACCGGGTTCTTCTACGATAAACTGAACCCGGTAAGTAAAACCGAAGATGTAGATAAACCCGAGGCGGTTTTTTACAACGATAAATTCAGCATTGAAGACTCATTGGGGTATCTGGTAAATGTGGATCAACTTTTCCTGAGTGAAAAACTTGATCCAGTGAAGCCTATTTTTGGACCCGGTCAGGCAACACCATTCACCTTTAACCTTGGTGGATTGAACCCAACCAAATCTAAATATGCAACCATCCGTTCATTCCCTAATAATACGGATGTAGTAGTTGATCTTTCATACGATAACCCGAGTACCATTGCAGCTACCGGTCCGGATGTTACCGATGCACGTTATGTACGGGTACGTATGCAGCATAGCTTTATTGAAATGCCAAAGAACAATTTCCGTGCAAGAAGAGATGACCCGCGTGTGGGTTATTTCACGCAGCAGCGTAACGATCAGACCAGTATCAGTCCAACACCTTACAAGGATATGATTAATCGTTGGGGCCTGGTTAAGAAAGACCCATCTGCCGCAGTAAGTGAACCCGTTGAACCATTGGTATACTGGATAGAGAATACGACCCCGTTAGAATATCGCCAGACCATTTTCAACGCAGGAATGAAATGGAATGAAGCATTTGAAAAAGCAGGGTTTAAAAATGCAGTGCAGATGAAGATCATGCCTGATGATGCTACATGGGATCCGGCAGATATCCGTTACAATGTAATTCGCTGGGTATCTTCTGCGAAGCCACCATATGGGGCTATCGGCCCAAGCTTTGTAAACCCACGTACAGGTCAGATACTTGGTGCCGATATTACTGTTGAGTGGCTCTCCGGAAGTGCAACACCTATTGATGATGAGTTGTACAATGGTCCGTCAATGGAATCATTTGCAAAGCAGCCGGGTCTGAATATCAACAATCATGCAAACTGTACACTGGCAGGTGAACTGAAAGCACAGTTTATGACTGGTCAAACAACCCTGCAGGCCATGGATGCACCTGAAGGAGAAATCAGAGAAATGCACAAGCAGTTCCTGATTTTCCTGATCATGCATGAAATGGGACATACACTGGGTTTGAACCATAACATGAAAGCCAGCCAGATGTTATCGCTTGCAGATATCAACAACACATCAATCACCCGTCAGATAGGTCTGATTGGTTCTGTGATGGATTACCCGGCTATCAACGTGTCGTTAGACAGAAGCAAACAGGGCGATTATTATACCACCAAAGCAGGTCCTTACGACCTGTGGGCTATTGAGTTTGGTTATACACCATTCTCTGCAGCAGGTGAAGAAGCAGGAATCACTAAAATCCTGTCACGCAGTACCGATCCTAAGCTGGTATTTGGTAATGATGGCGATGATATGCGTGCGCCCGGTAAAGCCATGGATCCACGCGTAAACGTAAACGACCTTACCAGCGATGCTATAGGCTATGCAGAAGATCGTTTTAAATTGGTAAACAACTTAATGGGTAAACTGGTACAGAAATACAGCAAACCCGGTCAGTCTTATGCCGAACTGCGTATCCGTTATGGTAATTTACTTGGACAGCGTAACAGTATGATTAATGCCGTTAGCCGTTATGTGGGTGGTGTATATATTGATAGAAGTTTTCCAGAGCAGCATTCTGGCAACAAACCATATACACCAACACCACTGGCCACACAGAAAAAAGCCATGGAAGTGTTGGCCAAATATGTGTTTGCACCCAATGCTTTTGATGCTGATGCACAGGTATTCCCTTACCTGCAGTTACAGCGCAGGGGTTTCAACCAGCCCAACAATGGTGAAGATTATAAAGTAACCAATAATATTACTGCCATCCAGGTAGGAGGTACATTGGCGCATATTCTGAACCCGTCAACCTTACAACGTATCAACAACACTCGTTTGTATGGTAACCAGTACAGTGTAGCCGATGTAATGAACGACCTGGTAAAAGGTATTTTTGATGCCGATATCACTGGTAATGTAAATGTGTACCGTCAGTACCTGCAGACTTCTTTCGTAAAAGGAACTGCCAACCTGATGGCCCCACAGTCACCGGTAGATGATGTGTCGAAAGCAGCTATTTTATATTCATTACGCAAGCTGCGAACTAAACTGGCTGCAGCCGTTTCAACCAATGAAGAAACAAAAGCACACAGAGCCAATCTGGTGTTTTTGATTGATAAAGCGCTTAAAGTCGATTAAGAACAGGGAAACAGGGAAACAGGGGAATAAGGAATAAGAAATTAGAAAGTAGATTATCTATTTCCTGATTTCTTATTCCTTATTTTTTATTCCTTATTTCTCCAGGTTTGCAAATGTCAGATCAATCTGTTATTTTAAAGCTGTAAAACACCTGCCATGCGAAAAGTAAGTAATGTTCTCCAGCGAAAAGGAAACAGGGTAACGATTGTTCCGCCTGAAATGACGGTTATTGATGCACTGCGTTTGATGGCCGAACAGAATATTGGTTCGGTAGTAGTAATGAAAAACGAAAAATTTGCCGGTATTATGACCGAAAGAGATTATTCCCGCAAAGTCATTCTCAAAGGGCGTCATTCAAGTGATACACCGGTAGGAGATATTATGACCACAGATTTTCCATATGTAGGTATGAACGACAGTGTAGATGCCTGCATGCAGTTAATGACTTCACATCGATTACGTTACCTGCCTGTTATAGAAGACGAACAGTTAGTGGGTATTATTTCCATCAATGATCTGGTAACAGAAACCATTCTTACACAGGCGGAAACAATTAATCAGTTACAGAGTTATATACAGTCATAGTTAGAGTCTGAAAGACGGAAAGACAGGAAGTCCAAAAGATTGATAGGGCTGATGTTTATAGTATTTCTATGTTTGTGAACAAGTATTGTTCATCGGTTGTTTTCATTTTTTGATAACTGTTCAACCAACTGGTTTAGTTTATTGGCCAGTAGTTTTTTGGGAATCAGCCTGGTTTCGTAATCTGCAATGAGTGTGGGTGAAGTATTGCGGGCCATCGCATATTCAACCACTGCAGAATCTTTTCCCTTGCAAAGTAAAATACCAATACTGTTATTCTCAAACGGCCGCTTAACATCACGATCAAGGGCTTCGAGGTAGAAATTGAGTTTGCCTAAAAACTCCGGTTCAAATTCCTGAATTTTTAGTTCGAATAAAACGAGGCATTGTAAATCGCGCTGATAAAAAAGCAGGTCGGTATAATAATCTTTAGTGCCCACCTGAAGCCGGTATTGATTACCCATATAAGTAAAACCTTTCCCCAACTCGAGAATAATTTTTTGCAAATTCAACATCAGTGCTTTCTCAAGGTCGGTTTCTGAATGACCGTCAGGTAAATCGAGAAACTCAAATATGTACGGGTCTTTGAAAAGATTCTGTGGCAGTTTTTTCATTAATGCCGGTACTTTATTGTTAGCCAATACCGTTCGCTCAAAAACGGCCGAATTCAATTGACGTTCCAGTTCCCGTTTAGACCAATGCTCGTTGATGCAGGCATTTATATAAAACAGCTTTTCTTCAATGCTTTTGGTTTTTGACAGAATCAACAAATGATGCGTCCAGCTAATTTGTGTCACCAGTGGTGACACAATTGCAAGTGCCTCATTTTCAGTCTGTTGAATTTGTGTCACCACTGGTGACACAAATTCAGTGGTGGAATAAGTTTCATAAAATTGCCTCATCCGGTAAAGCCCTCTACGATTGAACCCCTGTAAGCCAGGGTACCTGGAACCGATGTAGGCTGCCAGTTCTTCAACGGTATTATCGCCCCATACACCAGCCGATACTTTGGCAGAAACTATACTGCCCACCTTAAAATATAACAGAACCAGTTCTTCATTTACTTTCAGAAAAGCCCTGTTCCTGGCTTCTTCAATGAGGCGAACTACCTGTTCGAAAGTCTTATTGATTTTAGTCTTACCCATAGCAAGTGTTTGTATATGAGTTATTTGCGGTTAATTATGAAAAGGCAGGAGTGCTTTTCATACAGCCAACATCAGCAAAAAAGCAAGGGTATTTCCCGCAAATTTTATGGGTGGTATTTTGAAACCACCTCAGCCGAAGCAAGTCAGCGTAACATATTTTTCTATTTTATTGAATGATGGGAGAAGAAGTGTTGTAGATGAACAGGGTAGAAGCAAAACTAAATATTACACCATAGCTGTGTAACCGGCACCGAGCCTCCAAAGGTTCATAGAACTCCGTTGAAGAGTACCTATACGAGAGACGTTGCCGACGAACACGCTGAGAAGAAGGAAATACCGGCTAAAATTACGATCAGTAATACACCCGCAGCGGCAAATTTTCAAGTACAAAATATCCGGTCCTAATTCGCTCATTGTTAAGCACTTACTCAAACCAACAACACACTAAGAACACAGTAAATACACAGTTCAACACCAATTTGGTGTTGAACTGTGTATTTGACGTATTTAAATACTGAATAAAGGTAAAGCAAGCCCCAGGTAGGGCAGGGTCTGAAATTGAGCAGCCATTGCTGTAAAAGCCACATAAAGGGGGTAGGCTCACAACAAAATGAATCAGGATAGTAGGTCTGTTATATAAAAAGAAGTATTGGCATTTTGAACAGGGGGAGACGCAAAACTGAATATTGCGCAATAACACTTTAAGTTGTATCGAATTCATTATGCGCATGAAAATATCAGTATTGTCTTTTTGCATACAGAACCACTTGCTGAAAACGGTCGGTTTTGTGCAATACCGCCGGCAAATTGTGGTGAAGCCAGGAAAGGAAAAGATAGATTTCTCTGTATACCATTTCCAGGTATTGAAGGTTGTGAAAGATGGGTGCATAATGATAAATGCGGTTGCGTAATGTTCTGATACGAAATAAGGCATCATCAATCGTATCTCTGCGTCTTTGTTGTTTGGGTAGGTGAGGGAAAATGGTACGCAGTGGTTTCCATAATTGCCGGGCATAGTGACGGTTAAACAGACGGTTCCAAAAACCAAAATTCAGTTCGGCAATAATTCGGTCAGGAGTAAGTTGTTTTTGTTGTAAACGAATTTTTTGTTCCGCTCTTTTGATGGCCACTTGAAATTCGGCCGGTAATTTATTTTTGAACCAGTAAGGGTCATTAAAATATGCACGGAGCTTTTGGTGAATGGCATTACGTAATGAAATTTCAAGCACAGATAAAACCGGATAGAGCGCTTCGGATAGCTCGATGTTTGTGAGGTACAATTGATAAGCTGCATCTACGTCATGATTTCTTTGTTGCAGATATACACGGAATCTGGCAGGCGAAATAAATAACTGAATTTCCTGTTCTGTTACCATATATTTTTTTGTGTAGTTTGGAAAATAATTTTATTTTTGTTTCATGATGCCAGTTACTCCTCTCCCGGTTCATTTGCCGGTGATGAAACTGGCTTTAGTTTTTTAGAGAGGTACCGCTTCCGTAATCCTTTAATAGCAGCACTTTCCCTTTTTTTAGTTTCCGATACTTTACAGTGATGCATGGCAAAGAGAATATTGCTCTGCGCGTATAGTAAATTGTGTACATGAATAGTTGTATTATTTGTACAACTAAAATGAGAAAGCATTCAATGGTATTTCCCGCAAAATTGATAGATGGTATTCTGAAACCAGCTCAGTCGAAGTGAATAGGGGTGGTAGATTTTCTATTTGATAGAAAGGAAGAAGGAATAAATAGGAGGAGCTAAAGACTGTTTCAGTTAATGACACACCGCGGAGATAATAAACTTTTGGAAAGTTTCGGAACTTTCCAAAAGTTATCACTCACAAAATTGATAGATGGTATTTTGAATACGCCTCAACCGAATTGCTTTACTATTCAGGAAGTTTGGGAGACTGGTGAGGTGGGGAATGGAACACGGATTGTTATGATGACAATGATCTATCATGAGTCATCGTAATTATCATGATCATCTGTGTTCTATGAATTTCTATTTTACAGCATGCAGTAATATAGTAAACCAGATTACTTTCTTAATCGTTTAAACGTTTGCCTGTTCAACAGTGTTTTAATTTGTTGAATAGCTGTTTTATTTAACAGCAACAAACGCTCACTTTGTGCAATACCCTGATGTATCAAAACCGCATTCAAACTTTCCAGGTTAGAGAGTATGACTAATTGTTCGAGCGAAGCATGGTCTCTGATATTTCCGGTTGTATTACTATTTTCCTTTCTCCACTGAGCAGCCGTTTTACTAAACAAAGCCATATTCAGTAAGTCGGCTTCTGAAGCATACACATGTCCGCTTTCTTTGGCAGACAGTAGTTTCGGTATCAACTTTTCTTTGATGGCATCGGTAAGAATATGATAATTTACTTTCGATAAAGTGCGTTGCAGGTTCCAGTCAGATGTTAACTGCCTGGTTTCTGCTGCTTTCATCCGCTGAAATTCTTTGATGAGGTACACTTTGAACTCCGGTGAAATCCACATGCCAAATTCGAGGGCAATATCTGCATGTGCAAACGTGCCACCATATCGCCCTGCCGTAGACCTGATTCCGATTGCATTGGTTTTCTCCATCCATTCTTTGGCACTCAATCTATAGCTGTTTAAACCGGCCTGTGTTCTAATTAGGGCGAATTCGCCATAATTAAAATGCGGATTGTTTACGGTTTCCCAAACGCCAAGAAACTCAATGGTGTTTCGGTTTCTTAATCAGTCGGAGATAAAGAAATCGCCATCTTTTGCCTTGAGCATGTCTGTTAACGAGATATAATCGGCATCCTGTTCTTTAAACATGGAAATGGCAATGCCTTTTACCTCGATGTTGGTATTCTTTTTCATACAACCAACATCGCAAAGAAGGTGAGCGTATTTCCCGCAAAATTGATAGATGGTATTTTGAAACCACCACAGCCGAAGTGAGCGTGCTTAACGAGTTTTCTATTGTATAGAATGGCAGGAGAAAGGGTGTGGAAGAAGAGTAGGGTAGCAGCAAAACGATGATATTATACCATCACTGCGGAGAAGGGAGTAAAAGAATTTATCTCTCCGATTTCAGTTTCTTAATTTGAGACAGGTCTACATTGCGCATGGCCTCGTTTGCTTTGTCGAGCTTCTCCTGGAATATGGGCATGTCCTTGTATTTATCCAAAGACGGATCAATGGTTACTTCAGTAGACTTAATGTCATATAATTTCTTTTGCTTCATATTATAAAGGTAATTTTTTTCTTGTAATTATAAAAGCATCGTAAGGTTCATTGACTATAAAATGCTCAATCACCTCATCTTTTAATCCAAATAATTGAAAATCACGTTTTATCTCATTTAAATATTTTGTTATCCAGATTCTATAAAGACGTGTGCGGGTTTTTGTACTGCCCGTAGCATATACATAAGCTTTTGGGTAATGGTCAGTAAATATGTATATCGAACGAACAACTGTTGCCAAAACAATTTCAATATCTGCATTGTTTGATATGCTGGTATCATTGATGCCGCCAGTGTTTTTATCTTTATCTCCAAAGGCGATATTATATAAACCCTCAAGATGCATTTTGCTATAATTAATGATTTTATAAATAGTTCCCTTCGGCCCTTTACTTATGAAAGTAAAAGCCATAAAGGTTGCATCTGATTTCAACGGATATGCAGTGAGATTCATTTCTGGCGCATTGAAATGGGAAAGAATTATAATTGCCACCAAAAAATGTTTTTTAGTTGAATAGTATTTCCCGCAAAATTGATAGATGGTATTTTGAAACCACCACAGCCGAAGTGAATATTCGTAACATTTTTTCTATTGTATAGAATTATTGTAAGTAGAAGATGAACAGGGTAGAAGCAAAACTAAATGTTGAGCTAAAGTCTGTTTAAGTTAATGAGACACCGCGGAGATAATAAACTTTTGGAAAGTTTCGGAACTTTCCAAAAGTTATCACTCAATGAAGTAGGGTATGTGCCTGACTTGGTGTGTTGTATCATGTAAGCTGTATCAAACTATTTTTTGTAATTAATACTTTGTCTATCCTCAATCCGTCCATATCAATTATTTCAAAAAGGAATTCTCCCCACTTTATTTTTTCTCCTGTAAGAGGTATATGGTTTATCTGGTGAAGTAATAAGCCACCTAAAGTATTATACCCATCTGTACTGCCAACTTCTAACTCAAAATATTCTGCAAACAGGTAAAAAGAGATTTGTGCATCTGCCAACCAGGAATGTTCATCACGCCTTGTAATTTCATACTCTGCTTGATTATATTCGGTCGCATCGCCAATGAGTGCATCCATAATATCATCCATTGCAACCAGCCCCTGTAAGTAACCATATTCGTCAACTACAACAGCATAGTGGAATTTTTCAGCTTTAAACTTCTCCATCACTTTGTAAACAGGAGTATTTTCAGAAACCATAATTGGTTGCTTAATATACTGTTCTATATTAAAAGTCTCATTTGTTAGATGTAATGGGAAAAGCTCTTTTATAGAAAGCATACCTGCCAGTTCGTCTAAACCTTTGTCGGCCACTATATACACAGAATGTACTTCTTCGGCAGCTTTATTTTTAATGGTTTCAAAATCATCGGCAATATCTATCCAGATTAAATCGCTGCGATGTGTCATTATTTCTCTCACTTTGCGGTCCCCTAATGCAAAAACCCGGTCAACAATATTTTGTTCTATCTCCTGTATTTCGCCACTGGCAGCACTCTCTTGTATAATTGATTTAATTTCTTCTTCACTTACAAAACCTTCTTTTTTGTCTTTTAATCTGAAAATGCTTAAAACAATATCGTTGGTTTTTGTAAGCAACCATATAAAGGGCTTTGTAATAATGGATATTACCATCATCGGTCTGGCAACAAGCATGGCAATTGATTCGGGGAACATCATCCCTATCCGTTTAGGAATTAATTCGCCCAATACAATAGAGAAAAAAGTAAGTACAATCAATACTATTACAATAGATAAAGAGTGTGCATATTCTGCAAGCAAAGGAACTTTTAAAAAGAAAGCTTTGATATCTTCTGCTATTTTTTCACCACTGTAAATACCCGTTAATATGCCAATGAGGGTAATACCAATCTGAACCGTAGATAAAAAAGTATTGGGATTGCTGGCAAAATCCAATGCTTTTTGTGCATTCTTATTTCCTTTTTTTGCAGCAGTCTCCAGTTTGAATTTTCTTGCGGAAACCAAAGCAATCTCACTCATGGAAAAAAAACCGTTTAAGAGTATCAGACAAAACAGTATCAGCAGTTCCATAATTATTGTTTTGTAAATTAGTTCAAAATACATAGCCGGTCTATCTCCAGCCACCACCCAAAGCTTTATACATATTGATAGCCGACAGCATTTGATTTTTCTGTGTTTCCACCAAATCCAATTTAGCCTGCAGCGCATTTTGCTGTGCAAATAAAATATCAATATAATTTGCCCTGTTTGCCCTAAACAATAAAGAAGATGCCCTGATAGCTTCCGTCAAAGCATTTACTTCCTGCGTTTTTAAATCAAAAATCTGTTGCAGGTTTTTTATCTGTAACATTTCGTTATATACTTCTATATAGCCATTTACAATTGTTTTCTGGTAGTTATACATAGCTTCTACCTGTACTGCATTGGCAAAGTTAAATTCTGCTTTGATTACGCTCCTGTTTATAACCGGGGCTGCTAAATTTCCCAAAGCATTGTATGCAATGGATGTTGCATTTAACAATAAATTTGATTGAAAGGCCTGTAACCCTAATCCGGCTGTAATATTCAGCGATGGATAGAACGCAGCTTTGGCTGACTGAACATCTGCTTTACTTGCCATTAATTCAAATTCTGCCTGCCGGATGTCTGGACGGTTTTGCAACAAAGTCGATGGTATGCCAGTTTTAAGCTGAGCAGAAAATTGATTAATGGCATAGGCTGTATCTCTTTCAATTTTTTGCGGATACCTGCCTGCAAGAAAATTGATGTTGTTTTCTGTAACAGCTATCTGCTGAATAATTGCCAATCTTAAACTACGCAGGTTTAACAGTTGTGCTTCAAATTGCTTGACTCCCAATTCGGTTGCCATTAATGCTTCTTTTTGCAGTTTGACCAATACCAGGGCACTATCTTGCAGCACAATTGTTTCATCAATAATTCTTAATGACAGGTTTAACCCGGTTAGTTCGTAATAAGCGGTTGCTATTTCTGCAATTAAATTAGTAATGACAATATTCCTTCCTTCTGTTGATGCAAGGAATCTGCTTACTGCCTCTTTTTTTTTGTTTTTTAGTTTGCCCCATAAATCAACTTCCCATGTAGTTTGTAAACCGACTAAGAAATCGGGCAGGTGGTCAGGTATAATTTTACCGTTATAAATTTCAGTCGTTTTATTACCTGCCCCATCCATGGTGTATTCTCCAAACCTACGGATGCCGGAGGCTACCACCGAATTTACAAACGGTTTTAAAGCACCTTTGCTTAACAGCACATTGCTTTGTGATTGCTGTATCCGCTGAATGGCTATTTGCACATCCCAATTATTTTTAAGGGCTGTGTCTATAATGCTTACAAGATTCTCGTCTTTAAAATATTGTTTCCAGTTCATTGCTGCTGCGCTGACAGTATCTATACTCTTATCAAAAGAAGCAGGCATAGGCAGCAATGGTTTTTGTGTTACCGTCTGCGGTGTTTTGCAACCGTACAATAACAGTACAGATGCAATAAACATATTGGTTATATACTTTAATGATTTCATTTTTTGTCAAATTGTTTCAGTAAATGGTTTTTCTTCTTTCTTTTTTCTCCTGTCAATATACTCGGCAAGTGTTGCAAAAATTACATACAGCCCCGGAATAATGATGATGCCTAATATGGTTCCGAACAACATGCCCCCTGCTGCAGCAGTGCCAATGGTTCTGTTACCTACAGCACCAGCACCACTTGCCAGCATGAGTGGTATTAAACCTGCTATAAATGCAAAGGATGTCATTAAGATTGGTCGCAACCGTATTTTTGCGCTTTCAATGGCAGCCTGTAGTGGACGTAGCCCTTCCCTGTGTTTCATAGTTGCAAACTCCACAATGAGTATGGCATTTTTTCCTAACAAGCCAATCAGCATAATTAATGAAATCTGTGAATAAATATTATTTTCCAATCCCATTAACCATAACAAAAGGAATGCACCAAATATGCCGGTGGGCAATGAAAGTATTACAGGCATGGGCAACAAAAAGCTATCATATTGTGCAGACAGTATCAAATACACAAAAATTAAGCAGATTAAAAAAATGTAAATAGCTTCGTTACCGGTTGCCACTTCATCACGGGTAATGCCAGCCCAGTCAATATCATAACCTTTGGGAAGTTTTGTTTTAGCTACTTCTTGTATAGCTTCAATAGCGCTGCCACTGCTGTAGCCGGGTTTGGCTTCGCCATTTAATTCAGCCGAAGGATACATATTGTAACGGGTAATCTGGTCAACACCGTATATACGCTCAATAGTCATAAAAGCAGAAAGAGAAACCATTTCGTCTTTATTGTTCTTTACAAACAGTTTCAAAATATCTTCAGGCTTTGACCTGTACTGTGGCAATGCCTGCACCATTACTTTATACATCTGTCCAAACCGTATAAAGTTGGTGGCATATTCACTGCCCAATAAAGTTTGCAATGTTCCCATTGCATTGTTAACGGTTACACCTTTTTGTGCAGCTTTATCTTCATCAATATGTACAAGGTATTGCGGGTAGCTTGCGTCAAAAATGGTAAAGGCTGAAGCTATTTCCGGTCTTGCTTTAAGGTCATTTATAAACTGGTTCACCACAGTTTCCATTGCTTTAAAATCGCCTTTGCCGGTTTTGTCAAGCAATCTTAATTCAAAACCACTTGCATTCCCATAACCGGGCACAGCAGGCGGTGGAAAAAATTCAAGCTTTGCATCTTTAATATGTTTTATTTTTTCTTCTACCAATGCTGTTACTTCATGAACAGATTGTTTCCTGTTCTTCCAGCTTTTTAGGTTAATTAAGCAGGTTCCGTATGTTGCACCTGTACCATCACTCAAAATATTTGTACCTGCCAACGTAGAAACAGATTCTATGGCATCTATATCCTGCACTGATTTCTGTATGTCGTTTACAATAGCTTTTGTTCTTTCTAATGTAGAACCGGAAGGAGTGGTGATGCTTACATAAAATGTACCCTGGTCTTCATTGGGAATAAAACCTGATGATAATAACTTACCAAATATGCCTATGCCAACACAAAAGAAAATCAATAATAAAAATGTTGCCAGCCTGCGGTTAGCTATGCGTTGCAATAGTTTTTGATATTTTAAAGACAGCTCATCGTACCACTTGTTAAACCCTTTGAAAACAAAAGCTGTCCATGATTTCTTTTTTTGCTGATTACCATTGTGTGTATTTTTTAAGATAATGGCACACAGGGCAGGAGTAAGTGTTAACGCCACAACGCCGGATAATACAATTGCAATTGCCATAGTTAAAGAAAACTGACGGTAAAAAATACCAACCGGTCCGCTCATGAATGCTACAGGAACAAACACGGCAGACATCACAAGTGTAATGGCAATGATTGCTCCGCTGATTTCCTTCATTGCCAGTTCGGTTGCTTTGCGTGGGTTAATATTGGAGTGTTGCATTTTGGCATGAACCGCTTCCACCACCACAATTGAATCGTCTACTACAATACCAATAGCCAGTACAAGGGAAAATAATGTGATAAGGTTTATTGAAAAACCTAAAAACTGTATAAAGAAAAATGTACCAATTAAGGAAACGGGAACAGCCAATGCCGGAATTAAAGTAGAACGCCAGTTTTGCAAGAAAATAAATACAACCAGCGATACAAGCAGAAATGCTTCAATTAAGGTACTAATAACTTTTTCAACAGCTGCATCTAAAAATCTAGATACGTCATAACTGATTTCATAATCCATACCGTTTAAGAAAGTACGTTCTTTAATTTCGGCCATCCGCTTTTTTACATTGCTAATTACTTCGCTTGCATTAGAACCAGGTAATTGCTTCAGCATTATTGATGCAGCCGGCCTCCCGTTTAGTTTTGCTTCTACGTCAAAATAGGTAGTACCAAACTCTACATCGGCAATGTCTTTCATACGAAGGATTGTTCCATTGTCTTCAGCTTTTACAGGTATATTTTCATACTGCTCTTTAGTATTGTATTTACCGGTATATTTAATAACATACTGCAATGTTTGTGCAGTTTTATCAGAACTTTCTCCCACCTTTCCTGGTGCAGCTTCAATATTTTGTTCTTCCAGTTTATTCAATACATCGTCAGTAGAAAGATTATAAGCAAGCATTTTATCGGGCTTCAGCCAGATACGCATGGCGTATTGTTTGGCTCCTAACATATTACAATAGCCAACCCCCTTAATTCGTCTTAATTCGGGTATGATGTTTAGTTCGGCAAAGTTGTAAATGAATTTTTCTTCGAGGGTAGAGTCGCTGCTGAAGAGATTCATAAACATGAGCATGGCATTCTCTTCTTTAGCTATTTTTATTCCATTTTTAATAACTTCAAGAGGTAACTCACCCATAGCTGCGTTTACTCGGTTCTGTACGTTAACTCCGGCCACATCAGGATCTGTACCGATTTCAAAAAGTATTTGCACCACACCTACGCCGTCATTACCTGCATCGCTGCTCATGTACTTCATGCCGGGTACGCCGTTAATAGCCCGTTCAATAGGCACTAGTGCTGCTTTGGTTACTGTTTCTGCATTGGCGCCGGTATATTCAACAGTTACATTTACTTCTGGCGGTGCAATGCTGGGGAATTGTGTCATTGGTAATTGAGTAACTGCCAGTACACCTAAGAATAAAATGATTATGGATATGACAATAGATAATACAGGTCGTCTTATGAACTTTACAGTCATGGTTTTTCTTTTTTGTGATTAATACAATACATCCTTATTGCTTAGCTAAGTCTGACATCAGCAGGTTTAGCGGTTTTGCTTCGGGTGTAATTTTATCGCCGTCTTTAACCAACTGTATGCCTTCATATAGTATTCTGTCTTCCACAGTTAAGCCGCTTTCAATTACAAACAAATGCGGCAGCCTTAATTTGGGGACAAAACTTTTTGTGTGTACCACATTGTTTACATCCACTACATAAACATTAAGTTTATCCTGTACTTCAAATGTTGATTTTTGAGGAACTACCAACGAGTTGTGCAGGTTAACATTCATCAACAGTTTTGCAGTGGAGCCATGTTTAAGTATTTGCTGCGGATTGGCAAACCTTGCTCTAAATGATAAATTACCAGAACCTCTGTCTATTTCATTATCGGTAGTTTCAATGAAACCCGTTTGTGAAAAGGGTTTACCATTGGCAAGTACCAAAGAAATCTTGGATTGGTTATTTGCTTCCTTCTCTTTTACGAAATCCAAATATTCGCTTTCCGATACGTTGAAATAAGCAAACATTTCTTTATTATTTGAAATGGTAGTAAGCAAAGTTCCTTCTTCCACAAGGCTTCCTGTTTTGTTGGGTATGCGGTTAAGCACACCACTAAATGGAGCCCTTACTTCTGTATACGAAAGATTGAGGTTAGCGACAGAAATATTTGATTTGGCTTCTTCAATTCTTGCCTGTATGGCTTCTTTTTTTGCTTTCAGCATTTCCAGTTCAGACTTGCCGATAATATTATTGTCTGCCAATAGCTGTGAGTTTTTTATTTCCACTTCGGCAGATTTCAATTCTGCAACAGCCGATTTCAATTGTGCATTTGCTTTAAGCAGGTCTTCTTTAAACTCACGTCGGCTGAGTGTAAACAACACCTGTCCTGCACTAACAGCTTTTCCTTCGTCAACATAAATTTTTTCAATGAAGCCCTGTACCCTTGCCCTTATTTCTACATTCTGCACAGACTGTATTTCTGCTACATATTCTTTAGCGTAAGCTGTATCTAATAAAAAAGGATTGGTAACCTGAAATTTTTCTAACTTATTTTCTTCTTTGTTTGCTTTAGATGAACAGGCAGAAATAAATATTATATATAACAGCAATGCCACTACCGACATGCTGCAAGTATTGCGTTTCATAATTTTAATAATTTAATAAACATTGAAATGTTTTAGCCATAGCTACTAAAACATTTAAAGCCTGCTATTGGCAGACTTACGGGTAATAAAAAATAATTGTGGAAATTATGCTTCGGGCGGCGGGGAAATTATATCATAGCTTATTGAAATAGCAATAGCGTTTTTATACTCACCATATAAGCGGCTGCTCATCTCTGTGAAACCTGGAGATTCTAATATCGTAACCTGTTGCTGGTAAAAATAGTCGCAGGTTTTTATAAGAATAAAATTGTTGCCACTGTCATCATCTTCATCATCTGCTGTTTTATCTAACCCTAAAACCACACTCACATATTCTATCACGCTGTTAATATCGTCTGTCTGCAGACCGTTGGCATCATAGGAATCTTTTTCCTGCATTTGAGGAAGAAACATGAAGTAATTCATGTGTATTAACAACATTATAAAAGCAATCAGCTTTTTCATTGTATTTGCAAATATATGCTAAACGGTGTTTTTAGGGCCAGATATTCCCCAGTTTTTGAATGCGATAATGCTCATTTCTTATAATTCATCGTTTTTTGTTGATGAGTATGTTTTGCTGAAATATAATAGATGTTGCTGAACAGAGTTACGTCAGCCGGGGAGGGTGGGTTGTGCGTTGGCATTTTTAGCTCTTGTCAAGGTTGGCTTTGTGTCGGGTTTTTGTGTGCCTTGCCATGTGTATCGCGTTAAAAATTGCGTGGGGGAGCATCGGCAAAGTTATGGTAGTGTTAAACAAGAACGCTGTGTTCCAATAGGGTGACATACAACTCGTGCATTTCCGCACTCATTTTGTAAATCCCCTTTAAAATGGAATGATTTGCAAAATCGCAACACCGATAAGTATACAAAAATACTTCTATATCTTGTGAAATCCCCTCAAAAACCACCATTTCCCCTCCAAAACCCCAACTTTCGGTCTTCCCGACTACTAGACTTTCCAACTTTTTCCCTACTTTTGCACCCCCGAATCCATAAACCATCGGGAACTATTTTATGAACATTTTTCGTAAACAATTAAACGCAGAAGCTCAGGAGAACGCTGGTGCCACAGAGGCAGCAGAAGTTACTACTGCGACAACAAATGCACCTGTAGCAGCGCTCTCGCCTAAGGTCGAGATAGAAACAGCGCACGATGATTTCGACTGGAGCATCGACAAACGTAACGTTAGTCATTATGCAGAAGCCGAAAGAGTTAAATACGATAAAGTGTATGACAACACTTTCGTACAGATTGAAGATGGCGAAATCGTAAGAGGTGGTGTAGTGGCCCTTACTAAAACAGATGTGGTTGTAAACATCGGTTTTAAAAGTGATGGTCTCGTTTCACTGAACGAATTCCGCGATGTACAAGGTCTGAAAATTGGAGACGAAGTAGAAGTAATGGTGGTAGAGAAAGAAGACCGCAATGGTAATCTGCACCTCAGCCGTAAGTCTGCCCGCATCTTCCGTGCATGGGAGCGTATCGTAGAAGTTCACAAAACAGGTGAAGTAATTACCGGTACCGTAACCAGCAAAACCAAAGGTGGTTTGATCGTTGATGTATTTGGTATGGAAACTTTCTTACCAGGTTCTCAGATCGACGTGAAACCTGTAACTGATTACGATCAGTTTGTAGGTAAGACCATGGAATTTAAAGTGGTAAAGATTAACGAAGCGATCAAGAATGCCGTTGTATCACACAAAGCACTGATCGAAAGCGATATCGAAGCACAGCGTGCAGAGATCATGAGCAAACTCGAAAAAGGCCAGGTACTGGAAGGTGTGGTGAAAAACATCACAGACTTCGGTGCATTTATGGATCTGGGTGGTCTCGATGGTCTGTTGTACATCACCGATATTTCATGGGGCCGTATCTCTCACCCAAGCGAAGTGGTGAAGATGGACCAGAAATTACAAGTGGTGGTACTGGATTTCGACGACGACAAAAAACGTATCAGCTTAGGTCTGAAGCAGTTAACTCCACACCCGTGGGATGTGCTGCCTGAAGGTCTGGCCGAAGGTTCAGTAGTAAAAGGTAAAGTGGTAAATATAGAAGATTACGGTGCTTTCTTAGAAATTCAGCCTGGTGTTGAAGGTCTGGTACACGTATCAGAAATTACATGGGCAAATACACCGATCAATGCGAAGGAATTCTTCAAACTGGGCGATGAGTATTCAGCCAAAGTGGTTACCCTCGATAAGGATGCACGTAAGATGAGCCTCAGTATCAAGCAAATGAGCGAAGATCCCTGGAGTACCATCGAAACCAAATTCCCTGAAAGCAGCAAACACAAAGGACTGGTGAAAAACATCACTCCGTATGGTGTGTTCGTAGAACTGGAACCAGGTATCGGCGGTATGATCCATATCAGCGACCTGAGCTGGCTCAAACGTTTCAACCACCCAAGTGATTACACGAAAGTGGGAGAACACATCGATATCATCATCCTCAGCATCGACAAAGAAAACCGTAAACTGCAGCTGGGTCACAAACAACTGGAAGAAGATCCATGGAATGCCCTGGAAGACACTTTCGCTGTTGGAACCCTGCATGAAGGTACCGTTACCCGTAAGGACGACAAAGGTGCCCTCGTTCAACTGCCTTATGGTTTAGAAGGATTTACCCCTAACCGTCACCTGAACAAGGAAGATGGTACTCAGGTGAAAGCCGACGAAACTGCACAGTTCATGGTGATCGAATTCGATCGCAATGAGAAGCGTATCGTATTGAGTCATGCCCGTATCTGGGAGAAAGTAGTAGCTGAAGAAAAGGAAATTGCCAAGAAAGAAGCGAAAGCTGAGTCTGACAATACCAAGAAAGCAGTGAAAAACATCCAGGCGAAAGTAGAAAAAGCCACCCTGGGCGACCTGGGTGCTTTAGCCGAAATCAAGGCCAAACTGAAGGAAGGAGAAGGCGAGAATCAATAATCGTCTTCGTTTGAATAGGTAAAGAAAAAGGCTGTTCTGCTTCGCAGAGCAGCCTTTTCTTTTAACAGAGGAATAAGAAAATAGGAAATAAGGAACAAGAAATAGGAAATAAGAAAATAGAAATAAGGAATAGGGTAGAAGTACGTGGTATAAATACGGGATTTTTTTAGGTGGAAAGTGGTGAAATTTGTGGAAAAATATGCTTGATGGAAATACGACGTACACTTGATCTTGAAGAGAGGCTGATTTCTTTTGCTGTGATTTGTATTCAAACAGCCGAACAACTTCCCAGAACATTTGCTGGGAATCATTTGGGAGGACAGTTGACAAGGAGCGGGAGTGCACCGGCTCTGCAATACGGGGAAGCCTGTTCTGCGGAGTCAAGGAGCGATTTTATTCATAAAATGAAAATTGCACTCAAAGAATTACGTGAAACAAACAATTGTCTGGCAATCATAGAAAAACTCAATTGGAGTCTGGCAGCGAATTTGCCCGCGGCCAGAAAAGAATGTAAAGAACTGGTTTATATTTTTCTCAAAAGCATAGATACGGCCCGGAAAAACGCCAGCAAAAAAGTCCTAAACCCGTAATCCTCCCCCATTTTCCTATTTCCTACTTCTTATTTCCTATTTCTTAATTTAAACCCTTCTGTTTTTATGCTTTTCTTAACTCCCTGATAATCAATTCTCCAATTCAAGTTTCTAAATTGCCGGTAATTAACTAATTTTGCCAACTTGTATGAATAGGATTTTACTCATTTTAGTGGTTACTGTATTGCTGGTTTCCTGCTCCAATAAGTTCTCAAAGACCTTAAAGAGTAAGGATTATGAGTATAAATACAAGATGGCAGAACAGTATTATGCCAAGAAAGACTACACCAAGGCACAGGTGCTCTTTGAAGATATCTTTCCTTATGTAAAAGGAACATCGAGGTATGAGGATATGTATTATAAGTTTGCGTATTCTTATTACTACCAGGCAGATTATATGAACGCCGAGAACCTGTTTAAAAGTTTTGTAGAAAATTTTCCGAACAGTACCAAAGGTGAGGAATGCGATTATATGCGCGCCTACTGTTATTACAAACAATCGCCTAAGGTAGACCTCGATCAGACCAACACCAATAAAACCATGCAGTTGATGCAGGTGTTTATTAATACACATCCCACATCGAAAAGGGTACAGGATGCAACAGATATTATTGATAAGTGCAGGGAGAAATTAGAAGCAAAAGAATACAAAGGAGCAGAACTCTATTATAACCTGGGTTTCTATAAAGCCGCTGCCATTGCATTTGGTAATGTATCGGATAATTTTCCCGATTCAAAAAAGGCGGATGAATACAAGTTCCAGGTGATCAAATCTTATTTCCGTTATGCGGAGATGAGTTATGAAGTGAAACAGAAAGAGCGTTTTGAAAAAGTGATTTCGGAGTGTGTAGATTTTCAGGATCGTTTTACGGAGAGCAAACACCTGGAAGAAGTAGGTAAACTCAAATTACAATCAACAAATTATATTAAAAACCAGAAAAATGAGCAAGCTAAGAAGGCAAATGAGCGCTAATACCGCTAGTGTGGTTGAAACCAAAAGCCTGATCTCTATAAAAGAGAAAACAGGTAACCTGTATGAATCCATCGCTATCATTGCGCGCAGAGCTAACCAAATCAATGTGTCGCTGAGAGAAGAGCTGCACAATAAACTGGAAGAGTTTGCCAGCCATACAGACAGCCTGGAAGAAATTCATGAGAACAAGGAGCAGATTGAAATTTCACGTGCTTACGAGAAAATGCCTAATCCGGCCATCCTTGCAACACAGGAATTCATGGAGGGTAAAATCTACCACAGAAGAAACAACGATAACGACCTTTTCAGATAAGGTAGTTACGGATAAGATAATTTTATGAAACGACAGTTATTATGACTGTCGTTTTTTGTTACTTTGAGGAAGGAGAAAACGTGAGACGTGAAAGGTGAAACGTGAAAAAAGAAACCGTGAAACTCTGTGCCATACTCTGTGTACTCTGTGGTTAATAAGAGTTGCAATGAAAAACGCACAACCAACTACGTCTCTACAAATATTTGTAATTCACCATTGACGATTCACCAATGACCATTCACGCCCAACGATCATGCTAAAAGGAAAAAAAATACTCATCGGCATTACGGGAAGCATTGCTGCTTATAAAACCATTACACTGGTACGCTTACTCATAAAAGCCGGAGCTGAAGTAAAAGTGGTGATGACACCTGCGGCGCGTGAATTTGCATCGCCTGTTGTACTCTCTACCTTATCAAAAAATACCGTTATTCACGACCTCGTAGAAGGCGATGCATGGTCGAACCATGTAATACTGGGCAGATGGGCCGATGTAATGTTAATAGCGCCACTCAGTTGCAATACAATGGCTAAAATGGCAAATGGATTATGTGATAATGTATTGCTGGCTGTTTATTTATCAGCCACCTGTCCGGTTGTAATTGCGCCGGCGATGGATGAAGACATGTGGCATCATCTATCCACCAAAAGAAACCTTGCACAGTTGGTAAAAGATGGTAATCATGTTATTGAAGTAGGTAAAGGAGAGCTTGCCAGCGGACTCTTTGGTGATGGAAGAATGGCAGAGCCTGAAGATATCTGTCAATACCTTATCGAACATTTTTTTCGTACCGAAGAGCTGAAAGGGCAAAAAGCCATTGTAACTGCCGGACCAACTTATGAAGCCATAGACCCTGTTCGTTTTATAGGCAATCATTCATCCGGTAAAATGGGTTTTGCCATTGCAGAAGAATTATATCTGCGTGGGGCAGCTGTAACTTTAATTACAGGTACTACCAGCCAGCAAATAAACTATAAAGGTATTACTGTGCAGCCGGTAATATCGGCAGATGATATGTACAATGCAGCCGTGAAAGCATTTGATGGCGCGGCTATTGCAGTAATGTCGGCTGCTGTTGCCGATTATAAACCAGCGCAGGCAGCTACAGAAAAGATCAAGAAAAAGCAGGATGAATGGGCGATAGAACTGGTAAAGAATAAAGATATTCTTCATCAGCTCGGACAACAAAAAAAGAAAGGGCAGTTTCTGTTAGGTTTTGCTTTGGAAACAAATAATGAAAAGGAAAATGCACTTTGTAAACTCAAGGCAAAAAATGCAGACGGAATTGTATTAAACTCCCTGAATGATAAAGATGCCGGTTTTGGTGTAGATACCAATACCGTAACTATTTTTCATCAGTCAGGTTCGGAAGAAAAAATTGAATTGAAATCGAAAAAAGAAGTGGCTGCTGATATTGTTTCATTTATCATAAAGCACCTGCATGTATAAGAAAATCATTGGCATACTATTTCTGTTGATAACTGTGTATAGTGTACAGGCACAGGAGTTACAGGCAAGGGTAACGGTACTGTCGAACAGGGTAACCACCAATATCGATAGAAAAATTTTTACCACCCTGCAAAACCAGTTGACCAACCTGCTCAATAACAGGAAGTGGACCAGTGATAATTATAAGCAGAACGAAAAAATTGAATGTAGTTTTATCCTCAATATTGAAAGTGTACTGGAACCGAATATCTATAAAGCGTCATTAAATATTCAGGCTGCCAGACCTGTTTATCATTCATCATACCAGGCGGCCATGATTAATTTCCAGGATGCTGATGTGGCATTTAAATACCTCGAGTTTCAGCCCGTTGAGTTTAATGAAAACAGGGTACAGGGAACAGATGCCACCGTGGCCAACCTTACGGCTATTTTTGCTTACTATGCTTACACTATTCTCGGACTCGATTATGATTCTTTTGCCCCCAAAGCAGGAGAGGCTTATTTTAGAAAAGCGCAGAATATTGTAAATAACGCACCGGAAGGAAGAGGTATTTCGGGCTGGAGAATTTTTGACGGATTGAGAAACCGTTATTGGCTGAATGAGAACCTGATCAATACAAGATATAATACTATACATGATATTATCTACGGTTATTACAGAAAGGGGTTGGATAATTTGTATGATAAAGACATGGAAGCCAGGGCAGGAGTAATCAACGCACTTATTCAGTTGCAGACTTTTGGTAAGGAGAACCCCAATACCATGATCCAGCAGTTTTTTATGCAGGGCAAGTACCAGGAACTGGTTGGCATTTTTAAAAAAGCACCCGCAGGAGAAAAAGCGAAAGCACTTGAATTATTAAGTGAACTTGACGTAATTAATGCATCAAAATATAAAGAAGAACTGCGATGAGATTACTGATCTGCGCATGTATATTATTGTTGTCATTTATGCAGGTAAGTTGCAGGAATGACGCAAAAACGGCTATCATACCTGTTGACACAATGAAATTCATTATGTGGGATATGATGAAAGCAGATGAGTGGTTTAACAGGAAAATTATACAGGATGCCAATTCCATTCGCAATAAAGAAGATGTGAAAATATATGAAATGGTATTTAAAGTGCATGGTGTTACCAGAGAACGTTATTATGCCAGTTACCGCTATTACGAAGGAAGACCCATTTCTTTTAAACGCTTATTAGATTCGCTTGACGCGCTAGCCAACCGCGAACGGTTAAAACGATATGAAAGAGAAAGAGGCGGCGGTTCAATGCAACAGAAAAAATAATTGCTTTTATGAATAAAGTGTATAAAAATGCAGCAAAAGCAATAGAAGATATACAGGATGGGGCAACACTTATGTTGGGTGGTTTTGGTTTGAATGGCATCCCTGAAAATTCAATTGCGGCATTGGTAGAGAAAGGAGTGAAACAACTTACCTGTATTTCTAATAACGCAGGAGTGGATGATTTTGGATTGGGGTTACTGCTTAGAACAAGACAGATCAAAAAAATGATCAGCAGTTATGTTGGTGAGAATGCAGAGTTTGAAAGGCAATTACTGAGCGGAGAACTGGAAGTAGACCTTATTCCGCAAGGAACATTGGCCACACGTATACAAATGGCGGGTATGGGTATTCCTGCTTTTTTTACGCCCGCAGGTTATGGTACTGAGATAGCAGAAGGAAAGGAAGTACGTATATTCAATAGTAAGCCACACCTCTTGGAAATGGCGCTGCATGCAGATTTTGCTATTGTAAAAGCATGGAAAGGAGATATGCTGGGTAATCTAGTATTCAGAAAAACAACACGCAATTTCTCTACATCGATGGCAAAAGCCGGAAATATAACCATTGCGGAAGTTGAGCAGCTGGTACAACCCGGTGAACTCGACCCCGATGAAATACATGTGGCTGGTGTATACGTACATCGCATATTTGAGGGAAAGGATTATGAGAAAAGAATTGAGAGAAAAACAATACAATTAAATTAACCATCATCCCGTGTAACTCCGTGCCATACTCTGTGTAACTCTGTGGTTAATTGCTGAAATATCTTAACCACAGAGATTACACAGAGTGAAGCACAGAGTAGCACGGAAGAGAGATACTAAAAAGAGATCATGGCTTTAGATAAATTCGGTATAGCAAAAAGAATTGCGCAGGAACTGCGGGATGGTATGTATGTGAACCTGGGTATTGGCATACCTACGCTCGTATCAAACTTTATTCCGGAAGGAATGACGGTTATTTTTCAGAGTGAAAATGGCATATTAGGTATGGGGCCCTATCCAACTGAAGCAGCAATAGATGCCGATTTAATCAATGCCGGTAAAGAAACCGTAACCGTTATTCCCGGCGGTGCATTCTTCGACAGCGCAGAAAGTTTTGGTATGATAAGGGCCGGTAAAATTGATCTCACAGTATTAGGTGCCATGGAAGTGAGTGAAACCGGAGATATAGCCAACTGGAAGATACCCGGTAAAATGGTGAAAGGCATGGGCGGCGCCATGGACCTTGTTGCCAGCGCAAGAAATATCATCGTGGCCATGATGCATACCAACCCGAAGGGAGAGAGTAAATTATTGCCTCAATGCAGTTTGCCATTAACAGGTGTGGGTTGCGTTAAAAAAGTAGTAACTGAATTAGCTGCACTTGATATTACAAAAGACGGGTTTGTTTTACTGGAACGTGCACCCGGTGTAAGTGTAGAAGAAATAAAAACCAAAACGGCGGGCAAACTCATCATTCCCAATGATGTACCCGAAATGCAATTATAAATTGCGGCCAACTTTTTTCAACTAACATTGTTGTAGAACATTCAATCATTAAATCAATTTATATGAGTATTCAGGCAGGTGCAGTGGCACCCGATTTTTCTCTTTTTAACACAGATAAGAACAAAGTATCATTAGCAGAACAAAAAGGAAAAAATGTAGTACTGCTTTTCTTCCCGCTTGCATTTACCGGTGTTTGTACTGCCGAATTGTGTAATGTGCGCGATAATATTTCTTTGTACAACAATACCAACGCAGTTGTTTTTGGTATATCGGTAGATTCCATTTTTTCACTGGCTAAATTTCGTGAAGAGCAAAAATTGAATTTTCAGTTACTGAGCGATTTTAATAAGGAAGCAGCCGGCGCTTTCGGTGTTTTATATGAAACCTTCCCGGCTTTTGAAATGCAGGGTGTAAGCAAAAGAGCCGCATTTGTTATTGATACAGCAGGAGTGGTACAGTATGCAGAAGTATGCCCCACACCCGGCGATCTTCCCAATTTTGAAGCGATACAGCAAACCCTGAACAGCTTGTAAAACAGAGAAATAAGGAATAGGAAATCAGGAAGTATAATGCACTTTCTCATTTCCTATTCCTTATTTCTCTGTTTTTCCTGTTTTAACACTCCTTTTTGTATAAATCACATCATTTAACTAATTTAGAGTAACATTAAACCCATGGGAAAAAGGTACACAATACTTTTACTGGTATTTATGACCCTCGGAAGCAGCTTTGCATCCGACCCGGTTTTTAATGTAGCTAAGTTGACAGTGTTCACCGAACTGCAATCTAAAGTATCCCGTTTTTATCCCAATCCTGCCACTACTGTCATCAATTTTGAGTTTGATAAAACGGTTGATAAATCTTACAGTTTACTCATCTGCAATTTCCTGGGTAAACGTATGACGGAAGTTCGCATCACCGAAGCGAAGATTACGATCAATCTCGACGATCAATACTATCGCGGTCTCTATGTATACCAGCTTCGCGACCAGCGCAACAGGATTGTAGAATCCGGCAAGTTTCAGGTAGTAAAATAATGAACTCAAATAGTTTCTAAATGTCTCCTTGCTTAGACAGTTTATTTTTGGTGACTCTTTAACACCAACACGAACTCATTTATTGATTAGAAACGAAGAAGAAAATAGGGATGTTAATGTTAAAAAACTGTAAAAGTAGATTTTTTGTCTCCTTACTTGAAATAAAATTAAAGAGATTTGAATGAATTGAAAACCATAACAGGAAATACCGTTAATTTTTCGTGGCGACATATGTTTGTTATCGCTGCTACGTTTGTTGTGCTTCTTACATCATGCGCAATAAAAAATGGTTTAAAAACTTTACTTGGTTTTCCTGCTAACACCGAACAACGTTTAGCAAATGGTAAGCATAACTTCATCGTTAATGGCTTACAAAATTGTGGCAAAATTACAATTAATGATACTCAGCTGACAAATCCTATTGTAACCCGTACCAACGATTTCTTTCCTGTTGTTATTTTGGCAGCTGCATTTCTGTTTTTATTTAGCTTTCGTCCTGTAAGCAACGAAAGCAAACACCCGCTTTATAGCAGTAGTGGGAAAATCCGAAGTTCTATTCCTATCTTTTTGGAATATCGGAAACTCATCATTCATTACGCTCACTAATTCTTTTTCCCTATTGACCGCAGAGGTTCGATGGGTTGAATTTCTGTTGTTTTCATTTTAAAATAATCTTGGGTCGCCTTTGCGACCTCTCTAAAATTTGTAGAATAATATGATAAAATATATTGTGGCGACTGCATTATTGTGGTTAGCCGCTGTTGCTGCATTTCCGCTATATGCACAGCAGCAAAAGGAACATACTTTAGGCAGCCTGTGGTCTAAGGTCGAAGAAAATTATCCCGGAGTTGGAGCCAAAACATCGGCGATTGATGCCGCAAAGTTTAACCAGAGGGCGGTAAAGGGCAATATGCTCCCACAGGTAAACGCACAGGCACAGAATACTTATGGAACCTACGAGGGAAGCGCAGGCGGATTTTTCCCACAGCCTGGCTTTTTCAATGTAAGTGGTTCTGTGCCGTTAGGCGGCAGTTCTACCACGGCCAATACCTTTGGCTCCACCATTGTTAATTGGGAACTGTTCTCTTTCGGAAAGCTCCGCAAGCAGAACGAGGCTGCGGATGCTCTATATAACAAATCGGTAAGTGAAAAAGATGCCTATCTGCTTAACTTGAAAAAGACCTTATCAGAACGGTACATCATTCTTTTGTACAATAATGCCAAACTGCAATGGACAGAAAAGAATGCAGAACGTCTTGATGACATCCGTAAAATAACTTCAGGCCTATCTGCTTCGGGTTTAAGACCTGCGGCAGACAGCCTGCTCGCCTCATCATCATATGTACAGGCATTGGGCGAACATGATAAATGGAACGGTTTTAAAAATGCGTCCTTTATCTTGCTATTGGAACTGTACGGTAATGATACTGTCGATTACACGGCATCAGCCAGAAGATTTGCCCATTCCGCCGAAAATGGTTTTAACAAGGTAAACACCACAAATCCCTCGCACCCCATTTTAGATGCTTTAGATAAACAGTCTGAGTATTATACATTGAGCGGCGAAGCACAAAAAAGAGCTTCTTTGCCTTCCATCAACCTGTTGGGCGGTTATGCCTACCGGGGTACGGGCATCAGCCCCAACGGAACGGTATCGGGAGCGTGGAAAGACGGTTTCAGCAACACGACCAATAATTTTTTGGCGGGTATTGGTATCACTTGGAATTTGACAAGCCTGCATACTAACCGTATGAAAGGAGAACAACTACTTAAAGAAGCCGAAAGTGCCAAATTTCTTCACTCGCAATACGAACAAGCGATGCAGGCAGATTTATCCGCTTCACAGGCAAAAATCATACAGCAGTACGAACAGCTTAGAAAAACCAAACTAGCCGTACAGCAATCGCAGGATGCTTACAATATGTACTTCGCAAGGTACAAAAGCGGTCTGATTACATTGAGCGAACTGTTGCAAATACGCATTTTGCTCGAACAGGCAGAGAACGCCCACATTGAGGCTTCCCGTGAGTATTGGATACTGCTTGCTTACCAAGCCGAACTAACCGCCAATTTTGACTTTTTGTTTAACAACCTTTAGTTAATCGTATATGAACATTATAAGATTTGCGTTAAGAAAACCTATTGCGATTATGGTTGTCGTCATGGCGATAGCTTTCTTTTCCTATACTACCATAAAAAAAATAAACGTAGATATATTTCCCGAAGTGGAATTGCCTGCGATGTATGTAGCTATGCCTTACGGGGGGCTTTCCCCTGCCTATATGGATGGCTTTATGGCGAATGAGTTCCAAAAAGTACTCCTGTTTGTCAGTGGCGTAAAGAACATTGATTTTAAAAGTGTACAGGGCTTGACCCTGATGAAGCTAACCTTTTATCCCGGAACCGATATGTCGCAGGCTGCCGGGGAGGTATCTACATCCGTTTCACGGGCAATGGGCTTCCTGCCGCCCGGAGCCGTCCCCCCAATGGTGGTACGCTTCGACGGTAGTTCGCTGCCCGTGGGTAACCTCGTGTTTGAAAGTGACCAGCGTTCCGTAAATGAAATACAAACATTGGCACTAACCAAAATAAGACCGATGTTCGTACAAATTCCGGGTATTACTTCTCCTGCTCCTTTCGGCGGGAACATCCGTTCCATTATCATCAATATTGACCCCGAAGCGATGCAGGCGAACGGGCTAAGCCCCGAAGATATTACAGTAGCTATTACCAAGAACAGCCTTCCGTCGCCTGCCGGAAATATCCGCATTGGAGATAAGAACCTGATGGCTCCCATAAACTCCATTGCCAAAGGACCGGAAGAGCTATTGAAGACCCCCGTAAAAACAAGTGATAACCGTACGGTATATGTGGGCGATGTCGCCCGTGTTGAGGACGGAGCAGACCAGACCGTAGGATATGCTCTGATTAACGGCAAACGGTCGGTTTACCTGCCCATTATTAAAAAAGCAGATGCTTCTACATTGGATGCCGTGGAGAACTTAAAGAATGCCACTCCGATGCTGAAAAACCAATTGCCCGAAGATGTAAAGGTCAGCTATGAATTTGATCAATCGAATTATATAGAGCGTTCCCTTTCTAATCTGATACACGAGGGGATTTTGGGAGCGGTATTTACAGGGTTAATGATATTATTGTTCTTAGGCGATACCCGTGGAGCTATCATCGTGGTACTGACCATTCCGATTGCCATTCTTGCAGCCATTACCACACTTTACCTTTTCGGACAGACCATCAATATTATGACATTGAGCGGTCTTGCCCTGTCCATCGGTATTCTCGTCGATGAAGCCACGGTAACGATAGAAAACATACACCAGCATATGGAGATGGGCAAGCCCAAACAACGAGCTATTATAGATGCCTTGCTTGAAATCTCCATCCCAAAATTGTTGATTTTGCTGTGTATTCTTGCTGTTTTGACCCCTGCCTTTATTATGACAGGCATCCCGAAAGATATGTTTATGCCTTTGTCAATGGCGGTTGCTTTTGCAATGATTGCTTCGTTTTTGGCTTCGCAGACCTTTGTACCGATACTGGCAAACTGGATGATGAAAAACAAGCACAATACAGAAGCCAACACACCGAGAAAGCGGGCTTTCTTCGATAAGTTCCGTGTAAACTATTCATTTAAGATGCGTAAATGGTCAACCAAGGCAATACCCCTTTTTGTCGTTTATGTGCTGGTTGCAGGTGCTATTTCAGGCTTGTTAGTAACTGTTGTTGGTACGGATGTAATGCCCGTTTCCAATAATGGCGATTTTCAGATGCGCATACAAGCTCCACAGGGAAGCAGGCTCGAAAAGACCGAGCAGATTGTTAAGGATATTACCAATGATATTAAAGATGAGCTTCCTGAAAACGGTTTAAATATTACTTCCGCATTTGTAGGGATGCACCCCGCAGGCTCGCCTATCAACCCGATATTCCTTTTCAGTAATTCATCCCACGAAGCTGTTTTGCAAATATCCGTCAATAAAGATGTGTACGGTGGTTCGATGGAAGATTTTAAAGAGAAAGTCCGTAAAAAGATAATTGAGAAGCACCCAGAAGTCGCTTTCAATTTTGAACCAATGGAATTGACCGAAAAGATTATGGGACAGGGTGCAATGACACCTATTGAAGTTAAAGTTGGAGCAGGTCAGATAAAAGGTGCATTTGCCCACGCATCAAAGATTGAGGCTAATCTCAAAAAAGTTCCTTACTTACGCGATGTGCGCATTGCCGAACCTATTGTTTATCCAAGTATGGAAATTGAAGTAAACCGTGACCTTGCGGGGCAGTTCGGTTTGACTATGCAGGATATTACCCGCAGCCTTGTTACGGCAACCTCATCTACCCGTTTTACAGACAAAAACCTTTGGATTGACCCCAAATCAGGATTGGTTTTCCAAACACAGGTACAGATACCAGAGGGGATTATTTCGGAGGAAAGATTGCGTTCGCTTCCGTTGAAAGCGGGAAGTATTCGCCCTGTACTGGAAGATGTGGCAACCATACGCAGGACTACTGCTCCAGCACAGGTGAACCGTAAGGGACCTAACCGTTACGTTACCATTGTTGCCAATTTGTACGGAAAAGATTTGGGTACGTCTTCAAGGGCAGTGAAACAAGCTATTAAAGATGCAGGAGAAGCACCTCGTGGAACTGTTGTATGGACAGAGGGAACATTACAGTTATTGGATGATACATTGGGCAGCCTCTTGGCAGGTTTGGGCGTAGCCATTATAGCCATATTCCTGATGCTTTCGGCTTATTACCAATCTTTCAAAGTGCCTTTGATTATCCTTTCTGTATTGCCTGCCGTTATTGCGGGTAGCCTCATTATTTTATTCCTTACGGGCAGTACGCTTAACCTGCAATCCTATATGGGTATTATTATGTCGCTTGGTGTATCGGTTTCAAATGCGGTATTATTAGTCAATCAGGCAGAGTATTACCGCACCAAAATGGCGTTAAAACCTATTAATGCAGCAAGGCTTGCGGCTTCTTCAAGGTTAAGACCTGTATTGATGACTGCTGCAGCGATGCTTGCCGGAATGTTACCAATGGCGATGGGCTTAGGCGATGGAGCGGAGCAGGTAGCACCGTTAGGCAGAGCGGTTATCGGTGGATTGATTGCCTCTACCGTAACCATCCTGTTGTTGGTTCCGCATTTCTTTTCATCCCTGATGTCAAGGACGAAAGTGATTAGCCCTTCATTAGACCCTGATGACTGCGAAAGCAGGTATTATGCGGAACAGTCTGAAAAACAAACGATATAATAAACTTTTAAAAAATAGAAAACAATGTATCACAGCATTTCAATAAATAGAAAATCAACAGTAGTATTGGCATTGACTACCTCGCTGGTATTGCTGCTTTCGGCTTGCTCCCAAAAAGAAAAGGAAAAAGGGCAAGTTAAAACCGAACAACCAAAAGCCGTCAATTATAAGACGGCTCCTGTACAGTTCATCAATCCCGAATACGAAATATCCGTTCCGGCGGAACTGAAACCATACGAGCAGGTGGCTGTATTTGCTAAGGTTACTGGCTTTGTAAAACAAATGTATGTTGACCGTGGCGATCGGGTTCGCAAAGGGCAGCTTTTGGCGGTACTGGAAGCTCCCGAAATGCAGCAGCAATATCTTTCAAGTAAATCATCAGAACAAAAGGTTTATAACGATTACTTGTATGCAAAACAGGCTTATGAACGATTGGTAACTGCTTCCAAAACAACGGGAGCGGTAGCGGATATTGAATTGGACAGGGCTAAAAGTGCTATGGAAAGTGTCAAATCCGCTTATGACGCTTCCAAAGCAGGTACGGCGCATTCGTTACAATTGCAGCAGTATTTACGTATCACAGCACCTTTTGATGGAATTATTACGCAAAGGAATGTTTCTGTTGGTGCTTTGGCAGGTACAGGGAGCAACACGCCATTGTTTATGATGGCGCAGGGCAATAAGTTACGCTTAACATTATCCCTTCCCGAAAAACACGCAGCATCCGTAAAACAGGGTATGGCTGCAACATTTACCGTTAGCTCGCAGCCAGGTAAAACATTTGATGCCAAACTTTCCCGCACAGCAGGATTGCTCGACCAGCAAGACCGTTCCCTTACATTGGAGTTTGATGTGAACAATCTGTCAGGCGAATTGCAGGGAGGCGATTACGCACGGGTAAAACTGAAATTACAGCGCAAAGCTCCATCATATTGGGTTAAGAACAAGTCCGTATTAAATACACAGTCGGGAATGTATGTTTTAACGATGAACAACAATGAAGTAAAACGTATTGCCGTAAGCGAGGGTATTAGTTTAGATACACTGACAGAAGTTTTCGGAAATCTTTCTCCAGGGGATAAAATCATTCTAAAACCATCGGAGGAAATTAAAGAGGGTAAAATAAAAAAATAAGAGTATGAAAATGAACATCAAAAAAATAGCCCCACTCCCCTTAATAGTTATTATGGGATGGGCATACGCATCAATGAACAAAAATAATATTGATGGAAAAAATACCGCAAATCAAGGCATTGATGGCGAAAAGCCATTAGTGTCTAATATGCAGCAAACGCCTTATTTAAAGTTCAAAGACGAAAACGGTAAAACCATTTCGCTACGGTCATTAAAAGGAAAGGTTGTCTTTATCAATTTTTGGGCTACGTGGTGTCCGCCGTGTATTCACGAAATGCCTTCTATCAATGATTTGAGAAAGACTTTTAAGGATAACAAAGATTTGGTATTTCTTATGGTTGATGTGGACGGGAAAATAGAAAAATCTAAAGAGTGGATGAAAAAGAAGAAGTATGACTTGCCCATACACATTCCTGATAGCGAAATACCCCGTGAGCTATTTACTGGCTCAATCCCGACGACAATTATCGTAGATAAACAGAACAATATTATCGGCAGGCAGGTCGGCGGTGCAGACTATTCTTCAAAGGAAGTAATTGACTTGATGACGAAATTATTAAACGAAAAATAATCAGTAACAGATAAAATGTACGAGCCTGTTTAATTTTTTGATTTTATATTACGTATAGCCTTTAAAAGGTTCAATATCCGTATTAGGCATGGTGATTTGATACAGGAAAAATGCTGAAAAGGCATCTAAATACGAGTAAATTCAGTCATTTTTCGACCATACTAAATCTGTGAAATAAATTTTAAACAGGCTCTAATATGCTACCTCCACAATCAAAAACTTCAAATAATTCGTATTCTCCATTCCCCAGATTATGGGATGGTCACTGGCCTGTGCCTGGAAAGTTACCTGTCTTATTTTTTTACGCGCATCTTTGGCTGCCATTTCAATGGTTTGTAAAAACAGATCGGGCTGTACCAGGTTGGTACAACTTGATGTTACGAGGAAACCACCATTGCGTATGAGTTTCATGCCTCTCAGGTTTATTTCTTTATAACCTGTTATGGCTTTCTGTATATTTTCCCTGCTTTTGGTAAATGCCGGAGGGTCTAGCATCACTACATCATATTGTCTTCCATCTTTGCCCCATTGTTTCAGCACATCAAAGGCATTCATGGCTTCAAAACGACAGACATTTTCAAGTCCGTTTAATGCTGCATTTCTGTTTGCCTGTGCCACTGCGTTGTCGGAAATATCTAAACCTAAAACCGATTTGGCGCCATAATGTGCCGCATGAATTTCGAAAGTTCCGGTATAGGTAAATGCTCCCAGTACTTCCGCTCCTTTTACAATATGCTGAATGGCGCGACGATTATCCTGCTGGTCGAGAAAATAACCTGTTTTTTGTCCGTTCTCAATATCAACATGAAACTTTAATCCGTTTTCATTAATGATGATATTCGTATCAAAAGGAGCAGACAGAAAGCCTTTATGTTGTGCCAGCCCTTCCAGTTCGCGAACCGGTACATCGTTGCGTTCATAAATACCTTTCGGAGAGAAAATGGATTCAAGTGCTTTTACAATGGCGGGTTTCCATTTGTCCATACCCAATGAAAGGGTTTGCAATACAAAATAGTCGTTGAATTTATCTATGATCAGTGCGGGCATATAATCTGCTTCACCAAAAATGAGGCGACAGTTTTCGGTGTAGCCAATTTTTTGACGGTATGACCATGCCTGAGCAATACGGTTATAAAAGAACTGGTCGTTTATTTCCTCCTGTTTACGGGTGAGAAGACGCACCATGATTTGTGATTTAGGGTTCACATAACCCCGTCCGGCCAGTTTACCGTCGGCAAAAAAAACATCTACAATATCACCCGCTTCAACCGGTTCTGAAACCCTTTCTACTTCATTTCCAAATACCCAGGGATGGCCATTGGCGATCCTGGGAGCAATCTTTTTCCTGAGATACACATTTGTCATGGCGCGAAGATAACCCATCGTAACCAGAGCATATGCTGTTAAAGCGGCCGGAGAACCCCGAAATGACTGAATTTCAACTGACAAGCCATGTTTTTTACCCTCAAAAACTGTCATTTTTTCCCGTTTCTTTGCATCGGCAAAATTTTTGACAGTTCTGCCACAAAAAGTATTAAGCAAAATGACTATGGAAGAGCAGGCAACTACATCGAATATGAATGAAGCAACGAACCAGGTAATCGATATCAACGCAGATGAAAATGCTGCGGGTACCTCACACCTGAATGAACCAGTGGTTGATGATAGTCAACTGGAAAAACTACAGGCCGAATTACAGGAGCAGAAAGATAAATACCTCCGCCTCATGGCCGAATTCGACAATTTCAGACGCAGAACAGCTAAAGAGCGTATTGAACTAATACAGACTGCCGGGAAAGATGTAATTGTTTCCCTGCTGGATGTGCTGGATGATTGTGACCGTGCAGAAAAACAATTACAAAGCAATGATGATATCGCTGTTCAGAAAGAAGGAATACAACTCGTCTTCAATAAGCTTCGTTCAAACCTCCAGTCGAAAGGTGTGAAAGCAATGGAGAGTATCCACGCAGATTTCGACGTAGAAAAACATGAAGCCATCACAGAAATTCCGGCACCTTCTGAAGAACTGAAAGGGAAAGTGATAGATGAAGTGATGAAAGGATATTACCTCAACGATAAAATTATCCGCTTCGCTAAAGTGGTGGTAGGGAAATAAGTTTGATTTTTTGATTTTTCGATTTACAGAAATCAAGAAATCAAGCAATCAAGAAATCGAAGATCAAAAAATCAAAAAATGTCTAAAAGAGATTTCTACGAAATACTGGGTGTGAGTAAATCAGCTTCTGCCGATGAGATTAAAAAAGCTTATCGGAAAGTGGCCATGCAATACCACCCCGACCGTAACCCAGGTGATAAAGAGGCAGAAGAAAAATTTAAAGAAGCAGCAGAGGCTTATGAAGTGCTGAGCGATGCAGATAAGAAGGCTAAATACGATCGTTATGGTCATGCTGCATTTGGTCCGGGTACTGGAGGTGGTAGCGGTGGTTACAGTAATATGGATGATATCTTCAGCCAGTTTGGAGATATTTTCGGTGATGATATGTTTGGTAGTCTTTTTGGTGGTGGCCGCAGCCGAAACAGTGGTGGTGGTGGAAGGGCACGTGGACAAAGGGGCAGTAACCTGCGCATTAAACTCAAACTGAATTTTGAAGAGATTGCCAAAGGAGTTACCAAGAATGTAAAAGTGAAAAAGCATGTATTGTGTAATACCTGTGGTGGTAACGGTGCAAAAGATAAAAACAGTGTACAGAATTGTGGAACATGCGGTGGCAGCGGACAGGTAAGAAGGGTAACCAATACTTTTCTCGGACAAATGCAAACAGTAAGCACATGTCCAACCTGCAACGGAGACGGTTCCACCGTAACTGCAAAATGTGGTAGTTGTAAAGGTGAAGGAAGAGTATATGGTGAAGAAACAATTAGTATAGATATTCCCGCAGGTGTACAGGAAGGTATGCAGCTGAGTATGAGTGGCAAGGGAAATGCCGGTGAACGTGGTGGATTTGCGGGTGATCTTATTATTCAGATAGAGGAGGAAGCGCATCCCGAATTACAGCGTGATGGATTGAATGTGGCTTATGATCTTTACCTGTCATTTTCAGATGCAGTATTTGGTACACAGGTTGAAGTGCCAACAATTGATGGAAGGGCAAAAATTAAAATACCTGCAGGTACGCAGAGTGGTAAAATATTCCGGCTCAAAGGAAAGGGGTTCCCTGAAGTACAGGGCTACAATAAAGGTGACCAGTTAATCTATGTAAATGTATGGACACCACAGCATGTAAGTGATGAAGAAAAGTGTATGCTTGAAAAAATGAGTGAGAGCCCCAACTTTAAACCCAATCCCAATAAAAGCGATAAGAGCTTCTTGGAAAGAGTGAAAGAAGCATTCAGTTAAAGAGTCATCTCTGCGTAAACTCTGCGTTCTCTTTTCTCTGCGGTGAGGTTCCTGACATCACCGCAGAACATGAGATAACAGAGAAATCCGCAGAGGGTTATTTTCTTTTTTTCTTTGATGGATTGTAGAGCAGGATGGCTTGCTCTACAAGTTTTCCAAATTCATGTTGCAGTACATTGTCTTTCTGAATGCCTGACTTGGCAAGTGTCAACACATCTTCCAGTTGATAATCCTTCGTGTATTTCGATTTACGTAGAACAGAACCAAACATGGCAACTGCTGCAGCAAAACGATATACACTATCGGCTTGTTGTATCTCTGTACCCTGGTATTCACAGGTAAAAGATTGCTTAAGCAGATCATTGGTTCCTGGTTTTTTGTAACGAAGTTCAACTGATGCCAATGACTGATGTACAGATGTTGCACTGTCCTTTGCCGGGCTGATTTCAAAGATTGCTGTAATGGTATGTCCACTGCCAATTTCTCCTCCCTCGAGTACACTGTTGCTGTCTTCCAAAGCTGTTTTTTTATTGTCAAATCCAATCAGCCTGTAATTAGATACGATAGACGGATTGAAACGTACAGTAATGGCCGCATCATCGGCTACTGCAAACATGGTTTTAGTGAACTCTTTTACTAATATTTTTTCAGCTTCCCTGATTTGATCTATATAAGCAAAATTACCATTCCCTTTTTTAGAGAGAGATTCGAGCTTGCTGTCTTTATAGTTACCCATACCAATACCCAGGCAGGTAAGATAGATTCCTGTTTGCTGATAACGTTGTATTAATTCTTCTAACTCTTTTTCAGAAGATTGTCCAACATTGAAATCGCCATCAGTAGCGAGAATAACACGGTTATTTCCTTCGGGTATAAAATTGTCTTTTGCCAGTTGATAGGCCAATTGAATGGCGCCGGCACCTGGTGTATCGCCGCCGGCAGACAAAGAGTCTATTGCATTTTTAATAGTTTGCTTATGTACACCACCTGTAGGAGGAAGTACAATGCCAACACCACCACCGTAAGTGGCAATCGTAATGGTATCAACATCACGCAGGTTATTCACCAATAGTTTGAAAGCAGCTTGTAACAAGGGTAAACGATTGGGTTTATCCATGGAGCCTGAAATATCGATCAGGAACACAAGATTTGATGGGGGTACATTCTCCAATGGAATAGCCGGGGCCTCCATTTGTAAAAATAGTAACTGGTTACGCTGATTCCATGGGCAACTGGTATGCTTATAACTGAAACTAAATGCTTCCTTGTTTTGTGAGGGTATATTTTCTGTAATCGGAAAGCTGAAATAATTCAACATCTCTTCAATACGAATAGCGTCTTCCGGAACAAACATCTGGTTCGAAATAAAACGCCTGATATTGCTATAAGCAGCATTATCAATATTCAGAGAGAAGCCTGTTTCTGGAAATGTAGCTGCTTCAATGAAATCATTTTCAATTAAACCGCTATAACTCTCTCCCTGTTTTGAATAAGGAACATAAGTATCGTTGCCGGTATTGGAAATGATAGAGGCCCTGTTGTTTTTATACAATTTTAATGTACCTGGAAGCGTGTTGAGCTGAAGACGTTGAAATTGTCTGCTGTCTGCCAGTATGCAAAGTTTTTCATAGCCATCCAGTTGTAATGAAAGAGAATCTTTGAGTTGAGCCAGTGAAATGCCAAATGCGCCGGAATTGCCACTGGTAAATAGTTGTTGTGGTTTTGATTTTAATCTGAGTTTTACACCTTCGAGTAATACACCATGTTCATTTCTTACCTCACCGCGAATATAATATTGCGCAGTGGAGTAGAAGGAACAGGCAAGACAGTACAGTAATATCCAAATGCGTTTACTCATTTGGCAAAGGGGTTTCAATTACAATATAAGCTAAATCAATAGATTCAGGTATAATCAACGCTGTTAAAGCCTTGTTATGCTTCGTCTTTGAGCTGGTAAATCTCTTTGATATTTCTACCGAACCCGTTATAATCAAGCCCATAACCCAGTACAAAACGGTTGGGAATAGTGAAGCAGCAATAGTCAATCTGGATGGGGTATTTCATGGCATCGGGCTTGTGTAAGAATACGGCCACTTTAAGCGACAGGGGTTGCTGGTTGATTAACTGTGGCAAAAACTCATTCATGGTTTTACCGGTATCAATGATGTCTTCGAGAATTACCACATGTCGGTTATTGATTTCTGTATCGAGTCCGATAGCGGTAATTACCTGTCCGGTAGATTTTGTGCCTTTGTAAGAAGCCAGCTTAATAAAACAAATTTCAGCTTCAATAGATAGTTCTTTAAACAAATCGGCGGCAAACATAAATGAACCGTTCAGGATAGCAATGAACAATGGTTTCTTACCTGCATAATCTTTATCAAGCGCTGCCGCGAGTTCTTTTACTTTTTCACGGATCATATCTTCTGGTAAATAAGGAACAAATTGTTTATCGTGAACAGTGATCACATTCATGCTGAATTATTTAGTGTTTTTTGTTTTTGCTTTGGCCTCAGCATTTTTAATTTCTACAGGAGAGCGTAGGTATAGTTTTTGTCCGGCCGAAAGCTGGCTGTCTTTTTTTAGCTTATTGTATTCCAGTAAGCTCTCAAGACGAATGCCTTCTTTCTGACAAACAGTATGAAGGGTTTCACCGGTAGCAACCTCATGCAAATCGGAAGCGCCTCTTTTTTGTTTTTTCTCAATAAACAATAACTGATCTGTATCTAAGATATCACTCTCGGGTATTTCATTAAAGTCGAACAATTTACTCAAACTAATATCGTAGCGATATGCCAGTGCAAGGAGGGAAGTGCCTTCTTTGGCATAAATGGCTTTTGTGTGGTTAATGGTAAATACCCCATCAGGATAGGGAGCTGCTTTTTTCTCAATAGCAGGTTCCACTTTCTTTTCGGGAACTATGGTGTATTCCGTTTTATCGGCGGTATCTTCGGCAGTAACCTGTGCAACTTTTGGTTCTTCTTTAACCTTATTTTCTTCCAGTACTTTGTTTTCCCTGGGCTTTTCATTTACTTGTATCCTGGCTTCATTATTTTTTCCATCTTCTTCTTTTGCCAACTGTACAGGCAGTTTTGTAGCGTCAACAGTAGCTGTTACCTGCTGTTCCGGTGCATTTCTATTTTCTCTGATGGCCAGCGCCAGCATGGTGTACTGATGCAGCTTATAATCTTCCACTATCTTTAATAATTTTTCTGGGTAGGTTGGGTTGGTAGCATAACCGGCACGTTTAAGTCCATAAGCCCATCCGGTAATATCAGTAGGTTCGAGTTTGAAAAGAAAAGCATAATGCGGCCTGGTCTTCAAAAAATCTGAATGATCTTTATAAGATTGTGCGGCGTTGGGATATACGCGGAAACATTCTCCTTTGGCATCATCATCCTGGTAAGTTTTTTTACCCGTCCATTCGGTTTTACATTTAATACCAAAATGGTTATTGGCATTTTTTGCAAGCGTGCTTTCACCAAACTGCGATTCTAAAATACCCTGTGCCAGTTTTATGGATGCCGGTACACCAGTACGCAACATTTCTTCAATAGCCAGTTCTTTATAGCTGTTGATATAGGCTTCCGTTTTTTCTTTCACAGAAAGATGCTGTGCACTGCTGTTTGCACAGAAACAGGTATACACCGATAATAATACAATCCATTTTTTCATGCGTCTTTCTTTTTAATCAGTAAGAGCCCATCCCTGATGGTTAATAAAACCTGTTCCGTTCTTTCATCCTGTCTTACATGTTCATTGAATGCGTGGATGGCTTTTGCATTCTTCCCGCTGATCGTTTCTTCCAGTACCTGTCCGTGAAACAATACATTGTCAGCAATAATCAGTCCACCTTTGTTCAGGCAGGGTACCAATTGCTCATAATACCCGATATAACCTGTTTTGTCTGCATCTATAAAAACCAGGTCCCAGTTATGTTCCAATGCGGGTATTATTTCCGCTGCATTACCAATGTGCAAATGTATCTGATGATTTCTTTTGCTTTTGCTAAAATAGTTCCTGGCCGTACCTGCATCATCCTCACGGCATTCAATAGTATGCAGTTCCCCGTTTGCCTGAAGGCCTTCAGCCAGGCAAAGGGCACTATAGCCGGTAAAGGTTCCTATCTCTAAAACGTATTTAGGACGCTGTATAGTGCTCAGGAACGATAAAAATTTCCCCTGCACCTGTCCGCTTAACATATGGGCCTGTGGGTGCTGTTGGCGGGTAATTTGGGCGATTTCCTGTAAAAGACCATCCTCTGAAGCTGTAAATGCCTGGGCATAGGCTTCTGCTTCGGGGGAAAGAATCAGGGGGGTATTCATGGCGCAAAGATAAGAAACTGGCGGGTGGATTGTTGAAGGCGGGATTCAAAAGCCAAAAGTCAACAATCAAAATAGACGGGTGCCTGATTGTTGATAATTAATAATGGGGTTAAAGCATTGCTAAGATTTTGCTATTGATATATGGCTGATTTTTTGAAATAAAAAATGAGTATTTTTAAATAGATAAGATTACTCACAAAAACGATTCACTATGGCCATGCCTGATTTCCCCAACGGATTTGATTCCTGGCAAAAAACACATTTTGAAGTAGTGGAAGTATTGTGTTATATCAGGGAGCTGGAAACAAGTGAGCAGCCTAAAAATTTTGCTGAAATGGTTGACCAGACGGCAACCGAAGAAATGTATCAACTCGCATTAGCACTCACCAATAAATACGAAGAACAATCAAAAGGGAAGGCGCGTACACGCAATCTTTTTGATGATATAGAGGAGTTTGTTTGGAAAGAAGTGAGAAAAGAGGCATAAGCAATATTATATAGTCCTGAACCCGCTGATATAATTTCATTTAATCTATTTGTGGAAAAAATTGTTGGATTACGGATGTTTTTTCTTTAGTTATGTATTCCAGAAAAGAGGAAGCTATGGGGCTTAATTTTTTTCCTTTTAACCAAATTAATTGCCAGGCGGTTTTAATTGGCAGGCCTTTTACCGGAATGATTTTCATGTCTCCGTTTTTCAATTCATTTTTAATGCCTATCAATGGCATGATGGAGTAGCCTAAACCTGCCAATACAGCCTGTTTCACCGCTTCATTGGAGGTAAGCTCCATTTTTTTTCGAAAAGTAAGGTGTTTTTTTTCGATAAATTTTTCCATAGTCTGTCGGGTACCAGAACCAGTTTCACGGAAAATAAGAGGTAGTTCTTCAAATAGTTTTTTAATATTTCCTTGTGAAGGTATTCTGGAGTTGCGTACACCTACTAAATAGAGTTTATTGGGCAGTAGTTCAATCCTGTTAACCTTTATTGTATCAGGGATAATTGATACAAGAGAGAAGTCTACTTCATTTCTGTCAAGGCTTTCTATTACTCTGGCTTTGTTGGTCACATCCATAATAAGGTCTACACCTGTATGCTGTTTCATGAAGCCTGTTAAAAAATAGGGCATCACATATTTGCCTGTAGATACGACCGAAATTTTGAGCCTGCCCGATAATTGACCTTTATATGCCAGCGTTTTATAATTGATGGCATTTACTTTATTGAGAATGGTTTCTGCTGCAAGGGCGATTTCTTTTCCGAAATCTGTGATATACAATTTCCTGCCTATTACTTCTGTAATCGGTATTTCGAACTGATCCTGAAGATTTTTCAGTTGAATGGAAACCGCAGGTTGTGTGAGGTGTAATTCTTCTGCAGCCTTGGTAACACTTTGAGTCTGTACAACTTTCAGAAAAACCTGTAGCTGATGTAGTGTATAATTCATAAATAATTTTTATGGTTATTATTATAAAGATAAATAAAAGTATATAATAAGTTTAACTCATTTTTGCATGATCAATCAAAAAACAATCAAGTATGACTAAAATCACAATTGCAAAAGGAGATGGGATCGGGCCGGAAATAATGGACGCTACACTGGATATCATTATAGCAGCGGGTGCACAGATTAAAATCGATGAAATTGAAGTAGGAGAGAAAGTGTACCTGGCCGGAAATACTGCAGGTATTGCAAAAGAAGCCTGGGATACTATCCGGAAGAATAAAATTTTCCTGAAATCGCCGATCACCACTCCACAGGGTGGTGGATATAAAAGTCTGAATGTAACCACACGCAAGTTTTTAGGTCTGTATGCCAATGTACGGCCCTGTACGAGTCTTCATCCATATGTTAAGACCAAACATCCTAAAATGGATATTGTAATCATCCGTGAAAATGAAGAAGACCTGTATGCAGGCATTGAACACCAACAAACAGATGAAGTAGTACAATGTCTTAAGCTGATCAGCAGACCCGGATGTGAAAAAATCATACGCTATGCTTTTGAATATGCTAAACAGTATGGTCGTAAAAAAGTAACCTGCTTCACGAAGGATAATATCATGAAACAGACAGATGGTTTGTTTCATCAGGTGTTCGATGAAATTGCAAAGGAATATCCTGAGATTGAAAATGAGCATTGGATTATTGATATCGGAGCGGCAAAAGTGGCAGATACACCAGAAGAGTTTGATGTAATTGTGATGCCTAATTTATACGGTGATGTTTTATCAGATGTGGCTGCACAAATTACAGGATCAGTAGGATTGGCAGGCTCTGCTAACGTTGGAGAGTCATGCGCCATGTTTGAAGCCATTCATGGCTCTGCACCCAAAAGAGCTGGTCAGAATGTAGCCAACCCATCCGGATTATTACAAGGTGCGATTATGATGCTCAGTCATATCGGACAATCGTTGATAGCCGAAAAAGTACAGAACGCCTGGTTAAAAACAATCGAAGACGGAATTCATACCTACGATATCTATAAAGAGGGAGTAAGCAGGCAAATGGTAGGAACAAAAGAATTTGCAAAGGCAGTGATTGCCAATCTTGGGCAAAAACCATCACAACTTACACCGGTTCAATACAACGAACGGGTCGTACTAAACTTGCCAAAATATATACGCAAAGCAGCCTCTCAAAAAGAACTGGTAGGTGTAGACCTTTTTATACACTGGAATGGGTACAAAGCCGATGAACTGGCCGAGAAAATAAAGCAAGTGGATGTATTGGGTGTAGAATTATCAATGATAACTAACAGGGGAATTAAAGTATGGCCGGAAGGCTTTGAAGAAACATTCTGTACCGATCACTGGCGTTGTCGGTTCAAACCAACAAATGGTGCCGGCGTTACAAAACAGCAAATCATTGAACTGCTTGAAAAAGCAGATGCGCATGGAATAGATACTATAAAAACAGAAAACCTCTACACGTTTAACGGAAAACAGGCTTATTCATTAGGACAAGGGCAATAAAAACAAACATATGATGCAACTACAGCTTATTAAGGGCAGATTCAACAAAAACGAAGCATTTGATCTTATTGCTCAACTGGTAAATGTTAAGATCAAATATCATGAAGATAAGATCAGGGTAGCTGAAAGAGAAGAGGATATTAAAATGCGTGAGAATCGAATAAAGCAGCTTCAGAAAGAGTTACATGATTTTAAAAACAGGATATTATCAGAAGAGCAGGCTCTAAATATTGAATCCGGAATCGTCATCGCTTAAATTTTATAATATGAATACTCAAGAAAATGTTACGCTGGTCAAAGGGGTATTTACTCCTGAAGAAGCCAAAGAAGTGTTGTTAACACTGCTTAACCACAAGATCAATTTCCATCGTATGAAAAACTTCAGTTCCGAAGAACGTTTTGGGAAAGCAGATACTGGGTCTACAAAAAGACTTTCAGAATTATATGAAAGCCGAAGCCAGGTAGTCTCTTTACTTGCAAATGCCGCATCTCTTGGATATAAGCTAGAGATTAATTCGCTGATAAACATCACGCAGGGAGAGAAGATAGAACAACCTGTTCAGGAAGAGCCATCTTTTGCCACATCAACTGCAAGCCAGGAGATTATACAATTGTGGTGATAAAGAGGTATAGTGAGACCCACTTATGTATTACTTCTCCGTGAGATCAGCAATAATCCCAGGAAAGTAATCAGGCCGTTAATAATTAGCAGTTCTAATCCGATTTCAAAGGAACCGAACAGTTGTTTCTGAAACTTATCGACGAGAAGACATAACAACGGAGAAGCAATACATACAATAGGTACCAGTTTATCATTCACAGCGCGTTTCAGTAAGATGCCAAAAGTAAAGAGACCCAGCAATGGACCGTAGGTATAAGCAGCCACTTTAAGGATTACGCCAATCATACTACTGCTGTCGATCCATTTATAAATCATAACAAATAACAGGAAAATGCCGGCAAACACCAGGTGAACGCGTTGTCTTATTTTTTTCTTTTGCTGATCGGTCCAGTCATTACGACGCTGTAATCCGATGATATCGATACAGAAAGAAGAAGTCAGTGCAGTAATAGCCCCATCAGCACTGGGGAAAAGCGCAGAGATCAAGGCAATGATAAAAATAACCGACACCATACTTGGCATATGATTCAATGCAATGGTGGGGAATAGTTTGTCACCTGTTGCAGCAATACCCTGTGCGTCTGCATAAAGATGTAATAAACCACCGAGGAAGAGGAACAGGCCAATTACAGCAAGCATAATAAAACCAAGTGTTACTACATTTTTTTGAGAGTCTTTTAATGTTTTAACAGAAATATTTTTCTGCATCATTTCCTGGTCCATACCGGTCATGGTAATGGTAACAAATGCGCCTGCGAGTATCTGTTTCAGAAAGAAGAAGCGACTTTCCGGCTCAGTGAAAAATATTTTTGAATAACCTTTGTTGCCCATAGCTGCAAAACTTTCGCTGATACCCATGTTTAACTGGCTCAGGATATATACCACACAAATAACGAGACCAATGAGCATGCAGGAAGTTTGTAAAGTATCGGTCCATACAATTGTTTTTACACCACCTTCATACGTGTATAACAGTATCATGAGAAGGATAATGAGTGTAGTGGCCCAGAATGGCACATGAAAACTTTCGAGAATAGCATCCTGTAAAATGCGAACCACAAGATATAAACGTGCCGTGGCACCAAGTGTACGCGACAGTATAAAAAAGGAGGCTCCTGTTTTATAAGAAGCAAATCCCAGTCGTGAACTCAGGTAGTTATAAATGGAGGTAAGATTAAGTTTGTAATACAAAGGCAGGAGCACAAAAGCAATTACCATGTAGCCAATAAGATAACCAAGAGTTATCTGCATATAAGCAAATGATTCTTTTGCTACGGCACCTGGTACACTCACAAAGGTTACCCCGCTTAATGATGTGCCAATCATACCAAATGCAACCAGCATCCAGTTACTGTTTCTGTTACCGATAAAAAAAGAATCATTATTACTATTTCTTCCGGTATACCAGGCTACAACCAGTAAGATCAGGAAATAAATAATGACAAATGAAAACAAAAGAAGTGGCGACATGGCGTTCTTGTTTATGAGCTGAATAACAATCGTTCCAAGTAAAGATAGGAGTTGCTTGCGGTTTATTGCAGGAATCCGTATCAGAACTTTACAAATAAAAAATACCTGTTTTTGGCTTATAATATCAAAGCGGCTTACATTGCGACGTAAAATATCAGGTATGCAAACAAAGCGAATTGCAGTTTTTTGCGGTTCAAAGAATGGCCATAATCTACTCTTTCAGAATGAGGCAGCCGGGCTGGGTGAGCTTATGGCTTCCAAAGGAATCACCCTGATTTACGGCGGAGGAAATAAGGGGTTAATGGGAGCTGTGGCAAATGCTGTTATGGATAACGGTGGGAAAGTTATTGGTGTAATTCCGGAGATTTTACTGGAATGGGAGCATCAGCATGAGGGTATAACAGAACTACATGTGGTAAAAGACATGCATATACGCAAGAAAATGATGTATGAACTTTGTGATGCCGCCATTGTATTGCCCGGCGGTAATGGAACACTGGATGAACTGTTTGAAATGCTGACCTGGAACACGCTTAATATTCACAATAAAAAAATAATCCTGCTGAATACAGCAGGATATTATCAGCATCTCGTGGCCCATATTGAACAGATGGCCAATGAAGGTTTTTTATACGAAGACTGGCGCGAACGTTTACTGATAGCGGGCAGTGCCGATGAAGCTATTGCTTTTTTCGATTAAGGTAAACACCAAATCCGGCCCTGAATACCGGTAAAGGATCATTAAACTGATCGCGGTAAGGAGAATTGATGTTTTGTAATACATCAATCATCAATGTAACATAGGAATATTGCCCGCCAACAACCCTGTTACCATAACCAATACCTACAAGCAGGCTTTCCGCATTATAATTATACTTAGCAGTTTGTCCGGTGATAACATTTTTTTGAGAAGAATTGATCCAGTTATATTCAGGTTGCACCTGCAGGTGTAAAAAGTTTACAGGCCAGATACGCAAGAAGGTACCAACACCATAATTGAAATTGCGGAAACGTGTATTGCTGAAATCACTAGCATTCTGTGAAAAATAGTTAATATTTAATGAAACACCTGCATCCAGCCATTTGTTGAGACTGTAACCCAGTTCAGGATTCACACCCACATTAAAAAAACGGTTACCCAATGAGAGGTTCAGACTGGAACCAAAGAACATGTTTTCTCTTTTGAAACCTTTAGGTTGTTCGTCACTTTCATTCTGCTGGGCAAACGCACTGGTGCAAAGCAGCAAAAGACAGGTAAACAAAACACTATTTTTCATGGTCGTTGGTATTTATGCAAATGTACGGTTCAGTTCAGGTCAAAGATTTTACCCGCATTTAAAATATTGTTAGGATCAAATGCTTTTTTAATTTCACGCATGATATGAAGATTGGTGTCGCGAAATACAGTTGCCATATATGGTTTCTGTATCAGTCCAATACCATGTTCTCCACTGATGGTGCCTCCGAGGGTTTTTACCAGTTCAAATAAAGCCCGAAGTGCATTGGTCATTTCCTCGTTGCCATGACTGTTTTTAATAGTAGGATGGTTGATGCGGATATGCAGATTACCATCACCTGCATGTCCATAACAAACGGCATGAAAGCCATATTGTTTTCCAAGTTCTTTTACTCCTTTTATCAGGGAAGGTAATTCGGCACGTGGTACTACTGTATCTTCTTCAATGGTATAACCGCTTGATTTTACAGCTTCAGCAACGCGGCGGCGTAGTTTCCAGAGTTCTGCTTTTTGTTGTACATCGTCTGCAAAGAATATTTCTCCGGCATCGAACTGTGTAAGTAGTTCTGCAATTGATTCCATTTCACTCATCAGTACATCCATATTATTGCCATCCACTTCTATGATGAGATGGGCTGCAATAGAGTCATCAACAGGAACAGCTGTACTGTCGACCATTTTACTTACAATTTTAAGTGCATCTATTTCTACCAGTTCCAAAGCACTTGGTACAAAACCTGCGCGGAAAATAGCACTCACCGCTTCACTTGCTTTTTCAAGAGAAGCAAAAGGCACCAACATCAGTAAATCATATTTTGGGAAAGGGATGAGTTTGAGTACAATCTTGGTAACAATACCCAGTGTGCCTTCACTCCCTACCAGTAATTGTGTAAGATTATAACCGGTTGAATTTTTTAAAACATTGGCACCTGTCCAGATGATTTCTCCATTAGGTAAAACCACTTCCAGGTTCAGTACATAATCTTTAACTACACCATATTTCACCGCTTTGGGTCCACCGCTGTTTTCGGCTATATTACCTCCAATAAAACAACTTCCACGGCTGCTCGGGTCGGGTGGATAGAAAAGTCCTTTCTCCTTTACTGCATTCTGTAACACTTCTGTAATTACACCAGGTTCTGTAATTACCTGCAGATTGCGATCATCAATGGCAAGAATACTGTTCATTCTCTCTGTAGACAATAATACACCGCCCAAATGCGGTAATGCGCCGCCACTTAAACCTGTACCTGCACCACGGGGTGTAACCGGAATCAGATCCTTATTGCAGATTTTCATGATGGCGGAAATTTCTTCAGCGGTCCGGGGTTTTACTACTACTTCCGGCAGGTATAATAATCGCTCAGTTTCATCGTGTCCATAATGGTTCAGATTTTCTTCATCTGCCAGTACAAAAGCATCACCCAATATTGATTTGAATTGTTGAATATGTGTACTTGTGAGGGTCCCTTTAGCCAATGTAGCCGTCATGGTTTAGATAATTTTGGTAAAAATACTTGTTGAAGGGGAGATGTTTGCAGGATTTTGCGCTTTCCTGGCTATTTTTTTATAAAAACTTCAATTATTGAGGTGAGATTTTAGGGAACCTTCAAATCCTCTTTGTTTCCTTGAATATCTTAAAAGATTCACCGCAAACGATTGATAAATGCTATTGTGTAGATACTACATAAAAAAATTAATGAAAGCGTTAAACAAGTATTTTTGTCCCCTAACTAACGATTGTTCGCATATGACTGAATCTATGACCCAGCTAAATCTTCAGCAGTTGACGGCATTGGGGCTCAAACCGATGCATTATGTTCATTATCAATTAAGTCCGGAAGCATTAACCGAACAGACCTTATTTCGTGGTCAGGGTGTATTAAACAATACAGGTGCTCTCTGTATTGAAACCGGTGAGTTTACCGGTCGTTCTCCTCAAGACAAATTCATTGTAAAAGATGCCATTACGGCGGACACTGTTCACTGGAACAATTTTAATATTGGTATTGAGGAAAAGTATTTTTTTCAGTTAAAGGACAAAATGCTGCATTACCTGAATGCAAAAGAGGAAATATGGGTACGTGATGCTTATGCCTGTGCCGATCCCATATACAGGATGAATATCCGTGTAATCAATGAAAACCCCTGGAGTAATTTATTTGTATATAATATGTTCCTCCGCCCAACAGAGCAGGAACTCGAAAACTTTAACCCTGAATGGCATATCATCCAGGCGCCGGGTTTCAAAGCTGACCCTTCTGTAGATGGAACACGCCAACATAATTTTGCTGTTGTTTCATTTACACATAAAACTATTCTTATTGGTGGTACAGGATATACCGGAGAAATGAAGAAAGGTATTTTCACCATCCTTAACTATGTATTACCACAGGAGAGAAATGTGTTAAGTATGCATTGCAGTGCGAATATGGGCGATGCAGGTGATGTGGCTATTTTCTTCGGACTGAGTGGAACCGGTAAAACAACACTGAGTGCCGATCCAAATCGTAAACTCATTGGCGATGATGAACACGGCTGGACCGCTAACAGTGTATTTAATTTTGAAGGCGGCTGTTATGCCAAAACAATTGACCTGAGTGAAGAAAAAGAACCGGAAATTTTTCATGCCATTCGTCTGGGTGCGTTAGTGGAGAATATTGGTTTTGTTGCAGGAGGCAACCAGATTGATTTTACTGCTAAAAAAATTACAGAGAATACACGAGTAAGTTATCCGTTACATTTTATCAGCAATGCTGCTGAGCCTAGTATTGGTGGACTTCCCAAAAATATTTTCTTTCTTACCTGCGATGCATATGGTGTGTTACCGCCTGTTAGCCGCTTAACACCGGGGCAGGCCATGTACCAGTTTATCAGTGGTTATACTGCTAAAGTTGCGGGTACGGAAGCTGGTATTACTGAACCCAAATCAACATTCAGTGCCTGCTTTGGTGCACCTTTCCTGCCGTTACATCCGGGTAAATATGCCGAAATGCTTGGACAGAAAATGAAAGAACATGATGTAAACGTATGGATGATTAATACCGGATGGAGTGGAGGATCGTATGGGGTAGGTAACAGGATGAAACTAAGTTATACCCGTGCCATGATTACCGCTGCATTAAAAGGTGAATTGGATAATGTACAATTTGAGGCACACCCGGTATTTGGTATGATGATGCCGTTGAGTTGTCCGGGTGTACCGTCAGAAATACTAAACCCGAGAAATACCTGGGCCGATGCTGTTGCATATGATGCAAAAGCAAAAGATCTGGCTCAACAGTTTATCAATAATTTTTCGAAATATGCTGCAGGTGTCAGTGAAGAAATTCTTCAGTCAGCCCCTCAGGTATAACTGATTACATATCGTGTAGCCTAAGGCAACACGATATCAACTTGGTCTCTTCGATTGCTTTGTCTGTTTGAATGGAGTCCCGTCACTTGTGGCGGGATTTCTTTTTCGTGAGAAATGAAAGAGAGACGTGCATGGTCAATCGTGAATGGATTTTTTTTGTAGATAAACAATCACTAAAACCGTAATCAAGTTTTCCTTATTGACCATTGACCATTGACCATTGACCATTCACGCCCCCACATGTTGTCGCCAAAGTTCATTGTAAGTACCTTTATTAGTTAAAAGTGCTTCATGTGATCCTGCTTCCACTAATTTCCCTTTTTGTAAAACAAGTATATTGTTGCAATGCCTGATGGTAGATAACCGATGTGCAATGATGATAATTGTTTTTCCCTGTTGCTGAAACCATTGAAGGGTTTCCTGTACCTGTTGTTCGCTTAATGGATCGAGATTGCTCGTAGCTTCATCGAGCACCAGTACTTCAGGATTCCGGTACAGGGCCCTTGCAATGGCTAATCTTTGTCTTTGTCCGCCGGAAAGATTGGTACCCTGTTCACTTAATTGGCTATTATAAGTATTAGGCAACTGTTCTATAAATTGATGGATGCCCAGCATCTTAGAAAGGTGAAGAATTTTTTCCAGGTCTGGTTCCGTATCACCAATGGCAATATTTTCAATGATGGTTCCGCTAAATAGGTCGATATGTTGTGGAACTACCGCAATAAGTTCTCTCAGGCTTTTATGACTGATATGCTGTATATCAATTCCACCAATACTGATCGTTCCTTTTTTGAGTGGATAAAGATTTTGTAACAGGTATAACAGGGTTGATTTGCCGCTTCCACTTTCACCCACAATAGCAGTGCTCTGGCCTTTGTTTATTTGCAGGGTCAGTCCTTCAAATATCATGGATCTTGTTCCATAGCGAAAATGAATATCATGAAAAACGATATTACGCACTTGTTCAGGTTTTAGATTGATACTATGCTGCCCTGTGGTTTCAGTTTCCAGATCAATTATTTCGAATAAACGGTCGGCGGCTATTAAAGCATCCTGTATTTGTTTGTTGGCACCAATCAATGATGAGGCAGGACCAGTAAAATATCCGATCAGTGCATAAAAGGATAATAGTTCTCCCGGTGATAGTTCCCTGCTGATCACAAAATAACTTCCTGCCCATAGCAAGCCGATGGTAAATAAGCGGGTAAAAAATTCTGCCCCGGTTCCTATATAAAGAGAATAGATACTGCTTTTATAAATACTGTTCAATAAATTAAAGAAGCGGGTTTCCGTTTTTTCATTGGCATAAGTTTCAAGGCTGAATCTTTTAATGGTACTTACAGCATTCAGGCTTTCTACGAATTGTGTTTCCAGTTCTGCAGATTCTTCCATAAGTTTTCTTTGCCATTTTTTATTAACGCTATTGCTGATACAGTATAAAGACAGGTAAATCGGAACGATCATCAGCATTAGTAAAGCGAGTTTCCAGTAGTATAGAAACATGACTGCCAGGCTGAAACAAATGATTAGTGTATTGACGATGATATTAAGCGCAACACTATTAATAAACTCCCTGATTTTTACGGCATCATTTACGCGGCTGATGATTTCGCCTACCCGCATGCTGTCAAAGAAACGTTGGGGTAATTTCAGCAGATGTTTGTAATAGCTTAGTATTAAACGGGTATCAATCATTTGCCCGGTACGGAGTGCAAATACTGTTTTATAGCCACTGATGATGAGTTGAAAAACCAATATTACAACCATCGCTATGCTCAGTAGGTTCAGGAGTCGTATGTTGCCTTCTATCAGTACAAAGTCAACAATTTTTTGAATGTAAAGCGAGGTAGATAAGCCAAGGATGCTATATATTAATGCTCCCAGTAAAGCCTGTAGCATCATTGCCGTGTGTGGACGAATTAAATGCCAGAATCGTTTGGCATTACTTATCTTTTGTTTGCCGGTTACAAAGCCATCATCCGGAAGTAATAGTACAATCACGCCACTCCATATTTCTTTAAACTTTTGGAAAGTTACTTTATGAAAAGCAGCATCACCGGGGTCCATACAAGTAATATACTTTTTAGCAACCTTATAAATAACCACATAATGCTGCAAGCCGTTTTTTAATACCACATGTGCAATGGCGGGAAGTGGAATTTTTGCTAAACTTTCTAACTGGCCTTTGGCCGCTTTAATCTGAAAGCCCAATCTTTCTGCTGCTTCAATAAGCCCAAGTATATTCGTACCTTGTTTATCGGTTCCTGCATATTGGCGAATACGGCTCACGGGTAATTGTAAATTGTAGTACATGGCAACAGAAGCCAGACATGCCGCGCCACAATCAGTAATATCTCTTTGTTGAATACATGTCTTTTTTCTCATGGCTGTTTTTTAGTAAGCTGCGCGGAAGGAGCGGTAGGATTCAGCCAATCATCCATTTTGTCAAACAATAATTGCCACAGCGTGCGCTCTGTTACCATAAACCTGACCTGGAAAGTGAGTCCTTTTTTAAGTATGCCTTTATAACCGTTTTTTAATAATAGCTGGGTATCATCGAAGCTGCAGCGTACTTTAAAAACGGGTTGGTTATCTAATAGTGTAAAATCGTTATCGATAGATGCGATTTTACCGGTCAGTATTCCAAAATAATTGTAATCAAAAGCATCTATCTGAAAGCGGACAGGTTGATTTATTTTCAGCAATCCCATATCTCTCGTGCTGATATAACATTCACCAATCAAATTAGACTGCGGTGAAATAATGCAGAGTGTTTCTCCTGCGGCAATAAAGCCTCCGGCATAACGGGTATTAATATGTTGAATTTCTCCGGAAACCGGGGCATATATAAAGTGGTTTTTCTGATGGCTTTCTATTTGGTTTCGCTGAGCAGTAAACTGCGATATTTCTGTTTTGTAGCGCTCTAAATCGTTTTGCCAGTTGGTAATTTGTTCCTGCTTAAAAGCATTGAATAGCGCTACTAAACGTTCCGATTCAATTTCCTTATCAAAATGTTCTTTGCGGGCAATTACTTTATTTTTCAATAACAACGTATTGATCTCCTGCTCATGACTGGCTTTTTTCATGGCAGCCTGCTGGTCGGTTAGCTGAAACAAAAACCTGCTTAATTGAATACGATAAAGCGGTGTTTTCAGTACTAAGTTGTTATAGTTTTTTGCCGTAGTAAGTAACTCAAGGTCACCGATGAAGCTTAGCCGCTGTCTTACTTCAGCATTGTTCAACACTATTTGAGGCGCAGTAACATTATCTTTAATTCTTGCTACCAGGTGCCCCTGTAGTATGCTGTCTCCTTCTTTTACCAGTAACGTATCAATGATACCGGAAACAGCAGGTTTGAGTTCTGTTCTCTCATTTAGTGGCCGGATGATGCCCATGGAGATAACAGAAATACTTGTATTAATAAATGGTAAAGCAAAGAGAGCAGAAAAAATGAGTAATAGTATTACTATATAAAGTATATGGGTTGTTTTCCTATAAGTATGTATTCGATAGAAGTTATTCATGGCTGGTATTTAAATGGTACCATTTAAAATATCAACTATGAGACCAATGCAATTATAGATAGCATGGGCTATAAAAACGATAAGGACCGGATTTTGACGCTTGTGACTTATAATAAGAAATAATGAGGCAAAGAGAAGCCCGGATATAAAGGTTTTGAGTATATATTCCCATGAATAATAGTGTGAGATGGCAAAAAGTATAGCTGAAACCATACAGGCTAACAATGTTGCAGTCGCGCTTTTCTTCAGGATAAATTTTATGATCAGATGCTGGAACAATAAAGTTTCAATAAATGGACCAATTAAAACTGCAATAAAAAATCCTTCAATTTTTGATGCAAAAACCGGTCCGGCAGTGTGAGATGGAAAAAGAATAGTAGAAAAGATGAGTGTAATTATAATATCCAGGCCAACTGTATACAATATAAGTATGACCGTTTTCTGACGGCTTAACCTGACGATAAAATTGTTATAATATCTGTTAGCTGTACGGGTACACATTTTTAATGGCATTTTAGGATGGATGCTGAAAGTGAAAAGAGTGCAAGGAAAAAAACAAACCATTGGAAAGTTGACAGTTTCTGCTTCATAGTTGTGAGCAATAAAAGGACTGAGTTCTTGATGAACTCAGTCTTTAGATGGTTAATTACTTTTTCAAATTGGCTGGCAGGGAATGCTGGTATTCCATTGCCTGCTTTGAAAATAGCCAGATGGAATGGGCTGTTGCACCAACAATGTAGAACAAATCGCCCCAGAATCCTCCACCTTCAATTGTCAGCGTTTGGTCTGAAGATAGCTCGCTGAGCCCTTCATACTTTAAAAGATCAATTGATTGAGTCATAATGGTTCAATTTTATTGTTTAACTGAATTCCATCCATCAACCAGGCCTTTTTTTATTTCATCCCAGTGATCGATGATTTCTTTGCCTACAGCAGCCAAGGTAATACCCTTTAACCAATTAGGCCATGCACCTCCTGATATCTCTTGTATTTCAGAGCTGTCAAGAGCGTTTAAATCTATCATTTTAAATTCTGGTATTTGCATCTGTCAGCATTTTTATCCTCACCTGTCTTTCGCCATGGTTCGGAGTTTGTTTATTCAGCGTCACGCAGTATTCCCGCTACCGTGAACTCGGGTTTTTTCAGTTTCGCTTTTGGCTGGGCTGTCTATCATGAACCCCCAGGTTGTTTCGTAGCAACCAACGTTCTTTATTGTTTTTTCTTTGGGTCAATAAAGGAGTAATGTCCCGCAATTCGTAGCTACTGAATGTGTGTGTTGCAGCTATGCACAGGTGTGTTACAGCTACAACCTTAAAATGCTGTAGCGCTTTCTTTCTGTTAAGGGGGGGATAAATTAGTTTTGTATCGCAACGGCAGAAATTCTCCGGCACTATCTTATTCCTGGAATCCGATCCTTATTTCATAACCATTTGGGCAAAATAAGGATGTTCCGGATTCACTACTAATTCCTTTCCTGTCTCTGGGGGGTGAATCAATACATCCATATCTTCCATAAGAATGGCTCCCAGTAGTGGTTCATTGTTGCCGGGTAAAACCAGCGCATCCATATTTGATCTTCGGTTTTCAAGCCGTACTTCTATTGGTGCTGCTACATTGTATTCGGCGATCTCGCCATTGGCCAGCTGCACTTTTCTTTTTTCTTTGATTGACAAGCTGAGTTGTTCGCAAATAGTTTCAGTAATAGCCATCATATATGCACCACCATCAACGGGCATCGATACGGCAGTTGTTTCATTTCATCTGTGTCGATAATGTGCCTCCTGGTAAGAATCAGATTCTCACCATTAATTAATGTAACCGTTGCATAAACTAATCCCATTTTGTTCTATTGTTTTGTAAAAATATGCATGAAAAGTGATTGAAATGTCCATATTTGTTAACAAAAATAGTAGTAAATGGCTGCTCACTACGGCTTGGATTAAAGAATAAACAACAGGCGAAGTGTAATTAGAAATAGAGACTAAATCAGAGGCGAAGTAGTGCGCAGTGCAGACTATATGGTGCTGCTAATCTTGTTTTTTCTATGATGATATCAGGTGTCACTTTTTACGAGACGGAATATCAAGATAATAACCAAGCTGAATAAAATCGCGCCCCGTTTCATCATTAATATGGTAATCAAATTGATGAAGATAGCCTAACAATAAACTGGTACCGGTAGCTATACGGTATTGAAAACCCATTGCCATCCTGTTTCTTTCAAAAAATGGTTCACCATCAGTAAAAAACACCTCATTATTCAGGTATAACTGGTATGGCTGACTATTTCCTTCTTTTCTCCCAAAAGAATAATTAACACCCAGACGATACCTGAACCTGTTCCGGTATCCATTGCTGGTAAACCTTAACTCGGCCCTGTAGCGCTGTTCAATTTTAAACCTTCCTATTGATTGTAATAATTGTACCTGTGGCCATAACCTGAACTCATCATTATTTTTCGGAGTCACAAAATTGCCACCTTCCTTATAGGTCTGATAACTACCTGCTGCCAGTGACAGTATCATTTTTTCGTTCACTATATAACTTAAACCAGCTTTATATTCATAATAATGAAATTGCTGATAAAATTGTAAAGATCGCAATTGTGCTTCTCCAAAACTGCTCCATTTACCTCCTAACTGGTATTTCAGGTTTACAATATTCCATGTTCCTATACCATGCGACTGGCCATATAAGGATTGCATGGTAAAACAGTTCAGCGAAAAAAACAGGGAGGCCAAATAAAGAAAACGATATAACAGCTTCATTTTGTGATAAAATTAGTACAGCAGATAGATTTAATGATATGGGTTATCCGGAAAACCTGCAATATAGATATTGCTTTTAATGTAGCAGTGTTGTATTAATTATACCAGTTCCATATGCAAAATAGGGTAAGGCTTTCCCGTGCCATCAAGAGCCGACCTGCTTTGTACCTTAACATCAAAATGTTTGTAAAACTGCCTGGCAGCCGTGTATTTCTCTTTTTGCAGACCGATGATTTCTGGCGAGATTATCATAACATGCTTTCTAAAGGCATTGAATTTGTGAGAGAACCCAATAAAGCACCCTATGGTATTATTGCCGTGTTTAAAGATTTGTATGGAAATTTATGGGATCTGTTGCAGCCGATATAACACGCAACTTTTTGAACCAGTAGACATATGACTTATTGGTTTCACAAAAGCAATTTTGCAGAGGGGGGATTACAAATAATATTGCCCCTGAATACACAGAATTACACAGAGTTTTTTCAGTAATTTCCAGCGCCTTCAGTTACAATAAATAGTTTGCCGCAGGTTCGCAGATTATTTCAGGAGAAAGAGTTAAAACAAACCAAACAGCATTCCGTCTACTTTGCTGATGATCTCGCCAAAATGTTCCTCACTCTCGGCGAATTTATTTTTGTCGCAGTCGATCACCAGTAATTGACCTTCTTTATATCCGTCAATCCATTTATTGTAATATTCATTGAGGCGCTTCAGGTAATCGAGACGAATATTTTCTTCATATTCACGTCCTCTTTTCTGAATTTGGGCCACAAGTGTAGGTACAGATGCCTTAAGGTAAATTAACAGATCGGGCGGCTGTACCATGGTTTTCAGTGTCTGGAAGAACTGGTAATAATTATCAAAATCGCGCTTACTCATCAGTCCCATCTCATGCAGGTTGGGTGCAAATATGTTAGCGTCTTCGTATATGGTACGATCCTGTATCACGGTTTCCGTTCCATGATGTATATCGAGCAACTGGTTTAAACGACTATTCAGGAAGAATATCTGCAGGTTAAAACTCCAGCGGGGCATATCCTCATAAAAATCCATCAGGTAAGGGTTATGATCCACATCTTCAAACTGGGGAATCCAGCGGTAATGCTTACTTAACATCTCGGTCAGCGTAGTCTTTCCGGCACCGATATTACCGGCCACGGCTACATGTTTTGGTTTCTTGGTTTTCGCCATAAAAATGAAAATACGAAAGTTGGGAGAAATGGGGAGAGAATTTTAGGAGGTGGTTGGCAGCCTGCAGTTCATGGCATATTGCTGATAGAAGAATGGGTTTACCATAAGCTATGAACCATAAGCTCATCATGCGAATCAAGCATTGAGCAATTAGTAGCTGGGTACTGGAAAGTAGTAGGAGGTTTATGGTAAGCAGCCAATTTGACAACCCCAACACCTAAGGCCTGAAACCCAGCATCCGGTACCCACCTCCCCTTAAGCCAGACCAACACCGTTCAACAGGTGATTCGCATTTGTAGCTTACAGTTAAAAATGTTTTTCGCAACTGATCATACAAAACTAACTCCCCAAAACCGTGGAACATCGGAAATGTGACGCGCTTCGGGAAAACCCGGGACGGCTCTCGGGATTTGGTGGGATAACTGGTAATTTCTTCTCGGAATTTAATTTTTTGTCGCCTATAATGCAATACAATCAAGGGTTCAGCATTTTCTTCTCCTCATTGCTTCCTCGGGGCACCCCGTGGAACCCCCAATTTTATTGAGTCGATAGTCTATTTCTCCTCTTTGCTTCCTCGGATTTGAACTAACGATCCTTATCTGGTGCGGGTTATAACGGGCCGTCTCCTCATTGCCTCCTCATTGCTTCCTCTTTGCCTCCTCAATTCCTCCCCGGGAGAGCCTCTGGGGTGAGGGGTTAGGTGTGAGGTATTAGAGGGCTTTTGTATAGGTAAATGGGTCTTACACTTTTACAAAACGAAAAAACAGGTCTTTGGCCCTGGTTACAGCATAAACCTCCACGGAGAAGGAACAGAGATAGGAACGAGGAGTAACAGAGGTTGAAAATGGTAGAGAGCTATTAGTTTTGCTTCGAACACATTACTAAAACGCTCTTTGCTTTTACTTCATTATACCTCCTTTGACCATTTTCAACCCTTGATTCGCATGATGAGCTTAATAATCCATCCCAATAGCCGTTCTGACCAGCTTCAGTGTTTCACTGGCACTGGCACGTGCTTTTTCGGCACCCTGACGCATAATTTTCCGGAGCAGTTCCTGGTTATTTTGGATGTCGGCGGCCTTTGTCCGGATAGGCTGAATAAAACGAATCATATCTTCAGCAAGCTGCTTTTTCATATCACCATAACGGATGATACAATTACCGGCACTGCTGTTATTAAAATCATCATCAAATTTCTGAACAATGTCCGGAGTACTCACCAGCTTCATCAATGTAAAAAGATTTTCTATATAGTCTGGTTTTACGGCATTCGGTTCTGCGGGGCCCTGATCTGTTTTGGCCTTCATCACTTTTTTACGGATGCTTTCATCCTCATCGGCCAGATAGAGTGTATTCACCTGGTTCTCGCTCTTACTCATTTTTCCTATACCATCCAGACTTAAAATTTTAACCAGTTCACCATCATAATTAAATGCATATGGTAATGGTAATACATCGCCATACCTGTAATTGAAACGTTCCGCATAATTACGTGCCATTTCCAGGTGTTGCTCCTGGTCTTTGCCTACAGGTACTTTCACGGCACGATGAATCAATATATCTGCGGCCTGTAAAACAGGATACGTAAGCAAACCTGCATTTACATTATCGGGTTGCAGTCGTACTTTTTCTTTAAAAGTTACCGTTTTCTCCAGTTCACCTTTATAGGCCATCATGTTGAGATAGAGATACAGTTCCGCTATTTCAGGTATATCACTCTGCACATATAATGATACTTTTTCCGGATCAAGCCCGCATGCCACATTTTCTGCAATTACACGATGTACGCTGTTTTTTAGTTCGCGGGTATCGGGGTGGGTGGTGAGGCTGTGCCAGTTGGCCACAAAGAAATAGCAATTAAACTCATCCTGCATACGCACATAATTGCGCATAGCACCAAAATAATTACCCAGGTGCAGAAAACCAGTTGGGCGTATTCCACTTAAAACAACCTCTTTTTCCATTCGGCGAAGATAGGGAAGAGAAATTATAAGCGGCAGGCCGCAAGTAACAAGCCGCAAGTAACAAGCCGCAAGTAACAAGCTACAAGGCACAAGCTACAAGCCATAGGCCACATGGACCACGCGGCACGATGGTATTAACAAGGACTAACCATCTTGTATCTTAATACCTGTTACTTGTTACTTGTTCCCTGTTCCCTAACCCTTGCTTTCTGAAGATTGAATTTTCTATATCCTTATCAGGAAGGATATTTGTAAAGGAAGAAACGTTTGCATTGCAGGACCGGCTTCTTCTTCAAATCAAAAAATCAAAGATCAGAAAATCAAAAAATTAAATCAGCCATCAGCCATCCTACATCACACATATTATCCACCCCAATAGAATACCTGAAAGGCGTTGGCCCTTTACGGGGCGATTTGTTGCGTAAGGAACTGGAGATTTTTACGTTTGGTGATTTGCTGGATCATTTTCCGCACAGACATATAGATAAAACAAAAGTCAACAGGATTCAGACGATTAATTATCAAACTGATTTCGTTCAGGTAGCCGGTATTTTACAACAGTTCGAATTATTAGGAACAGGGAGAGTTAAAAGATTGGTAGCACAACTAAAAGATGAAACAGGCAGTCTCGAGCTTACCTGGTTCCAGGGAATCAATTGGGTACAAAAAAACCTGGTACCCGGACAAAAATACCTGGTCTTTGGCCGCACTGGATTTTTTAGTGGCAGACCACAAATGGTACACCCGGAAATAGAACCTTTTGTAGCGGCAAAAGCAGACGGTAAAGAATACCTCGAACCTGTTTACCCGGCTACTGAAAAATTAAAAGCAAGGGGATTGAATGGAAGGCAATTCGGTAAACTTACTTATCAGCTTTTCTCTCAAATAAAACCGGAAGATGTTCCGGAGAATCTTCCGGAACATATTATCACACAACAGCAATTAATTAACCGGTATGAAGCGTATGCTAATATTCATTTTCCTGTATCGCAACAGGCATATGAACGATCGCTGAGAAGATTAAAGTTTGAAGAATTGTTTATTGCGCAGGTAAGATTAAACCTGGTTCGCCTGGAAAGACATAAAAACAGCAGGGGAGTGGTATTTGAAAAAGTGGGGGAGCTGTTTAACAATTTCTATAATAATTACCTGCCTTTTGAATTAACGGGTGCACAAAAAAGAGTCATCAGGGAAATTAGAACAGATACAGGTCGGGGTCACCAGATGAATCGTTTGTTACAGGGTGATGTGGGTAGTGGTAAAACCATTGTGGCATTATTAAGCATGTTACTGGCGTCCGATAATGGCTACCAGAGTTGCCTGATGGCGCCCACCGAAATTCTGGCACAACAGCATTATAACGGGTTAAGGGAATTGTTGAAAGAAATGCCCGTAGAGATTGCATTACTTACAGGAACAGTAAAAGGGAAAGAACGAAAAAGAATATTAGCGGGTTTGCAGGATGATACCATTCATTTTGTAGTAGGTACCCATGCAGTGATTGAAGATGTGGTACAATTTAAAAACCTTGGACTGGTAATTGTAGATGAACAACACCGTTTCGGCGTGGCACAAAGGGCCAAATTATGGGAAAAAGCAACCATTCCTCCGCATGTATTGGTAATGACGGCCACACCAATCCCCAGAACACTTGCCATGACCGCTTATGGCGATCTTGATTACAGTATTATGGATGAATTGCCACCCGGCAGACAACCCATCACCACGGTTCACCGTAATGAAGGGGCAAGGGCCAGCGTAATGGATTTCGTAAAAACAGAAATACAGAAAGGGTGGCAGGCTTATTTTATTTATCCGTTGATTGAAGAAAGTGAAAAACTGAGTTATGAGAACCTGATGCAGGGTTATGAACAGGTAAAAAGTTTTTTCCCTGAGCCAAAATACCTGATCAGTATGGTACATGGGCGGCAACCTGCCGAACAGAAAGAAACCAATATGCAGCGTTTTGTGAATGGAGACACACAGATAATGGTAAGTACTACGGTGATTGAAGTGGGTGTAAATGTGCCAAATGCAACGGTAATGGTGATAGAAAGCTCAGAAAAATTCGGGTTGTCGCAGTTACACCAGCTTCGTGGACGGGTAGGAAGGGGCAGCGAGAAAAGTTTTTGCATTTTATTAACGGGTGCCAAAGTAAGCAAAGAGGGCAAAGAACGGATCAATACTATGTGTGCCACGAACGATGGATTTAAGATTGCCGAAAAGGATCTTGAATTACGTGGCCCCGGTGATATTGCAGGTACCAGACAGAGTGGGGCATTGAACTTTAAAGTGGCCAGTATTGTTGATGATAAAGAATTGCTTGAACTGGCAAAAACAACTGCCGAACAAACATGTGAAGAGGACCCCACCCTCGAAATGGCAAAGAATTTGCTGTTAAGAAACTACCTCAGGTCACAAAAAGGTAAAAATGCATGGAGCCGTATATCCTGAAAAGAACTTTAACAGGTCGGGAAACGTATATTGTAGTAACTTATTAAAAAATTGAGGATTGGCAGCACTGAAGAAAATAGCAGGGGTACTGGGATTGCTTATGATGGGACTGATAACCTATGCGCAGAATTATCTTGAATTTGTGGAGAACAAGGGACAATGGGATAAAAAAATATTATACCTCGCCAATACGGGTATCGGGTCAGTGGCCCTGCAGGCAGATGGTTACAGGGTATTATTACACAATGAAGAAGATCTTGAAAAGCTGAACCCTCATCCGGGTGGTCACCAGCATACAACCACCGCAACTACATCAGTAAAAAAGTCTTCCGTTGATGAGCCATCGAGAGGTGGTGAAGGGGGAGCAGCCAATGACCTGGTTTTAAGAGGGCATGCATATCAGGTAAAATTCCTGAATGCCAATCCGAATGCACAGGTTGTGCCCGATAAGGCACAGGCCACTTACAACAATTATATATTGGGTAATGATCCATCAAAATGGACATCCAACTGTAAAATTTACCAGGCGGTAACATTCAGGAATATTTATCCCAATATCGATATCCGTTATTACACAGCGAATGGGACATTAAAATATGACCTGATTGTACATCCGGGCGGAAACATCAATGATGTAAATTTTTATTTTGATGGTGTTGATGGACTAAAAGTAAGAGATCAGCAACTGATCATTAAAACATCTGTACTAGATGTACAGGAAATGACACCATATACTTACCAGTTGGGAAGAGATGAACGTACTGAAGTACCATGTAATTTTGAAGTGAAAGGAAATATTGTCCGGTTTAGATTGAATGGCGCTTACAATAAAGATGCAGCAGTTGTAATTGATCCTTCGATTGTGTTTTATGGTTATTCGGGAAGTTCAGCAGAGAATTGGGGTTTTACGGCAACGTATGATGCACAAGGTAATTTTTATGGTGGAGGTATTGTATTTCAACCTGGTACTTTTCCCGTGAATAATGGCGCTTTTCAAAAAACATTTCAGGGAGGGGTAAATGAAGGTCAATTAAATCCTAATGATATAGCGATTATAAAATTTGATCCCTCGGGAGTAAATAGAATATACGCAACCTATTTGGGAGGTACCGGAAATGAACAGCCACATAGCCTTGTTGTAGATGGACAAGGAAATTTATTTATTGCCGGCAGAACTACTTCTGGTAACTCATACCCGACACGCGGACTTGGTTTGTACGGAAGTGGGGGCGGTGCAGATATTATTATCACCAAACTCAATGCAGCAGGATCAGACATCATCAGTTCGCTAAGGATTGGGGGAACGAGAATGGATGGGGTAAATGTGAGGCCTAATTATACATCACCGGTTCTTCCTGAAACTACCCGAAGAAATTATGGGGATGATGCCCGTAGTGAGATCATCTTAGATGCATCAGGGAATCCAATTTTGGCATCGGTTACCCAATCTACCGATTTCGTTGTTACAGCTAATGCTTTTCAAACAACACCGGGAGGAACAACCAATAACAGGTTCCAGGATGGGGTACTTATAAAATTGACACCAGATTTGAATACAGTACTGTTTAGTTCTTTTCTGGGAGGAGATGGTGATGACGCAGCCTTTGTTTTGGCAACACATCCCCAAAACGGAAACATATATGTTGCAGGTGGTACAGCAAGCACAAATTTCCCTGGCAATAAAACAGGGGTAGTTTATCCTGCATATAATGGCGGAGTAGTTGATGGATTTGTATCAATTATAAATTCCGACGGCTCGCAGATAATAAAGACCAGTTATTTTGCCACGAATGGGATTGATATCATTTATGGCATTCAATTTGACCGAAACGGATACCCTTATATTATGGGTACAACTACCGTTGCCTGGCCCGTAATAAATGCACCAATCAATGCAAATAATAGTCAGACAAACGGCAAACAGTTCATTTCAAAACTGCAACCGGATTTATCAGCCTTTATTTATTCAACAAATTTTGGAACAATCAACGGAACCATCCCCAATATTTCACCCACTGCATTTCTTGTCGATCGTTGTGAAAATGTTTATGTATCGGGATGGGGTGGTCTGATCGATCCGGGGCTGCCACTGGCAGGAACATCGGGCATGATGACGGCAGGATCAGGTCAGTTTAAATCTAATACCGATGGGCGGGATTTCTATTTTTATGTAATTGAACGAGACGCACAGTCAGTTTTGTATGCTACTTTTTTTGGTTCAACAACAGGTTCAGGTGGTGCCCCTTATACTGATCACGTTGATGGTGGAACAAGTCGTTTTGATCGAAATGGAACCATTTATCAGTCAATTTGTTCTTGCATGGGCGATAATCCGCCACCCGGTAGCGTACTTACCGGAACAGCAGGCGTATGGGCAAGAAATAATGGTAATACAACAAATGCTGCCAAATGCAACTTGCTTGCTATAAAGTTTGCTTTCGATCTTGCCGGCGTAGGTGCAGGTCTTCAGGCATCCATTAATGGTGTAGCTCGCGATACCGCAGGTTGTGTACCGTTAACGGTCGATTTCAGAGACACGTTGGCACAAGGTAAAGCATACTGGTGGCATTTTGGAGATGGTACACCAGCCGTTCGTACAACAACGCCCTCTATATCTCATACATACAACAATGTAGGATTATACAGAGTAATGCTTGTAGCTGTGGATTCTACTACCTGTAATTTTACAGATACCGCTTATATTAATATGCGTGTACGTGGCGATGAAGCTGCCCTGTCATTTACTTCAACTAAAATACCGCCGTGTGAGTCATTGGTATTCGAGTTTAATAATACATCTGTTGCCCCAGCCGGAAAGCCTTTTACCAATCAAAGTTTCCGATGGGATTTTGGTGATGGTACTACCAGAATTGCAGGCCCGGGTATTGTAACACATAGTTATGCCGCAGGTGGTACCTACGATGTAAAACTGGTACTGATTGATACCAATTATTGCAACCATGCAGATAGTATCATGCAACAAATACGTATTGCGCCAAATGTGGATGCAAGATTTACCACGCCAGCTGTAGGCTGCGCACCTTACAATGCAGTATTCAATAACACATCACTGGCAGGACAACAATTTTTCTGGGATTTTGGTGATGGTTCAACATCAACGGCAACCAGTCCAACACATTTATACCCTACACCAGGTACGTATACAGTAACTTTAATTGCAATAGACAATGCCACCTGTAATCTTCGGGACACAACTACTCAAACGATTACGGTAAGTGGTAGTCCAACAGCAGCATTTACTTATACGCCCAACCCAACAGAACCGAATACGGCCGTTAGTTTCCATAATGGTTCAACCGGTGGAGTTTCCTATAAATGGTTGTTTGGTGATGGTGACAGCACTGTTACAACAGATCCAGATACAGCAGTACCTCATCTGTACAACAGAACAGGAACCTATAATGCCTGTCTTATTGTTTACAATGCCGCAGGTTGTAGCAATACTACCTGTCAGTCAATCAGCGTAACAGTGAATGCAACAGCAGCGGTACCCAATGCATTCTCACCAAACGGAGATGGAACCAATGACCGCATTTTTGTACGCGGGTATGGAATAGGTAAAATGACCTGGCGCATTTATAACAGGTGGGGCGTACAGGTATATGTAAGCAATAACCAGGCAGAAGGGTGGGATGGCAGATACAAAGGTCGTATACAACCACAGGATGTATATCATTATACCCTGCAGATAGAATTTACCAACGGCGACAAGGTTTCAAAGAAAGGCGATATTACATTACTTCGATAAATGCCAGCTATGCATAGTGTGTTGAAAACAGGAGCGATTGTTTTGCTAGTGATCATTGTAACCAATGTGAAAGGGCAGGGACTGCATTTTTCACAATATTATAATGCCCCTATGCTGGTGAATCCGGCGAACACCGGTTTTAATCCTGATTATGATTACCGTATTGGAGGCAACTATCGCAACCAGTGGGCCAGTGTTGGTAATCCATTTCGAACCATGAGTCTATGGGGCGATACCAAACTATTCACCAATCGTTTTGAAAATGGCTGGGTAGGAGCGGGAGCATCTTTATACAGTGATAAAGCGGGAACTGGTAATCTTGTATCAACCAATGCTTATGCAAGTATTGCTTATCACCAGATGCTTGGCTATAACAGTTTATTAAGCGGAGGGTTTAGCGTTGGACTTGTTACCAAAAGAATAGATATCAGTAAACTTAGTTTTGACAACCAGTGGAATGGTCAGTTCTTCGATATATCCTTACCCAAAAACGAACCATTTGCCTACAGCCAGACTTCCTATGTTGACCTCCAGGTAGGTATGAACTATGCTTATTTTGCTTCAGACAATTTATACTTTAACGTGGGAATGAGTGTTATGCATATCAATAGCCCACAGGAAAGTTTTTTTGCTCCTAATATAGCTGATACAAGGGTTAACAGACGATATACCGGTTTTATAAATGCCAGTATGAAATTTCAGGATCTGTGGATCGTGAACCCCAATATCTATGTCAGTAAAATGGGCAATGCCTGGGAAACCGTAGCGGGTTTTAATGCCAACCGCAACCTGAGCGGCGATGGAGAACAGCAACTGATAGTAGGGCTGTATTACCGGTATAAAGATGCTGTAATACCCATGGTAGGTTACCAGGTAAATGATACCCGCTTCACCTTTAATTACGATGCCACTACCTCAAATCTCGGAGGAGTAAATGGCGCCCGCGGTGCTTATGAAATCTCCATTATCAAAAGCGGAATCTTCTCCAATGGCGGAAGAGGAGTGAAGTGTCCTACGGTAAGATTTTAATAGTCCATAGACCATGGTCTATGGACTATTAACCTATACTAAATCTCAATATCCTCATCATCGGCATTCCTGCTGATGCTGTAATCATCCTCATCCAGGTACTTGCTGTATTTTTTATTCACTGCATCAGACTGTTCTTTTCCATTGATGAGTAGTTTGTGATTTTTTACCTGAATCTTGTAATCTTTATTCTTATCAATTAACCCATCTTTATCCAGTTCATCTACAAATGCCTTGATTTTTGTCAGTTGTTTTTTTGCAGTGGCAATACCCACTCTTGCTTCATCAAGCCCCTTTTCCACATCTTTACGGATTTTCTCAAAATCAATATCATGTTTAAACTTCTCCGATTTTAATTCTGTCTTTACTTTGGCCATTTCTTTATCTACTTCTTTAAAGTCTATCTCTTTTAAAGCAATTTCCACTTCTTTCATCGCCTTGCGTACTTCGGAATGTATTTTATCTACATCAATTTTTTTGATCTCTTCCATGGCTTTCTTCATTTCTTTTTCCATTTTACCAAGATCAACTTTTATCTCACGATCCATATCAACAGAGACCTTGTCCAGTTCCCTGATTGCTTTATCGAGGTCGCGAACTTTATAATCCCTGTCATCGTTGTACCTGTATTTATATTTCTTTTTCGTTTTGGTGGTATCCTGGTAGAAATAGTTGGAAGAAGGTTCCTGCTGTTCGGTTTCCTCATCGGCCACCTTCCAGGCCGAGAAACTGATGACGGCCAGCGCAAGTACAATGCCCAGGGCCCATTTGTTGATTAAAATCGTTTTCATGTTATGTTGTTTTTAGATTGACGAATTATTTCGTAGTAAACATACGATTATATTCGTAAATGGGTCATAATGCTGGATAACCGGCAATTTTTTAACATTTGCGGCTGGAGGGTGTGTTGAATTGTAGCGGGCCGTCAAAACATTATGTTTTATATTGCAGCACTTCAAAATAACCCATATGAAATATCTTCCTTTAGATGCTAACATATTCATAACCAATAGAGAACGCTTTGTAAAAGCCATGGTTCCGAACAGCATCGCCCTATTTGTCAGCAATGACGAATGGCCCATGAATGGAGATGCCCTGCACAAGTTTAAGCAGAACAGTAACCTTTTCTGGCTGAGTGGTATTACACAGGAAGATTCAATGGTAGTGTTATTTCCTGATTGTCCCGACCCCAAATACCGTGAAGTACTGGTACTTGTTCGTCCCAATGAACTGAAAGAAAAATGGGACGGTAAAAGACTGAGAACAAATGAGGCCACTGCTATTTCAGGTATTAAAACCATAGTGTGGCTCAACAGTATTGATGCTTTATTACAAACATGGGTACACCTGGCCGATCATATTTATCTCGACACCAACGAAAACGATCGCAAAGCATCGCAGATCAGGAGCCGCGATTATCGGTTTGTAGATGAAATGCTTGAAAGATATCCTTTGCATAACTACCATCGTTCCGCTAAAATCATGCGCTCACTACGTGCCATCAAAACAAAAGAAGAAGTGGCCGTATTGCAAAAAGCCGTTGATATTACCGATCATACTTTCCGCCGTCTCCTGGGTTTCATCAAGCCCGGTGTTATGGAATATGAAATTGAAGCAGAAATTTATCACGATTTTTATAGACAACGTGCAACGGGTCCGGCCTACGGAAGTATTATTGCCAGTGGAGATCGTGCGCGTATTCTTCACTATGTATCCAATAACCAGGAGTGTAAGGATGGAGAAATGATACTGATGGATTTTGGCGCCGAATACGGCGGCTATTGCGCCGATCTTACGCGCACCGTACCAGTTAACGGTAAGTTCACACGCAGACAAAAAACAGTTTATAATACCTGTTTACATTTGCACAATTATGCCAAAAGCATATTAAAACCAGGAATAACGATTGTTGATTATACAGAAAAAGTAGGGGAGGAAGCTACGCAGCAGTTCTTAAAAATAGGTTTATTACGAAAATCGGATATAAAGAATGAAACACCCGATAACCGGGCCTACCGTAAATACCTCTACCATGGTATTTCACATCACCTGGGTATTGATGTTCATGATTTAGGCACCAAAACGGAACCCATTAAAGCCGGTATGGTATTTACCATTGAACCGGGTATTTATATTGAAGAAGAACAAATGGGCATCCGTATTGAAAATAATTTCTGGATCACCCGCAATGGTAATATCGATCTGATGAAAAATATTCCTATCACGGTTGAAGAGATTGAAGCGTTAATGAAAAGAAAATAATCAAGCAGAAAGCTAATAGCAAATCGTTTATGGCGAATAGTCAAATAAGACTATTAACCATAAGCACATATGCCCTAAACCACCCCCATGAAACAAATCCCTAACCTGTTTACCCTGCTAAACCTGGTATTTGGTTGTATTGCCATCATTTGTATTATGCAAACAGGGCTGGAAATAACCAGCTCATCAGCCGGTGAGCCGATTATAGAGATACCGGAAAAAATGCAGTGGGCCAGTTTGTTTCTGGCACTGGCGGCCATCATCGATTTCTGTGATGGATTTATAGCAAGATTACTCAAAGTGCCATCCGAAATGGGCAAACAACTCGATTCACTGGCCGATGTAGTGAGTTTTGGTGTGGCGCCGGGTCTTATCGTGTACCAGTTTCTCCGTTTAAGCCTGGCACAGGAACCGGATGGACTTGATGCACCGATAGCATGGTTATTACCTGCATTAATAGTACCCTGTGCAGGTGCTTATCGTTTGGCAAGATTCAATATCGATACACAGCAAACCTATGGTTTTAAAGGAGTACCCATTCCCGCAGTGGGATTATTGTTTGCCTCTTTTCCACTGATATACTGGAAAACAACCGATGCATGGGTTATTACAATGCTGCTTAACAAATGGTTCTTGTATGCGGTTGTACTGAGTGTGAGTTACCTGATGGTATCTACACTGCCTATGATGGCTTTGAAATTCAAAAATATAAGCTTCAAAAAACTGCTGCCTTTCCTTATGATAACGGTTGTGGCAATAGTTGGGGCCATCTTATTTGGCTGGCTGGCTGTTCCGCTTAGTTTTATTGCTTATGTAGTTTTATCTTTGCTCCTTAAACAAACAGAATCATGACCTATAACGTGCAGATCAAAGTAATGCCATTGAAAGACCTTCTCGATCCCCAGGGAAAAGCGGTGTTGGGCGGATTGAAAAACCTCACACTGTCAACAGTAACCGATGTAAGAGTGGGTAAACATATTACTTTACAGATCGATGCCAATTCAGAAGCTGAAGCAAGACAAATTGCTGAAGAAGCCAGTAAAAAACTACTCGCCAACCCGGTGATGGAGTTTTATGAGATTGAAATGATACAATGATATTTGAAGATGTCTGATCTCGGATATATAAAATCACATATCAGACATCCTACATCAGACATCCTACATCTGCCCTATGCTCTACCTCGTCCCCACACCTCTCGGGAATTTAAAAGATGTAACACTTCGTTCACTGGAAGTATTACAACAGGTAGATGTAATCTTATGTGAGGATACCCGCACATCATTGCGCTTCCTGAATCATTACCAGATTCAAAAACCACTTTCTCCCTATCACCAGCACAATGAACACAAAGTAGTGTTGCACCTGGTTGACCAGATGAAGGCAAGTAAACAGTTTGCACTGATTACTGATGCCGGAACACCCGGTATTTCGGACCCCGCTTTTTTATTGGTACGGGCCTGTATTCAAGAAGGTATTAAAGTAGAAAGTTTACCCGGCGCCACCGCTTTTGTACCTGCACTCGTAAACAGTGGTATTCCAGGTAACCGTTTTGTATTTGAAGGATTTTTACCGCTTAAAAAAGGCCGTCAGACCCTCTTCAAACAATTGTCAACAGAGGAGCGAACCATGATTTTTTATGAGAGTCCTGTACGACTGGTAAAAACACTTGATGAAATGGCAGGATACTTTGGTGAGGAAAGAGCCTGTTCAGTGAGCCGGGAACTTACCAAACTCTATGAAGAAAATTTCAGGGGAACCCTTAAAGAAGTGGCCCATCATTTCCGTATAAAAACAGTGAAAGGTGAAATTGTAATTGTAGTAGCTGGTAATCAGGATTAATACCGTTTCACCCACTTATAAATTTCTATACTGCTTTTGATTATTTACAACGCATTATCTGTTTCTTTACGATAAAGGAAAGATTGGCTTATTAAATATTATTGGTATTCTTTCCGCATTTACTAAAATGATTCATGCAGCATGAAAAAAACATTCTTAAAAACCGTTTTATTATCGGCTTTAATTTGTCAGTTATCAACTGAGTTAATGGCACAACCCGATCGCTGGCAGCAGCGAATCAAATACCAGATCAATGTAAACATGGATGTAACCACCAATCGTTTTAGTGGGACAGAAAAAATTGATTACTGGAACAATTCACCCGATACATTAAACCGCATATTCTTTCATTTATACTGGAACGCATTCCAGCCCAACAGCAGTATGGATGTGAGAAGCCGTGAACTGGGTAAAACCGTATTGAGAGAACCATCGCGTTTCAGTGATGGTCTTGACTGGGACGCCCGCGTAAAAGACCGCATCAGTAAGCTTACGCCCGAGCAAATCGGTTTTCAGAAAGTAGCTGCTGTAAAAATTGCAGGGGTAGCGCAGGAGTTGAAAGTGCATGAAACCATATTGGAAGTGGTGCTGGTCAAACCCATTATGCCCAAAACAAAAGTGCAGCTCGATGTGCAGTTTGAGGCACAGGTTCCACAGCAGATACGCAGAAGCGGCCGCGATAACGCCGAAGGTATTCGCTACAGCATGAGCCAGTGGTATCCTAAAGTAGTTGAATATGATTACCAGGGATGGAACGCCAATCCTTATATAGCCCGTGAATTTTATGGTGTATGGGGCGATTTTGATGTGAACATCACCATCAACAAAAATTATTTTGTAACGGCTGGTGGCGATCTCATGAATGCGAACGACATTGGCCGTGGGTATGAAGCCGCAGGTGCAAAACCTGTAACTCCAGCGGGCAATACCGTTACCTGGAAATGGCGGGCATACAATGTACACGACTTTATGTGGGCCGCTGATCCTAATTATAAAATGATTACCCGTACAACAACAAATGGTCCGTTGATTCGTGTAGTATATAAGGCGGTGGACTCATTAGATAACCGCTGGCAGCGTGTGGCCGATTCTACGGCACTGGCATATCCGATCATTGCCAAAACATTCGGACCTTATCCATACAAAACCTACACATTTGTTCAGGGTGGAGATGGTGGTATGGAATATCCCATGGCAACCTTACTTAAAAATGCAAGCATTGGAACGGCTATTCATGAATGGATGCATAGCTGGTACCAGATGATGCTGGGCAGTAACGAAGCATTGTATCCATGGATGGATGAAGGATTTACTGATTATGCCACATCGCGTGTAATGGCTGAAATGCGCGGCAGAACCGGCTTTGCAGCAGAAGGCTCATACCGTAGTTATTTTAACCTGGCAAAAAGTGGTTTGGAAGAACCTGCAAGTACACATGCCGACCATTTCAATACCAATTTTGCCTATGGTGCAGCGGCATATAGCAAAGGCGCCGTGTTTATGGCGCAACTGGGTTATATCGTTGGCGAAAAAGTACGCGACCAGATTTTACTGGATTATTATTACCAGTGGAGATTCAAACATCCCAATCCCAACGATTTAATACGTGTGGCAGAGAAGAGAAGTGGTATGGAACTCGACTGGTATAAAGAATACTGGATCAACTCAACCAAAACCATTGATTATGCAGTAGGAGATATTAATGTGGAGAATGGTAAGACCATGCTTTCCATTAAACGTATTGCTAAAATGCCTATGCCGATTGATGTATTGGTAACCTATAAAGACGGATCACAGGAAATGCATGTAATTCCGCTCGACCTCATGTACGGAACAAAACCTGCAGAAAATGAAATACCCAGAACGGTTCATACCGCCTGGCGCTGGACGCATCCCGAATACAAATTCGCCATTGCAAAAGGTATACAGGAAATCAAGTCCATTGAAATTGATCCATCCATGCGGTTGGCAGATATCAATCGAAACAACAATAAACTGGTAATACCTGATTAAGCAAAAAGTAAAAGCATCCCGAAGGATGCTTTTACTTTTTAATATTCCATCTTTCTTAAACTCGGTGCTTTAAACCAGGTGGTAACCACCACCAGCAGGGTCATACATCCACCAAACACAACAGAAGGTACAACCCCAAGTAGTTTAGCAGCCACACCGCTTTCAAATTGTCCGAGTTCATTACTGCTGTTGATAAACATCGAATTAACACTCATTACCCTGCCGCGCATCTGGTCGGGTGTTTTAAGTTGAAGAATGGTGCCTCTTACCACAACGCTGGTGCCATCAAGTATGCCGCTTAACATCAATACAAAAAAGGAGAGCCAGAACCATTCCGATAAGGCGAATATGACGATACAAATACCAAAACCACCAACGGCAAGCAATAATTTTTTACCCTGTTTTTTTCGAAGCGGGAAAAGCGTTAATAAAATTACTACCAGTATAGCACCTATATCGGAAGCTGCATTGAGCCAGCCAAAACCAATGGGGCCTGTTTTTAAAATGTCTTTGGCAAATACGGGAATCATGGCAACGGCACCTCCAAAAAGAACGGCAAACAAATCAAGACTAAGGGCACCCAAAACCTCTTTTGTTTTGAATACAAAACGTAAACCTTCTTTTACACTATCCATGGTTTTTTTCTCGCCCGGTTCATTCAGAGAAGGTTTTGGTTTTAACTGGTACATAAATAAAAAACCAATGGTTACCAGGCTGCAGATAATTATTAAAGAGCCTGTATTGCCCAGTAAGGCAATCATAAAGCCAACGGTGGCATGACCCGTTACCGAGGCCGTGAGCCAGACACCCTGGTTCCAGGTAGTGGCATTTTGTAACAACTCTCTTGGTACAATAGAAGCCACCATGGTACCAAAAGTGGGCCCCGTAAAAGCACGAATGATGCCGGTAAAGAAAATGATCACATAAATACTGAAAGCGATCCAGTGGTTACTCAATTGTGTAGAAGTATAGTTACTGGATAACAGGAGCAGAAAAAGGGCACAGGTAAAGTACAGGCTCACACCACGCAACAGTAATTTTCTCTTCTCACTGATATCGATAATGTGCCCGGCATACAATGAAAGTGAAACGGCAGGTATTACTTCCGATAAACCAATTAAACCAATGGCAAACGGATCATTGGTGAGTTCATAAATCCACCAGCCCACCAGCGTACCCATCATACGTAAACCCATAATGAACAGGAATCGACCCATCATCAGGTTGCGGTATTCGGGAATACGCATGGCTGCAAATGGGTCATAAGTAGTATTTTCTATGTTCATCTGTAATTGGTTGATGCATCCCCTGTTTCATGTTAGGGTAAACTGAAATAATGCTGGCCTCCTTCATAATCTTTTTCCAGTGCCTCGAGTACTATGTTCAAATGTTTTTCATTACCAAGGAAATCAGCATTACTGGCATCAATAAAAATGGTTTTGATATTGTGTTGCTTGATATAACTGGTATAAGTTTCCTGTATGTTAAACAAATATTCATCGGGAATAGACTGCTCGTATTCCCTGTTTCTTTTCTTGATATTCTGCTGTAATTTCTGCACGGGGGCATGCAGATAAATCAGTATATCGGGAAACATGAGTTGCTGGTGAATAATATCAAACAACTTCTGGTAAAGCCTGAATTCTTCTTCCGGCAGGTTTACTTTGGCAAACAGCAAACATTTGGTAAACAGGTAATCAGAAACGGTAGTATGCTGAAACATGTCTTTTATATGCAGCATATCTTTCAATTGCTTATAACGCTCAGCCATAAAAAACAGTTCAAGCGGGAAAGCGTATTGCTGCGGATTTTCATAAAATTTTGGCAAAAAAGGGTTGTCTGCAAATTCTTCCAGGATCAGCCTGGAATTAAGCTTTTTAGATAGAAGATGTGCTAATGTGGTTTTACCTGCTCCAATGTTTCCTTCAACGGTAATATATTGATACTTCATAGTTGTAGCGCTCCAATACCGTCAAAATTAACCGCAGTAACCAAGCAGGATACTATTTTTTTTGCACATTTAAAAGGTCGGTACAGGCATCGAGTAAGCTAGTAATAGTTTTGCCTTCAATAGGATGTATTAACAAAGGCGCTATTTCGGCCAGTGGCATCAATGCAAAACGCCGTTCGGGCAAGGCAGGATGAGGTACCGAGAGCAAATCTGTTTCAAGAATCAGGTCGCCGATCAGTAAAATGTCAAGGTCAATAATACGTGGCCCCATTTTTTGGGTTCTGATGCGTCCCATTTCCAATTCTATCTCCAGTAATTTACGCATCAGCTGATCCGGCGATAAGGTTGTTTTCAGTTGCAGTGCCTGGTTATAAAAGGAAGGTTGATCAGTGAATCCCCATGCTTCGGTTTCATAAATGGAAGAACTGCAAACGATTTCGCCACAATATTGTTGAATATATTGCTCGGCCTGTTGCAGGTTAAATGCCCGGTTACCCATATTACCGCCTGTGAGCAAATACGCTGTATTCATAAATTGGAGATATTAGCAGCATCAAATATCTTTAAATTCACGAAGCCGCAGTGAATATTCTCTGTAAGAAAGATGAAAAGCTGCAGCGTCACTAAAAAAAGTATATGAAGACATTTTTTAAAATATTTTTTGCCTCCCTGCTGGCATTGATTGTATTTACTGTAATTGGATTATTTATACTGATTGGTTTTATATCAACTGCCACTACTTCCCAAGTACCGGTAGTAGGTTCAAAAGCGGTACTCGTACTCGATCTGTCAGTTAACTTAAAAGAACAGGCGGTGGAAGATCCATTTGGAGAACTGATTTCTTCTGTGGAAGCCAATAAGCCATCTTTGTTTGATGTGGTGCGTTTGATAGGAGAAGCCAAATCCGATTCTGCCGTTAAAGGTATTTATATACTGGCCAGCGATAATGCAAACGGATTTTCATCCAGTGAAGAGTTACGAAAAGCAGTGCTCGATTTTAAAAAATCGGGCAAGTTTGTTATTGCCTATGGCGAAACCATGACACAGAAAGCCTACTATGTGGCCAGCGCCGCAGAACGTGTATATGTGCATCCGCAAGGTGGATTGGAATGGTCGGGTTTTTCATCCAACTTATTTTTCCTGAAAGGAATGCTGGATAAACTGCAGATAGAGCCACAGATATTTTATGCCGGAAAATTCAAGAGTGCAACAGAACCCCTTCGTGAAACCAAAATGACAGAAGCCAACCGTTTACAAACAGCTGTATGGTTAGGAGATCTGTATAGCGTATTTTTAAAAGCTGCAAGTACGGCACGTAAAATTGATACCGCAGTACTGCACCAGTTGGCCAATGATGGAGATATTCAAACTGCTGTTGATGCAGAAAAATACCAGTTGGTAGACGGATTGAAATATGATGATGAAGTAAAAGGAGAGATACTGAAGCGACTAAAAAAAGGATCGGGATCAAGCATCAATTTTGTTACCATCAATGAATATGCGGCTGCTACTACGCTGAACGATTTTTCCGGAACCGGAAAAATCGCCATCATCTATGCACAGGGCGATATTGTGAGCCAGGAAGGTGATGAAGAGCAGGTGAGCAGCGATCTGTATAAAAATGTAATTAGAAAAGCAAGGTTAGATAAAGATATCAAGGCAATTGTACTCCGCGTAAACTCACCGGGAGGCAGTGCATTGGCAAGTGATGTAATCTGGCGAGAAATTTCACTGGCACGAAAAGAAAAGCCGGTAGTGGTAAGTATGGGCGATGTTGCAGCATCGGGCGGTTATTATATTGCCTGTAATGCCGATGCTGTATTTGCAAATGAAACAAGTATAACCGGTTCAATTGGTGTATTCAGTATTGTACCCAATTTCGAATCGTTCCTGAAAAATAAACTGGGTATTACTACCGACAGGGTAAGAACAGCTCCTTATGCCGATATGGGTGCCGGAGATCGCCCTTTAACCGCAACCGAAAAACGCTTTTTTCAGGCCGCAACAGATTCTATTTATCATACATTCAAAAAACGTGTTGCCGAAGGAAGGGAACGAAATATTGAATACATCGACAGTATAGCACAAGGAAGGGTTTGGACGGGTAAAAGGGCGCTTGAAGCGGGGTTGGTAGATAAGATAGGTACGTTACAGGATGCAGTAAAACATGCTGCACGATTGGCAAAAATTGAAGATAACTATCGTTTGAGGGAATACCCTGAAAAGAAAAATTTATTTGAGCAAATCATGGGTAATTACAAACGTTCCATAAAGACCAATCTCATTAAAGATGAAATAGGAATGGAGCAATGGCAATTGATGCAGCAGTTTAAACAGGTAAAGCAGATGGTTGGAGAGCCACAGGCAAGAATGCCTTATTTCTTAACGATACATTGATGGGAACAGGCGTTCATCAAAGTAAAAACCACTTACTTCTCTTAAACGGATCTTACTATAATCTTTATGTGCAGGGTTGAGTAAAAAATTTTGCTCCTGCTGAACCACCGCAGAAGGGCAGGCTATGGCAAGAGAAGTTTTATCCTGCATCATTTCGGTGCCCATCCATTGGGTGTATTCAAAATCGTGGTGCCAGTTTTTTTTCAGATTTTTTGTATTGATCCGGTAAACTGCAGCATCGGCTGGTAAGGTAAGCTGCATCAGTTTAAATAATTGCAGTTCCTCGAAGCTTACAGTGTTCAGCAATACTTCAAGCAGTGCAAGCGAAATAGAGCTGCTGGTATATAATACCGGTGTACCAATTAAATTCCATCGCCCGCCTTTTAGTTTGGCGCCCGTACCGGAAATATCTTCGGCAAATTTGTGATGAGCAAAACGATAAAGTATCATGCGTAAACACCTTGTTGTATACGAACAAGCTGGTTGAGCGTTTCCTGGATACCGCGTGTAGTAGACAAAGAAGTAAAATTGAGTACATGCCCCATTACATATTTGTCTTTTTTTAGCCACTGATAAAAAGCATCGGGAGAAGAAAAAGTAGCCAGCCCTGTTTCAACAAGTTCCTGTAACTGAAGAATGCGGTCGGTATAAATACCTTCAAATGAACCATTGTTTTTGGCATAGCGCTGAAGCGTTCTTTCTGAGAGGTGTAATACACCGGCCCACTCGGCCTGTGTAAAAGGAACAAGGTCGGCAACTTTTTTAAACTTACGATACGTAAATGCTGCAATGGCAGGTAAATACACAGCAACAGGCTCTTCCACAGTGGGAGGAGGAGCAGGAGGTATTTTTTTTGCTTTCGCCATTAGATAACATTTGTCATCCAAATATACGACTTTTGTCTTTGAATAAAAAAATTATTCCTTTCGTCTTCCTGTAGAATAGGATAGCTTTGTTGCACAAGTAAAATCGTATGCCTGTACCATACAGCCAGTTACGTGCCATGATGGCCATCACCAAAGGAAGCCTGAAAGCCGTATTTCGCAGCCCGTCTGCCGTTATTTTCAGTATTGCATTTCCCTTGATATTCATCCTTGTTTTCGGATTTATTGGTGGAGGCAGCAGGGTATCCATCAGTATTGCTTTTGCAAAAGGTACCGATACACTCAATCCAATTTATCCCGCACTTAAAAAAATTGCAGGTATCCGTATCATCGAAAAGTCTGGACAGGCTTTAAAAGAGGAACTGGAAAAGGGCAGGGTAACTGCCATCATCGATATCCGTAAATCCGGAGTAGAAAACCCGCCGTATACCATACATATATCGAGTTCGGAAGCAGTAAATCCACAGAACCTGCAGGTGTTACAATCTATACTAAACGCGGTGATTGCTGGTATCAACCAGCAAACTTATAGTAACACACCCACCATCGCCATGGTAAATAGTCGTATTAAAAAAATTCCGGGACGCATATACCGTACCATTGATTTTATATTGCCCGGACAGTTAGGGTTTTCATTGTTAAGTGCAGGTGTATTTGGTGTGGCATTCCTGTTTTTTAATCTACGCCAGCAGCTGGTACTCAAACGTTTTTATGCCACGCCTATCCGCAGACCTTATATCGTTCTGGGAGAAGCATTAAGCCGTGTCATTTTCCAGATGATGACGGCCATCATTATTATAGGAGTGGGCCATTATGCATTTAAGTTCACACTGGTAAATGGAATTGAGACTTTTCTCACCATTATGTTGCTCAGTTTTATTGCCCTGGTATTATTTATGGGTTTTGGTTTTATCGTAAGCAGCCTGGCTAAAAACGAAAGCAGCATTCCGCCATTGGCCAACCTGATTACATTACCCCAGTTTTTGCTGGCCGGTACATTCTTTTCAATAGAGGCATTCCCATCCTGGCTACAGCCACTATGCAGGGTATTACCGCTTACTCATTTCAATAATGCCATGCGAAATATTGCTTTTGAAGGTGCGGCCCTCTCAGCCTGCGGAAAAGAATTGATGATATTGGGTGCATGGACAGTGGGTGTGTATGCCATAGCCTTTAAAACCTTTAAATGGGAATAGTATGAAGTTGCTGAAACTTGCAGTGATCAGCCTGGTTTGTTTATTTGCCCTGGCTACCGGAATTAGTGCGTTGTTGCCCTCAAAGGTATTGGTATCAAGAGCCGTTAATATTAATGCTCCTGCCGAAAAAATAATAACAGCAATAAAAGATATCCGGCAATGGAAGCATTGGGTGGAAGGAATGAATGACAGATCTGTACATATAAGTTCTGCCAGCGAAGCGGCCATAGGAAAAAGTACAGTACGTATCGTTCGGGTAACAGACAGCATGGTGGTGAGCGAATGGATCAGTTCAAAGAATAAAAAACAGGTAAGTACCATACAACTGATTAATCAGCCCCGGCAAAAACTAACCATTGTACAATGGCAGTTTGAGCAATCAGTCGGTTGGCTCCCATGGGAAAAGCTGGGAACCATCATGAACGATAAAATACTTGGCCCCATGATGGAAAAGAATCTCGAAAAACTCAGGCAATACATGGAGGCGCAAACAGGCAATTTATAGGTTTTTTTTGCCATTTTATCCCCATTTATTAAAATATAATTGCGGTTATTTGCAGTTTTAAAAAAATAGTTGCAGTTTTATACCAGTATTACAACTAATGTTTGTTAGTTTAGGTGAACGTTAGATTCAGTTTTGACAACTTCATATAAGGGTATATGGGAGTTGTTGGTTGTTAAATGAAAAAAGCCATCCTGCTTAGGCGGGATGGCTTTATCTTTTTTTAATACTCAGGTTTAGGTTTAGACGATGAGTAAAGCATCACCATAACTAAAGAAACGGTATTTGTCTTTAATCGCTTTTTTATAAGCTTCCATTGCCAGGTCATAACCGGCAAAAGCGCAGGTCATAATCAGCAAACTTGTTTTAGGCAGGTGGAAATTGGTAACAAGGCTATCGGCCACATTAAAGTTATAAGGTGGGTGAATAAAATGGTTGGTCCAGCCCTCACTGGGTTTCAGCAATTTCTGCGCAGTAAAACTGCTTTCCATGGCACGCATGGTAGTGGTACCGATAGAGCAGATGCGATGACCGCCTTCTTTTGCTTTATTTACAATTCTGCAGGCTTCTTCAGAAATAGCATAATACTCTGCATCCATTTTATGTTTGCTCAAATCCTCTACTTCAATCGGACGGAAAGTACCAAGACCGGTATGCAGTGTTACTTCTGCAAAACGAATACCCAGTATTTCGCAACGCTTAATGAGTTCTTTACTGAAATGTAAACCGGCAGTAGGAGCGGCAACGGCACCTTCGTGTTTTGCATAAACAGTCTGGTAACGTTCTTTGTCTTCCTCATCGGGCTTGCGTTTAATGTATTTAGGGAGCGGTGTTTCACCTAAAAACTCAAGCATTTTTTTAAAGCTCTCATCATCATCGTCCCATAAAAAACGAATGGTACGGCCACGGCTGGTAGTGTTGTCAATTACTTCAGCAACCAGTTCTTCGTTGTCGCCAAAATAGAGTTTGTTACCCACACGGATCTTTCTTGCGGGATCAACAATTACATCCCATAAACGGTTGGGTTTATTCAGCTCACGCAGCAAAAACACTTCAATCTTGGCACCGGTTTTTTCTTTCCTGCCATACATACGGGCCGGAAATACTTTGGTGTTATTTACTACAAACACATCCTTGTCATCGTAATATTCCAGGATATCACGAAAATGTTTGTTCTCCATGTGACCGCTTTTACGGTCAACTACCATCAGTCGGCTGTCTTCTCTTCTTTTGGTAGGGTTTTGTGCAATGAGGTTAAGGGGTAAATCGAACTTAAATTGAGATAATTTCATGTTACGGCATGATTTTTTATGAAGTCGGCAAAGGTACGGAAATTTTGCCGTTTTTGGTGCAATAAGCAATAAACAACCTTTAACCAATACCAATACCCGGAATGGCATCAATCAATTGCCGGGTATATTCTGTTTTAGGTTGATGATAAACAGACTCGGCCGGCCCGCTCTCCTCTATTTTTCCGGCCCGCATCACCATAATCCGGTCGCTGATATACTTTACCACCGACAAATCATGCGAAATAAAAATGGCCGTAAAAGAAAAGGCTTTTTTCAGGTCATTTAATAAATTCAATACCTGCGCCTGAACACTCACATCAAGTGCCGAAACGCTTTCATCGCACACAAGAAAAGAAGGTTCCAGTGCCAGTGCCCGCGCAATCACAATTCGCTGTCTTTGTCCGCCACTGAATTCATGCGGATAACGATTATAATGACCGGCACCCAATTGAACTTTCTCCAGTAAATCTATCACCCTGTCCTTTTTTTCTTTTACATTCTTAACCAGTCCATGAACCAGTAAAGGTTCGCCAATGGCCTCACCAATACTGATACGTGGATTGAGTGAAGAATAAGGATCCTGGAAAATCAACTGCATATCGCGCCGGAAAGGCATTCTTTGTTTGGGGGTTGCATGCGTTAGGTCATGTCCCTTAAAACGTATGGAACCCGAAGTAATCGTATTCAGTCCAAGTATACTTCTTCCCAATGTTGTTTTTCCACAACCCGATTCACCTACCAAACCCAAAGTTTCTCCTTCCTGAACAGTAAAACTTACCTCGTCCACGGCTTTCATGTATTCAAGCGGCTTGCCAAGAAAATTCCTTTTTACCGGATACCATACACACAAATTATTCACTTCAAGTAGGGGTCTGTTGGAAGTTGTTGAAACAATAGCAGTAGCCGAAGCATCCTGAATGGTCGGGTTTTTTGCTACGAGTTGTTCATCCATAAAATCGCTCACCACAGGTAATCTTTTTCCTTTTACATGTAATACAGGTCTGCAGGCAAGTAATGCTTTTGTATAAGGATGTGAGGGATGCATAAAAATTTGCTGCACCGATCCTTCCTCCAATAATTTACCACGGTATAAAACAGCTATCCGGTCAGCTATTTCTGCAACAACACCCAGATCGTGTGTAATGAAAATAACAGCCATATGGTGTTGCAACTGTAATGTTTTAATCAGCCGCAGAATATTCTTTTGCACCGTAACATCCAGGGCCGTAGTAGGCTCATCGCAAATAAGTAAGGAAGGATTACAACTCATGGCCATGGCAATCATCACCCTTTGTTTTTGACCCCCACTAAGCTGATGCGGAAACCTTGAACCAATTGTTTCAGGATTCGGTAATTGTACCTGTTTAAATAGTTCCACTACTTTTTCCCTGATGGCTTTTTCATCAAGATCAAGATGTCTGCGAATGGCTTCCGCCACCTGGTCGCCGCAGGTAAATACCGGGTTAAGAGCGGTCATGGGCTCCTGAAAAATCATGGCAATCTTTTGTCCACGCAGTTGCTCTAATTGCTCCTCCGGAACTTGTAAAAGATTGATTTCATTGTTTCCGTCATAAAAAACAATTTCACCTGAGGCATAATGAACATTGGTGCCCGACAGAAGACGAAGTATGGAAAGAGCCGTAACCGATTTTCCAGATCCGGATTCCCCAACAATAGCCAGCATTTCACTTTTATCCAACCCGAGGTTCAGGTGGTCAATTGCCCGCTGGTTACCGGAAGAAGATGTAAAATCTACACAAAGATTGCGGATCGATAAAACAGGTGCTGACATAGGCAGTCACAATATAAGTTTCATTTATGGAATCTGCCCGGAACACGGGCAATTAGGGGAAGATGTGAATAGATATTTTACTATCTACTGGCATTTATTGGGGGGCTTTCACCTAATTTTGCGCCAAACAGTTGTTAGTTTGGCTGGTGCGACCGGAAACTGTAAAAAACCGATCATGATTCGAAAAGCCTGGTGGAAGATATTATCCTTTCTTTTATTAATGTATGTCTGCTCCTATGGTTTCCTGGTAGAAGTGCCAAAACTGGATGACAGGCTGCAGGAATCGATCCGCAATTTCTTTTTTCATGTACCCATGTGGTTTGCCATGATGATACTTTTAGGAGTGTCGGTGGTATATGCCATCAAATACCTGCGAAACAGTAAACCTGTTTACGATCATTATTCGGCTGTATTTGCTATTACTGGTACCATTTTTGGTTTTCTTGGATTGGCAACAGGAGCCATCTGGGCCAATTACCAGTGGGGCAGCCCATGGAGCGGAGATCCTAAACAAAACGGAGCTGCTATTGCAATGCTTATCTACCTGGCATATTTTGTGTTACGTGGCAGTATGAATGAAGAAGAGAAGAAAGCAAGGATAGGAGCTGTGTATAATATTTTTGCTTTTTTCATGCTCTTTCCAACACTTTGGATATTACCGCGTTTAACCGAATCATTACACCCGGGTGGAGAAGGCAGTGAAGGTAACCCGGGATTGAATGGAAAAGATATGGACTCAAATATGCGGTCTGTGTTTTATCCTGCTGTAATTGGCTGGACATTATTAGGGGTATGGATCAGCACCCTGCGTATTCGTTATGCTATCATTAAAGAACAAAGATTAACCCATGAATAAATTGCTGCAAAGAATAAGTTTTACACTGTTGGCATTATTGCTTACAACTATGGTTTCGGCCCAGAACACCGGAGGACAAACGGATATCATGAGAAGCAATGGAAAAATTTATGTGGTAATGGCTGTGGTAATAACCATTGTTGCGGGACTCTTCATCTATGTAGCAAGCCTCGATCGTAAAATCAGTAAACTGGAGAAAAGCAAATAGTCAATAGTCCATGGACTATTGACTATTTGCTATATAATAAACGTCAAAAACAAAAACGATTAGCTCATGTCAGAACACAAACCGTATAGCTTCTTTCAAAGTGTTGAGAGAAGTTTTGATAAAGCGGCCAAATTTACCAAGTGGGAGAAGGGTTTGCTGGAACAGATCAAAGCATGTAACAGTATTTACAGCATGCGTTTCCCTGTAAAAATGGATGATGGTCGCATAGAAGTAATTGAAGCATACCGTGTACAGCATTCACAGCATAAGTCGCCCTGTAAAGGTGGTATCCGTTTCAGTGATGAAGTGAACCAGGATGAAGTGATGGCGCTTGCATCACTCATGACATACAAATGTGCCATTGTGAATGTGCCTTTTGGTGGTGGTAAAGGTGGTATTAAAATCAATCCACGCAACCACAGTGCATATGAACTGGAAAAAATTACACGTCGCTATACAGCAGAGCTGGTAAAGAAAAACTTTATCGGACCTGGTATTGATGTTCCGGCACCCGATTATGGTACCGGCGAACGTGAAATGGCATGGATCGTAGATACTTATGCTTCTTTAAAACCAGGTGAAATTGATGCAGCAGGTTGCGTAACCGGGAAGCCGGTAACACAAGGTGGTGTTCGTGGAAGAAAAGAAGCAACAGGTTTAGGAGTTTTCTATGGTATCCGCGAAGTATGTAATATGCCCGAAGTAATGAAGAAACTCGGCCTGGCAGTAGGTGTACAGGGCAAAACAGTAGTGGTACAGGGTTTGGGTAATGTGGGATATCATTCAGCTAAATTCTTCCGTGAAGCAGGTTCAAAAGTAGTGGCCATTGCAGAATATGAAGGCGCTATTTTTAATGCAAATGGATTGAATGAAGAAGAAGTGTTTCAGCACAGAAAGAAAACAGGAACTATTTTAAATTTCCCCGGTGCAACCAACCTCGCAAAAAGTACAGATGCACTGGAACTGGAATGTGATATCCTGATTCCCGCGGCACTCGAAAACGTGATCAACGGAGAAAATGCCCCTCGTGTAAAAGCAAAAATTATCGGTGAAGCTGCTAACGGACCATTAACACCTGAAGCAGATGAAATATTTGCAGGCAAAGGTATATTGGTGGTGCCCGATATGTACCTGAATGCAGGTGGTGTAACCGTTTCTTATTTCGAGTGGCTGAAAAACCTGAGCCATGTACGTTATGGCCGTATGGAAAAACGTTTCACAGAAAATATGAACAACCATATTCTCGGACAGATTGAAGAGTTAACAGGTAAACAGGTAACCGATAAAGAACGCTCATTCATTCTGCACGGACCTGAAGAAGTTGACCTGGTTCACAGTGGTCTCGAAGAAACCATGATCACTGCAACCCGTGAAATCATGGAAATCTGGAAAAGTAATCCCGATATTCCTGATATGCGTACTGCGGCTTATGTATGTGCCATCAATAAAGTAGGTACATCATATGCTGAGTTGGGAATTTTCCCATAATAGTCCGAAAGACAGAAAGTCGGAAAAGTCCGAAAGACGATAAAAAGAAAGAAGCCGTCTCAATACCTTAATTGAGGAGGCTTCTTTTATTTTTATGTAAACGTTATTGGTTGTTGTAATCTGGAATTGAATTGAGTTGAATAATTCCTGGTTCTTTTGTTTCCCATCCTCTTGTTTCATTACCATTTGTGATGATGATATAAGTAGCCTGTAAAGCCGATTGATACCTCAATAACTGGTGAAAAACGTTTTCTTCAACAGCTACATTCATTTCTTTGCATTCAATCAATAACCAGGGCTGATTGTTTTTATACACGAGAATATCAAAACGCTTTTTCAGTTCACCTACCGAAATCTCTTTCTCTACGGCAATCAGTGAGGCAGGGTATTTTTTTACCTGTAAGAGGTATTGCAGAAAATTTTGACGCACCCACTCCTCAGGGGTAAGTCGTACCCATTTTTTTCGCAAAGGGTCAAAAATATGTTCCTTTCTATCTTTCATTTCTATTTTAAAAGGATAAGAAGGGTAGGTAATTTTGATCATATTGCTTGCAGATGGAATTGATTTTTTGTATTTTAGCCAATTAACCCGTTCAAAGATAACGGGCAAGCACACCAAAACAGATATGTTATGAAGACGAAAGCGGAAATTGTGAACAACTGGTTACCACGTTATACCGGTGAAAAACTCGAGAACTTTGGAAAATATATTTTGCTGACCAATTTCAGCAACTATGTAACCATGTTTGCCAAATGGAACAAAGTGAAAGTAATTGGTGCCGACAAACCCATGCAGTGTGCCACTGCCAATGGCATTACCATTATTAATTTTGGCATGGGTAGCCCGGGCGCAGCGACTATTATGGATCTGCTTACGGCCATTGTACCAGAGGCTGTATTGTTCCTCGGTAAATGTGGAGGTTTGAAAAGAAGAAATAAACTGGGCGATCTTATTTTGCCCATTGCAGCCATCAGGGGAGAGGGTACATCGAACGATTATTTTCCACCCGAAGTACCGGCCATGCCGGCGTTCGCATTACAGAAAGCCATATCCACCACCATCCGCGATTATAAAGTAGATTACTGGACAGGTACCGTGTACACCACCAACCGCAGGGTTTGGGAACATGATGATGAGTTCAAGGCTTATCTCACTAAAGTTAGGGCCTATGCCATCGATATGGAAACGGCAACCATTTTTACAGTGGGCTTCTTCAATAAAATACCAACAGGGGCGTTATTACTGGTAAGCGATCAACCCATGATACCAGACGGGGTAAAAACAGAAGCCAGCGACAAAAAAGTAACAGCAGACTACGTAGAGAGACATTTAAAAATAGGCATCGACTCACTCAAACAACTCATCAACAAAGGCCAAACGGTGAGGCACCTGAGGTTTTGATGGCTGATGTAGGATGTATGATGTCTGATTTGTTTTGTGCCTGTTACTGATTACCAAATCAGACATCCTCCTAGTCTTTCCACAAAAAAGGAAACAAAATCACTGCCAGGGCAATTACCAGTATATCGAGGCCCACAAGCATGAAGGTCATTTGCCACCAGCCGGCTTGTATAACATCGGAGAAACCGGTGCCTGAAATTTTCATCAGTAATAATAACTGTGGAATAATCAGCGGGAAACCCATAATAGCCATCATGGCAGATTGTTGTTGTGCTTTAGCTGCAATAGCAGCCAGGAAAGTAAATACCAGGCTCAGGCTGATGCCTCCTAAACATACGATCCCCGTAAATTTCAGGAAGTTTTGTAAAGGATTCCCCAGCAGTAATGCGAATACAAGCAAACTCAGTAAACTCATCACCAGCATCAACACCAGGTTGAACATAAGTTTAGCCAGTATAAAATCAACGGGTCCGGCAATAGAGTAGAAGTATAACATGCGGCCGCGTCCCTCAGCGAGAAAACTTTTAGCCACAGCATTCACACAAACAAAAAGTTGTATCACCCAGAACAGCCCGTTCCATACAGCATCATCGGGTTGTCCCATAGAGAGGTACACTACAAAAATAGTGGATGCCACATAAAGAAGTATACCATACAAAGTGTATTGCTGGCGCATTTCCAGCAAAAGGTCTTTTTTAACCAGTGCAAGTATGGTGCGGCTACTTTTCATATTTATTTTTATTGATTTTGGTCATAACTTGTCCCGTATCACGGGATGGAATTCGCCATGTTAACATTCCGGTTTCTATTAACCTTTGTTGTGGCTCATTTCATGAAAACATTTACGGCAACGGGGTTCGTAAGTTTCTTTTTCTCCCAGTAATACTTGCCCATCGCCATCTACTTTCCGGTAAGAAACATTGGCAATATTGCCACATTTCATACAAATGGCGTGCAGTTTGGTAATATAATCGGCAATGGCCAGCAGGTTCGGCATCTGTCCGAATGGGCGACCCAGGTAATCCATATCAAGTCCGGCAACAATTACGCGTGTACCTCTCAAGGCAAGCCTTTCGCATACATGCATAATTTCCGCATCAAAAAACTGGGCCTCATCAATACCTACCACATCCACCTCCTGGGCCATCAGTAAAATAGTCTGAGAGTTCTCTATGGGTGTACTTTGTATACTGTTGGCATCATGGCTCACTACCTGCGTTTCATCGTAGCGAACATCAATGGCAGGTTTGTATATTTCCACTTTCAGGTTGGCAATTTTGGCTCTTTTCAGCCTGCGAATGAGCTCTTCGGTCTTGCCACTGAACATACTGCCACAGATTACTTCAATCCAGCCCCGTCGTTCACCTGTTAAATTCGGCTCAATAAACATGAATACAATATATTATCAAATAAAACGTTTGTAACTTTAATCAGCCCTGCCCAAATCATAAGCCCCCAAATGTATTACATACTATGGAAAGAGTAGGCACATTGATCAATAAATTGAAAGAGCAGTTTGAGCAGGATGCAGACGCTGCCAAACTCCTCGTGAATACCCGTTTATTGCTGGCCGAATTACAAACGGCACTGCAACAACATCCTTCAATTATTAAAAGCAAGGTTTCTGTAACCATGCCCTCATCCTATGTAAACGGTAATGGAATGATCCGGGAAGAGGAACCGCAAAAAGAAAATAATACTGTTGAAGAATCCATTGTTCAGCCTCAGCAGATAATACCGGTTGCTGAAACAGAAAAAACAGCAGTAGCTGTTCCATGGATGATGAATATGCCTGTTGAAATTCCTACCATGGTACATCAGCCGGCGCCACTACAGAAAGAAGTATACGAATTGAATGAATTACTGGTGGCACAGCATGAACAACCCGAACTGAATGAAAGACTAAAAGAAGAAAAAATAGAAGTAGCCACTGCTTTACAAAGTGCACCCGTACGTGATCTGAAAAAAGCAGTAGGTATCAATGATCGTTATCTCTTTGTAAATGAGTTATTCCGTGGAGATGAAAGCATGTATGAGCGAAGTATGAAAACCATTAATGGGTTTACCATTTATCCTGAAGCACAATACTGGATAGAGAGAGAACTGAAAGTAAAACTTGGATGGAATGATCAATGTGAAGCAGCCCGTTTATTCGATCAGTTGGTAAGAAGACGTTTTGCCTGAATATAGTCAAGTATCCTCGCAGTGGCACCTGCCTGTTCCTGTACATATGCTCCCGCAACAGCGCCCGATTGGGTTAGCATATTCCGGTTCGTTAATAAGTCTTTCAACTGCTGCTCCAGTTCCAAAGCATCTTCAATACTAAAAGCTCCTCCTGCATCTACAAGATCAATGGCTTCGGGGTATTTATCGTAAACAGGACCAAATACAACCGCTTTATTAAACACAACAGCTTCCAAGGCATTGTGAATACCATCATCTCCAAAACCACCACCAATATAGGCAACGGTAGCATAATGATAGAGCTTACTCAGCATACCCATATTATCAATGATAAGTACATTTTTTGAGGATGTATGATCCGGTAATGCTGAATAACGGATACTGTTATGGTATAAAGCTTCACATTCTTTCAACCGGTCTTCATCAATATCATGCGGTGCAATAATAAAGCGGATGTCAGGATGTGTATTGGCAAAATGATCCAGTGCTTCATCATCATCGGTCCAGGTACTACCCGCAACAATAACGGGATGATCACCGCAAAAAGAAGCAATTGATGGCAGTGGTTCAAATCTTCCCGCAATCTGCAGTACACGATCGAAACGCGTATCGCCGGCAACAGAATAGGGTTGTGTTACATCAATCTCTGCCAGCAGATCAGCTGATGTTTCATTCTGTAAAAAAAGATGCGTGAAACACGAAAGCATATTGCGGTGAAACTGCCCATACCATTTAAAAAAAGGCTGATCGGGTCTGAAAATACCAGACACGAGTAGTAAGGGAATATTTCTTTGCCTGATTTCATCGAGGTAATAAAACCAGTATTCATACTTCACAAAAAGAACCAGTGATGGCTGTACAATATTTAAAAAACGGCTGGCATTATAAGGTCTGTCCATGGGCAGGTAACAAACATGATCGGCAACCGGATCGTTTTTCCTGATCTCATACCCCGATGGTGAAAAAAAACTGACAAGAATAAAATAATGTGGATACTGTTGCCGAATAGATTCAAGCACCGGTTTCCCCTGCTCAAATTCACCCAGTGAAGAACAGTGCATCCATACAACAGGTTGCTGGTTGGTATGAAATACCATCGACAGTTTGCGAAACTGCTGTTTCCTTCCACGTACCCATAACCGGGCCTTGGGGTTATAAAAAGACAATAACCAAGCGGCTTTGGGATATATCCATACAAATAATCGGTACAGGAAACGCAAAGTCAGTGATTTATAACCACAAAATAACAACTTAAACTTATTGTAAACCAATTCATTGATTGGATAGAGGAGGAATAAACTGAGCTTTTTTCCAGTAATTTTGCCCCCTAAAGGTTGAAAAGCATGAGACCCATTCAAATGGTAGATACAAAGCGGCAGTATGAACAGATAAAACCGGAAGTAGATGCCGCTATCCGGGAAGTATTGAATTCAGCGGCATATATCAATGGTAAGGCGGTACAGGACTTTGCTGCCGGGTTAAATGAATACCTGGGTGTAAAACATACCATTCCCTGTGCCAATGGAACCGATGCCCTGCAAATAGCCATGATGGCATTGGGGTTACAGCCGGGTGATGAAGTGATAACACCTTCTTTTACCTATATCGCCACCACGGAAGTAGTGGCGCTCTTACGATTAACACCTGTATTCGTGGAAGTAGATCCTAAAACTTTTTGCATAGATCCACAGACATTACGTAAGGCCATCACAGCAAAAACAAAAGCCATTGTTCCGGTGCATTTATACGGTCATGCCGCACCTATGGAAGAAATAATGCAGATCGCAAAAGAGTATAACCTGTATGTAATTGAAGACAATGCACAGGCAATAGGGTGCGATTATACATTCTCCGATGGTACAGTTAAAAAAACCGGAACAATAGGAACCATTGGAGCCACTTCTTTTTACCCAAGCAAAAATTTAGGCGCTTATGGCGATGGGGGTGCCATTTTCACCAATGATGATGCACTTGCACAACAATTGAAAATGGTGGCTAATCATGGTCAGCAGAAAAGATATTATCATGAAGTAGTGGGGTGTAATTCACGGCTCGACAGTATACAGGCAGCTATCCTCAATATCAAACTAAAAAAACTGGATACATACAATGCAGCGCGCCAGTCGGTAGCCGCTTATTATAATGATGCTTTTGCAGGGAACGAAAAAATTACCACCCCCTATGTAGCTCCCTACAGTAAACATGTGTACCACCAATACACCATGCTGCTGAATGGAGTGAACAGGGATGGACTCGTATCATACCTGTCGGAATATAAAATTCCATCGATGATTTATTACCCGGTGCCCGGTCACAGGCAGGATATGTTCAACAGTTTCAGGTTACCTGCATATGATCTGCAAACAACAGATTGGTTAACCGAAAGGGTAATATCATTACCGGTGCATACAGAAATGGATGCAGAACAATTGGAGTATATTACACAGCATGTTTTAAATTATGTAAACCAGTAAGGAATGAAGATTGCAGTTGTTGGAACCGGATATGTTGGCCTTGTAACCGGAACCTGTTTTGCAGAAACCGGTAACAAAGTGTTTTGTGTTGATATTGATCAGTCAAAAGTAGATCGCTTATCCAATGGAGAGATTACGATATACGAACCGGGTCTGGAGAAAATATTTTTACGTAACCTGAAAGAAGGCAGGTTAAAATTTACCACCGATTTACAGGCTGGTATACAGGAAGCAGAAATTATTTTCCTGGCACTACCCACACCACCCGGTGCCGATGGCGCAGCTGATCTGAAATATGTGTTAGGCGTAGCTGAACAATTAGGACAAATGCTCACAGGTTACAAAGTAATTGTAGACAAGAGCACAGTACCTGTAGGCACCGCAGATAAAGTGAAGCAGGCCATAGCGGTTAATTATAAAGGAGAGTTTGATGTAGTAAGTAATCCGGAATTTTTACGTGAAGGTGTGGCCGTAGACGATTTTATGAAACCCGACAGGGTAGTGGTGGGAACAGATTCAGAAAGAGCGAGAAAAATTATGGGTGATCTGTTTGCACCTTTCGTACGGCAGGGTAATCCTATTATTTATATGGATGAACGTTCAGCAGAGCTCACCAAATATGCTGCGAACTCATTCCTTGCTACCAAAATATCATTCATGAATGAAATTGCACAACTCTGCGAAAGAATGGGTGCCGATGTTGATATGGTACGCCGTGGTATTGGTAGCGATGATCGTATTGGTAAACGTTTTTTATTTCCGGGTATCGGTTATGGAGGCAGTTGTTTTCCCAAAGATGTACAGGCACTGATCCGTTCTGCAGAAGAAGCAGGATACGATTTCAAAATACTCAAATCGGTAGAGCAGGTAAATACGGCACAGAAACTTCATCTCATAGAAAAGATAACCCGGTATTTTCAACAGGATATTACCGGGAAAAAACTGGCCGTATGGGGTCTTGCATTTAAACCCAATACAGATGATATAAGAGAAGCACCGTCATTGGAAATGATCAGCAGGTTATTGGAGAAAGGGGCAATCGTCACTGCATTCGATCCTGAAGCCATGAACAATGTAAAACAGGTATTGGGAGATAAGATACAATATGCCGAGAGCCAGTACGAAGCACTGAACCAGGCCGATGCACTGATTATAGCAACGGAGTGGAGCGAGTTCCGTACACCCGATTTTGAAGCCATTGAAACCCGGCTGAAACACAAAGCTATTTTCGATGGCAGAAACCTTTTCGATGTAAAACAGATGACGGAAATGGGGTATCATTATGAAAGTGTAGGGAGGAGATAGCTTATAGTCCATAGACCATGGTCCAAAAAATACCAGCGATGTCAAAAAAAAGAATACTTATTACCGGAGCAGCGGGCTTTCTCGGTTCTCATTTATGCGATCGTTTTATTCGTGAAGGGTATCATGTAATAGGAATGGATAACCTCATCACGGGCAATATGAAAAATATAGAGCACCTGATGAATCTTCCGGAGTTTGAATTCTTTCATCACGATGTAACCAAATTTATTCATGTACCCGGTCACCTGGATTATATCCTGCATTTCGCTTCACCAGCCAGCCCTATTGATTATTTAAAAATTCCTATCCAAACACTTAAAGTGGGTGCATTGGGAACACATAATTGCCTCGGACTGGCAAGAGAAAAAAAAGCAAGAATACTGGTGGCATCAACAAGTGAAGTATATGGCGATCCATTGGTGCATCCGCAAACAGAAGAGTACTGGGGTAATGTAAACCCCGTAGGTCCGAGAGGAGTGTACGATGAGGCCAAACGTTTTATGGAATCCATCACCATGGCCTATCATACCTATCATGGTGTAGCAACAAGAATCATTCGCATATTCAATACCTATGGTCCGCGTATGCGTTTGAACGATGGAAGAGCATTGCCCGCATTTATTGGTCAGGCATTACGTGGCGAAGACCTCACTGTATTTGGCGATGGTAGTCAAACCCGTTCATTCTGTTATGTAGACGACCTCGTAGAAGGTATTTATCGTCTGCTGATGAGTGATTATGCATTGCCAGTAAACATTGGCAACCCCAACGAAATTACCTTACTCGAATTTGCAGAAGAAGTATTGAAACTTACGGGTGCCACCGTTAAAATTGTACATAAACCTTTACCTGTTGATGATCCTAAACAACGCAGACCCGATATCAGCAAGGCAAAAGCAATACTGGACTGGGAGCCAACGATTGGCAGGGCAGAAGGATTGAAAAAAACATACGGGTACTTTAAATCACTTCCCAGAGAGGAATGGTCAAAACAACCCAAAGAGTTTAAATAATACCATGTCTAAACCAGTCATACTCGTTACAGGTAAACAGGGACAGTTAGGTTGGGAGCTTACGCAACTGGCCGGCGCTTATCCGCAGTATGATTTTGTATTTGCCGACCGTACAACAATGGATCTGTCGGATGACGATTCTCTCAGAAAATGTTTTGAACAGTATAAACCTGATTATTGTATCAACTGCGCTGCTTATACAGCAGTTGATAAAGCAGAAACCGAACAGGCAATGGCTTACCAGGTAAATGCAGCGGCCACGGGTTTGCTGGCAACATTGTGTAATCAGTATAACACCGTGTTGATGACAATTTCAACTGATTATGTATTCAATGGAAATGGCACCAGTCCTTATACAACCGAACAGGCAACAGACCCTGTTAATTATTATGGTTATACAAAAGCCATAGGTGAGCAACTGGCATTGGCTAATCATCCTGCTACCATTATTATCCGTACCTCCTGGGTCTATAGTTCGCATGGAAATAATTTTGTGAAGACAATGCTGCGGCTGATGAAAGAACGTGATGCATTAAATGTGGTAGCCGATCAGGTGGGTTCGCCTACTTATGCGCATGATCTGGCAAAAGCCATTCTGCTAATTATTGAAGAACAGGAGAAAGGGAATAAGCAGTATGGTATTTTTCATTATAGTAATAGCGGTGTAACTAATTGGTGCGATTTTGCCAGGGAAATTGGTCAGCAGGCATCACTATCCTGTGTGGTGAATGGTATTACCACTGCTGAATATCCTACAGCAGCAAAGCGACCGGCTTATTCGGTCATGGATATCAATAAAATAACTGCAGCGTATGGAATTGTTATGCGGCATTGGAAAGAGGCGCTGCATGAGTGTATCCTGAAACTTCAGTTATAGTTCATATAGCATTATTAGCCGCAGATTCGCAGATGGGAAAAAATAATCTGCGAATCTGCGGCTAATAAATATCATTCATACTCCAAAGCCGTAACGCGAATACGCTCATCATCCATGATTTGCTGTAACCTGTATCATTAACACAACCGTTTGTCAATTCACTCACTGAATACGGAGAGGAGAACTGTAATTTTGTGTGATGCAAATACAAAACAGTACCCCCGCAGATATAGATACCATTTTCGGTTTATACAGGATGGCCGCCCAGTATATGAAAGAAAGATTCTGGGTACACTTCCCCGAATTCAACAGGAATATGGTGATACGCGAAATAGAGGAGGCACGTCAGTGGAAAATGCTGATCAATGGGGAGCTGGCCTGTATCTGGGCCATCACCTTTAACGACCCGGAGATATGGGAAGAAAAAGATGCCGATCCATCCATTTATATTCATCGCATTACAACCGTGCCGGCATTCAGGGGCAGGCACCTGGTAAAAGAAATTGTAAACTGGGCAAAAACATACGCAAAAGAACAGGGCCGCAAATATATACGGCTCGATACCGTAGGAGAGAACCAGCGCCTCATTCAGCATTACCAGGAGAGTGGTTTCCGTTTTCTCGGATTGGTTGAACTAAAAGATACCAGCAAACTTCCCGATCATTACAAACTCGATAAAGTGAGTTTATTTGAGTTGGAAGTCTGATTCATTCTCTGCGCAAAATCCGTGTTCTCTCGTTCTCTGCGGTAAATTTACTCGAATATTCACCGCAGAGAACGAGAGAACACAGAGATAACGCAGGGGAAAGTGATTCGTTTGCCCTTTTTCCTTATTGTTTCTTCCCCTCTCATTTTCCTGTATCCATGTTCATAATGTCGCGGTCGAAGAGATACAGGCCACTTCTGTCATCACCTACCATTTCAAGTTTATCGTTACAGTCGCGTGCCAGTTTTTCTTCTTCCATCTGTTCCATTACATACCACTGGAGAAAATTGTGTGTAGCATAATCTTTTTCACTCAGCGAAAGGTCTACCAGGTCGTTGATGCTGGCACTTACCGCAAGCTCATGTTTTAACAGTTCTTCAAAAGCTTTTTTGAGCGATACAAAAGTTAAAGTAGGTTGTTTAAGTTCAGGAACAACCGCAAAACCACCTCTTTCATTGATATAATGAAGGAGTTTAAGCATATGCATTCTTTCTTCTTCACTGTGTTTAAAGAAAAAAGAGGTAACACCTTTTAGTCCGGGTTGTATTTCTGCCCAGCTACCCATGGCGAGATAAGCCTGTGAGCTTTGGGCCTCCATTAATACCTGTTTGTTCAGCGCTTCGGCCATTGTTTTACTAAGCATGATTTTTTCTTTTAAAGTTAAGAAGAAAAGATGAATAGCAGTATCCTTACAGTATTTGATTTTATGACTAAAGAATAGAACACAGATCATCATGATATATCCTTCCAATCATAATCATCCAGGTCTATATTTCGGCTGTTGTTTTAATAAACCTGTTCCGGTATTCAATAGGTGTTAAGCCGGTGAGTTTTTTGAAAATATCGCGGAAGGCTTTTGTATCGGTATAACCCACATCGTACATCACCTGGTTTACATTTTTACGCGAATTTTCAAACTGTTTTTTGGCGGCTTCAATCCGTACCCGCTGTAAATATTCAATAGGAGAATTATTGGTGGCCTGTTTGAACCTTCGTTCAAAAGTTCTGCGCCCCGTATTAATCATGACTGCGAGTTGATCAATGGTTAATTTCTCCTCATAATTTTTTTCAATATGGTCCTGCACTTTTTGAATATCGGCATCTGTGTGGTTACGCTGTCCCCTGAAAATGGCAAACTGAGCCTGGCTGTCGCGGCCAATATCCAGTGCAAAGTATTTTGAAATGAGGATAGCGGTTTCTTTATCGGAGAATTTTTCTACGAGGTAGAGAATCAGGTTCCATAAACTACTGGCACCACCGCTGCTGTAAATGTTTTCATACTCTGTAATGATGGCACCGTCTTCTACTTCCACTTCCGGGTATTTTTCCCTGAACTCATTGATATAAGCCCAGTGGGTAGAACATTTTTTTCCATTCAGTAAACCCGTCTCTGCCAGTAAAAAAGCACCAATACAAAGACTCGCCAGGCTGCTGCCTTTGCTATAGAGTGTTTTAAAATAGGGGATGGCTGCTGCATTGGCTTCAATACCTTTGCCGGTATCACCAAAAGTGGGCGGTATAATTAAGAGATCGGTTGTATCAACATCTTTCAGTAGTCTGTCTGTTTTAATGCTGTACTCGCCATTGTTGGCGGGCACATGTGTATGTAACCCTACATATTCCACTTCAAAAACGGGCTTTTTACCAAAGGCGGTAAGAAATTCATTGGCGGTATGAAAGGTTCTGAAAGGCGGTGTAATGGCTTCAATAACGCCATATTCAGGAACAAATACAGAAATACGCATGGGTGCAGGTATTGGGTGCTTATTCAAAAGTAAGGATTGTCGTAATACACCCTTCAACTTGTCGTTTTCACGTATCACCCAACAGCAAAACCCTTTGCATCTTTGTATCATTAAATCAATAAAAACATACAATATGTCAACCAACACAAAAGTTACCGTATCAGCACCCGTTCAGGCACCTGTTCAAAAGGTATGGGATGCATGGAATAATCCTGAAGACATTAAACTGTGGAACACGGCAGATCCCAGCTGGCATTGTCCGGCCAGTGAAAACGATCTGCGTGAAGGTGGGTCCTTTAAACACAGAATGGAGGCCCGCGATGGCAGTTTCGGATTCGATTTTGCTGGTGTTTACAATAAAGTAGTACCACACAAAGAAATCACTTATACCATGTCTGATGGCAGAATGGTCACCACCCTTTTTGAAGAAGCAGGCGGAATGGTAACCATTACCAGCACTTTCGATACCGAAAGCGAAAACCCGGTTGAGTTACAACAACAGGGCTGGCAGGCTATCTTAAACAATTTTATTCAATACGTGAGTAACAAATAATAAACCCATCAAACACATCAACATGAAACGCAACAAAATCATTTTCTGGATAGCCACCATCATCCTTATTTTATGGGAAGGGGTGATGCCATTGTCTACCATGTTATTTATGCCCGAGTACGTAAACCTGGGTACCAAACCACTGGGCTACCCTGATTATTTTGCCTATACACTGATTATTTGTAAAGTGCTGGGCGTAACGGCAATTGCCATTCCAAAACTGAACAGTACACTGAGAGAGTGGGCCTATGCAGGACTAACGTTTAACCTGCTCTTTGCAGTGATCAGCCATAGTATTGTAGATGGTAATATCAGTTATATACTCATGCCTGTAATAGTGGGAGTCATTCTTTTTGTATCGTATTACTATCAGCCTGTAAAAAAGTTGAATGGTTAAAACCATTAGGCAGGTATTGAACAGTACAGATAAAATAACCAAAGCAGTTAAATAAGCATGGCAACAACTGGCGATACACACAGCAGTGTATTCATTACATTCAATGGTAACTGCAGACAGGCTTTTACTGCTTATCATGCCTGCTTTGGTGGAGAGCTGTACATTGAATCATTTGAGCCGGCACTGGAAGGCTTTCCCGGAAAGCCGGTGCTGAAAGCGGTATTAAAATCTTCCAAACTGCTGATCTATGGGTCAGATATGGTACATAACGAGGGTAGACGTATCGGTAATTATATGGCCTTATTTGTTTATTGCACCAGTAAACAGGAAAGACAATATTACCTGCAACAGTTAAGTGCAAAAGCCCGCCATCATCAATCAGCAACCAATGAAGAAGCCCTCGTTGAAATGGTTGATAGGTTTGATGTACGTTGGGTATTTGCGGTATAATAATATGCAAACGCAATTACCGGTAAGAAGGATAGAACACTTATTTTCATGATTACTATGATCTATCATGATGAATCATAATAATCATGAAAATCTGTGTTCCATTTTTTCGTTTTATCGATGTAGGCTTTTATTCAAGAGGCAGGCTGAGCATAATTGGTTCGGCAGATTTAACCAGTTTAGATTCATAAAAGTAGTTCGCCATTTTTAAAGCATCAGCTTTTGAGTTTTTAGTGGCTTTTAGTATAAACCGATTTGGCGTATTTGCAATTTTCAGGACCAGTTCAGTTTTTGTTTCTGCCATCAGTTTTTGCAGATCAGTCAGATTATTCTCATCAAACACTTTTACAATAAATTCATCAGCATAACTGTTCACACACTTCATAAGTGTTGGCATCATCTGGTATCGGCAATTATCTCCAGTCATCGTATAATGGGCATATGCAACTATCGGATTTTTCTGTAATTCAGCAAGGATGGCAGTAATTTGTTCGCAGGTTTTGGTTTGATTCAATTTTAATGCCGTTATCTTGGGATAGGGAAATTTATAAATGTATTGCTGGTCGAAATGAGTGACAGAGGAGACAAATTTTCGCATCTCAATTTCACTGTAGTTTGTGTCGAAAGAAACCATGATATAATTAGTTGACAGTTCTCCCAACCTATATTTCGCATCATTATAATATTTGAAATCAATAAAATTACAGGTTGTGGCATTATTGGTACCCTTGCTGCAACTGAATAGTATAAAAGCAAGTAATAACGGAAATAAAATAGATTTTCCCATAAGAAGTTCATTGGTGGCTGGACGGGGGGAGAATCCAAACTGGGTATTAAGATATAATAATTTAATGAAAAACCTTTCAAAGTCCGAAAGCCATGTTTCAGCATCATAAAGCTGAGAGGAATTCCTGTTACATACCTGTTTACAATGTAAACAGATCACCCAAACGCGCAATATTAAACCCAGCTTTTTTAATTTGCTGTGTAACAGAACTGTTGATATTGAGGGCGGGATTGGTATGGTTGAAATGAATAAAATAAATCTTCTTCTTTTCTGCAGCAGGTAAATCTGCAAAGCGTTGCATGCTCTCTACGATGAAAGGGTGCGGAATTTCGTTGATGTTGCGGTTGTTTACTTCGCTGGCATCAAAAAAAGTAGCATCAATAAAAGCATAATCAACAGCGGCAATTTCGTGGATGATATTACTGGTCCATTTTTCCCATTTATCTATATCAGGAATGAATAGTGCTTTTTTATTGGGCCCGATAATTTTATAACCAACAGTTTCTGAATATTCATCCCGGTGCGGAACCAGGAAAGGCTGTACCTGTAAATCATTACTCAGTGTAATGGGTTGTTGATCCTGTAAGGGCTGCAGGAGAATGTTTTGTAAAGTAACCAGTTGACTCCAGGGGCCATTTTGTTCGAGGAACTGTTTCATGCGGGGCATGGCAAATACCGGAACCTGTTTACTGTTGAGTGCCTCACGGCCCAGGTACATGAGCCCGGCATAATGCCCTATATGTGCATGGGTAAGAAAAATGCCATTGGGTACATCCGTATCGGTCATACTGTATTTTCGTAGTAACCGTAGCTGAGCACCGATATTGGGTGAGGCTTCAAATAAATAGCTGTGTTTTTTCTGTGTGTCTATCAATCCTAATGACACCACTTTGCGGGTAGAATCAGGGTTCGAGAACAGGTAACGGCAGCAGTCTTTGGTACAGCCAATATGTGGTGAGCCGGCATCCTGTACATTGCCCAGTATTACTACAACAGGTGACTGGGCAATACTGTTATTGGTAATCAATAACAGCAATAGTAATAGCAGGTTACGCATGGTTCTAAGGTACAGAAAATGCAATGAGTATAAAAAATGCCAGTGTAAGTGTACATTGCTTATTATTTGCTGTTTTCCTACCATTTATCTGTATATCGTATCGGTGATCAATAGCATGATTGTATATTTAGCATTCAATACGCCATATGAAGAAATATCTCCGGTTTATTGCCTGTATCACAATTGTTATTTGCCTCAGTGCCTTTGTAACCGGAAAAACCGGAACTATACCCAATACAGCAAAAAACATACGCACCGGTGCCGACCAGGTGGAGAAATACCTGCCACTGTTAAAAGGTAAACGTATAGCAGTAATGGCCAACCCCACCACCATCATTGGTAAAACACATTTGGTAGACAGCCTGCAGAAACTGGGTGTACAAATTGTAAAAGTATTTGGTCCCGAGCATGGCTTTCGGGGTAATGCAGGAGCGGGAGAAGCTATTAACGATGAGGTAGACCAGGCAACCGGAATTCCACTCATATCATTGTACGGCAGAAAAAACAAACCCGGCAAAGAAGACCTGGCCGATGTAGATATACTCATCTACGATCTGCAGGATGTGGGTGTACGTTATTACACCAATATTAATGCACTGGTACGATTGATGGATGCCTGTGTGGAGAACGATAAAGAAATGCTGATACTCGACCGCCCCAACCCCAACGGTTACCTGGTTGATGGCCCCATACTCGATATGAAACACAGATCGGGTATCGGTATGTTCCCCATACCTATGTCGCATGGGTTAACGGTGGGAGAGTTTGCGCAGATGGCCAATGGACAGGGCTGGCTGGCCAATAAAGACAAGCCATGTAAACTCACCATTATACCGGTGGCCAATTACAACCATGATATGCCCTACACGCTTCCGGTAAAACCATCGCCCAACCTGAATACACAGCAGGCGGTTATGTTGTATTCGTCTACCTGTATGTTTGAAGCTACTTATCTCAATCATGGCCGTGGTATTTATTATCCATTTACGGTATTGGGTAGCCCGGAGCTGAAAGGTATTTATTCCTTTTCCTATACGCCTACGAGTATCAAAGGAATGTCGGCCACGCCTTTGTTTATGAACCAGGAATGTTATGGTCTTGATCTGCGTAATTACGATGTAGAAAAACTCAGGAAAAGCAAGAAGATCAATATCAGCTGGATCATTGAATTGTATAAGGCACACCCCTTCAAAGAAAAATTTTTTGATTCGAAGTTGAGCCGCGAAATGAATTCAATTGAAATACAAATTGGTGTAAGCGAATTCAAACAGCAGGTAATAGCAGGTGTTTCAGAAGCGGAGATACGCAAGAGCTGGGAGCCGGGGTTGAGCCAGTATAAGGAAATGAGGAAAAAGTATTTGTTGTATCCTTAGCGAATTTTCAATTATTTATAGCTACCCGATTAGTCTGTTCAATAGCGGTATAGACTGAATATTATTGATCAGGTAAACATATAAAACGGCAATACAAACAGATACAAAATTGCCAACAAGGTAGTAGTCATTAAACCTGTTTTCAGAAGCGTTTTCTTTTTCATCATGTTTTAATCGGGTAGCAAGTTTTAAAGCGCTAAACAGGGTAAATGCGTGTGCATATGAATTGCATAACATAATAACCAGGAACAGGCGTTCGATAAATCCTTTGAAGACAGATTTTATATCGATACCCACTTTTTTATAATACAGTTGAGCCGTCCATGCAAAAATGAAAGCCAGTACACATTCTGTAATGATAAGTAGTATTGATAATAGCAGGAATTCGCTCATGCGGAAGCAGTGTAATGAATGATTTGTTTCAAACTAAAATACAAATCAATCTTCAAATTTTTGTTTCTTTTCCATACAAGAGAACGATCTTTCTGAAGCAGAGCGGCTACGGTTTTGTAGTCTTTTTTATCAATGAGTGTGGCAATTAATCTGGCATCTTTTTTTAGTTTCCAGCTATCTATGAAATGCTGGTAAAGATTAAAACAATTGGTTAATGTACCGGAGAGACCGGCATTATACAAAGAGATAGAAAAACGGCTCTTTGTTTGTTTTAATGCAGCCAGGTTTTCCCTGGCCAGTGTAAGCCCTCCACCCATCATTCCATAACCTGTTTTATGATTAATAGTGGTGTCTATTTTTCCCTGTGTAATAGTGTACCGGAGTTTAAATGCTGTTGCTTTTTTAATGAGTAATTCTTCTATTTCAATCAGTATGGTAATAGCATCATCCAGTGTAGCAAGAACGCTTTGAAATTCATCGCCCAAAGTAATAGTAATAGGAGAAAGAAATTTTTTGCTGTGTTTGCGTTTAATAAGGGTGGTAATTTCTTTAAAGCCCTGCATCAGTAGCTGCTGGTTACCCTGCCTGCTGCTGATAATATCAGCCATCAATATATAGTAAGATTTCGATGCCATTGCATTAAAAGTGAAATAAATAGTGTTGTTGCATGTTTTGTGCAATAATACTATTTATTTCACTTTTTGTGAAATAAATGAAAAAGCATTGGTATACACCCAATAACAACCACAGGCATTAGTGCACAGGCCCGGCAGCTTACAATTCAGATGGTAACCTATGGCGGGGTTTTATCAAATGCTGTTTTGTTGAAGAGTTCAAACCAACGCGCGGAACTGCGTAAGTGATCTTTTTTACGGTATAACTTTTAGAAAGTGGTAGAACTTTACAAAAGTTGCGGTACAGTAAAACATGGAGCCTGCAATGCTGTTTTTTACATGCTTAAATGTTTTAAGTACCCCATCAGAATTAAATTTAAATAATAGCGCAACAGGTACGGATAGCTCGTACTCTATTTTTCGAAAAAGAAAGTATAATTTAATGCTTACGGGGTACTTATTTCATGAACGCTATTCTTCTACTCACGGAGTAGAAGAATAGCGTTCATGAAAACTGTTCTGGCCATCTTTTTTTCGCAGCCTGTGCAGATCAATTAAATGTTGTACACACTTATTGATTGGCATTAACCACTTTTAATAATTTACCTGCCCCAACATACCTTACAGACTTCACCAATTCGTTGGTAACAGGATTACCAAAGTTAACGGAGATGGCCAGTGCCAATGCATCCTGTGGTATCATCTGCAAAGGATTGTTCAGCACCAATTCAACTGTTTGAGCCGCAACGGTATCTGCTGAATAATACCAGGCTGTTTGGTAGGCGGTACAAAGCTGTATGTGCTGCGGATTTTCATGATGAATGCTATAACCTCCATCAACAAAATGTAAATCGGGCAGGGTGCCAAAGCTGAGGGCAATGTTAAATACCGGTAATGCAACGGGAGCCAGAAAACTGATACCCGGAATAAGCTCGGGTAACTGCACAATGGCTTTGGCCTCTTCTCTTATCAACTGCACCTGCACATTACCCCTGATGATGGATTCAAAAGAGCTTTTGCGGTTCAACTGAAAACCTTCCAGTACATGACCATAGCTGGAGAAGAGCACCGATCTTTCACCCTTCTTATGCACCACATCGCGGGTCTGTATATTCTTGGCAATGGCTGTTAATGGGCCGGAAAGGTTATAGTCTACAACAGACTGTTGTTTATATAAAAGATCACGAACAAGGGCGGCAGCTTTAGCGCAACCACTCCATTCGGCATTCAGCTCCCTGGTTCGTTCAAAGGCTTTGTGCTTCTTGATCTTTTTTTTCGATGCACCGCCTTTTGTACGCAGGTAGGTTTTATCGCTGTCGCGACGTTTGTAAGCGGTAATGTTCCCGATGGTACCCTCAAACTCAGTGAGGCTTTTAAGTGTGGCCATACTTATAGTTGTTAAGTGATGAAATAGACTTAATCCGTAGCTGAAAGGGGGGAAATTCGCTACATGAATATACTAAAAATATATCATAAACAAATAAAAAATCATTCTAAACCCTAAATACAACCACCCTTAATAAGGTGGGCTTATATAGGGCTTATATAGGGCTTTGATAGGGATAAAAATGGACTTTATTTGCTTGTAATACATAATCAGTCCCCTGTATAGATGACCATTAATAAGGGGGAAGGAGTGGGAGGTGAGCGGGTTTAGAAAACCCGGAGGAAGAGGTGTATGTACTGGTAGTTTTTCTCCGCAGAGCCTACTCAAAAAGTAGTTCATCGCAGATGTCTCCCGAGGTACGAGGGGACTCTGCGTGTTACACGTCTTGGGTGTTGGAATAAAACAAAACAATCATGAATAAAACTGCATA
>JBMOKQ010000031.1:0-12771 GCA_049324295.1 Bacteroidota bacterium
TGTTATTTATTAGTTCGTTAACCTGTTAAGTATCCCGTAAGAATTAAATGTAAACAATAGCACAACAGGTACGGATAGATCATACTATATTTTGTTCCCCGATCGTCTCTCCAAAGGAGTCCTATGGCCCCTCCTATCACCGCAGGTGAGATATCGGGGACGTTGCGGCAGTGGTTACACAGAGGCGGGATAAAGTTTGAAATTTGTACAGGCAGGGCGACTGGTGTATCTTTAGGAGCGATAAGTAACGAAATTGTTCGCTTATTGCTCTTTTTACACTCAATTGGATAATGGATTTCCTAATTTTTCAATTGTTCTTCTTGCTGCGGCTAATCTTACTTTCTTATTTTTATCTACTAACTTATGTGTTGTCCATTTCTCCAGACGATGGTGTAATGGCACCAATATGGCGGCAATACAAACAAGCATCAACAACATCAACACGGGTGAGTGATGGGTTATTCTTTCCAAAAAAGGATGAAGTAACAGGTTCAAAAATTCAAATACAATCAATAAGGCCACTATGCTCAGGAATTGAATCACCCTTACATTCGTGATCAGCCTGTGGCTAAGCAACAAAAAGACAATAATGAAAGAGATAATGCCGAATGCGATTAAGGTATACTGAAGGTTCTGTTTTCGTTGCTTCCTGGCATCCTGCGCTTTCGCCTGTTCATCTATTTCCCTCAATTGCTGCCCAAAAGTGAGATTTTGAAATTCCGATTGTTTTTTTTGATTGCTTACTGAATCCCTATAGTCAATTTGTAATTGGGCGTAGTAGATGATGCTGTCTTTCTCCTGTGTATACATGTATATTCTTCGAAGAACTTCTGCCACCGTACTAATACCCTCATTGATGCCTGCTTTTTTAGCTACAGCAAGATCTTCGAGCGCCATTTGTTTTGCCTGTTCATATTTCCCGTTCTTCATCAAAAAGTTGCAGTAAATATTACCAGTGCGTATAATAGATGATGGGAGATATTTTTCTTTGCAATAAGCCATTGCTTTTTTATAGTACGTTTCTGCCAGGTCGGCGTCATCATTTAATTCATGGGCTCTGCCTGTTTGAAGCAAAGAAACTGATATCAGCAACGGGTCCGTGATCTTTACAGGAAGATTTTCTCCCTGCCTGAAATAAAACAGGGCAGAATCCGGATTGCCGAGATCATTATAAATAAGACCGCACAAAAGATTTTCAAAATAGAGATTTTGATCAACCTGTCCGATTTGTTTCCCTTTTTGTATATAGTCAAATGCTACTTCCGTATTACCGGTTACGATATAAACATAAGCAAGATTTAGATAAAGACCTGCCTTTCTTTGCTCATCGCCGGTCGTGTACTCAAGTCCTTTTGCAAAGTTTACAATACTGAAATTATAATCTGTTTTAACCACATACCTGTTACCGATGGCCCTGTACACCAATGCCATCAATGAGTCTCTCTTTAGTTCTTTGGCAATAACAAACATTTCCTTTTGCAACAATGCTGAGCTGTCAAACAACCCGGTGGTATAATAAAAGCGATCAAGAGCACGTATGCCTTTGAATCTTTCTTCGGGTGTTTTATCCGGTCGGACAAGTTTTCTCGCAGAATCTATTTCAATATACCCCTGTGCGGAAAGATGCAGCATTAAAAACAGGCAACCACTCAAAAGAAAAATATATTTCATAACTCAGAAGTAAAATTTTTAAATCACAAACTCAACTCTTTTTTAATGATCCGGACAAGCTTATCCACTTCTTCCTCCGTATTAAAAACATGTAATGAAAATCGAATCCCGTTGAACCATTGTTTATGTACAGGTCTGAAGCTGATCTTGTAAGTTTCTAAAAACAGGGATGAAAGTCTGCCGGCATTTATATTTTCAGGCAGACGGCAGGATAATAATGGAGATGCCATGGAGCCTGGTGGCGGGCTTAGTATATCTAATTTGGTTTCCCTCAAAAGTGAATGATACAACCGGTTCCTCAACGATAAATTCTGCTGCTCTATATTTTCTATTCCTGTTTCATTTAAATGACTGATTGCAGTTGCCAATCCTAAAATGCCTGGCAGATTTCCCACACCCGTCGATTCATTAAACGTGTTATAAGAATCCTCAAACTGAATTGGCCGTATCCTGTTCTGTGCTTCTTGTGAAATATATAATAATCCCGTTCCTTTAGGGCCCATCAGCCATTTGTGGCCACTCGTAGCATAAGCATGACAACCAAGCTCTTTCAGATTTACTTTTACAGTGCCGGCAGCCTGGGCGCCATCTACAATGCAAAGGATATTTTTTGACCGCGCCAATTTTGAAATTTCTGCTATGGGCAACCGTAAACCTGTAGCGGAAAAAACATGACTGATACTGATGAGTTTAGTTTGTGGTGTAATGGCTTTACTGATATTTTCCAATAATAGAGACGGCTCGTGTGCATCGAATGGAATGTTGACACTATCAATAAAGACGCCGTAGTATTTAGCCATATAGTTCCAGCCATTTAAACCTCCATCATGTTCCTGGTTGGTGGTGATGATGCGATCACCCGGCTGTAGGCGTAATCCCTGTGCAATGGCATTCATCCCATCCGTAGTACTTCTTGTTATCATGATCTCACTGGTATCACAGCCAAGAAAGGAGGCAGCCACCATTCTTGTTTTCTCGGCTAATGCAGGTGCAAACTTCGTGGCATAATACTGGAGCGGCAGGGATTCAAGTTGTTTCCAGGCGGCGGTGGTATCTTCCACTGTTTTTCTCCGGCACGGACCAATGGTACCTGTATTCATATAAATAAACCCCGCCGGAAAAAAATATTCATCATTTCCGGGATACCCCGGTGTGGTAGCTGAAGTAGGTTGACCCATAGCAGATGTAACTGAGCCAGCGGCAAGAATGCCGGCAGCAGTTAAAAAATTTCTACGGTTTATTGCTTCTCCTGTTTTTTTATTCGCTTCACTCATTTTATTTCAGGTTATACTCTTTTTTGATCAGTATAATTAAAGTTGTTGCGCTTTTTTTCAATCGTTGATAACCTTGTTTATCCTGTGTGGTTGATACTTTTTGAATAAATAAAAAATTCAGATACTCATTCAATTTTGTTTTATTAATTGATATAGTAGGGTTAATTGATATAGTAGCGCTGTCCATATTTTGCCGGTCAGAGTAATTTCGGAATACAGATAATAAATTGGTTGCATCGCATATACTGTATAAAAAAGCCCTTCCGGTCTCCTGGTGCCGGATATATGACCCTTTCCAGTATTCAGCTCTTTGCCAAAGAAGATCATAGGATGCAATAGCATCTGCAACAGCTCTTTTTCTTATCAATCTCATCCCGCCGGCATTTTTCAATTGGTCAATGGTGGTGCTGTTTCTCCAGTAAGCCCTGTCCCAGGTAGTCCTTTGCATTTGGAGGTAGACAGCCCCGGATACTTTTAGTGCGTCTGTATTTCTTTCAAAAAAAAGAAATACAGAATCAATAGCACTTAGCCGCTCATCTTTCATGGGAAAACCAGCGCTCAGCATGGTCGTATCATTTTCCAGATCATAAATGAACGCCTGCATATATTGTTTTTCTCGGTTATGCTCAATCATGTGCTCTAATTGATACTCTGCCAGGAAACCGCAGAACACAGCCAGGAACAGCATTAAAAATTCCCGGAAGTACGATTTCCGGTTTCTCTTTTCATGGCTATGGGAGTGGTGATGTACTTCCATATTTGATTGAGGTTGAGATGGCGCCTGCCTGTCTTCCGGAAAAGGCTGGGTGTGTTGTACATTCATTAGCTTCCCTTTCGGATTTTCGGGTAGTATGTTTTTCCCTCAGCCATTATTTACCGGATTGATCAAAAAGTATTTTTTGGCATTACTCAAATTTCGAATCCTTTAGTGTTTACAGGCCGGGCAAGTCACTGGTTTTGAACTGTTTTATAATTGCTCTTTCTTTCTTAGATTATCAATCTATTCACTGAATATTTCCCCTATATTTACTCAGCATCTCTTAATTCCGGAGTCTCATTAAAATTCTGGCATATTCCGAAAAATTTCTTTCAAAATCCGGACAATGGCTTTCAATTTCCGGACATTTCAACGAATGATGTATTGCCTATGAAGTTTATCATAAAAAATTTGGCTGTTTGTAGCATCTTGATGGGTATTACATTATCGTATTGTTTTGGCCAAAACGGTAATACGCAATACCAGGCATTTACCGTTAATGAAGGAATGCCGCAAAATTTTTTACTCGGACTGGCCCAGGATAGCGCCGGTTTTATCTGGATAGGCACCAAAGATGGTCTTGCGAGATATGACGGCTATCGCTTTAAGATTTACAGGCATGGGAAAGACGCTTTCCACACTCCGGCTTCCAACAACATTTTCAATTTACATACCGACCGTCGCGGGAAGCTATGGATACAATATGAGAACCGGGCAATTGATTGGTATGATCCTTCAACAGGCATCTTTAATCATATCTCCGCGCAGCCGGCCTGGGATAGTATAAGATCGCATATAATAAATTATGAACTCTTAATAGATCGACGGGATAATTTATGGCTGATTACAGGAAAGGGTGTTTATCGCTATAATATCCGTTCCCACCAACTTTCCGGCTTTACTCACTTACCGGGCATTATTCCACTTGCCTTAATGGAAGATCATTCGGGGAAAATATGGATGGCCACTCAGAATGGCTTTGTGATATATGATTATTCAAAAGACCAGGTACAACATATACCTTATCAGTTAAGTGCAAGACAAACCTACAGTGGTAGAAATCATAAATTAGGTATTGGTGAAACGGAGAGTGGCAAAGTGATAGTAACCTCCCTTGATTCCATGGTATTGATCTATGACCCTGTTAATAATTCTTTTCAGACCATTGTGCCGAAGGTCAAAAAAAAGCTGGTGTATGATTCAGGAGTGGGTAACACAAACTTCATTGCGGATAACAGCGGAGATCGTTGGTTCACCTGCAACGGCCGGATCTTCCGGATGAATAAAAGAACTGATGAGATTATCGAGATCAGCGACCCCACGGATCCACAGTATCCTAATGTCACAGCATTGATGATAGATCGTTCCGGTAACCTTTGGTTTGGAAAAAATGCCTATGGTTTATTCAAAATAAACCTGAATGCCCCGCCGTTCATATCAAAAAAATACCTGTACGCCAATTTTGAAACAAATATCCTTGTTAATGAGCTCGGCGCCAATATCAATGATTTGCCTGCAGGTTTCGACAATCATGCCTTTGGTTACATTTACCGCAATGCGACAGATACTTCGAACCGCGTAATCTGGATACAGAACTATCTCCTTGGCATCAACGAACCCAAACTCGTGATCTACGATATTGTTTCAAAAAAAGTAAGAACGAAAAATATCTCCCTGTCTCCTGACGGCGAAGTGGGAATTAGCCATGACTACCTCGGCAACGCATGGTCTATCGGGATCAACAATTGGCGTCCCTACAAAGTAAATTACCGGAATGGAACTATTGAGAAGGAATTGATCGATATACCTGCATCGATTCCCGATTCATTGTTCAAAGCAGGAAAAGTAGCGATCAACCCGATCGTTGATAATGAAATGATGTGGGTGATGGCCAGCAACGCAAGTATTGATTTCGGCGCCTGGACATTGGTATCCATTCATCTTCGTACAAAACAAATCCGTTGTTACCCTATCATCCCTGACAATGCCGAACCCTCTTCCAGTCTGCTCATGATGGTGAGCGATCCATCTAATCCGAAATATCTTTGGATAGGCACCACCGGTAATGGCCTGATAAGATTCGATAAGACCACAGGGCAATCTCATGCTTTTACTACCGAAGATGGCCTGTCGAATAACACGATTTACGCCATTGTTCCTGATGACCGGCATAATCTCTGGCTCAGCTCCAATAGAGGCATCACCCGGTTTAACTCCGTTTCCCATGCTGTAAGAAATTTTGATATCACCGATGGTTTGATCAGTAATGAGTTCAATCGCTGGCATTGCTTCAAACTACCTGATGGAAGGATTGCATTTGGCGGAGTAACAGGCTATACCATTTTCAATCCTACCAGTATCAGGGATGATGCCTTTCAGCCGCGGGTTCTTTTAAGCAATTTATTGATCAACAACAAGGCATTACCTGATACCTTATCCTTTAATGGCAGTAGCCTGGATGCCTTAAGCGAACTTGTTTTACCCTACGATCAAAACTTTCTAAGCTTTGAATTTGCCAGTGATGAATATAATTCTATACAAAAGATCAGTTACCGCTACCGGCTGACAAATTTTGATAATGACTGGGTATATACCGGCAACGGGCGCTTTGTTAATTATACCAAACTGCCACCGGGAAAATATATACTGGAAATTAACGCTGCGAATATTTCCGGAATATGGAGTAGTAAAATAAAAAGATTACAGATAACTATTGTACCACCCTGGTGGCAAACATGGTGGGCATACAGCATTTATATATTGGTAGCACTGGGATTAATGGTTTCTTTTTTCTATTATCGGATAAGAAGGATCAGGCTGAAGCAGGAAATGATATTGCAGCAAAAGCAAACGGAACAATTAAAGGCGGTAGATGAAATGAAAAGTCGCTTTTTCTCGAATATAACCCATGAGTTCCGCACCCCGTTAACACTTATTATTTCCCCACTGGAAAAGCTGGAAACAGAAGTGGCCGATGAAAAGGTTCTCCACACATTATCTTCTGTACAACGTAATGCAAAACATCTCCTGCAACTGATCAATCAGTTACTGGATCTTTCCAAACTGGAAGCAGGCAATATGCAACTTAATTTCTCCCGTGGCAGGTTGGATGAATTTATTAAAGAAATGGCAACCTTTTTTTTGCCTTTGGCAGAGCATAAGCAAATCGGGCTCAGTTGCGAATGCGAACTTTCACGGGATTATTTGTTTGAAGCAGATAAATTGAAAACCATCCTTTTTAACCTTCTTTCAAATGCGTTGAAATTTACGCCACCCGGTGGTAAAATAATTGTAAGCGCAACAGAAGAGGAAAATAAAACAATCAGGTTGTCCGTTACTGATACCGGTATTGGTATTCCACCGGATAAACTACCATTCATTTTTAATCGTTTTTTCCAGGCAGATGATTCCCGTATGCGTTCATACGAGGGTACAGGTATAGGATTGGCTTTGGTTAAAGAGCTTGTTGAATTAATGCACGGAACTGTCATGGCAGAAAGCACGCAAAATGAGGGTACTATAATTACACTCGTTTTTCCCATTGAAAAACCCGGCGATAGCAATGCTCCGGTATGGAGAAAAGAATTAGAAAAAGCTAACCTTCTATTGCCCCAGCAGAAAGTTATCCTCACTAATGGTTATAAAAAAGAAATACCTGGATCTGATTTACCATTGTTGCTATTGGTGGAAGACAATGAGGAATTGCTTGCCTTTCTATGTGAAAGCTTTGAACGAAACCTGCTTACCGGCAAGACCCGTTTCCGTGTGCTTACTGCCAATAATGGCCTGGCAGCCCTTCAACTTGCTATAGAAGAATTGCCAGACCTTGTGATCAGTGATGTAATGATGCCGGGAATGGACGGCTATACTTTATGCAGTAAGCTTAAGACAGATAAAGTCACCTGCCATATTGCCGTTATCCTGCTTACCGCAAAAATATCTTATGAAAGCCGCCTGAGTGGATTGCAATTGGGCGCCGACGATTATATTAGTAAACCATTCCACTTTGATGAACTGGAAACACGGGTATGCAACCTGTTAGATCACCAGGAAAAACAAAGGGCGAATTACCGGGCGCAATTACAACAAAAAGACTCATTTTCTCAAACGCAGGAAACGGAGAATCCATTTCTAAAAACCATATACGCTATTATTGACGAGATGATCGATGATCCGCAGTTAGGCGCCACGAAGCTGGCCGAAAAAAATGCAATGAGCTTACGCACGCTAAACCGGAAATTAAATGCACTGATAGGTTTGACTGCAGGCGACCTGATCAGGCAATACCGGTTGCAAAAAAGCCTGGCTCTTCTCAAAGCCGGGCATAATGTATCTGAAGCGGCTTATATGGTAGGTTTTGAAACACCCGCTTATTTCAGCCAGTGTTTCAAAGAACAATATGGCGTTTCACCAAAAGATTATTTAGCTGATGCCCGCTGATTTTTGCTAAAAGAGAAAGATCAGCCCTTTAATTCTTTTTTATTCTCCTATCTCTTTACATGGAATGAATCATATATCCTTTTCAATATGGCATACGAATTTTGTTGGATAGTCCATATATTGTAGTTACCGGCGGTTATTACGACAAGCAAATTATTTTTTTCATCAAAATAAATCCGCTGGTCTCCATTGCCAACAGCAGCTACTATATAAACGGGGTGTGTTTGTATGGTATCGTTGAACGTCCAAAATTGGTACCCGTAGCCGCCAGTAGATTTTGGACGGGTAGTAGATGCCGGCCGGGGTATCGTGGTGTGAAAAGATTGTTCGATCCAGCTCCGGGATAGTATTTGCTTGCCGTTCCATTTTCCTTTATTGTGATATAGAATACCAAATTTTAGCAGGTCCCGTGATCTCAATTGTAACCCCGAGGCTGCGGCAGGGATATTGGTTCCGGGCATTTTAATCCACTCGAAAGTTGTAATACCCAATGGGCTAAAAAGATATTCTTTTGCAAACTCGTCTATCTTTTTGCCTGTAGTCCTTTCAATGATGATGGAAAGTAATTGGGTTGTTCCTCCATTATATTGCCATTCCTTTCCGGGCAGAGCCGTCATTGGCCGGCTTAGAATAAAATCTATTGGGTCGACACTTTGGTTCATTTTAATTTCACTGTTCTCCGGGTTGTCATAAGGGACTTCTTCATTCCATTTCCATCCAGCGGTCATTGTCAAAAGATGTTTTATGCTTAGTCCCTTAATCATTCCTGTATCATAAGCAGCATATTCTCTGAAGAAATCAAACACTTTTTGGTCTGCATTTTTTATTTTGCCCTGGGTTATAGCGATACCAATACAGGCAGAGACTACGCTTTTTGAGATACTTCTTATACCATGCAAATCGTTGATGCTGTGTTCGATTACGCCCAAATCCTTACCCTTGTATACATCTTTCCCTTTGAAATAGTTTTCATAGGCAAGCTTATTGTTTTTGTAGATGAGAAGGCTGTGGATATTAGGATAATAACCCGCAATAATTTGATTGGTCAATTCATTTACAACGGATGTATCCATCCCCACTTCAGATAAGGTTGCAGTTTTGATCCCATCATTTAGGTTGCGGGGTTTAATTGTTTGGCCAATTCCATGATTGAATATAAGCATCCCGAATACCCAGTGTATTATTCTCATACGCTGATAATTTTTGTTGTTGAAATTATAAATAAGCTGCCGCCGGCATCATAAGCAGGCTAAAAGAATAAAAGAGAATTCATGCGCCTCTTTTATTCTCTTATTCCCGGTTTAGTAGTTAAATATCCTCGTTCCTTCAAGGCCTGTCTCTCCCTTAATAAGTGACTTAAGATGCACTTTTACTTTAACGTCACCATTTTCCAGTAGCTGAAAATTTGCCAGGGTTGAATCAGAAGCTCCGCCGGAAAACGTATTATTGCCTTTGTAAATGAGTCCTTCCCATATCTGGCTGTTCCATTTCATGAATAATAAATCATCCTTTTTGTAAAACTCCATCGTGGAATCGTCATTCATTTTATACACACCAACAAGTTTCTCAAATACCGATTTATCGGGCTTAAATTCTTTTGCCATCACAATATCGAATGTTACTGTTTCCTCCTCACTGCTATTCTTCTTTATTTTCAAAATGCGCTTAATGGCTTGTGGCGACATAGAGCCCATATCTTTTTCCAGGTGAGGATCTCCTTCAAGATATACCTGCGTGATCAGATCCTGCTGACCCGGCCCGGAAACAAGCAAATGAATATGTGCAGGACGCCAAAGTGGTGAATCCTTGACTACGGGATAAGGAACAGGATGCATGCCGGTAAAATGGTATTTACCATCTCCTCCTGTTTTTTGTTTTCCTCTATAGTTATATTGATCCGAAGTGTTATCATACACCATGTGCTCATCGCATTGCCATATTTCTATTACCGCATTTTTAAAAGGTGTTTTGCCATCTTCTTTGAATACGGTTCCCGAAATATGGAACAATCTTCCTGAATACCCTTTACTATTGATGTTGATCCTTTCCGGCGCACCCGGTCTGTAATAGGGCCCTAACAGATCAGTGGTGGTGGGAGTATCTCCGACATAACGATCAATGCCCCATGACACTTTGCCTAAAACAACGATCCCAATAGCAGTCATGCCCGTGTCTTTGAAAAAATTTCTGCGTTTCATAGCAATTGATTATTTTTTTATCTCAACCCGAATAAGGCGCAAGGTTATTGTTTTACTTAGGTTTTCAACTGAATGAGGAGCTTCGGGATCTTTCCACATGGTCATGGGAAATTGAAGGGGTGTTTTTAATAGGCGGGAATCGAAAATGACTGCTCCTTTACTATCACGGTCTATAAAATCTCCAGCGGCCTGAATATATAAAACACTTGGCCATCTATGAGAGTGAACCTGCTCAGTTTCCCCGGGCAAAACAGTAACTTCAAGTACCCTTACATTGTCATTCTCTAATATGACCTTATGATTTTTAGGTGCGGCAATAACTGCATCCTTTTCTTTTGGCCAGTTTACAGGGTTGCCTGTTTGGTAAATAATTGAAGAATCAGTATTATGTGTGTTTTGACTGAAAGAATTGTAGCTAATGAAACACAGTAGAATGATTAAACTAAAACCTTCTTTGATCTTTTGCATTTTTTGGGGTTTTAAAAATTACAGAATTTGTAGAATTAGAACACCAGAACACGGATAGCACTGATAAGACAGTTTTATATAATAAATACAATCTGTTTCAACCAGGTCATCCGTGTTCTCCTAAAAATATTAATTCTCCATTGCTGCATTCACCGGCATCCTGTCCAGGTATTGAGTTACCCTGTCTATTTTATCATTGTCATCAAAGTGGAATACCATATGCATACGTTGCTTCATACTCTTTCCTGTTTTGTATTTTGCGTATACTACATACCAGTACAATGCATAATTACCGGTTGCCTGGCCTTCAGCCAAAGGCTTATTGACTTTCATTGGTATCCATATTTGGCTGGTAAACGACATTGAATCGATAATGTCGGCTCTTCTTTTTTTCCAGTAATCCGTAATAGCGGCTTTTCCAGCCAGGCTGTCGAAATTGTTCCAACGATACACTGCATTGTCGGCATAGCTCGCCGCCCAGTCATCTATATCACCTCTTTCCAAACTGGCTATCGCTTTCTTTCCAATCTCAACAAATTTGTCATCGCCAAGCTCATAATCTTTGGATGATGGGGTTGGCGTTTCCGCATTGGTTTCAGTTTTTTCTGCTGTCTTTGAATCATTGCAGGCAAAAAATAATGCCAAACAAACAAGCAATCCGAATACTTTTTTCATACTAATTAATTTTGGGTTTAAAAATGGTGACACGAGAGATTAAAAAACCTTGTCGTATCAAGGTCAAAATGATAGTATGAATTTCACCAACCGGTATAAAGACTCCTTTCAAAATCCGGACAAAAGCTTTCAAAATCCGGACATGAGAAAGGATTAAAAGGATAAAAAGGGAAAAGAGGGTGGTGAACTGATTTGACCCCCAAAAATTCCCAATGCCCTCTGGTATCTTCGTAAAGTCTGTATATGCATCGGCGTTGATCTTTTATGAAAGGCAGCACCCGGGAATGCGTATCTCCGGATTTTGCGTATAAAAAGCGAAATTGACTGTTAAATTCTGGATAAACTGGTTCAACATTTGTGCTGTTCTGCCGGCCTGGAAGAGGGCTATAAAGAAGGGCAGCGCCATAGTTATCGCCAAAAGTGCAAAATGATGCTATTAAAGTCAGAAGGTTATAGTTCAAAAGAAATAGCCGTTATACTGTCTGCGAATAGCATCGGTGTACACAATTGGCTAAAACGGTATGCTCAAGGAGGGATATTGGGATTAGGAACAAAACCGGATCAAGGTCGTAGATGGATACAAACAAAAGATGATAAAATTTTGACCAATTGTTTTATGCGACTAAGCTTATTTTAAATGCAATCCGTACTGACTTAATGCTCAATTTTTAAAAAAGAAGAATGAATACAATTTAATTTTAACGGACTACCTACATCTATTTAAGTACCCGTCAGACTTAAATTATACTTTCTTTTTCGAAAAATATAGTACGAGCTATCCGTACCTGTTGTGCTATTGTTTACATTTAATTCTTACGGGGTACTTAACAGGTTAACGAACTAATAAATAACAACATAAATTAGATCACCCCTAACCCCATAGGGGTTACACAAGGTAGCCGCCGCCCAAATGTTCCCGGGAAATGTATTACCCCGGAGGGGTAACATACACACGCATAAAACACATTTCAATTAATACCGGTTTACAAAATAATTCATCCTTTATGCGAAGGTTTGTGACCCACACGGGGTCATAAAAAATCATCTCCCATACATTGAGTTACCTTGTGTAACCCCTATGGGGTGAGAAGAAAATTTTTCCCTAATCAGGAAATAAGGTTTTATCAATGTTTGGAATAATGCGCAATGCATTTTTTTCTTAGCATCGTCTCTCCAAAGGAGTCCTATGGACCCTCTTAAGCCGAAGGCTTTAGATTGGGGACGTTGCGTGTGCTACACAGCCTGAGTGTATCTATTAGTTGTTACCTGTGTGTATGTTGGCGAGTGT
>JBMOKQ010000032.1:0-12260 GCA_049324295.1 Bacteroidota bacterium
AAAGCAGCCTAAAACTGCTTTTTTCTTCACTTTCCTACTGATATGTTATGTGGAGCATATCAACAGCTAACAAGCAAACAAAATAAAGGGGCTGACTTAAAATTTTACTTTTAAGACAGCCCCTTTAAACTTATATTTTACCCTTTACCTGGAGAAATAGTTTTGACCTGCAGGCAATTTAAACAATCTCGTTTTCTGGTAAACTTCAAAAGCTGCCGATTCTTTAGGATGGGTATCTTTCCAAACTTTATACGCATCCTGGTTTACCGGTTCTGCAAATAGCCATTGATTGTATGCTTCAAATAAACCTTCCCGGATAAAATACTGTTGCTGATCAAATAACCCAAACGGATATCCTGTATTTGCCTTAAACCAATCGAGCACCCATTTTGAGCGGATAAAGGTACTTGTCTCTGGCTGAAAACCGGCTGCAACTGTGGGAACAATTTTTTCTATTGTCTGCAAAACAGTTTTTTCAAAAGCAGATGGGTTATTTTTCAACTGCTGTGCAATTACAGTAGGCAAGAACATTTTTTGCCAGGCATTGAGTATTGCTTTTTTCACATCAGTAGTTCTTTGCGTAAAACTTTCCAGGTTTACAAAAAGTTCTCCATACAATGCCACCCTGATCCAATTTCCTGTTTTGGTATAATAGACACAGGCGTTATAATAATTACTGCTATAATTTGGATCGGCCCGAATACCTTTCTCCCATTGATCTATGGCCTCATCCATTGCATTATCCATCGCCAACAACTCACCGAGTTCATTATAAATAATGGTGCTGTTAGGCAATTTTTTTAACGCTGTTTTATACAGTTTTTCCCCTTCTTTATATGATGCAGTTGCCTTATAACATAATCCAAGAATCTGGTACACCTGTTCATCTGCATCTGCTCTTTCGGCTAGCATTTTCCCGATCAGAATCGACTTACCAAAATCTCTTTTCAGGTAGCAGGCATAAGCGAGATCTTTCTGAATGGATATATCAGCAGGGGCCTGTTTGGCTGCAGTTTCCAATATGGCAATAGCATTGTCGAAATCACCCTGCATAAGCATGGATTTTGCCGTTTCCTGTAATTTTTTTCCAGGTTCCTGTGCTGTCACTGTAAAACTGGTGAGTATTACAAGTATTAATATAACAATTCGCATATCGGTATTTATTTTATTCCCCAATCAGGTGTGTCAACAACCCGTCGCGTAATTTAGGTTCAAACCAGGTGCTTTTAGGAGGCATTACATTTCCGCTGTCTGAAATATCAAACAACTGATCAATGGTTACGGGGTATAAGCTGAATGCTGCTGCAAAATTGCCGCTATTTACTTTTTTCTCCAGCTCACCCAATCCCCTGATTCCTCCTACAAATTCAACACGTGTATCGGTTCTGGGGTCCCTGATATTTAATAAAGCATCCAGCACATGATTCTGTAAAACGGTTACATCCAATACAGCAATGGGATCATTGCTATAACTTGTTGGTTTTGCTGTAAGCACATACCAGTTACCTTCCAAATACATGCCAAATTCATGCAACGCTGAAGGCTTTACCGGTTCGTTGCCTCTCAGCTGTACATCAAACTGTTTTTCAAGTGCTTTAACAAAAGCAGCAGCTGTCATCCCATTTAAATCTTTTACCACCCGGTTATAATCCATGATCTGTAACTGGTTGGATGGAAATAAAGTGGTAAGAAAATAATCAGCTCCCGGACCAGCTTCGGTTCCCAATGCCTTACGCACTTTGGCAGCAGAAGCGGCACGATGATGACCGTCTGCAATATATGTATACGGTATTTCCGACTGAAAAATACTCGTAATCTGATTACAAACAGCCGTATCGTTTACGATCCAGATGGTATGCTGAATATCATCATCTGCCGTAAAATCATATACAGGCGACTTATTCTCTTTCCATTTTTCGATCAGCTCATCCATGGCATCATTACTTCTGTATGCCAGGAACACATTTCCGGTTTGTGCGCCGGAGATACGGATATGATTGATACGATCCTGTTCTTTTTCTGGGCGGGTAAATTCATGTTTACGTATCACATCATTTTCATAATCATCGATGCTGCTTACACAAACAAGACCTGTTTGCTTGCGTCCGTTCATGATTAGCTGATAGATATAATAACATTCTTTTGATTCGCGAAACAACACTTCACGTTTCATAAAGGCTTCGAGGTTCGATTTTGCCTGCTCATATACTTCCTGCGAATGAATGTCTACTGTTTCCGGTAAATCGATTTCGCTTTTGGTAATATGAAGAAATGAACTTGGATTTCCCTGTGCTTCAATTTTTGCTTCTGCACTGTTTAAAACGTCGTAAGGTCTGCTGGCCACTTGTTTTGCCAGTTGTGGTTGCGGGCGTAATGCCCTGAAGGGTTTGATAATTGCCATTACGCAAATATCTGTAAATAATTATAAAAGAAACGTTATGAAAGATTTGCCCGTGTTATTCAATGATGCGTGCATAAACCTCTATAGCATTTTTAACGCTTTTTTGTTTGGCTATCAGCCATGAAAACAGCAGTATACCTGTTATGGCACCTATAATTCCGGCCAATACGTCGAGCACATAATGATGACTGGTATATACTGCAGAAAACCATATACCCATCATAATAATTGCGAAGAACAGGTTGATCCATTTCAACCTGAACTTTAACCCATAATACAATACGATCAGGGGATATGCAGAATGCAATGATGGCATGGCAGCAAATACATTAGAACTTTTTTCATACAATGATTTAAATATGCTTACATTGAAATAAGCATCAAACCTGAACAAGCCTGCTGTATTACCCGGCGTACCTGCCTGGAATACAAAACCATATTCCTGTATGTACCAGGGTGGCGCTGCAGGATATGCATAATAAATAATAAACCCGAGGATATTCACCAGCAGAAAAGTTAAAGAGAACTGCAAAAACCATTTCCTGTTTCTAAAAAAAAGAAAGGCCGCAAAGCCTAATGGTACCGGTATCCAACTCAGGTAAAAGAAACCGGTTAATACATCCAGCCAGCTTGTATGATTTACTGACCAGTATTCGTTAGGCGTGTGTATTACTCCGTTTTGCTGTATACCAAACCAATTTTTTTCTGCCGTATACAAGTCTTCTATATGTACTTCCTGGTAGAGATAATTAGGAAAAGCCTTCATAAAATCGAAAATGATCCAGAAGACGATGAATATAGTAAAGCCAAGGATAAATTTTCTTGTAATACGTGAAAGATAATAACAGGCATTAAATAAAAGCACCAAACTTAACTGTTCCTGTTTGTATCCAATCAACCAATAACTCAATAATAAGTAAACAGCTGAAACGGCAGTTGTGGTCAGTAAATGTCTGGCTGAAAAAAAAGGTTCCGTTGATTTGAGATTACCTGTCATATCAGGGTTTAAATCTTTGCATTATTTCTTTCCCTGTCTGTTCATCGACTCCTTTCATTTCCATATACACAACATTGGGCGACCAGAATGTTCCACCATCTACTTTAATAAATATCCGGCTCAGTACGGCTTGTTGATTATTTATAGTAGCATAAACTTTAAACTGGTTGTCTTTAGGAGATCGCATCAGGTAAAGCGGACGTTTTTTGTAAGAAACAAAATGCAGTTTGTATGAATCTTTCCCCTGCGCCTGCGATTTAATACCATATGCAAAAATGCGTTGTATATACGACAATTCTTTTTTATGTCCGCCTTCCGGGTAACGGATCCAGAATACATGAACAGGATCATCTACATCAAGCTCGCCATTGTTATTGTACTTCAACTCGCACACAATGGTATTGGTATTGGCAGTACGTTGCAGATAAAAAAGCTGTTTATTATTTCCCCTGGGTATCGGGAAGGTATCCTGTGGCTCTATAGCTACTCTACGGTTATTGGCAGATAATGCATTCTGTTGTGCATACCCGTTTTTATAAGAAAATATTCCTGCAAATAATAACCCTCCGATTATCAGCGGCAACACTGATGTTTTAGATGCTTTCGCCAATGCATCTTTCGCATCCAGCGCTTTCTTAGAACTGCGTAACCTGTTGATAGCCGTTATATTGGTTAATACAGCCATTAGTGTAAGTGGCAGGGTGAAAATAGACATGGTTTCAAGTACATGGAACTTTACTCCGCTGATGTACCATTTCCAGTCGCCTCCTATATACTCTCCTGCTATGCCACAAGCAATGGCAGATACACCGATAAGCACAATACGTTCCGGTCTTTGCATCAAACCATCTTTACATTCAATCCCTAATCCTTCTGCCCTCGCTCTTGTATAACTCACCATCATGGAACCAATCATGGCAACAAATGCAAACAATGAACTAAAAAAATAATGATGTGCAATGAGGTAATAGCAAATACCAAGGAACATAATCAGTTCGCTATATCTGTCTAATACCGAATCGAACATGGCGCCGAATGATGAGCTCATTTTTCCAAGTCTCGCCACCTGACCATCGAGCATATCAAACAGACCTGCAAAAAGCACTAATGCTCCTGCCCAGCCTACATACGAAAGATCACCACGGTTTCCACGCTCACCACCTTCAATGAAGATAACAGCCACCCCAATATTCAGTACAAAACCAATCATGGTAACCATATTGGGCGTAAGTCCGAGCTTAATCAACCCTTTTACAAAAGGATCAATGACCACATAAATGGCTTTCTGCAATTTTATTCTTAACGGAACTTTTTCCATGCAATTATTCTATGATACAAATTAACTACTAAATCAGAAATCAAATTTAAAACGTGCCCTTACACCCCATGTGCTGATGTTCGGGTTTTCTTTATAATTAAACCTGCGTATAAGATCTACCCTGAACAGTTTGAAAATATTTCCCACACCTACACTTCCTTCGATATATGGTTTCTTACTCAGCGAAAATGTGGTAGGTACCCCTAATGTGGTTGGGAACTTGATCAGATCAGGATTTTTATCCGGGTTATTCCGATCACGTATACCACCATAAATAATTTTCATACTTAACAACTCACGCAATTTCAGTTTCCGCAATAAGGGAATTCGATTAAAAATGAGTCCGTTGAAGTGATGATCTACCAATAAAGTAGCGTAATGATCGCTTACAAATTCCTGGAAGTTCATCAGGTTATAAGAGTTTAACTGGTAGGCATAAGTCTGGTTGGCACGGTGAACCGTTAGCAACTGGTAAGGGGCCGAACCAAATGTATAACCGCCTTCCAATACCATATCGCTATAACCCAGTTGCGACATAAACACCCTCTTTTCCACTCGCAGGTTGATGTTCTGGTAATTGTATTCGCTTTTGAACAATCCTTTTACACCGGCCGTAAAACGCAACGTAAAAATGGGGTATTTATTAATAATGGGTATCCTGAATACCTTACCCTGGTAGAACTGCTCCTTCGGAGCCCAGCGTAACTTCGCGGAAAATTCAGATGTGTTGATGGATGGCACATTTACCACGCTACCATTCACTACCTTATTGTATACAATGGAGCCTGCAGGTGTGTGCCTCCAGTTACGGTAGCCTAAAGTGTAAGACAACCTGTTTTGTAATTCGTGTACATATTCAAATTTGAAGATGTCGTTATAAATCCATTTATCGTTATTTCCTCTTTTGAATGAAAGAAAGAAATTGTCTTCCTGTACAAACTGTAATTCCTGCCCGGGAATTTTTGTATCGTGCTGATAGCTTGCCCTCACGTATTTAAGCGGGAAGGTATAAATCGATTTATTATTTAATGAATAGGTGGTACCCACAAAATATTTAAACTTCTCATCTTTAAAACCATATGCACTATACCCTTCAAAATAAATACGCTTGCTGAGTTTGGGTGTTGTTCTTCCGCCCAGGCGAAGTTTAAATCCTTCTATCGGATTAAAGCCATAAAAAGCTGCTGCAGGGCCTACTTCAAGCCAGCCTCCGCCTACTGAGGTATAACCCGAAAACAGGAACATAGCTATTGCCATTGTTCTTCTGAAAGACGGCATTTTTTCCAGGCTATCGATATTGGAATAGATTTTTGATTCTGTTCCTGTTAATGTATCGTGTCTGTTCTGTTGCCAGAAACTATCGGGCAGCTTATCTATTTTATCGCTTTGTTTTGCCAATGCAGGACCGTCATACGTAGTATCGGCTCTTATTTCATTTATCTTGTAATTTTTGAACGAAACTGTTCGTTCACCAAAAAAACCACCGCTGGCTCCTTTTGCAGCTGCCACTTCTGCCATTACAGTACTCTTGCTTAAGTGATAACGGCCATCCGGGTTCTGTTCAAAATCGAGATCAATATGCAGTTCACGTACAAAGTTGAGGTTTACATTTTTACTCAGGAACATATCAAGTTTCTGAACGGCGTAATTACCATCGAGCGTGATATACATGTTACCCCTGAACAAAAGATCATTTGTATTTCTTGGAGTGAAATACATTTTAATCAGCTTTTTACCTGTTTCATCTGTAATGGTATCCCGGATATAAAACATATAAAAAGTTGGTGAAAGGTCGGCTATCGGACTCAGGAACTGGTAGGTAAACAGGGGGATATTATCATCATAGATATCTACATCCATGATCAGCCTGTTAAGGTATTGGCTCACCCCATCGTTATCTATATATTCTCCATAGTTTACCCTTTTCTCTCCACGTACAATCGATTTTGTCTTTTCCGGTTTTTTACGATAATATTTTTGTGTAAGTTTTTCTTCCAGATAAACAGGCAATAAGGTTTTACCTTTGAGTTTGGTAGTGTCCCTGTTTTCAAATAAAAACTGGTATTTACGCAACATCCTGTTATTGGCCAGTTTTTCGGGTACACTACTCAACGATACTTCCAGTTTTTCATACTGGTCGTACTCTACATAATCATATTTCTCCGGACGGTTCAGCGATTTATTATCAATTACTCTTCTGATAAGGTCAACAGCCGGATTATTTTTATTCCGGTATTTCGCACGTTTTTTCGTTGATACCGTAACATTATTGATTGCTTTAGGATCTGTTTCCAGTTCAAAATCAATAGTCTGTTCTTTACCAGGTATTATTGTTTTCGGTACACTCAGGTATCCTACATAAGAAATAACAATGATGTTAATGTTTCCACTGGAACGTAATGTAAACTGTCCGAGGCTATCTGTTACCGTGCCACGACCACCTTTAAATACAACACTTACATATTGCAAAGCTGTTTTGCTTACCGCATCAACCACCTTTCCTTTGATCACAGTTTGTGCCATACCCTGTATAAAACCAAACAGGATAAATAGTCCTGCCAATCCCCACTTTACAACAGCTCTTTTACTTTTCATTTTTGTTATTATTTGAACACAAATTTTTTTTGCAACAGGTAATTGTAGGTAAACCCTACAACAAGAGATACGATGATTTTTGACAAAAGGGGGGTAAATCCAACATATTCTTTCACCACAAATACACCTCCCGATACCAGTAAGAGATTACCCATCCATACCAGGAGGTATTTAAATGCCTGCCGGGGTATTTTCCCATTGGTTGCATCGAATACCCATACTCTTCCGAGTAAAAAATTGGCAACACCTCCCGAGATGGTTCCCGTAATACTGGCTGCGAGGTACCAACAATTGAATACTTCCGTCAATATAATAAAGACGGCAAAGTCAATAATGGTAGCTGCTAATGATGCAGCCTGTGCTTTTGCAAAAGTAACCATCGGTCAAAAAACATTTAACCACATAATTGTGTGTAACAGCAAGTTGGTATATATTCCGGCCAGTATATCATCCATCATCACTCCCCATCCACCGGGCAGCGATTCTGTTTTCCTGATTAGCAGGGGCTTGGTAATATCCAGTAGTCGAAACAATATGAAACCTGTTACCATGTAAGGTATTGTAACCGGTATAAAGAGCAGGCCGATCATCATTCCTGCCACTTCATCAATTACAACCCTGCTGCTGTCTTTACCCCAGTCTTTCTCTACTCCTGTCGCAGCCCATATACCCAACGCAGTAACGGTAACAGTTATTGCAAGGGCCGTCCATTCATATGAACCTGTTGTTTGGGTTAAATACCATGGTACACAACAAACAGCTGCAGCTATTGTTCCGCCGCCTTTTATATGGCCTATGCCCAAACAACCGGCAATTAATTGCTGAAGCTTTATCATAATGCTTCTACCAGGTCCTGGTAATAATCAAGACCCAGGTGTGTTATCAGATCCTCACCCATCATATGACGCAGTGTATTCTGCAACTTAATGAGTTGTTTGAAAATATCATGCTCAGGTCTTAAACCCGGTGCCGTTTGTGGCGATTTGAAATAGAATGATAACCATTCCTGTATGCCACTCATATTTGCACGTTTTGCCAGGTCCATAAAGATGGCCAGATCGAGTACGATGGGTGCAGCAAGAATAGAATCGCGACAAAGGAAATTAATTTTGATCTGCATCGGGTAACCTAACCAGCCAAAAATGTCGATATTATCCCAGCTTTCTTTATTATCACCATGTGGAGGATAATAATTGATACGCACTTTATGATACAGATCGCCATACAATTCAGGATTGATCTCTGGCTGCAGGATATCTTCCAATACACTTAATTTGGAAACTTCTTTTGTTTTAAAATTATCCGGATCATCTAATACCAATCCATCCCTGTTACCCAAAATATTGGTGGAGAACCAGCCACGAACACCCAATGCACGTGCATGCAAACCCGGTGCCAGTATGGTTTTCATGAGGGTCTGACCTGTTTTGAAATCCTTACCGCCAATAGGTGTTCCCGTTTCTTTCGACAGTTCTATCAATGCAGGAATATCGCAGGTAAGATTGGGTGCGCCGTTTGCATATGGTACACCAATCTTAATAGCCGCATATGCATAGATCATACTGGGTGAAATAGCAGGGTCATTATTTTTCAACCCTTCTTCAAACGATGCAACGGTTTCATGTACGGCAGAAGGCTCAATATATTTTTCGGTTGATCCACACCACACAATTACTACACGATCGCAACCGTTCTCCTTTTTAAAATGCTCAATATCGCTGATCACTTCATTGGCGAGATCCCACTTGCTGGTAGCCGATTTAATATGGGTTCCATCCAGGTTCTTTACGTAAGACTTATCAAACACCGCTTTCATGGGTTTGATGGCTTCCAGTTCGGACTTGATGGTATTTAACAGTGCAGGTTCCAGCACTTTGGCATTCATGGCTGCTTCGTATACATTATCGCTGTACACATCCCATCCGCCAAATACCACATTGCTTAATGGTGCCAGCGGAACAAAGTCTTTAATCAACGGATACCTGTTCTCGGTTCTTTTGCCGAGGCGGATATTCCCCATTTGTGTTAATGCACCAATTGGCTGAGCCAGTCCTTTGTTCACCGCCGCAACACCTGCAATAACAGTGGTAGCAACCGCTCCCAATCCTGGAAGCAGTATACCCAGTTTACCATTTGCAGGTTGTATTTGTTGTTTCATGTAGTTATTTTTCTCAATTATTAAATGATGCTCGTCTATTCTTGGATTGGACGAGACGTTTGAAATCGTTTTTTATTTTTTTAATCCCTTTACCATAATACTAATAACCGAATCGATCCTTGTTTCCAGTTTAGGATATTTATTTCCCGCAAACAGGTCCTGTTCCAGTCCACGTAAGGAACTCACAATAATCAATGGCATAATATCCAGCTCTTTTTTGATGGCCGGGTTGAACTCGCCATTTTTAATACCAAAACTCAGAATACCTGTTACCAGTTTTACTTCCTGCTGGTCATATGCTGTATGCAGGTGTTTCATGCAACGCATATTTTCCTGCATTTCACCACGAACCACTTTGTACAGGTTTGATTTTTTCTGAAGCGCTTTTACTTTGGTAATGGTAAAAGCCCTGAGCTTATCTTCTGCAGACACCGATTTTTCAACCGCTGCCTTTGCATCATGGAATACTTCAGTCATCTCTTTACTGATGACGGCATCAAATATTTCTTCCTTACTGCAATAGTAATAATAGAGGGTACTTTTCCCTTTTCCCATAGACCGGGCAATATCTTCCATGGTAGTCTTCTTCAGACCGAACTGCTGAAATAATTTCTGCGCCTCCCTGAGGATGTCGTCTTTTACAATCTCTTCTTTTGCGGACAATATCATTTTCGACCAAAATCGTTTTTCGGTCCAAAAGTAGGTAAAATTTACATCGGGTTGTAACCGCTTATAAAAAATCAGCCTTTTCTGCGGGCGAAGTCCTGCATCAGCGAGCAGATAGCTTCTACGCTGCTTAGCGGCAAAGCATTGTACATACTCACTCTTACACCGCCTACTGTGCGATAACCTTTCACCCCTATCATGCCTTCCTTTTTACATTCATCAAGAAAAACTGTTTCGAGTGATGGATCGGCGAGAAAGAAAACCGCATTCATCAGGCTGCGGTCGACTTTTTTCACAGTGGGCTGGAAGATGGGCAGACTGTCAATGGTATGATACAATAAACCTGCTTTTGCCTGGTTTCTTTTTCCCATTTCAGCCAAACCTCCTTCCTGTATAATCCAGCGAAGTGTTAACATACTCACATATACGGCAAAAACCGGTGGCGTATTCATTAAAGATCCGGCAGCTATATGTTTCTGGTAATCCATGATAGACGGCAACTGCCGTTTCACTTTTCCCAATACATCTTTTCGTACCACTACCATGTTTACACCGGCAGCACCCATATTTTTCTGGGCTCCGGCATAAATCAATGCAAAACGATTGTAATCTGTGGGGCGACAAAATATATCGCTGCTCATATCAGCCACCAATGGAACAGTTGTTTCCGGAAAATTATGCCACTGTGTTCCCTCTACGGTATTGTTGCTGGTAATATGCAGGTAACCGGCATCTTCAGGAATCGCAAAGTCTTTTTGTATATACGTATTATTTCTGTCTGAACTGTCTGCCACAACGGCCACTTTACCAAATAATGCCGCTTCAGCAGCTGCCTTTTTGCCCCAGATACCATTTACATGATAGGCTGCTGTTGCTTCGTGGTCCAATAAATTCATGGGCACCTGCATAAACTGTGTGGTGGCGCCACCATGCAGGAAAAGCACTTCGTGGTCTTCGCCCAGTTGCATCAGTTGTTTTACAGAACCAATTGCTTCATCTATTACCGATTGAAAATGTGTGGTGCGGTGGCCAATTTCAAGAATAGACAATCCTGTTCCATTAAAATCATGAATTGCCTGCGACGCCTGCTCCATAACGGTTTGGGGCAGGATGGATGGCCCTGAATTGAAATTATACACTTTCATGTTGCTTGCTTGAGAACGCAAGATAGTGAGACGTGAAAGGTGAAACGTGAAACGTGATAGATTTTTCTTTTCTTCCTTTCACGTCTCACGTTACTCATGCACATCCGTCACCCCACCCGACACAGCATATTTCATGGCATCGGCGGCGCTTATGTCTTTGAGTGGTTTAATGCGGTCTCTTGAAACGATATAAGTGATGCCTGAAATGGCGTATGAATGTGGTACATAAACCGTTACATGATCTTTCATTCCAAAGTCTTCAGATGATTGCTGGGTAATAAAACCAATGCGCCATACATCGCTGGCGTCTACATTTACGAGTACCGGTTTATCAAATTTCTTTTTGTTACCGGCAAAAGCTTCCAGAAAATCTTTTACTGATGAATAGATGAATTTAATGCCCGGCGTTTTTTCCAATACGGTATCAAGTAGTGTCACAAGTCTGCCTACTACAAAAAGAGATGATATCCATCCTACCAGCAATACTAGTACTATTACCACTACAAAACCCAGTCCCGGAAGGCTTTTCAGGTTACCTGCCGCATCTTTTTCCAATAAATCAGGGAATAAATTATAAATAAGGTTTGGGAGAAAGCCATCGATCCAACGAAATAAACCGATTACTACCCAAAGTGTGATTCCGATAGGTGCCAGTACAATTAGTCCCTGGAAGAAATATTGTAATAATTTCTTCAGGTAGCTGCGCATCGTGGCTTTCATTTCTGTTTGACCCATCTGTTTGTATTTCAATGTAAAGTAACTAAGAAAAAGGTAATTGGACCTTGATTAAGACGCATGGGTGCATAAATAATTTTCGCTCCTAAGTAGCTTTTGTTTTGGTCATTTCAATAACATTTTCCCACTTTTCATTCAAATAGACTGTTTTGATGTTGAGCATATTTTGGGCACCGGATAAACTCCATCTTTGACCTGATAGTTTCATTCTATTTTGGACTAATGTTCTATGAGCTGATTCAATA
>JBMOKQ010000033.1:0-12142 GCA_049324295.1 Bacteroidota bacterium
CACTGGGCATCTGTGAGATTGGTCGAATACATCTGTTCTAAGTTTAGTCACTTATAAAACGATGAATTCTCTCTTTTATGGATGCCCTTTATCATGTTTTTTTATAATTTTAAACAGGCTCTAAATTCTTTAATATCTTTTTTTATGCTTAAATGATTAAAGCCATAACTAAGAACCATTGTTGTAGTTCCATTACTTTCAAGAGCCCCAATATGAGCACTTGTATCAACACCTTTAGCAAAACCTGATGTTACATTGTATCCGCCATCAGCAAGTCTGTTTGCTATACGTTTTGTAAGCATTATAGCGAAGTCGCTTACCTCTCTTGAACCAACTATTGAAATGCTGTCAGTGCTTAAAAGGGGTAAATATCCTTTACAGAATAAAACTGGAGGTGCATTTTCACCCAACCTTTCAATAACACTTTTGGGATAACGTTCATCATCTAAGCCAATGATATGTACATTTTCATCTTTAAGTTTTTGATAAGAACTATAAAGACTATTGCTGTCTAATGATTGTAATGAAGATAAATCGGCACGGGAAAATTTTCCTCGTCCAATCTCTGGAAAAGAGCTGCTTAATTGTGCAGAACCTTGCTCAAACAATTCATTGATGCTTAATCCTAATTTTTTAAGATTATCATAGATATAATAAATGCTTTTTGCACCAAATCCTGGTGCATTAAGAAGCATAAATGCGGAATATTCTTTATCTCTCATCGCTTTGACCTTGTTTTTGTTATAGCCAATACATAAACACTTTTCGCTTTGCCTTGGTTTATGATAATATCACAAACTGCATTAAGCGTTTCTCCCGAACGATAAAGGTCGTCAAAAAGTAGGACATTTTTCCCTGCTAAGCTGTTATTTTGAATTGAAAATACACCCCTTAAAACCTCTTTTCGCCTTGTTGGGTCTTCAATTTCTTTAAGTTGAAAAGTGGATTTCAATTTCTTTAAAATTTGAAAATCAACAGGAAGTCCACTGTGTTTTTCTATATGCTTAACAACTTCATAAACGGGTTGAAATTCTCTTGTTGTGTCAGACGGTGGGATTGGAATGATAAGATTAATCCCCCAACTACCTACTTTTTGTTTTAAAAATTCTGCAGCAGTTGCACCAATCGCTGCAGCTCTATGCTTTTCTTTCCAGTATTTTAAATGGTTCATTTCTAATCCAATTGCCGTATAAGTTGTGCCCCATTTAATGACTTTATCTCTGTCTTCCTTTTCAACTTTTACAATCTCTCCAGTAGTTGGGTTCTTTTCTTCAACAATTTTCTTAGCGTATTCTTTTGGAACGCTTGATAATGTATGTAAGTCTAATGCAAAGCCTGCTTTCCAATCTCCTGTCAATATTTGTGGGTAATGTCCATAGTCATTTGGGTGTTCGTTTAAAATGGCAGCCAACGACCAGAGCTTGCTGCTGTGCTGGTATTTTTTAATGTCCAGCCCCGGAGTCACTTCCAATTGAGAAACTGATGATGAAGATAACAACAAAAGCTGATAGAATTCTGTCGGCCGGATATGGGCTGATAGCGATACGAAGCTGAGAATATATTCGTCTGCCAGCATAACAGTAAACTCCCTGTTATATGAATGGGAATCAGTATTCAGGGAATTGTTGTTACTTGCAGTAGGAATAGTTGATAGTCCATGGTCAATAGACCATAGTTAATGGCTTTGGACCATGGACTATTAACTATCGACTATAAACTACTAAGAAACATGCGTATCGGAATAGTATGCTACCCCACTTTTGGTGGTAGCGGTGTATTGGCAACTGAATTGGGTAAAGCATTGGCTGATGAAGGGCACCAGGTACATTTTATTACTTATCAGCAACCTGTAAGACTGAATGTATTTAATGCGAATATTTTTTATCATGAGGTAAGGGTACCTACTTATCCTTTATTTGATTATCCACCTTATGAAGTGGCACTGGCCAGTACCATGGTAGATGTGATCATGAACTATGATCTTGATCTGCTGCATGTGCATTATGCCATTCCGCATGCTTCAGCGGCTTATATGGCCAAGCAGATCGTCAAACAAAAAGCCAATCGCAATGTACCCGTAATTACCACTTTACATGGTACAGACATCACATTGGTAGGAAAAGATAAAACCTATGAACCAGTGGTTACCTTTTCACTCAATGAAAGTGACGCTATTACTGCTGTTTCGCAAAACCTGAGAGAGGAAACCTATAAATATTTCCCGATCCAGAAAGAAATTGAAGTGATTCACAACTTTGTAGATGTAGAACGCTTCAATAAAAAACCCATTGATGCATTCCGTAAAGTGATTGCTCCCAACGGCGAGAAAATTCTGATTCATGCATCCAATTTCAGGAAGGTAAAAAGAGTGGGAGATGTTATTCATGTGTTTGCCGCAGTACGCAAAGAAATGCCCGCTAAATTATTAATGGTGGGCGACGGCCCCGAACGTCCGGGTATGGAAGAACTTACAAGGGAACTGGGTATGGAAGATGATGTACGTTTCCTCGGCAAACAGGAACAGATGGAAGATATACTTGCGGTGAGTGACGTATTCCTGCTTCCTTCCGAATATGAAAGTTTTGGTCTCGCCGCCCTGGAAGCCATGGCGGCCAAATCGGTAGTCATCAGTTCCAATGCAGGTGGCTTAAGTGAAATTAATGTACAGGGCAAAACAGGTTATATGGCCAATGTGGGCGATGTGGATTCTATGAGCAGGTTTGCGATTGATTTACTAAAAGACAACCAGAAACTGGAAGCCCTTAAACTGGCGGCTTATGAACAGGCCTGCAGATTTGATATCAAAAATATTATTCCGATTTACGAAAAATTATATAGCCGTTTTTGCAGAATGGGGCCTTATTAGATTAGTTAGCAGTCCATAGTTTATGGTAAGAAACGCCCACCTATAGACTATGGTCTATCAGCTATAGACTAAATATCCTTACTATTTAAACCAGGAAGCATACATCACGTAATTATCAGAAATACGGTTAATTTCTCCATGTATGAGTTCCTGCGATATATCTTTTACTTTTTTGGCAGGTACCCCGGCATAAATACAACCTGCCTCTACGATCGTTCCCTCTAATAATACAGCGCCGGCTGCAATGATGGAATTACTGTGCACCACACAACGATCCATTACAATGGCCCCCATACCAATCAGTACATTATCATGAATGGTACAACCATGTACCAGTGCATTATGACCAATAGAAACATTATTACCGATATTGGTTGGATTTTTCTGGTAGGTACAATGAATGACTGCCCCGTCCTGAACGTTCACTTTATTGCCCATTTTTATATAATGCACATCGCCACGAACTACTGCATTGAACCAGATACTGCATTCATCGCCCATAACTACATCACCCACAATGCTGGCATTGGGCGCAATAAAACAGTTTTCACCAAATTGCGGATGTTTACCAAGAACAGGAAGGATAACTGGCATAAAATATCGAATTTCGAATAGTGATTGTTGAACTTTAACGAAAGTTAGTAAAATGAGTGGTATTTCTAACAGACAAGTTTTTTTACAGCATGTAGCACAAACTTCGCAGGCTCCCATCGGCATTGAAATGCTGAAGGCCTCCGGTATTCATTTATGGGATATTGATGGAAAAAAATATGTTGATGTAATATCAGGTTTCAGTGTCTGCAATATCGGTCACAGTCATCCCGAAGTGGTAAAAGCGGTACAGGAGCAGGCTGCAGCATATATGCACCTGATTGTATATGGCGAATTTATTGAAAGTCCGCAGGTGCAATATGCCAAACGCTTAACCGATCACCTGCCATCAACACTTAACTGTGTTTATTTCACCAATAGCGGTGCCGAAGCCACGGAAGGTGCCATGAAACTGGCCAAGCGTGTTACAGGCCGTTCAAAGATTATTGCTTTCAGCAATGCTTATCATGGCAGTACACAAGGCGCTTTGAGTATTATGGGTGGTGAATACTGGCGAAATGCATTCAGACCTTTATTACCCGATATTCATCATTTCAATTATGATGATGATGCCGTACTATCAGCTATCGATTCAACTGTTGCCTGCGTAATACTGGAAACGGTACAGGCTGAAAGCGGTATCCATGCCCCACGAAAAGAGTGGCTCGCCAACATCCGCAAAAAATGCGATGAGCATTGTGTATTACTGATACTGGATGAAATACAAGCGGGTTTTGGCAGAACAGGTTCTTTATGGGCCTTTCAGCAATTCGATATTGTTCCCGATATCTTATTGCTGGGTAAAGCATTGGGTGGCGGTATGCCATTGGGTGCCTTTATTGCAGACAGAAAATTAATGGCTACCCTCACTTATGACCCTGTTCTTGGTCATATCACCACTTTTGGCGGACACCCCGTTTCCTGTGCTGCAGGAAAAGCGGCATTTGATGTGTTGATGGGCAATAATATAATTGGTGACGTTAAAGAAAAAGCGAAAATATTACAGGAAGAACTCAATCATCCGGCCATCGTTGAAAAAAAATGTCATGGCTTGTGGATGTCATTACAGTTTAAAGATGCAGCAACCAATCAGAAAATAGTTCATCAGTGTGTAAAGAACGGACTGATCACCGACTGGTTCCTCTTTGCTCCCGACAGGTTGAGAATTGCACCGCCACTTACCATAACAGCAGCAGAACTAAAACAGGTTTGTGAAATTATGCTTGAAAGTATTGCAGAGGTGACGTGAATGGTAAATGGTGAATGTTTGGTATAACGGATAATCAAATTCAATACACATCTATTGACCATTCACCATTCACTCTCCATCGTATCCAGAATAGTACGATAACTGATATATCTTTCTGCTGAAATCATTCCATCTGCTACCGCTTTTTTAATGGCGCAATTGGGTTCTTCAATATGCATGCAGTTGTTGAACTGGCAATCATTCATTCTTTCACGCATTTCAGGAAAATAGTGTGCGAGTTCATCCTTATCAATATCTACCAGGCCGAGTTCACGAATACCAGGTGTATCAATGATATGCCCGCCCCCGGGCAGGTCAAACATTTCAGCAAAAGTGGTGGTATGCATTCCCTTTCCGCTCCAGCCACTCACTTCCTGGGTTCGAAGGTTGAATTCCGGGAAGAGTGCATTGATAAAAGTTGATTTTCCCACACCACTATGTCCACTCAGCAAAGAAATTTTATGATGCAACAATGCTTTCACTTCGTCAAGCCCTGTTTGCTCTGTTACACTACACAATAAAACGGTATAGCCAATGGCTTCATACATTTCTTTTAACCGGTTAAATTTTTCCAGTTCTTTCTTTTTATAAATATCTGCTTTGTTAAAAACAATGATAGCAGATACATGATAGGCTTCACAGGAAATGAGAAATCGGTCTATAAAACCCTGCGATGTTTTGGGCTCTTTTAATGTTACAAAAAGCAGGCTCTGATCAAGGTTCGAGGCAATAATATGGTGCTGGTGTTTATTGTGTGGTGAAACACGGGCCACATAATTTTTCCGGTCATAAACTTCACTGATGATGGCTGACTCTTCCTCTACTGCTTCAATCTCCATTTCTACTTCGTCGCCTACGGCAATGGGGTTGGTAGAAGTAATTCCCTCAATCTTCATTACCCCTTTAATACGTGCCTGGTAGGTTTCTCCGTTTTCTCCCCTGGCTACATACCAACTACCTGTAGATTTATAGATTCTGGCTCTCATTACCAGCGAAGATAGTAAGCGATAATGGCTTTTGCCGTATCTATATAGATGTGGCAAGATGGTCCGGGGTTGAATATTTGCGAAACATTAACCCCTGTTTTAGGTTTAAAGAGCCAACAATGACTGACCTTCAGACCGGAATTCAATATCTTTGTCTCTTATGGCAAAGTTTGCGCACGACGAGGTGGTTCCTAACCGGCAGAGTGAACAGGGCAAAAAGGAACAGGTGGCGGAAATGTTTAACAGCATTGCATTCAGATACGATTTTTTAAATCGGTTTCTGACTGCAGGTGTAGATATCCAGTGGCGAAAAAAGGCCATTAGACAGTTAAAATCGCTTCAACCACAAATGGTACTCGATGTGGCAACAGGCACAGGCGATGTGGCCATTATGACCCATCGTATGCTGAAAACCAAAAAGATCATTGGCATAGATATATCAGAAGGAATGTTGGCGCTGGGAAGAGAAAAACTGATTAAGCTCGGACTGAACAATGCTATTGAATTACAGACCGGCGACAGTGAAACGATTCATTTTCCCGATCAGCATTTCGATGCGGTTACCGTTGCTTTTGGTGTAAGAAATTTTGCCCATCTCGACAAAGGTCTTGCAGAAATGTACCGGGTATTAAAACCAGGTGGTAAATTAGTGGTACTGGAGTTTTCAAGACCCAGTCAGCCACTGTTCAGAAAGCTGTGCGATTTTTATACCAATGTGGTAACGCCGGGTGTGGGTGGATTATTTGCGAAGAATAAAGATGCTTATCAATACCTGAACGATAGTGTTCAAGCCTTTCCTGAAGGGCAAAACTTTTTAAATATTATGCATGTAGCAGGATTTACTCAAACTTATCTGAAAAAACTCAGTTTCGGCATATGCACCATTTATTGCGGAAGCAAGTAATCCTGCTGGTTCTCCTCGTTACCTGTACACTGGCCGTAATGGCACAGAAACAGCGTCATCGTCCTAACCACGATGACCTGCCCTATTATTTTGGCCTTACCCTCGGGTATAACAGCTCCTACCTTCACCAGACTAAATCGCCGCTGTTCCTGCAGAACGATTCCGTTTTATCTGTACAACCCGGATCAAGCGGCGGTATTACCATGGGATTACTGGCAACAGTAAAAATGACCGACCACCTTGAATTCAGGGTCAATCCGCAGTTAATCATTGGCGGCTCAAAATACATTGACTATAGTTTAGGTAAACCCAGACCCGGTGAAGCGGCATTTCAGCGGCAAACACTCCCGGCAACATTGATCAGCCTGCCACTTCATTTTAAATTCAATTCCGATCGCATCGGTAATTTCCGGACTTATCTGTTGGGTGGAATTAAACTAGATACAGACCTTTCAAGTAATTCGGCGGCCCGTTTATCGGAAGACCTGCTGAAACTAAAAAGAAATGATTTTGGCTTTGAAACCGGTATCGGTTTTAATTTTTACCTGCCTTTTGTAACCGTTTCTCCTGAAATAAAATTTAGTTACGGGTTATCTAATATCCATCAATACGATCCTACGCTTCGTTTTTCCAATGTATTGGATAAGATACAATCGCGCATGATCATTTTCTCTATTCACCTCGAAGATTAAGGTTTAGTGCCAATGATGTAATAAATTGCGTTGCTTGCTAAAAGACAACGCATTTTATGAAATGAGCCATATCAAAGGTTGATACCAACCGGGATGTTCATTGGCGAATTCCATCCCGTGATACAGGACAGGTTATGACCAAAATCAATAAAAATAAACAGATGAAAGATTATATCATTAAAAATACGGGGATCGTTAATGAAGGCAATATTGAGTACGGCGATGTATGGATCAGGAATGCGCGGATTGAGCAGATAGGCAGTAACCTTAACCCCGCCATCAATGTAACCGAAATAGACGGCAGTAACCAGTTTCTTTTACCCGGTGTAATTGATGACCAGGTACATTTTCGTGAACCCGGACTTACACATAAAGCCACCATTTATACCGAAGCAAAAGCGGCTGTTGCAGGAGGTGTTACCAGTTTCATGGAAATGCCGAATACAAGTCCACCCGCATTTACACATGAATTGCTTGAACAGAAATATGAAACAGGCAGAAATACATCACTGGCTAATTATTCCTTTTTCATGGGTACTTCCAACAACAACCTTGAGGAAGTATTACGCACCAATGAAAAGAAAAACCAGATCTGTGGGGTGAAAGTATTTATGGGCTCCTCAACGGGCAATTTGCTGGTAGATAGCCCGCTGGTACTGGAGAAAGTATTTGCCGGATCGGAATTACTCATCGCTACACATTGTGAAGAAGAAAGTATCATTCGAAATAATTTACAGGCACTCAAGGCTCAAAAAGAAAAGCTGGAACCTTCCGATCATCCTGTTATCCGCAATGAAGAAGCCTGTTTTGAATCTTCTTTTAAAGCCATTCAATACGCTAAAAAATACAACTCCCGTTTGCATATTCTGCATATCACTACTGAAAAAGAACTGCAATTGTTTGGTAATATGCTTCCGCTATCTGAAAAGAGAATTACTTCGGAAGTATGTGTACACCATCTGCATTTTACCAGTGATGATTATGCAAGACTGGGCAACCAGATTAAATGTAACCCTGCCATCAAGGCACCACATAACCGTAAGGCATTATGGGAAGCATTACTCGACGACAGGCTCGATGTAATTGCTACCGATCACGCACCACATACCTGGGCAGAAAAACAGGAAGACTATGAACATGCACATGCCGGTTTGCCATTGGTTCAGCATTCGCTTGGACTGATGCTGCATTATGTGAAAGAAGGAAAAATAAGTCTGGAGAAAGTGGTGGAGAAAATGAGTCATGCAGTGGCCACCTGTTTCCAGATTAAAGAACGGGGTTTTATCAGGGAAGGTTATTATGCCGATCTGGTGCTGGTAAACTTGAATGAAGGATACACTGTTCAGAAAGATACTATTCTTTATAAATGCGGATGGAGCCCGTTGGAAGGACAGGTTTTACCTGCTACGGTCAGTTACACTTTTGTAAATGGGCATCCCGTGTATGGAAAAGGGGAATTTGATGAATCTAAGAAAGGAATGAGACTGGCGTTTGAGAGATAGAGAAGACCGAAAGTCGGAAAGTCCGGAAGACCGAAGAAATTCTCTACGATACTACCATCTTTCGGACTTCCGGACTTTCCGACTTTCAGTCTTCATAACTACCTAACTTTAGCACATGCAGATAGACAAAACTACACTTGCCGATCTTTCTATTTTTCATAGCGAGGAAGAACTTTCCGTCGTTCATTTTCTGGATCATACTCAAACCAATGGCGGAAGAGCTTATTTATATGATATGTTGGCCAAACCTTTGTCTACAGTAGAAGCAATTGAAAGTAACCAGCAAATCATACGTGATCTTATTCCTTTAATCGATCGCTGGCCCATCGGTATCACCAATGGAACTGTAATGGTAATTGCACAGTTTTATGAATCTCAGGTTAATAAATACCCCATCCAGCCCAATGCTATCAATAGTTTCTTCTATAAGTTATTCAATGCCCCCGATTTTTCATTAACACGTTATACCATTTCACATTGTATAGATTTTGTGAAAGGCATGAGTGAGATTACAAAGTTGCTGAATGAGCATTCTTCCAGTATACAGTTGCGTATCTGGTCAGAAAGAATTGAAATGCTTCTCAACAAAGGGGTGATTCCTGAAATGAGCAACCAGTTGAAAGAGGGATTGAGTAACTGGAAAATACTTCACTATGCTAATTTTATACGCTTCCATTATAAGAACCAGTTTTTTGAACTGATTGATATTTACAGTCGCATCGACGCCTTTTTATCATTGAGTATTGCCTGTAAAAAATATGAATTCAGTTTTCCTGAAGTACTTAAATCTGAGCAGCCCTACATTGAGGCAACCGGGTTATATCACCCTTTATTACAGGTACCCGTTTCCTATGATATAGAAATGAGCAGGGATAAAAATTTTCTTTTTCTCACAGGTGCCAATATGGCCGGTAAGAGTACATTTATTAAAGCAGTTGGTGTAAATGTTTATCTGGCCCATTTAGGCATGGGTGTTCCCGCTAAAAAAATGCAACTGAGTTTATTTGATGGGCTATTGAGTAATATCAATGTAGTAGACAATATCATAAAGGGAGAAAGTTATTTCTTTAATGAGGTACAAAGAATAAAGAATACCATTGAAAAGATCAGTGATGGCAGGAATTGGCTGATATTGATCGATGAACTTTTTAAGGGCACCAATGTACAGGATGCCATGAAATGTAGTACTACTGTAATTGAGGGTCTTCGCAAAATGAAAAATGTGCTCTTCATACTCTCTACACATTTATATGAAATTGGTGAGCCTTTACAACAATTCAACAACATACAGTTCCGTTATTTCGAAACCAGTGTAATCGAAGATCAGCTTGTATTCAGCTACCAGCTAAAAGAAGGCATCAGCAATGACAGGCTGGGCTATTTGATACTACGAAAAGAGGGGGTAGTGGAATTGCTGGAGAAACTCTAGATCAAGTTTTATTTTTTGATCTTTGATTTCTGATTTTTAGGCCCACATTAATCAATCACAAAATCAAAGATCAAAAAATCAAACTTCTCCCAGGTGTTTCTACTCCGTATAACTACCTGTTTTGTTTTTGTTACTGCTGTCTTTGTTATCTTACTTCTGTTTTGAATTTTTACTTTTCACTTTTGATTTTTTACCATGCTTGTAAAAACCTTTGGCAGTGCGGTTTATGGTGTAGAGGCCATTACTATTGCAATTGAAGTAAATGTGAGTGCAGGGCAGAGTTACCAGATTGTTGGTTTACCAGATAATGCCGTGAGGGAAAGTTTACAGAGAACGGAAAGTGCCATCAAAACCAATGGTTTCGATATGCCTCGCACCAAGATTGTAGTAAACCTGGCACCGGCCGATATACGTAAATCAGGTTCTGCATTCGACCTGCCGATTGCATTGGGTATTTTAGGAGCGAGTGAACAGTTGGAAAATGTGGAACTGCTGAAAGAGTATGTGATTATGGGCGAGTTGAGCCTCGATGGAAGTATACAGTCTATTAAAGGTGCCTTGCCCATTGCCATACAGGCCCGTAAAGAAGGGTTTAAAGGATTGATTGTACCCAAAGCCAATGCACGTGAAGCAGGAATGGTGAATAACCTGATGGTGTATGGTGTTGATCATTTGACAGAACTGGTTGAATTTTTTAAAGAGGACAAAAGTCTGCAACCGGTAGTGGTCAATACACGGGAAGAATTTTTTGGTGACCAATACCAGTTTGAATTTGATTTTACAGATGTAAAAGGACAGGAAAACATAAAAAGAGCATTGGAGATTGCCGCTGCCGGTGGGCATAACGCCATTCTGATTGGTCCACCCGGTGCCGGAAAAACCATGCTGGCGAAAAGACTTCCTACCATTTTGCCGCCACTCAGTTTACAGGAAGCGCTGGAAACTACCAAGATTCATAGTGTAGCAGGTAAATTACCCGAACACAGTTCACTCATCAGTAAGCGTCCTTTTCGTTCTCCGCATCATACCATCAGCGATGTGGCGTTGGTGGGTGGAGGTGGTATACCACAACCGGGTGAAATATCACTGGCACATAATGGTGTGTTGTTCCTGGATGAATTACCTGAATTTAAAAGAACGGTGCTTGAAGTTATGCGACAGCCCATGGAAGAAAGAAGGGTAACCATATCGAGGGCAAAAATTGCGTTGGACTTTCCTGCGAATTTTATGCTGATTGCATCGATGAACCCCTGCCCTTGTGGCTATTATAACCACCCCGAAAAAGAATGTACCTGCGGACCGGGCATCGTTCAAAAATATTTGAATAAGGTTTCTGGTCCGTTATTAGACCGAATTGATTTGCATGTAGAGGTTACACCCGTTGCTTTTACCGAACTAAGTAACCAGCAAAATGGAGAAGACTCTGCTACTATTCGTGAAAGAGTAATTAAAGCAAGAGACATACAAGCCGGAAGATACAATGGAGAAAATGGCGTGTATGCCAATGCGCAGATGAGTAGTAAACAACTCAGGGAAATTTGTCGCATCAGTAATGTGGGTGAAAACTTACTAAAGCGCGCGATGGAAAAACTCAACCTTAGTGCCCGTGCTTATGATCGAATTTTAAAAGTGAGCAGAACGATTGCTGATTTAGCGGGTAGTGAAGATATACAGCCGGAGCACCTAGCAGAAGCTATTCATTATCGAAGCTTGGATCGCGAAGGATGGGCAGGTTAAACTTTTGGAAAGTCCAAAGGACTCCATGAGAGTTCCGAAACTCCGAAGGAGTCCTTTGGACTTTCCAAAAGTTCATCGGAGAAGTATTCATCAATTTAGCAACATTCCCCTCTACCTAATCTCAACAAACCAATGAAACAATTCTCTTATGTTACATCCCGGCCATTTTTACCATCTCTATAACCA
>JBMOKQ010000034.1:0-11837 GCA_049324295.1 Bacteroidota bacterium
TTGCATGGTTTGACAATGACAGAAGATTATGCAGGAATTATGAACTCCTTATGGAATCTTCCGAAGAAATGGTCAAATTATCCGCCATAAAACTTTTATTGAATAAATTTTAAACAGGCTCTAAGTAAGCAACCCAAACCGGCATAACAGCCGGTTTTTTTGTGTTTGTAAGTCGCCCTTTTTGCTGCAACTTTGCCACCAGTACCTGTATGAAAAAAATCATCATTACATTAGACGGTTTTTCCTCCTGTGGAAAAAGTACACTGGCGAAACAGCTGGCCAAAGAACTGAATTATGTATTTATAGACAGCGGTGCCATGTACAGGGCTATTACCCTGTATTTTATTCGTGAGCATGTTGATTGCAGTAATACAGAGCAGGTAAAAAAAGCTTTGTCAGAAATAAACCTCTCATTTGAATACAATCCGATTACCCAACAAAGTGATATGTACCTGAATGATGAGAATGTAGCGTTGCTCATCCGGGAAATGGTAGTGAGTGAACGGGTAAGTGAAGTAGCAGCCTTAAAAGAAGTGCGGGAGTTTGGAGTGGCACAGCAACAGCAGATGGGTATTAAAAAAGGAATCGTAATGGATGGCCGTGATATTGGTACTACCGTATTTCCTGAAGCCGAACTTAAAATATTTGTAACAGCAGATCCTGCAGTAAGAGTAGAAAGAAGATTCAAGGAGTTGTATGAAAAAAATCCTGCTATTACGATTGAAGAAGTAAAACGTAATCTTGAAATGAGAGATTATGTTGATAGTAACCGTGAGTTCAGTCCATTAAGACAGGCTGCCGATGCCGTTGTATTGGATAACAGCGATCTTACAAGGGAGGAGCAGCTGGAAGTGGCGTTAGGTTGGGCCCGTAAAAAAATGTAGTACTGGTATAACAGTTATTTTAGCCCTTAATTAAGTTAATTGAGTATATTGCAAAAAAAGGGTCCCTCCGTGGAAACGGAACGACCTCTACGATTGCTTGCCATACGAAAATTCTTGAAAGGTTTTATCCCTGATATCTTAAACGCGTAATGCGTTAATTGCGATTGTTGGTTATCTCTTTTCGATTGCCTTGCCGTATGTAATACGTATGCTTTCTGGTGTAAAATTAGGTCGCAGAATACATGTAAAAAAGACAAGTTTAGCTGCCTTTTTTTATGCTAAAAAAGACTTTTCTTGTCTGAAACCCTTTATTTTATTTGGTTTCCGGTTAAAATTGATATGATGCCCAACCGTATGCAGGATCCCTTATTTCAACTCATAAAGTCGCTCCAAAAATCGGAGAAACGACATTTTAAGCTGTATATTAAAAGAAATTCGGCCAAAGACGATCTTAAAATTATCCAGCTCTTTGATGCCATGGAGAAAATGGCTGATTTTGATGAAAAAAACCTGCTTAAAAAACTTTCTGGTATAGAGAAACCTCAACTTGCCAATCTTAAAACCCATTTATATAAACAGCTTTTATCGAGCCTCAGGTTACTGAAGAGTACAGAGAGTGTTGATATGCAATTGCATGAACAACTTGATCATGCAAGGATACTTTATAATAAAGGATTGTATCACCAGAGTCTGAAAATACTGGATCGTGCAAAAGATATGGCACACCAATATCACCAGGATAGTTTTCTGATCCAGATTATTTCCCTGGAGAAAAAAATCGAGACTCTGCATATTACCCGAAGTATGCAAGACAGAGCTGAGCAACTGACACAAGAGGCAAACCTGGTGAACGAGAAAAGAAAAGCTATTACACAACTCTCAAACCTTGCTTTGCAGTTGTATAGCTGGTATGTGAAAAACGGGCACGCCCGGAACGAAGCAGATGAGAAAGGTATTAAAGCGTTTTTCAGATCGCAGTTACCAGCAGATGCAGATAAGCTACAGGGTTTTTATGAAAGACTTTATTTATACCAGAGTTATTGCTGGTATGCATTTATCAGGCAGGACTTTCTGATGTATTATCGTTACAGTCAGCAATGGCTGAACCTGTTTGAAGCGGAGCCCGGTATGATTGAAGTTGAAACGGGTCATTACATTAAAGGGCTGCATAATTTACTGAATGCGCATTTTGACCTTCGTAATTTTAAAAAATTTGGAGAAGTGCTTATTAAGTTTGAAACATTTGCTAATACTGACCTTCCTAACAGGCATGATATTTTCCGGGTTCATAGTTTTATTTATATCACGAGTGCCAGGCTGAATCAACACCTTATGCAGGGTACTTTCCAGGAAGGATTGAAGCTCGTGACTCATATTGAAACACAGCTTGCAGAAAATGCCCTGTATATTGATCAGCACAGGATACTGGTATTCAATTATAAAATAGCCACGCTGTATTTCGGCAGTGGCGATTATAATACCTGTATCGATTACCTGAGAAGGATCATCAATGATCATGTAGACCTGCGTAATGATCTTCAGTGTTATGCCCGCCTGTTGCACCTGATGGCTCATTATGAACTGGGTAATGCGGAGTTGATTGAAACCTCGCTGATTAAATCGGTCTACCGTTTTATGGCCAAGATGGGAAACCTTACGGTGGTGGAGGAAGAAATGTTCCGTTTTTTGCGTAACTCTTTCCAGATGCCGACCAAAGAAGTACAGGCTGCATTAAAAGATTTTCTGCAAAAGATCAAACACTATGAAAAAAGCCGGTTTGAAACAAGGGCCTTTGCATATTTAGATGTTATTTCCTGGGTGGAAAGTAAAGTCTATGGCAAAACCATGAGTACCATCATCCATGATAAGTACCTGGTAAGTAAGAGAAAATAGTATTAGATTATTCTTCAAAATAAACCAGACTGCCGCCTACCCATTCTTTGTCTTTATTGTAGCGAACGCCGATCATTTTGCCTTTGCTTAAACGGGCGAGGTTATTGGTGGCAATGGGTCTTGTTTCCCCATCTTTCCAGAAATAAAAAATACGAATCTCGGCTTTGGCAGCAATATCGGGGGTTTCAATAACATCTGCATATTTTACCTTGCGTTGTAATATCCAGTTTTCAGGGTCGGCTACTTTCGTAATATCTTCTTTTGTTACATCAATCACCACACCCTGTCCGGCGAAGGAAAACAAGGGTTTTAATACATACTGATCAAGATCTTCCGGAATATTATCCAACTCATTCAAAAAATAAGTTTTGGGAACATAGGGATGATCAATAAAAGGTAAAGTGTATTTGCTGATACGATAAAACCAGTTGGGGTGAGGTACCCATTCTACATTGAGGTCTTCCAGCAGTAGCTTTCCTTTTTCCTGTATGGCCTGCGACTGTTGTTGCAGATCGTCGAAAATAATACGGTTATAAATTCTTTTTACTTCTGTTTTTTTGCCTGTAGTATTGAGGTAAAATAATTTCTTTCCTTCCTGTATCAGTTCGGTTAGGCATACAACGGGAACACCTGTGTACATACTTGTACAATAGAAATCAATTTTTGTTTTTTGCTGATGTGGTAGTATTTCCAGTAGTATTACATTTTCTGCTGCGTGGTTACCAAGCAGGATTTCTCTTAACAGCGATGTATAAGAATCGCGGTTAAATCCATTGAGATAAGTACTGTATCCTTCAGGAACATTGAAATGTCGTCGTGTTACTTCATCCTGCCATACCTGGTAACCAAAAAGGGTTGGGAAGCCCTGCATTTCTATGAGCTGTGGTTCGTATTCTCCGTTTTCATTTTCACAGATACCAAAATCGAAAGCAATAAAATGTGTATGTGTATTTTCATTCGGAACCTTTACATCAGGAGGAATGGCATGTGAAGTAAGCAGGTTAAAATTGAACTGTGTAATTACATCTACAATACTTTCGCAGGCGCCCAGTACTTTTTCTTTAAAAGCGCGATCAATGAATACGGGCGTTTCTGCAACCCGAAACTCTATGGCACCGGGAAAAAGGCTGTTCAGGTCTGCTAAATAAGCCTTGTATTGTTCGGCGCTGAATTGCTTGTTAAAAGCCTGCCTGATAGATGGAACCATAATTCTTCTTTAGGTCTTTGAAAATATAAAAACCTTTTGATATGGAGAATACATTTGTGGTTGTAGCAGCTTTAATTTATTGTTTCTCAACCACCAGTTCCTGTGTAGCGAGTTGAAGGAAATTGGGTAGCACCGTTTTATAGGTTGCAAGAATTTTTTCCGGGTCCTGCAGTTGTTCCACCATGCTCTGCCATTTAGCCTCACCGTGGTTTTCAATTACGGTTTGCTTTTTATCATTTCTCATCAGGTACATATGCATACCGGTGGCATCGGCCTCGGGGTGAAACTGTGTACCTATAAAATGGTCGTTAAAACGAATGGCCATAATGGCCCTTTCGTAAGGAACATGTGGTCTGTTTTTTTCAATGGCGAGGATGGAAGCACCCATCTGGTGCAGTTTATGAATATCGGGTTCAATCACCTGGTAGTCGCGGCTGTCAACACTGTAAAAAGGGTCTTTCAATCCATCGAAAACAGGTTCGGTAGCACCGCCATCGAGCATATGAATAGGGAAAACACCAAAAGCGGTTGATTTACGCTTACATACATTACCAATGGCATAATGCCTGCAAATAAGCTGAAAGCTATGACAGATAAAAAATACATGTTTTTTATCTGCTTCCTGTACAGCAAAGTTCCATGATTCAATACTGCCAAGCCATTTAAAATAAGCAGCTTCCCATTCGCTACCTTCAGATGCTAATGGTGAACCCGGACCGCCACTAGAAATATAGAGGTCGAAAGAAATGTCAGGAACTGCGAGTTCCTGACGTACATTAAACTCCTGATAATATAATTCATAACCTTTCTCTGCACACCAGTCACGAACGATTTCCCTGATACAACGCATACCCTGGTTGGCCTGACCTTCATAGAGGTCGAGAACAGCTATACGTATATGTTTTTGCTCACTCCACATATTCGCAAACATAGAGGAATCTTTGCTTTTTTGATCTTTGATTTTTTGATTTGGAAGAAACAGCTTCCGCATATATCGAAAAATAAAAGATTATAAATAACTAAGATTTGTTTTCGGCGTCAGGGCCAGCAAACTATGGTACATTAGTTTAATGGTTTCTTCTATATCACTTTTATGTAACATTTCCACTGTGGTATGCATATAACGCAATGGAATAGAGATTAACACTGAAGGGCATCCGTCATTGGCATAGGCAAAACTATCTGTATCGGTACCCGTGCTTCTGCTCAGTGTTCTGAACTGCACCGGTATTTTATTTTTTTCAGCTACATCTTCTACCAGTTTCAATAGTTTATTATGAATAGCGGGGGCATAAGCCAGTGAAGGCCCTTTGCCACATTGAATATCGCCTTCAATGATTTTACTGATCATTGGGGTGCTGGTATCATGCGTAACATCGGTAATGATGGCTACATCTGGTTTAATCCTTCGGGCAATCATTTCGGCACCTCTCAATCCGATTTCTTCCTGAACGGCATTTACCACATACAAAGCAAAAGGCAATTTCTTTTTAGTTTCTTTGATCAGTCTTGCTACCTCAGCAATCATAAAACCACCAATACGGTTATCGAAGGCACGACCGATATAAAAATCATTGGCCAGTTCATCAAATCCTTCCTGGTAAGTAACAACGGCACCAATATGAATACCAAGGGCCTCCACTTCTTTACGCGTTCTTGCACCACAGTCCAGACAGAGATTATCTACTTTAGGTTGTGGCTCTTTTGCATCGGGATTGCTTAAACGGGTATGTATGGCCGGCCAGCCAAATACAGCTTTAACAGGTCCTTTTTTTCCATGGATCCACACCCGCATAGCAGGTGCAATCTGGTGATCAACACCGCCATTCCTTTTCAGGTAAATCAAACCCTGGTCGTTAATATAATTTACAAACCAGCTTATTTCATCGGCATGCGCTTCAATGACTACTTTAAAAGGTGCAGTTGGATTGATTACCCCTACTGCCGTTCCATAAGGGTCAGAGAAAAAGCTGTCCGTATATGGTTTAATATAATTCATCCACACTTTCTGCCCACTGCTTTCGAAACCAACTGGTGATGGGGTATTAATATAATTCTTTAAAAAATTAAGTGACTGATCTGTGAGAATAGATTTTGACTTTGCTTTTGTTACGGTCTTTGACTTCGCCATATTGTGTAATTTGAATAAGTAAATAATGATGATGCGGGTTACCTCGTGCCAATAAAGCTGCCAACGATACCGCATAAGGCTTTAACCAGCATCAATCCATCGATGATTGCAAGATAATAGAGAATGCTTTTACGACGGTGCATATGATAGGTTACAATTATCAACAAAATAAACGGAACGGTGTTGATGACCATTCGCAAAGGTGGGAATGAATGCGTAAAACCGTAAGTAAGAAATGTCCCCAACCCAACAAATGTGAGCGGTGTAATGATGAGGAAAAGTGTTTTCCTGAGTCCATAACGAACCACAAAAGTTTTTAATTGCTGGTTATGATCGGCTGCATAATCCTTGATATCGAATAGAATACATAACATGGTTATAAACATGCCGTTCTTTATAAAAAGCAGAAAATGGAAAATTTCGGCCCTATAGGGGCGGTTATTTCCCAATGCAGAAAAGAAAGCCGGGTAAATGGTTACAATGCCTGCCCAGATAAAGCCTATGACAAAAGGTTTGATCCAGCCAAGTGACCGTAAACTGGAGCTTTTTATAAAAGGAAGCTTATCGCCATAATACCAGATGGCCAGCAAAGGAAATGCAGACAGTAATAACCATTGGTTCATTGTAATCTCTGAAAAACGTTTTTTCCATTCTATACAGAGATAAATGCCAATAATGGCAATGATAATGGTGAAAAACCATTGCGAAGCATATACCCATTTCTTATTTTGTCTGTACCATTGATGCCGCGGATTGATAGTTGGCTGGTTACTTTCACTAAGGTATGCATGCGTATAGTAAAGTACCGTTACTGCAAACAGGAGTACATAAAATAATGGCTTATTCAGTGGATAGCCTTGTTGCAGGTTAGCTTCTATGGCAAGTGCCACCACACAGCAGCCATAGAAATAGTTGCCAAAAAAAAAGTGCTGAAAAAAACATTCCGCAGTTTTCAATAACAGCTTTTTTACTGCCTTATTGCCGGGCCAGGAAATAACTTATTTTAAAATAACAATATCTGGAGATACAACAGTATCGCTTACATTTTTTGCCTTATCTCTTGCCCAGAAACGAAAAAAGCAGGTATCGTTTTTAGAACAGGTAGGAATAACGGTATAATTACTTCCGGGAATAAACCCTATGCTGTAACCAACTTCAAATACGCCTTTCAGGTTACTGGTAGCCGTAAAAGCAGGAATTTTAGCACGGTCACTAAAACTGTTACAGCCATTTACTTTTGAAATTTTCTGCACCCAGATACTATCCTGAACATCTCCTTCCTTATCGGTAAATTCAATGGAAAAGATAATGGCAGACCCACTACCGAATACCTTTCCGTTCACGCTTTTAAACTCCAGTTGCGGGCGGGTGGTATAAGTATCTTTTTTGCAGGCGGCAATGCCGAGTATAATTGCACATAATATCAATAATTTTGCCTTCATTCGTTCTACTTTCATTTCAAATTTAGTTAAAACATTACAATAGATGATCGGGTTGCCGTTTGATGTTAACAATATTTTCTCTCTTTCTACCGGTCAGTTCGATACTGTGTGCATGGCTGTGTTCCAATATCAATACCAGTTTAACCCTGTTTACCGGAAATGGTGCGATTTAACAGGGCAAACACCTGCTACTGTTGAGACACTTGTGCAGATTCCATCGTTGCCTGTATCGTTTTTTAAGCAGGAAACAATTCTTACAGAACTCACCGCCACCCATTATTTTGAAAGCAGTGGCACCACCCAAACCCGTAACAGCCGCCATTGGGTTCCTGACCTGGATGTATACCGGAAAAGTTTTAATAAAGCATTCAGGTTGTTTTATGGTACGGTAACGGATTGGTGTATCCTGGCTTTGTTACCGGCTTATCTCGAACGCCAGCATTCATCGCTGGTGATGATGGCAGATGAACTGATAAAAAACAGCAAACATCCGCAAAGCGGTTTTTACCTGTATGATCATGAAAGGTTGAACAATACTCTTTCTCTGTTGGAAAAAAGCGGGCAGAAAACCCTGTTGCTGGGTGTAACTTTTGCTTTGCTCGATTTTGCCGAAGCCTTCCCTCAACACTTACAGCATACCATTGTAATGGAAACCGGTGGTATGAAGGGGCGACGCAAGGAAATGACCAGGGCTGAAGTACACCAGGTTCTCAGTAATAAACTGGGTGTAAACTCAATACATTCTGAATATGGCATGACTGAATTATTGAGCCAGGCTTACTCAAAAGGAGAAGGGCTGTTTGAATGTCCGCCATGGATGAAAATTATGGTTCGGGATGAAGAGGATCCACTCAGTGAGGGAGCCATAGGAAGGGGTGTAATACGGGTGATTGACCTGGCTAATCTTTATAGCTGTTCTTTTATTGATACAGAAGACCTTGGACAGGTTTATTCCGATGGTCGTTTTGAAGTATGGGGACGCCTCGATCACAGCGATATCAGGGGATGCAGCCTGATGGTAGTATAGAAAGTTGTTATCTGAAATTTACTTTGGCAAATAGAACGTTTTGCCATTATATTTGCAGCCCTGAAACCAGTAATCCATATTAAAAATCGGGTTCCAGATCACTGCCCAGGTGGCGAAATTGGTAGACGCACTGTGTTCAGGTCGCAGCGCCTTCACGGGTGTGCTGGTTCGAATCCAGTCCTGGGCACTTTATTAGAGACGGTTGTGACCGTCTCTTTTTTTTGATCTTTTTAAAGATTTGCTATGCGTTGTTCACAATTCCAAAAGAACAAAAAAACAACTATCTTAATAGAGCAAATAAGATAAGTTGTATAAGGATCAATGAAAATAATAAGGTATTTTTTAATTTTTCTCTTATTAACCGGCATCACTTGCTCATCCCATGCTGCGGGTGATACTTTACGTTTGCAGCTTAAATGGTGGCACCAGTTTCAGTTTGCAGGTTATTATGCGGCCCAACTCAAAGGATATTACCAGCAGGAAGGATTGAAGGTGAAACTTATACCCGGCGATCCTTTGCATGCACCTGTTCCTGAAGTGTTATCCGGCAGGGCCGATTTTGGTATTACCGGTTCCGATCTGATCGTGAATTACATAAAAGGTGACCCCTTAATTGCTTTAGGTGCAATATTTCAACATTCCCCCTACACCATACTCTCCCTGAAAGAAAAAAATATACATGTGCCTTCAGATCTGATAGGGAAAAGATTAATGGCTTCTCCTGACCAGGGTTGGACCGAATTAAAAGCAGTATTTCTTAAAGAAGGCATAAATCCCAACTCCTTAAAAATAATTTCACATACCTGGAAAAATACAGATCTGCTCGATGATAAGGCCGATGCCATTACTGCATACATATCGGTTGAAATAAACCAGTTGCGTAAAATGGGGGTAGATCCAACTTATATATTGCCGATTAACTATGGTATTGATTTTTATGGCGATATTTTGTTTACCCAGAAAAAGATGGCAGACACCGACCCTCTGACCATTGGCAAATTCCGTAAAGCAAGTTTTGCAGGATGGGAATATGCTTTGTCGCACACAGCAGAAATGGCCGATTATATTTTAACGCTTCCCGGTGTAAAGGAAAGAGGTGTAACGAAAGATGATCTTCTGGTAGAAGCGGAAGCCATGCGCAAACTGATTCTTCCCGACTTGGTTGAAATTGGTCACATGAATGAAGGCAGGTGGCGACATATAGTAGATATACATCAAAAATTGGGTGTTATATCAAATCAACCTAACCTGTCAGGTTTTTTATATGACGGAACAAAAAAAGTGTCTTCAAAATACCTGAGGAACAGTGTATATATATTGATTGCAGTATTGGTATTATTACTGCTTTCTGTTCTGTATGGATTTTCATTACGCAAAGCAGTGAAAAAAAGAACAAAAGAGTTAGAGAGAGAAATTGTGGAACGTGCCAAAGCACAACATTTACTAACCATTAGTGAACAGCGGTTGGAAATGGCCACGGTGGCAGCAGGGTTAGGTATCTGGGACTGGGACATTAAAACGGGTCAGGTATATTATAATGATCAGTGGAAAATAATGTTGGGGTATGCTCCCGAAGAATTGTCTAACAGGTTTGAAACCTTTGAAAAACTCTTGCATCCTAATGAGAAAGACCTGGTAAGCAGATTGCTGAATGAACACCTGGAAGGAAAGACCAGTGTGTTCCAGGCTGTGATACGGATGCGTACAAAAGATAAAAGGTGGAAATGGGTATTAACCATGAGTAAAGCCAGTATGCGAAATGAAGAAGGTAATGCAATTCGCCTGTCTGGTATACACCTGGATATTGATGACATCAAACAAAAAGAAATAGAATTAAAAGAGCTTACACAGGAGCTCATGCATAGCAATAACGAGTTACAGCAGTTTGCTTATATTACTTCACATAATTTGAGGGCTCCTGTGGCCAACCTCATCAGTCTGCTTGGATTATTCGACCGGGGACATCTTTCTGAAAGAAATACGGTATTTCTTGAAAAGATGGGGATCAGTGTTGAACGTTTACATGCTACATTAAATGATCTCAACGAAATACTATCATCAAGGATCAATAAAGCCGATCGGGATGATCACCTTGTATTTGCTGAGGAACTGAATAAAGTTAAAGAATTGATTTCTGAAGAGATAAGATTAAAAGAAGCAGTGATACAAGCCGATTTTTCCAGAGCACCGGAAATATTTTTCTCTCGAAAAGTAATGCACAGTATTTTATTGAACCTGCTTACCAATGCCATTAAATACAAAAGGCCCGGGATACCGCCGATCATACAGATTTATACAGAAGCCGACGGCGATTATGTGATTTTATATGTAAAAGACAATGGGCTGGGAATTGACATGGAAAAACATGGTAACAAAATATTTGGCCTCTATCAGCGTTTTCATGATAATAAAGATGGTAAGGGACTTGGTTTATATATTATCAAAAACCAGGTGGAGGCTTTGGAAGGAAAGATAGCCGTTGAAAGTATAGTGAATAAAGGAACCATGTTTCATGTGTTCCTGAAGAAAAAAAAAGGATTGTATGAGTAATGAGCCGTATCATATTTTACTGGTAGATGATGATGATGTTACCAATTTCCTCAGCAGGGAAATGTTACGTTTATATATGGCATCCCCAAAAGTTGATATTACTTTAAATGGGCAGGAGACTGTTGATTACCTGCTTGAACGATCGAGTGAACCCCAACGACTCCCCAATCTGATTTTGCTCGATATTAATATGCCCATTATGGATGGATGGGATTTTCTGACAGAATTTGATAAGATTAAGCGATCCGGATTTGAAAAGATCAATATTGTCATGTTTACATCTTCTGTTTATTATGAAGACATCGACCGTGCCCGAACCTATGCATCTGTAAAGAATATCTATTCCAAACCCCTGGATGAACAGAAGATCAAAGAAATTATTGCTTCCTGTTCTTGAATCAGTATTGAATTAATATTTACATTTTTAATATATAATTTTAATTTTCTTCTTAAATAATTGATTTTAAGTTTTTTTTAAACTATTTTATCTTAAAGTCAAAAATATAAATTATTAAATTCAGTGTTTTCAACGGTGTAATTCAGTGAATAAAACAGTGTATCAGCGCTGTTGCCTATGTAGGGTCTACTGAAAAAGTAATTGGTTTCTCAAAATGATATAGTTTTCAATCAATCTGACCATGAGGTTACGGATTAGCCAATAAGGTGCTTGCCCGGCCAGTTTGACCAGGTTTAGCACCAGAAC
>JBMOKQ010000035.1:0-120722 GCA_049324295.1 Bacteroidota bacterium
TCAGAATTTTGGCACCTTTAACCGCCCCTATAGGGGCATTAGTCCACGATGTCAAAGAACTTTTTAATCCTAAAGAGGCCGTTTTTAAAGAACCCCCTTTTAGTCCACGATGTATCGCTACATTACAGCTAATAGCTAACGGCTAATGGCTAAAAGCTAACAGCTACCCTCACGCTTCCACCATATCTCTCAAATACTGTTTGCTTTCTTCTTTGAATGCTTTCCTCGGCTGCAAGCCTAACAACTGGAACATGTGATGGTCTTCATCAAATGATGGGTTAGGGGTGGTTAATAATTTATCTCCGGCAAAGATGGAGTTGGCGCCGGCCATAAAACACAATGCCTGGTCGGAGATGCTCATTTCTGTTCTGCCTGCACTTAAACGTACCATGGTTTTGGGCATGAGTATACGTGCGGTGGCAATCATACGCACCATATCCCATACATCTACTTTCGTATTGTTCTCCAATGGAGTTCCCTTAATGGCCACCAGTGAATTAATGGGCACACTTTCCGGATGTTCGGGCATGGTGGCCAGTGTATGCAACATACCAATACGGTCCTCATGTGTTTCACCCAGACCAATGATACCACCACAACAAACGGTAACACCTGCTTTGCGTACATTATCCAATGTATGCAAGCGGTCTTCATAAGTACGTGTGGTGATGATTTCGCTGTAATGTTCTTTACTGGTATCGAGGTTGTGGTTGTAAGCGTATAGTCCGGCATCGGCCAGTTTCTGAGCCTGGTCTTCTGTAAGCATGCCGAGGGTACAGCATACTTCCATACCCATTTCATTTACGCCTTTTACCATATCGAGTACACGATCAAAATCGCGGTTGTCTCTTACCTCTCTCCAGGCGGCACCCATACAGAAACGGGTTGAGCCGGCATCTTTGGCTTTTTGGGCATAAGATAATACCTCATCTTTTTTCATCAGTGCCTGTACATCCACACCTGTACTGTAACGTGCCGCCTGCGGACAATAAGCACAGTCTTCACTACAGCCACCGGTTTTAATACTCAATAAAGTACATACCTGTACTTCGGCGGTATCATTATACTTTCTATGCAATTCTGCCGCACGGAACACCAGTTCCAGTAAAGGCATATTGTAGATGTTGTGAATTTCTTCGGAGGTCCAGTTATAACGGATGTCGGGAGACATATGAGGTTGGTTTTATAGTGCAAATATATAGGAACAGATAAATAAGAAATAAGGAATAAGAAATAAGGAAGTAAAGGGAGAAAATCTGTGTCCTATTAATACGCTTTACTCATTATTGCCAGGGACCAATACAACACTTTCTGATTCCTTATTTCATATTTCTTATTTCGTATTTCTTTTCCCTTCATCAAGTTCAGGGCAGGCTTTATTCCTCTGTTTTCCTATGCATGTATTTTCTCCACTTTTCAATTACGTTCTGCATATCATCCGGTAACGGCGCTTCAAAGTGCATGGGTTGTTTGGTAACGGGGTGAATAAAACCCAGTGTTTGTGCATGCAGTGCGCAGCGTGGGCACATTTCAAAGCAGTTGTCTACAAACTGTTTGTATTTGGTATAGATAGTGCCTTTTAAAACTTTATCGCCACCATATTCCCAGTCGTTGAATAAGGTGTGTCCTATATGTTTCATGTGCACACGTATCTGGTGTGTGCGGCCTGTTTCCAGTACACATTCTACCAGTGTTACATAATTAAAACGTTCCAGTACTTTATAATGGGTGATGGCATGTTTACCAATTTCTCCTTCGGGATAGGCATCAAACATTTTGCGATGCTGCCGGTGGCGGGCAATATGTGCTTCAATGGTACCGCTGTCTTCCTGTACATCGCCCCAAACCAGTGCGAGGTATTTTCTTTTAACGGTATGATTAAAAAACTGTTTGGCAAGATGAGCAGCGGCATCACCGGTTTTAGCCAGTACAATTAAACCCGTGGTATTTTTATCGATACGGTGAACCAGTCCAAAACGGGGCAGACTCTCTTCATCGAGATTGGGATTCTGTTGCAGGAAATGATAAGCCACTCCATTCAACATGGTTCCGGTAAAATTTCCTACTCCCGGATGCACCACCATATTGGGTGGTTTATTCAATACCATTACCGCATCGTCTTCATACACAATATTGAGGGGAATATTTTCGGGTTTGAGTTCGGTATGTTCGGGGTTGATGAGACTCATCAGAACAATCTCATCACCCGGTTTTATTTTATAGTTGCTTTTAACCACCTGTCCGTTCACGGTAAGAAAACCGGCATCAATTCCTTTCTGTACCTTATTGCGGGTGGCGCCTTCAATTCTTCCCTGCACCCATTTATCGATACGCAGGGGTTCCTGTCCCTTATCTACTTTAAAGGATTTGCGTTCATATAGTTCTTCTGCACCTTCTTCGGGCTGTAAGTCGGGTTCATCCTGCATGTAGCAAAGAAACAGAGAAATTAGAAATAAGGAATAGGAAATAAGAAAGTAAAGGAGGAAAGATAGAACACAGATTTTCATAATAATCATGAAAATCTGTGTTCCATTAATACGTTTAAATCATTGTTGCCATGCGTCAATACAGCACTTGCTGATTCCCTTTCCTCATTCCTTATTTCTTATTCCTGATTTCTCTGTTTCTTTGCAGCATGCAGTCAGTATTTTTTGAGGATCTGGGTTATCGTTCCTATAAATCGGTATGGGACCGGCAGGAGGAGATGTTGAAGGAAAAAGTGGAGATGAAAGCATTGCTTCGTTCAGCTGCTACTGCTGCATTGCCTGCACACCATCTTTTATTTGTTGAACATTCACCCGTTTATACCCTTGGAAAAAGCGGTAAGGAAGAACATATTCTTATTTCACCCGAAGAAATGACCGCAAGAGGTATTGATTATTTCCATATTAACAGGGGAGGCGATATTACTTTTCATGGGCCTCAGCAGATAGTAGGTTATCCTATTATTGATCTGGAGCAGTTTAAAACCGATCTGGGCTGGTACCTGCGCAGCCTGGAAGAAGTAATCATACTCACCATGGCCGATTATGGTTTAAAAGGAGAAAGAAGTAAAGGTGAAACAGGTGTGTGGCTTGATCCGGATATACCTGGTAAAGAAAGAAAAATATGCGCCTTGGGTATCAAGTGCAGTCGGTGGATCACCATGCATGGCTTTGCTTTTAATATTAATACAGACCTCAGTTATTTCGATCATATTGTTCCCTGTGGCATCGTTGGCAAACAGGTAACCTCCTTACAAAAAGAATTAGGAAAGGAGGTTGATTTTTCCGCAGTGAAAGATCAGTTGAAAAAACATTTTGAAAAAGTGTTTGATATTAAGTTGCAGATGTTGGCCTGATAGGCAATCTGTGTTCCATTGGTATCAGGATAAACAGTACAGACTCCCTTCTGATTCCTTATTTCTTATTTCTCTGTTCTCCTAGTCTTTTTGCAGGAAGAACTTATTCTTTTCTACCAGTTCATTGTTTTTGTACAATTCAAAATCGTACCAGCCACTGCGTTTGAAATTGGCTTTGTCGAGTATGAGTTCGGCTTCTTTTATTTTGTTGATACGGAACATTTCTTTTCCGGCCGCATCGAAGAATACAACACGGTATGTATGGAAGTCTTTTGCAGGCACGCTTATATTGAGGTAACCATTATTGTTGGTGTACACATAGATGGAAGGCTTCCAAACGGGTTTGGGTACAAACCTCGATAACTCTGCCCTGAATGTGGTGATATTGGTTAGTGTATCTTTTGTATAGGTTATAATGGAATCTTTAAATCTTTTATAGAAAGGGTATTCAACCTGCACTAATAAAGTATCTTTTACAAATACACTTACATATTCTTTTGGTTTGGGTATAAAAGGTTTCCAGTTGATTTCGCCCGACTTAATGAGTGAGAGTGAGTCTTGTGTGAACTTAATAATGGAGTCGCGGAAATTCCGGTAGACCTGTGGGGTGAACTGGTACAGCAGGTTGCCATGTTTATAGATACTGATCATTTTAACAGTGGCTGCTGTACTGTCTTTTGATAAGGCAATGCGGCCCGACAGATCTTTTTCCTCTTCTTTTCCTCTATTGTTATATGTTTTCTGATTGCTCAGATCGCCTGGCGATTTAATGGCTGAAAAAAAATAGTTACCGCCTGCCAGTACATAAAATATCCTGTAATATACTTTTGGGGCAAGGGGTAATTTACTGTCTACATAACCGTTCCTGGGTAATTCGGGCGACTGTGCCGAAAAGATGGTTCTGAAATTAATACCGTCGGTGGAACGTTGTATGGCCAGTTGATTACAGGTAGGATAAGGGTTGATCCAACTGATACTGATTTTGCCTTTGCCAAGGTTTTCGAGCGTAAAACCAGGTAATGCCCTTTGTGCAGAAAGATGTATGATGCCACAACAAAAAAAGAATATCAACAGGTTCCAGTGTTTCATTGTTACAAATATATAGTGCATCAATGGATTAAAATGTAGTTAGCGGGTTTGAATGATGACTGTATATTTATTGCCACTGAAGACACAGAAAGGCACTGAAATATTCTGTGTTTTTTTGTGTCTTCAGTGGCAACAAACCGTTGGCACAGCTTAAAAAGGCAGACTGCCTGCGGCCAATGAACGATTGCCCTGTAGCCCACCACTATGAATCAATAACAGCCTGCTGTTCTCCGGGAAAAAGTTTTTTGAAATCAGGTCCTTTACTGCATAACAGAGTTTGGCTGTATACACTATATCTGTGGGTAACTGATCTGCTATCCATACTTCTCTCATAAATTGTAATAGTTTTTCCGGGTGTTTGGCATAACCGCCCCAGTCGTATTTATGAAGACAGCTAAAAGATTTTGTTATTGTTTGTTCGGGCGATAACAATTGCCTGATCTCATCAGTGAGTGAAAGATGATTCTTTAATACACTGATACCAATTACCTGTTGCTCGGGTGCAGCAGCCTGAATGAGTCCGGCCATCATTGTGCCCGTACCTGTTGCACAAACAATATGTGTGTAAGCGGAACAGTCTGTAACGCCAAGTATATCGGCCGCTCCTTTTGCACCTGTAATACCATAACCACCTTCGGGTATCCAGTACCAACAATGTTGTTGGTATTGTTGCATGATGGTTTCTTTTTCCCGGTATTGGGTTCTGTTTATAAATACCAATTCCATGCCATAGTTTTTTGCTTCAAGCAGTGTTGGGGAAAGGGGCGTGTGTTCATCGCCCCTGATAAATCCTCTGCTATTAAAACCATTCACCTGTGCCGCATATGCCAGTGCCACAATATGATTGGAATAAGCACCCCCAAAACTCGCCAAACAACTTGTTCCTTGATTCCTGGCTTCTTCGATATAATATTTTAGTTTGAACCATTTATTACCACTTACAACAGGATGTATAAGATCGAGCCTGAGTATATCGGCCTGTATGTTGCCGGATGAAATAAAGGGCAGTGACTGAATATGAATATTTTGAATATTTATTAACATCCCATCTATTTGTAGACCTGAAAGTTATAGTTTCGTCCACTTAATTGATCTTATGAAGCCAACTTTAGTGATTCTTGCCGCCGGTATGGCCAGTCGATATGGAAGTATGAAACAGATCCAGTCATTTGGTCCGGATGGTGAAACGATCATGGATTATTCTATTTATGATGCTATCAGGGCCGGGTTTGGCAAAGTGGTGTTTATTATACGTGAAGAATTTACCGAACAGTTTAAAGCCATATTCGAACCCAAATTACAGGGTCGTATTGCTACAGATTATGTGTACCAGGCCTTAAGTTCTTTTACCAATGGCAGAAGCATTCCTGCCGACAGAACCAAACCTTGGGGAACGGGTCATGCGGTATTGTGTTGCAAAGGAAAAGTGAATGAACCCTTCGCCGTAATTAATGCCGATGATTTTTATGGGAAAGATGCATTTGTAAAAGCCTATACTTTTCTTACCACGCAATGCAATGAACAAACCTATTGCATCATCGGTTATCACCTGAAAAATACCCTTAGCGATAACGGTACCGTAAGCCGTGGTGTTTGTGAAGTAAGTGTAGCAGGTAATCTTACAGATATCAATGAACGTACTAAAATATTCGCCCGCCCGGAAGGCGATATTGTGTATGAAGAAAATGACAGTCTCACGGTGTTACCTGAAAACAGTTTAGTGAGTATGAACTATCTCTGTTTTGCACCCGGCTTTATTGGACTGGCAGAAGCGTTGTTTGAAAAGTTCTTAGATGAACAGGGACAGGAACTGAAATCGGAATTTTATATACCTACTGTTACCAAACATTTTGTGCAGTCCGGTAAAGGGGTAGTAAAAGTAATTCCAACCTCAGCCCAATGGTTTGGTGTAACGTATAAGGAAGATGCACCGGGAGTGCAGGAGAGTATTAATGCGTTAGTAGCAGCTGGAGAATATCCGGCCAGCCTTTGGAAATAAGTTTTTTACTAACCACAGAGTTTCACGGAGTTGGACACGGAGTTACACAGAGGTATTCAACTCCGTGAAACTCTGTGCCATACTCTGTTTCCTCTGTGGTTAAAAACTCCCCCACATAAAAAAGACCCCACAAAAGCGGGGCCTTTTCTTTATTTAAACCAAACCAACTGTAAGGAGAATTTCTGATGGCGGATGTCTGAGAAATCTCAAATCCGACATCCGCCATCATACATCATATATTACTTCGCGAATGCTTTCACATAAAACACACAATCCTCCACTTCTGCTATCTGCTGTTTACGTTGTGCGTTTCTGATATTTGATTTTGTGGGGAGCTTTATTTTTTCAGCGGCGGTATCTGTTTTTCTGAACGCATCTACCATGCGAAAAATATTTCTCGACTTCACGGCAAATACCACACCTTCGGCAGAAGATTGTCTTGTACTCAATACGCCGATGATCTCACCATTATCATTCAGTACCGGTGCACCGGAATTACCGGGGTTGGCACTCATCTGTAACTGATAGGAGAGCGAATCGCCATCGAAACCGCTTCTGGCACTCAGGTAACCCATACCATACACAATTTCGTTACGTGGATAGCCCAGTGTATATATTTCTTCGCCCAGATCGGAACTGCTTTTACGGATACCGTATGGCAGACTTCTGCGGGGAATAAATTCTTTATCGATTACTTTTAATATAGCAAGGTCTTTGTTCAGGTCTACATGAACGATATCGGCATTGAATTCCTGTCCTTTATTGTTTACCACGATAGCGCCGGAACCTTTCAGTACGTGTGCATTGGTGATGATAAAGCCTTTGGGATCGATGAGAAACCCTGAACCACCACTTACAAAACGTACACCTTCAGGTAATTTGCTTTTTACTTCATTGATGAGCTTGCCCTGAACCTGCTGGTTCTTTTTAATAACGGCAATATCATTACTGAGCTGTTCAAGCTGACTTCCATTTACAGAAGGAGCAAAATAAATAGCAATACCGCTGATAAATAAGGCGATGATACCACCCACACCTGCAGCGATAGCTGTAACACGTTTGTATTTATGCCATAACTGAATTACGCGGCCACGGGTGCTTAGTTCTGCACCTTCATTGATATCGCCTCTTTCCAGTAAACGCTGGTGGGCATCATGAATGCCATGACGCAGGTTACGATGGGCAGTGTACATATCCATCTGGTGCAGGAACATATTATGCTCTACTACCATCTGGTCTATTTCAGGGGTATTCTTGCGAAGGTTCTCGAAATAGTTACGCTCTTCAACGCTCATGTCGTCGTTGAGGTATCTTTCGATGGCTTCCAGTAATAAAATATCATCCATGGTACTTATTCTCCGATATTATATTGTGCGAAGAAGAGTTTCTTCAGTCGCATTAAACATTTATACTTCTGGTTCTTGGTGTTATCTGCATTGGTGTACCCAAATTCGGCTGCCAGTTCCTGCATACCCAGTTTTTTAAGATAATACCCTTCTAATAAACTTTTACAGGGTTCCCCTAAACTGTTCATCGCCCGGTCCATGATGGCGAAAGCTGCGTTCCGCTTTTCGTGGTTGTCAAGGTCTTCTTCCACCGACACAGTCTCTTCCAGGCTGTCCACCTGATTAGTATACCTTCCCAGTTGTTGTAATCTTTTAAGCCATAAACGCCTGCATATGGAATATACATAAGTTTTAATTTGACAGGTTAAGACAAATGATTCGCTTTGTGCTTTTTCATATAGCGCAATCATGGCTTCCTGAAAAATGTCCCTGGCGTCGTCGTAAGAACCGTTGTTATTTAGTATAAAAGCCTGTATGGTATTGAAATTATCCTTGTAGATGGTTTCAATAGCCCTGGAATCGTTATTAGCCAGTCCTTTCAGTAATGCTTGTTCGTTAGTATCGGCTTTCACTAAATACTCTTTTAATACATTGAGGAGGGTAAAAGTAACCCAAAATACTACTAAAACTTTTTTTGAAAAAAACCGGGCAGAACGGGTTACCTTTTATTATAAGTGGGTATTAACCTTAAAATCACTCAAAAAAACCACACAATGAAAAAATTATTATTCGTTCTGGCGCTGGGCGCTTTCGCTGCTTGTAACTCAGGTGAAAACAAAGAAGCTGCTGCTGATACTACCGCTGCTCCTGTAACTACTGATACCACTGCTGCTCCTGCTGCAGATACAACAGCTCATGCTGATACTACAGCACACGCTAAGTAATTAAAAAACGGAACCGCCGGGTCTGATTGATATTGAGAAAGCCAGCTTGCCGGCAGAAGTGGTTCCCAAAGAGTTTTTCATATGGCAAGCAATCGTTAGAGGCCGCTCCGTTTCCACGGAGGGGCTTTTTTCTTCGTCACATTCCGATCAGAGATCGGAAGTTCCTCTCCATAGGAGTCCTTTGAACAAAATGACGGGTGTCTTTGTGGTGCGAGAGGGCTTATTTTTTTAGGCGGTAGTATCTCCGCATAAAAGATTTTACTTTTCATCAACGATCGTCACCCCGATAAACGTTTCAATCGCAGATTGAAGCATGTGAAGAGGGGCGAGGAAAACGAAGGTTTGTTAGTATAATATTTTTTAATGGATTGATGGTTGGTATTATTTACTGTTCTATATTTGAACCAATGAACACATCAGCAAACAATACCTGGTTTTATTTTTTCTTTTATTACTTCTTTAATCAAAGGAGCCGGGTTGTATTTGCTAAAGCATAACTGATAGAAAATACTAAAACATAGAGTCCCGGCCCGAAAGGTCGGGATTTTTTTTGTGTTGCAACAAGGAACAAGGAACAAGAAATAGGAAATACGAAATAGGAAATACGAAATATGAAATACGAAATATGAAATATGAAAATGATGGGGAAGGATAAAAATAGAGAAGAGGTAAGGGAGCAAGTAAAAAAGGCTACTGCTGCTGGTATTGCTATTCAGGGGTATGAAGGCAGTTTTCACCAGGTGGCGGCGCGTTCTTTTTTTGGTAAACAGGTAGCAGTGATTCCCTGCGCCAATTTCCGCGACCTCATACAAATTGCAGGTGATGCCAAACAATCTGCAGGTGGTATTATGGCCATTGAAAATTCTATTGCAGGTAGTATCCTTCCCAATTATAACCTGTTGCAAAAAAGCAGGTTGAAAGTAGTGGGTGAAGTGTATCTCTCCATCAGTCAGAACCTGTTGGTAAACCCCGGTGTAAAACCGGAAGACATAAAAGAAGTGCATAGTCACCCCATGGCTATTCTGCAATGTCTTGACTACCTCGAGAAGCATCCGTGGAAACTGGTAGAAACAGAAGATACAGCACTCAGTGCAAAACACCTGCACCAGCACAGGAGCAAACATACCGCAGCTATTGCGAGTAAGCTGGCTGCTGAATTATTTAAACTCGATATTATTGGCCCTGATATACATACCATGAAAAATAATGTGACACGTTTCCTGGTATTAAAAAGAAACCCTGAAGCAAAAGAAGATCCACAGTCCAATAAAGCATCTGTTTATTTTCAGACCAATCATGCCCGGGGTGCTTTATCGAAAGTACTTACCAAAATTGCGGAAGGAGGTATTAACCTGAGTAAGCTGCAGAGTATGCCCATACCCGGAAGCCATTTTAAATACGGGTTCTATGCCGATATGGAATTTGAGAAAAGAGCGCAACTGGAAAAAGTGCTTACATCTATTGCCACGCTTACCAACAGTGTAAAAATATTTGGTGTTTACCAGAGAGGAAAAATTGTAAAAGGATAAATTATGCAGATTAAAACCGCATCAAGACTGGAAGGAATTGGCGAATACTATTTCTCACAAAAATTAAGAGAAATAGATTCACTCAATAAAGAAGGGAAGGATATTATTAACCTCGGTATCGGTAGTCCCGATCTGCCACCGCATCCTGAAGTAATACGTGTATTACAGGAAACGGCGGCACAGCCCAATGTACACGCTTACCAGAGTTATAAAGGTTCACCGGTGTTAAGAAAAGCAGTGGCGAACTGGTATAGCCAATGGTATGGCGTAGCACTTGATCCTGATACCGAGATATTACCATTGATTGGTAGTAAGGAAGGGATCATGCATATCTGTATGACATATCTTGATGCAGGTGACCAGGCATTGATTCCCAATCCGGGCTATCCCACATACAGCAGTGCCGTAAAGCTCGCCGGTGGTACACCTGTAACTTATACTTTATCTGCCGAACATAACTGGCAGCCCGATCTGGAAGCATTGGCCAAAACTGATCTTTCTAAAGTAAAACTCATGTGGGTGAATTACCCGCATATGCCTACGGGACAATTATCATCGGTTACATTTTTTGAAGAGTTGATAGCTTTTGCTAAAAAATACAACATACTAATCTGTCACGATAACCCGTATAGTTTTATCCTCAATGAAAAACCGGTGAGTTTATTAAGTGTGCCGGGTGCAAAAGAAGTGGTGCTGGAACTGAACTCACTGAGTAAAAGTTCGAATATGGCAGGATGGAGAGTGGGTATGCTGTCTGCCTCAAAAGAAAGGATCGATGAAGTGCTGCGTTTTAAAAGTAATATGGACAGTGGTATGTTTCTGCCCGTACAACTGGCAGCGGCTAAGGCACTGGAACTGGGAAAAGAATGGTACGATAGTGTAAATGTGGTATATGCCCAAAGAAGAGAAAAAGTATTTGAACTCTTACAATTATTGAACTGCGAATTTTCGAAACAACAGGTGGGCATGTTTGTGTGGGCAAAAATACCGGCAAACTATAAAGACGGGTTTGCTTTAAGTGATGAAGTATTATATGGAGCAGCTGTATTCATAACACCCGGCGGTATTTTTGGTGATGCAGGTAATGGTTATATACGGGTGAGTTTATGCGGAAGCGTGGAAAAATTTGAACAGGCCATTGAAAGAAATAAAACAAGGTTAGCAAAATGAACATTACGATCATAGGAACAGGATTGATTGGCGGATCTTTATCATTAACCCTCCGTGCAAAAGGATTGGCCACACATGTAATTGGTGTGGAAAAAAATGAAGACCATGCAAAAAGGGCGCTGGAGCTGGGTTTAGTGGATGAGTTGGCCGATCTGTCAACAGCAGTAAAACAATCTGATCTGGTGCTATTGGCCATACCCATTAATGCTGCGGAAGCAATGTTGCCGGAGATTCTTGACATGGTAAATATGCAGGTGGTAATGGATGTAGGTTCCACCAAAAAAATAATCTGTGAATCTGTGGCTACCCATGCAAAGCGAGGCCGGTTTGTGGCCACACACCCCATGTGGGGTACCGAATACAGTGGTCCTGATGCAGCCATTAAAACAGCTTTTGCCGATAAAGCCACTGTTATCTGTTCAAAAGAAGAAAGTGATGCTGATGCGGTGGAACTGGTAGAAAATATTTATAAAACACTGGGCATGCACCTGCTGTACATGCGTGCCGACGATCATGATGTACATGTGGCATATGTAAGCCATATTTCACATATTACCTCTTTTGCACTGGCCAATACGGTACTGGAGAAGGAAAGAGAAGAAGATGCCATTTTTGAACTGGCCAGTGGTGGTTTTGAGAGTACGGTGAGGCTGGCTAAGAGTAACCCTGCCATGTGGGTACCCATTTTTATGCAGAACAGAGATAATGTACTCGATGTGCTGAACGAACATATTGCCCAGTTACGCAAGTTTAAAGCCTGCCTGGAAAAGGAGAACTACGATTACCTGCAGGAGTTGATTGAACATGCAAATGGGATCAAAAGGATATTGAAATGAGGAAGGTGAATGGTCAATGGTGAATAGGGACTTCATATTGACCATTCACCATTCACCCGGCCCCTCCGGGGCCAAATAAAACCCGCAAAGCCCCTGATAATGGGTAACTTTGCAAAAATTTTTATACATGACGACATTTGAAGCGTTAGGAATTGATGCGAGACTGGTACAGGCAACCGACGAGTTGGGGTATGTGAACCCAACACAGATTCAGGAACAGGCAATACCCATTCTGTTGAGTGGTACAAAAGACTTTATTGGTCTGGCCCAAACCGGAACAGGTAAAACGGCTGCTTTTGGTTTACCACTCTTACATGTGATCAACCCAAAAGCAAAACATCCACAGGCATTGGTGGTATGTCCAACCCGTGAACTCTGTTTACAGATTGTAAAAGAGATAGAACTGTTTAAAAAATATATGACAGGGGTATCGGTAGTAGCAGTTTATGGAGGGGCATCTATTGGTTTACAGATCCGTGACCTTAAAAGAGGAACACAGATTGTAGTGGCCACTCCCGGACGACTAATCGATCTGATCGAAAGAAAAGCGATTAACCTTGAAGAAATAAAGTATGTGGTGCTCGATGAGGCAGATGAAATGCTGAACATGGGTTTCCAGGATGATATTGAGTTCATTCTGAAGAATACCCCTCAGCGCGACAGTACCTGGTTATTCAGCGCCACCATGCCTCCTGAAATAAGGAAAGTAAGTAAACGTTACATGAAAGAGCCTGCTGAAATAACAGTAGGTAAAGTGAATACGGCTAATAAAAGTATTGATCACCAGTTTTATGTAACCAGCTCACAACACAGGTATGAAACACTGAAAAGAATCATTGACTTTAACCCGGGTATCTATGGTATCATTTTCACCCGTACCAAAGTAGATGCACAGGAAATAGCCGAAAGTCTTACCCGTGAAGGATACGATATTGATGCATTGCATGGCGACCTTACACAGGGGCAGCGTGATAAAGTGATGGGACAGTTCAGGGATAAAAGTCTGCAACTGTTAATTGCAACTGATGTAGCTGCACGTGGTATTGATGTGCAGGGCATTACGCATGTAATCAACTACGAGTTACCCGATGATGTGGAAGTGTACACACACAGGAGCGGAAGAACGGGAAGAGCGGGTAATGTAGGTATCTGTATTTCAATTGTACATAGCAAAGAAATGTACAGACTGAAACAGATTGAAAGAATCAACAACTCAAAGTTTCATAAACTGGATATTCCAAGTGGTAAAGATGTATGTCGTAAACAGTTTTTCCATTTCATGGATAAATTGTTATCGGCCGATATCAGTCATGGTGATTATGAAACCTATGTACCCATGCTGGCAGAAAAATTTGCGGAAGTAAGTAAAGAGGAAGTATTGAAAAGGGTGGCAGCGATGGAATTTGACCGTTTCCTCAAATACTATGAAAACGCAGAGGACCTCAATTTCCGTGAAAAAAACAGAAGAGAACAGAGTGATTCACCTGATCAGGGCAGACGCCGTGATGCTGGAAAAGGTGATAACAGGAAAGAGTACAAACGTGGTGGCGGATACAGCCGTTTATTTGTAAACCTCGGAACCAAAGATGGTTTTTATAAAGCCAGTTTCCTCCAGTTTATATTAGACATGAGCGATCTGAAAAAAGATGTACTGGGTAAAATTGATATGAAGGACATGAATAGCTGGATTGAAATAGAAAAAGGAGCCGCCAACCAGATGATCCGTGCATTGGATGGAAAGAATTACAAAGGAAGAAGAATCAGGATGAACGATGCAGACAGTGGTGGAGGAAGAAGACCTAGGAAAGGAGAAGAATAACAAAAAATGTAGGATGTAGGATGGCTGATGTCGGATTTAATCAAAATCCAAATCAGACATCCTACATCAGAAATCATACATTATTAATTATGGAGCAAGCAATCGAACAGAAAACAGGAGTGGAAGCCTTATTACAGAAGCGCCCGCTCATCATCTCAGGACCATGCAGTGCAGAAACTGAGGAACAGGTTATTCAAACTGCTACCAGGCTGGCAGCAACCGGTAAAGTAGATATACTGCGTGCAGGTATCTGGAAACCACGTACCAGACCCGGTAGTTTTGAGGGTATTGGTACCAAGGGGTTGCCCTGGTTGCAGCAGGCAAAAAAAGCATCGGGTTTGCCGGTAGCCGTAGAAGTAGCCACAGGTAAGCAGGTAGAAGATGCCCTGCATTTTGATGTGGATGTATTATGGATCGGTGCACGTACCACCGTAAATCCTTTCAGTGTTCAGGAAGTAGCTGATGCATTGAAAGGTGTGAAAGTACCTGTGTTGATTAAAAACCCCATCAACCCTGATCTTGAATTATGGATTGGCGCAGTAGAACGAGTGGCCAAATCGGGTATTGAAGATATAGGGTTGATACACCGTGGGTTTAGTTCTTATGGAAATACAGAATACCGCAATGCACCGATGTGGCACCTGGCGATTGAAATGAAAAGACGTAACCCGGGAATGTTACTGATCAATGATCCATCACATATCTGTGGAAGAAGAGATATTCTGATAGACGTGGCACAAAAAGCCATTGACTTAGACTTTGATGGTTTGATCATTGAAAGTCATATTGATCCTGATAATGCATGGAGCGATGCGAAGCAGCAGGTAACACCTGAAAGACTGGGTGAAATGATTGGCTCCATTATCTGGCGTAAAGAAGATATTAGTTCAGAAGAACTGCATGCGGCCATGGAAAAAATGCGTCAGCAGATTAACCAGCTGGATGATGAGTTGTTGCAACTGCTCGGACAAAGAATGAAAGTGGCAGATAAGATTGGTCAGTACAAAAAAGACAATAATATTACCATTCTGCAAACCAACCGCTGGAATGCTATTCTCGACAGGGCGTTTGCAAAAGGAGATAAACTGGGATTGAGTCGTGAGTTCATCACCAAATACTTTGATGCGGTGCATATGGAAAGTATCAATCACCAGAATAAGATCATGAATTCCTAGTGCGATCAAATAGTATATGAAATGAGCCATGAAAAACTGATACCTGGTGAAATATTTATGGGCGAATTCCATCCCGTGATACGGGACAAGTTATGGCCAAAATCAATAAAAGATGCACATGAAAAAAAAGAGCTTTCAGTTTTCTTCAAAAACGGTTCAATATTATTTCGATGCCTCATTCGATCAGTTAGAAAAGATTGCAGGCAAAGAAAAAGTGGTGCTGGTAACCGATGAGCATGTTTTTGCAGCACATAAAAAGAAATTCAAGGGCTGGAATACGATTGTACTGAAACCGGGTGAAGCATATAAAGTGCAGCAAACGGTAGATGTACTGATTGATCAGCTGATTGAAATGGGAGCGGATCGCAAGACTGTACTGGTTGGCGTAGGTGGTGGTGTGATTACTGATATTACCGGTTATGTAGCAGGTATTTTTATGCGCGGAATTGATGTTGGTTTTGTACCTACCAGTTTACTAGCCATGGTAGATGCATCTATCGGAGGAAAAAATGGTATTGATGTGGGCGTATATAAGAATATGGTGGGATTGATTCGTCAGCCCTCCTTTCTCTTGTATGATTACAGCATGCTTTCATCACTACCACTTGCAGAATGGCAGAATGGTTTTGCAGAAATCATTAAACATGCCTGTATAAAAGATGGGGCCATGTTTAAAGCATTGCAGCAGCATACCATTAAACAGTACCGGAAAGATAAAAAACTGCTGGCCCAACTGGTAGAAAGGAATGTACTGATTAAAACCAAAGTGGTACTGAATGATGAATTTGAACAGGGTGAACGTAAACTGCTCAACTTCGGACATACACTTGGACATGCAATAGAAAACATGTATGAACTGAGTCATGGACAGGCCATTAGTATTGGTATGACTTATGCGGCCATCATATCGCAACAGCTGAAAGGATTTAAAGAAGCCGATGCTGTAATGGCTTTATTGGAACGCTATGGCCTGCCCACAGTTGCTGAGTTCGATAAAAAGAAAGCATTCAGAGTTTTGCAGAAGGATAAGAAGAAAGACAGTGTAAGCATTCACTATATACTGCTGGAGAAAACCGGCAAAGGAGTGGTACAGCCTTTATTGTTTGTACAGTTGGAAGAAATTTTTAAACAGTTTTGAATCAATTGTTGCTGCTCCAGTGGCAGCTATAGATAGTTTGTTATGCAGGTAAGGATACAGCCATCAACCATACAGGGAACCATCAGGGCGGCAGCGGGTAAAAGTAGTATGCAGCGGGCCTGTGCAGCCGCATTACTGCGTACTGGTACAACAAGGATCGTTAACCCTGGTAACAGTAATGATGACCTGGCTGCATTGGATGTCATTCAAAAACTGGGTGCTGCCATACAATTTGAAGCCAATGGTGATGTGCTGATCAGCTCGAATGGCGTAAAACCCGTTAACAAAGCAATTAATTGTGGTGAAAGTGGGTTGGGTATCCGCATGTTTACACCCATTGTTGCACTGAGTCCGGAACAATTAACCATAAACGGTAGTGGAAGCCTTGTTACAAGACCCATGTATTTTTTTGATGAGATATTGCCGCAGTTAAGTGTATCCATTCAATCCAATGAAGGGAAATTACCATTACAGATACAGGGGCCATTAAAACCGGCACCTATTGAAGTAGATGGCTCATTAAGCTCCCAGTTTTTAACAGGATTACTGATGGCTTTTGCGGCTGCAGATGCAAAAGATATTACCATAACGGTGAAGGAGCTGAAGAGCAAACCTTATATAGATCTTACTTTAAAAGTATTGGAAGATTTTGGCTGGAAAGTATCGCATACCAATTATGAGCAGTTTAGTTTTCATGGTAGTATTACCGGAAAACTTGCCGATCCTTTAACCTATGAAGTTGAGGGCGACTGGAGTGGTGCTGCATTCCTGCTCGTGGCAGGTGCCATTGCAGGCGGCATAACGGTAACGGGGATCGATGTATTTTCTACCCAGGCCGATAAAGCCATTTTACAGGCGTTAATGGATTGTGGATGCAGCTTATCGGTACAGGAGAAACAGATTGAAGTGGCGCCCCTGCCTTTAAAAGCATTTCATTTTAATGCCACTGATTGTCCTGATCTCTTCCCTCCATTGGTGGCATTAGCCGCTTATTGTGAAGGAACCACCGTTATTGAAGGTGTTAGCCGCTTATCGCATAAGGAAAGCGACCGGGGACTCACATTGCAACAGGAGTTTGCTAAATTGGGGATTGAAATCAGTTTGCAGGATAACCTGATGCTGGTAAAAGGCGGAACGGGTGTGCAGGGAGCAACCGTGCATTCACGTCACGATCACCGCATTGCCATGGCCTGTGCCGTAGCGGCCCTGAAAGCAAACGGAACTGTAACGATTGACGAAGCTGAAGCCATTAACAAATCATACCCCGATTTTTATAAGCACCTGCAGCAGTTAGGTGCCCATGTAACTACTATTTAATCAGTCAACCCTAAAAACCATTCATTGTGAACTCATTCGGACGCATATTCAGGATACATATTTTCGGCGAATCGCATGGCGAATGTGTTGGATTGGTGATTGATGGGTGTCCGGCCGGACTCGCACTGCATGTTGATGATTTTCTGCCCGACCTGGAAAGACGTAAAGGAGGTGTACAGAAGGGCACTACGCCACGTAAGGAGGATGATATCCCTATTTTTAAGACCGGTTTGTTCAATGGAAAAACAACAGGTGCGCCGCTGACCATTCTTTTTGAGAATAAGAACACCCGGAGCGGCGATTATGAAAAGCAAAGAGAAGTACCCCGTCCCGGACATGCCGATTTTACGGCGCATGCCAAATATGGTGGTTATGAAGATTTCAGGGGTGGGGGACATTTCAGCGGTCGACTCACTGTTTGCCTGGTTGCGGCGGGTGTAATTGCCAAAAAACTGATGCAACAGGTTAATATTCAGTCGAATATATTGGAAATAGGAGGAGAGAAAGACCTGGAAGCTGGTTTACAAAAAGCTATTGACCAGAAAGACAGTATTGGAGGAATTGTAGAGTGCCGCGCCAGTGGGTTACCCGTTGGATTGGGTGAACATTTCTTTGACTCAGTAGAGTCGGTACTGTCACATGCGGTCTTTTCTATTCCGGCTATAAAAGGTGTTGAATTTGGGGCAGGATTTGCGGGTGCGCGGATGTTTGGTACCGAACACAATGATCCGATAATTGATGCAGCCGGTAAAACGGCCAGCAACCATGCAGGAGGAATAGTAGGGGGTATTACAAACGGAAATGAACTGGTGTTCCGGGTTGTGGTAAAGCCAACTTCATCTACCCCCAAGGAGCAGCAAACCTGGAACTGGGAAACCCAACAGGTAGCATCTTTCTCTGTAAAGGGCAGGCACGACCTATGTATAGCACTTCGGGTTCCGGTAGTACTCGAAGCGGTAACAGCAATGGTGTTAGCCGACTTTATGTTACTGGAGCAGAGCATTAATAAAATAGTGTAAGTAGTTAATAATCATAATAATAATACAAAATGCCTAAACAATCAGAATTTATATACCATATTACCACTCATGATCAATGGGAAAGGGCCAAGGAGCTGGGTGCCTATGAGGCAGACAGCCTGGCTACGGAGGGTTTTATTCATTGCAGTACAGAGGATCAGGTGGCAGGGGTATTGGAGCGTTATTATAAAGGGCAGACCGGCCTGGTTAAATTAACCATTGAAAGAAATAAATTGGAGCGTCCGCTGATTTTTGAACTGGCTGGTTCTATTAATGAAGTGTTTCCTCATATTCATGGTCCGCTCAACCTCGATGCAGTAGTAGCGGTAAACCCTGTACTGTTATGAATCATCTCCATACTATTAGTGCGGCCATTCAATTGGTGCCGGTTGAATCTGGAAGCCTACATCCTTACCAATGGGTTGATGAGGTAATTGATATCATTAAAGAATCGGGCCTCCCATACGAGGTTGGCCCTTTTTCTACAAGTATAGATGCTGATTATGATTCTATTATGAAGGTTTTTGATAAAATAAATCAATATCTCCTAACTCAAAATTGCCCTGAATGGCTGTTAAATCTTCAGTTACAGGTACGATCTGGTTCTGCTATTACTTCCGGGGATAAAATAGCCAAATATCACCCTTGATTGTCAGTCCGGCATGCTGATATGGACTTCGCGTGGATGTCTGCGTACCATTAAAGCTATTGTAATTTATTCTTCCTATATTATTAAATATCAATTATTTGTATTGATTAATTGATATTTAAATAGATTTTTTTTCCTTTTTTGGCATGGTGTTTGGATAATCGGGCGTATTACGCTGTGTATAATCTCATTTGTATTTACCCATGACTGTGAGTTATTTTACCCTTGTTTGGGCCAGCAATAAAGCAACAACATGAAAACAATCGTATACCTGATGGTTCTACTCATTTTCCTGCTTCCCTCCGGGGCAAGACTGGAACCTATGGGTATATTATCGCTGCGCGATACGATACCTTCGGATACCATCCCGGTTCTGAAAAAAGACAGTAGTCGGTTGATACAGGATCAGGATAGCCTCATCATAATTGCTAATACCGTTACTTCAGCCGACTCATTTACTGTTGCAGGAAAAGCCGTAAGAGGAATTGCCAGTTATTACAGTAAAAAATTTGAAGGCCGTAAAACAGCAACCGGTGATATATTCAGACACTCGAAACTGACAGCTGCAAGTAATCATTTTAAATTAAATACGCTGGTAAGAGTAACCAATTTGAGAAATAACAAAAGCGTAATAGTGCTGATTAACGATCGAATGCACAATAAAATGAAGAAGAAAGGAAGAGTGGTAGACCTCACTAAAAAAGCGGCAATGGAGCTGGATTTCATTAAAAGTGGGTTGACTAAAGTTGTAGTACAACCCATTTCTCCATATACTAAAAAACAGATGGGTATAAGTTCGGAATAACTTAAAGTTGTCTTAATTTTCGGAAAATCAGTTTCACCCTGTATTTTTGTTGCAATAAATAAAAACCTGTTTATGAAGAAACTTCTTTTTTCTTTAATAGCCATTGGTTTGGTTTTTACTGCATTTGCACAAAACGCGCCAGTCAGCTATAAAAAAAGACCCTCACTTGGTATCAATTTTATTTTAAAGGATATGTACACCTCTGATGCCATCAGCAGGAGTTCTATTTCTTCGGTAATTTCCAACAAACAGTGGACCTCATTTAATCAATTGGACCCGGGTCTGAGTATTCAATATTTCCAGGGTTTGACTGAGTATATTGATTTCCAGGCTACCCTCACAGGTTCTTACGTTAAATATCCATTTTATCGCCAAAGTGGTGTGATGGCTCCTACCACAGCTAAGTTTTTGCTGGAACTGGATGCGGCTGCCAATATTAAATTACTGACTGATAAATACACAGTTGTTCCTTACCTCACTTTTGGTCTGGGCGCATCAATGTATACCGGTACTTACTTCGCAGCTTATGCACCTGCCGGTATGGGTCTTCAGTTTAACCTGGGGCAGGAAACTTTCCTTCATACACAATTCGTTCACAGATCAGCTGTTTCAAACCTTGCTGTGAATCACCTTACTTATTCAATCGGTTTCGCATCGCCATTAAAAGACAAAAAAGAACCCGTTATCGTAACCCCGCCACCTGCGCCTGCTCCTGTTGAAAAAGATACAGATGGTGATGGTATTCTTGATAGCAAAGATAAATGTCCTACTGTAGCCGGTACAGCTAAATACGATGGCTGCCCGGTTCCTGATACCGACGGCGATGGTATCAATGATGAAAATGATAAATGCCCAACCGTAAAAGGTCTCGCTAAATACGATGGTTGTCCTGTTCCCGATACCGATAAAGATGGGATCAATGACGAAGAAGACAAATGTCCAACTGAAGCTGGTGTTGCCCGTTACCAGGGTTGTCCTGTTCCCGATACCGATAAAGATGGTATTAATGATGAAGAAGATAAGTGTCCAACAGTTCCGGGTGTGAGCGAAAATAATGGTTGCCCAGCTGTGAAAGATGAAGTGGTGAAAAAAGTAGCTGCCAGTGCCAAGAATGTATTCTTTGTAACCGGTAGCGCTAAACTGCAAACTAAATCATTGAAGGCATTAGATGAAGTGGTAGCCATCCTGAAAGAAGATGCTGCACTGAAACTGGATATTGAAGGTCATACCGATAATACCGGAACAGATAAAATCAACCTTCCATTGAGCCAGAATCGTGCTAAATCAGTACATGATTATCTTGTAAGTAAAGGAATTGATGCTTCAAGACTTAGTTCAGAAGGTTATGGTTCATCTAAACCTGTAGCTGACAATAAAACAGCAAAAGGTCGTACCCTGAACAGAAGGGTAGAGATGAAACTTAAATATTATTAATCGATACAGTTAAATAAAAATAAACCCCGGATAAATAATCATCCGGGGTTTATTTTTTTCAGTAAAGAAAACATCAGATAACATTTACTTCCCTGTCTAGTCTCACTCCGAATTTGTTGAAAACAGATTCCATGATTTCAGTTGAAAGTTTGAAGATATCTGCGCCGCTGGCATTGCCATAATTTACCAATACCAGTGCCTGCAGTTCATGGCAACCGGCATCGCCTCTACGGTATCCTTTCCAGCCACATTGTTCTATGAGCCAGCCGGCGGCCAGTTTAATTTTTGTTTCATTTACCGGATAACCAACTATTTGGGGAAATGCTTCCTGTAACCTTTTAAAATGGTTAGTGGAAATAGTAGGGTTTTTGAAAAAGCTGCCGGCATTACCCAGCTTTTCAGGATCGGGTAATTTAGCGCTCCTGATATTAATTACAGCTTGAGAGATGGCTGCAATACTCAATTCCTTTACATTCATTCTCTCTAATTCCTGTGTAATGGCTCCGTAGGAAGTCTGAAAAACAGGTTTCTTATTGAGTTTGTAAGTTACACTTGTAATAATAAAACGGTTCCTGTACTTCTCTTTAAAAACACTTTCCCTGTACCCGAATTCACAATCTTTCAGGTAAAAAGTTTCCCTGTGTTTTTCATTGATATGCCATGCTTCCAGTGAATGAAACACATCTTTTATTTCTACCCCATACGCACCAATGTTTTGCATGGGAGATGCGCCCACACTGCCCGGTATAAGACTCAGGTTCTCCAGTCCGGCATAACCTTTTTCTATACAGTAACATACAAACCGGTGCCAGTTTTCGCCTGCCATGGCTTTCACATAGTAATAATCGGCATCTTCATTTACCAGTTCAATACCTTTTAATTCATTTCGTAGAATCAGGCCGTCAACATCTCTTGTAAATAAAATATTGCTACCGCCGCCCAGTATATGCATGGGCATATAAGGTAAATGCTGGTATTGATTGAGCAGTTCCTGCATCATTTCATGTGTCTGGAAAGCCGCAAAGAACCTGGCATGAATATTAAACTGAAAGCTGTTGAAAGCTTTTAAAGAATAATCGGGTAAAAAAGGTGTTGACTGGTACATAACTCTCCCCCGTAAACTTAAAGTGGATCAACATTTACAATTATTCTTACAGAACTATATCTTTTGTTAGACTGTATAATGGCAGTCTGCTGAATAATCATTTGCTTACACTGGCCTATATGTTGCATGTTTTTGGGTAGTTTAATCAATAATTCCCAAAGATATTGGTTTCTGATTCTGTCTATCACCGGTTGAGCCGGCCCACTTATTTCCTTAGGAAAATGTGGAGAAAGCCCGCCCATCATAATATTCGCGGCCTCCTCGGCTATATGTTTTTCCTTATGTTTAAATACCAGCTGAATGATCCTTGTAAAAGGAGGGTAGTTAAATTCCTTCCTGTTCGCCATTTCGTAGCGGTACAATGCATCATATTCATGTTTTTGCACAAATGATAGTACAGGATGTAAGGTATTACTTACCTGTATCAGTACTTTTCCCAGATCGTCTTTTCTACCCGCTCTCCCGCTTACCTGCTCCATTAACTGAAAAGCTTTTTCATTCACGCGGAAATCGGTAAAACCAAGTATACCATCTGCATCAATAATACCCACAAGGTTCACATGCTCAAAATCGAGTCCTTTTACCACCATCTGTGTTCCTACCAGTATATCGAGTCTTCTTTGTTCAAATAATTTAATCAGCGCATCATGGTCATTCTTGCCTTTTACACTATCGTAATCCATTCGCGCTATTCTTGCTTCAGGAAAATATTCATTCAGCAACTCTTCAATCTGTTCGGTGCCAAAGTTTTTCTGGGTAAAGTCGTGACTACCGCAGGCTGCACAGGTAGTAATGACAGGGTATTGTGTACCACAATAATGACAGCTGAGTTTATTTTTAAATTTATGATAGGTAAGTGTTACATCGCAGTTCCGACATTGGGGTATCCATCCGCAGGTATTGCAAATCTGGTACGGTGCATAACCTCTTCTGTTCTGAAATAAAATAACCTGTTTTTGTTCTCCCATCGATTGCCTGATGGCATCGAGTAAGGGTTCTGTAAAAGCGATTTTTCCTTTCTGCTGGTATTTTTTTACATCTATCAGTTCAATGGCAGGTAATTGTGCATCACCAAATCGTTCTGTTAACCGAACAAGCCCGTATTTATCCTGCTCACAATTAAAATAACTTTCAATTGATGGGGTGGCACTACCCAATATAACTTTTGCCTGGAATAGACCGGCATAATATACAGCCGCATCTCTTGCGTGATAACGAGGTGCAGGATCCTGTTGTTTATAAGAATGATCATGCTCTTCATCGGCAATAATCAGTGAGAGATTTTTAAACGGCAGGAACAACGCTGATCTGGCACCCAATACAATTTTTATTTCACCTGATTTAACCTTGTTCCATATTTCTACTCTTTCGTTTGCATTGAACTTTGAATGATAAATAGCTATTTGTCCGCCAAAATATTCCTGTAATCTCCTGATGATTTGTGCTGTTAATGCAATTTCAGGTAACATGTACAACACCTGGTTACCCATGTTCAACTGCTCCTGCATCAGTTCCGTATAAATCTGTGTTTTACCACTGGCGGTTACGCCATGTAAGAGGCAAACTTGTTTTGTTTGAAAAACAGTTTGTATAGATTGTAATGCATGCTGTTGCGCAGGAGAAAGTGTAAAACTAAGATTACTGTTTTTATGTCCCAGTTGTATACGATCGGTACTTCTTTTTTCTGCAAGTAAAATGCCTTTATCAATTAATCCTTTTAGCTGAGCTGCACTGGCATTGGCTTTCTTTAATAATTCGGGTTGAATAACGGTACCTTCTGTTTTCTGTAGATGAAGAAAAGCCAGTAGCAGTTCCATTTGTTTGGGTGCTTTTCCCCAGTTATTCAATAGCGCTGCAAGTGCCTCTTCATTTCTATAAGCAGGTGCCAGTTCAATATAGGTTTGTTTTTTCTCCGCATATTTTTCTTTCAGTTCTTCCCATACATAACAGACTTCTTTTTCAATCAGTTTTTTTACAACAGGGTATACATGTGAAACATCAAGTAAATCCTGTACTTCGCTGATGCGAAGTTCCTTTTTCATTTCCAGCGCCTCTGCTACAATGTATTCATTGTCGGATAAATCGCTGAAATTGAGGGATCTTTCTTCATTCCAGATTAAAATACTTTCACTGGATAATTTAAGGTTGGCAGGAACAGCTGCCTGCATTACTTCGCCTTCACTGCACATATAATAACCGGCCATCCATTCCCATAATTTCAATTGTTCTGTATGGAGAACAGGTTCCTGGTCGAGTACATTGATGATATCGCGTGGATGGAAAGCTTCGGGTTTGTTGGGAAATATTTTTTTGATGATACCTGCATATTTTTTTCTTCCTCCCAGCATTACTTCCACCCGAATACCCGGCTGAACCAGTTCATGAAAACGTTCAGGAATGGCCCAGGTATAATTTTTTGGTAAGGCAAGGGGTATTATGATTTCTGCAAACAACTGATTCATCAATTTCATCAAAAATAAGGCTTACGCAACGGAATACTTGCGATAACGTCGCAGCCCCGCTTCCATGATCTCATATACCTGTTGTTTGAGTGTTGAAATATCTTTTGACGTTAGTCCTTCAACAGGTACTTCCTCCAGGTAAACTACCCTGTTTTTACCGGGTGTTAATGAGAGTATACTCTTGTAATGCAGACGGTCAAGTGTATCGATAAGTAAAACAGGTTTAATGGCTGTTTGTGTTTCGATGGCAATACGGAATGCGCCATCAAAAAAATCTTTCAGTGGGGCAGGGCCCATATTGAATGTGCCTTCAGGAAAAATAAAAATAGAAATGCCATGTCTGAGAGCAGCCTTCAGGGAACGTACGCTTTTCGACCGTGTTTCGGCACTTTTTCTGTCAACCAACACTACGGTGGCACGATATATCCAGCCAAATACAGGAATTTTTACCATTTCATATTTGCCCAGTATACGAATAGGCCGGTGTGCAATTAGTACCAATGGAGGAATATCCATATAAGAAATATGGTTGGCCACAAAAATATATTGCCTGGTACTGTCGTGCGGTGATTCAAAAATTTCATGGTGCCTGATGCCAATGAGCCAGTACCAGGTTTGTGCCCATATCATACAAAGTTTATAGATAAGATTGCCACCTGTAATTTTTCCAAACGCCAATGCAAGTAATACAAAAGGTAAAACGATCAGCATGATCAATACAAACAGAATAAAAGCATAGACGCAATACAGGATTTGAACTGCTTTCAACAAGGGATTCATAAACCGAACTTAAAGAAAAAAGCCGATCAGCTTAAGGCTGACCGGCTTTTATTTACTCAGGTGTTCCGTTAGTCAAACCATTAAAATTTATAAACAGCAGCCAGTATGAATGCGGCTGAACTTTTTGTACTGCTTGACGATGAACCCTTGAAAAATACTGCCTGCTGAGAGTTGTCGATTCTGAACTCGGGTATAATGGTCAGGTTATCTGCTTTCAGGTTAGCAGACAGGGTAGTGGCGAACATTTTACCGCCCACTCCGATCGGAGTTAGTTCACGGTCATCAAAATAATCCTGTCTCAGTGTGAAACCAACAGAAGAAGTTGGGTCATAATTTAAATAAAGGGCATGACTTTTCCAGTTGGATGAGCTGCCGCCTGTTTTGTACGATTGAAGACTACCATCGTAGCTGAGGCCCCATTTATCGGTAATGGCACCGTTAACCACCAGGTTATATTGTGTAATACCTGCGCCACCCTGGAAATTGAGATAAGCTTTCACTTTATCATTGTTTGTGGCGGTACTGAACTGGGCCAGGAAGAATTTAGCCGATGATGTGGTAGTGGAATAATCGGTAGGGTTTGACACACCTACCATCATGGCACTTTTACCACCGAGTGAAATATCGGCCTTGATACCTGTGTGAAAGAAGGGGCCGTATGAAAATCCATACGACATACTGTAGTTCCTGTTGCCGGGAGCATCTACCAGTTCGTAACCTACATGGGTGGCCCATTTACCCATGGTAAATTTTACTTTGTCGGAAGCCGCATAAGTAAGATACATCTGTTTTACGGCTGCGAGAGAGCCTACATCATTGTACGAAAACTCCTGAGCCCTGCGGCCAAAGCCAATATCGGCCGTAGCGGTTATTTTGCCAATGGTATGATCTACTTTAAAAGAAGCCATACCCAGTTCGAAAGAGTTCTGGGAATTGGTAAAGCTGGTAAAATTGTTTGTTTTACCGGGAGCATCAGAAAAACCGTAACGATAATAGGCATCTACAGATCCGGAAAATGTGGTGGTTGATTTTTTTGTTAAATCTGATTGCGCGTTCAGCAAAAGAAAGCTGAAGAGCAGGCATGAAAGGGCGAAAATTTTCTTTAACATTGCAGAAGGTTTTATGATTAACAAATAGGTACAGCCGGTAAACCTGGTCAGAGGTTTATCATATGGCTGTACCTTACTTTTTTAAGCAATTCCTGGAAACCGGTACAAAAAATTATGGTCAGATAAGTTTTTTGTAACAACAGGAAACAAGGGAAATAACGGAACAAGAAACAAGGTTCAAGGGGCAAGGTTCTTGTTTCCTGTATCTTGAACCTTGTTCCCTGACTATTTATTCAGCGATGGCACTTTCTTTTAGTATGCCATTGTTTTCTACCAGTAATGTACCCTGTACATATTTTTCATTGTGTTGGGTTGCGTCGAGACCGAGCATTTCTTCCTCAGAACTTACACGCATGGGCAGAATGAAATTGATGAATTTAAAAATACCAAACGAAACAACGAAGCTGTAGGCCACTACAATACCCAATGCTTTTAGCTGGGTAAAAAAGAATGCCGAATTGCCATAAAAGAGGCCATCGGCACCGGCACTGTTAACGGTTTTGGTGGCAAAAATACCGGTGAGTAACATGCCCACCATTCCGCCGATACCATGACATGGGAACACATCAAGTGTATCATCCAGTTTCGATTTCGATTTATAGTATACGGCAATATTGGAAACGATGGCAGCGATAACACCTACAAAAATTGATTGTGGAATAGCCACAAAGCCGGCTGCAGGTGTAATGGCTACAAGACCTACTACTGCTCCGATACAGAATCCTAATACAGATGGTTTTTTACCTCTTAAAACATCGAAGAACATCCAGGAAAGACCTGCAGCTGCGGCAGCGGTATTGGTTGTTGCGAAGGCAGATACTGCCAGCGGACCTGCGCCAACGGCTGAACCGGCGTTAAAGCCAAACCAGCCAAACCAGAGTAAACCGGTACCAATCAGTACATAGGGAATATTGGCAGGAGGAATTTCTTTTTGTTCCATATGGGCCTGTCTGCGTTTTAAAACGAGTGCACCGGCTAAAGCCGCACAGCCTGCAGAAATATGTACTACAGTACCACCTGCAAAATCAAGTGCCCCCATTTTAAATAAGAAACCTTCAGGGTGCCAGGTCCAGTGTGCTATTGGTGCATATACCAATAAACTGAAAAGCGCTATAAAAAGGATATAAGAAGTGAATTTAATACGCTCCGCTACTGCACCTACCACCAGTCCCGGTGTAATGATGGCAAACATCAGTTGAAAAAGAGCGAATAAGGTAATAGGGATGGTAGGGGCCAGACTCCAGGGAGCTCCGGAGTTAATGCCTTTAAAAAACAGGTGCGTGGTAGGATCGCCAATAAATCCGCCAATCGATTGGCCAAAACAAAGACTGTATCCTACAAAAACCCAGAGGATGCTTACCACCCCGGTAGCAACCACACTCTTAATCATGGTAGATATTACATTTTTACGATGGACCATACCTCCATAAAAGAAAGCGAGTCCGGGTGTCATTAAAAATACCAGGGCGGTGGCCACAATGATCCAGGCAATGTCAGCGGCGCTATAAGCACCGGCATCATCGGCAAAATTGGGCAGGGAGGGTACAAAAAGCGCAGCAACTGCAACGGCTAACAATGCAACAAAAGGAGTAGCCTGCTGGAAGGTCAATTTTTTCATGCTTGGGTATTTGATTAACGTTATAAAATATTTTAATAAATATTTGTAATTCAATAATACTAAACTTTTATTGCAAAATCTAAATAATTATTAACATATTATATTTTATAATTTAAATCATTTAGTTGAACAAAATGCTTCTAAAAGTATATAAATGATTGATTGTTAAACTAAAAAAGCCTGTTTCATGATAGAAACAGGCTTTTGAAAATAATAAATGTAAAAAATAATTATGTATTTACGAGATAGCTTTGGTCCTTCGATTCGAGAACTGAAGACCCCATCAGGTACTGATCAACTTTTCTCGCACATTCTCTTCCTTCACTAATAGCCCAAACCACCAATGATTGTCCTCTGCGCATATCACCGGCAGTGAATATTTTCGGAATATTGGTCTGGAACTTCTTCTCATCGGCTCTTACATTGCCTCTCTCGTCCAGCTCCACACCCAGTTCAGTAATCAATCCCTCATGTTGTGGATGCACAAATCCCATGGCCAGTAAAGCGAGTTCACATGGAATTTCTTTTTCTGAACCGGCAATCTCTTCAAATCCTGCCGGTTTATGGTCGGTAGAGGCCTTCCATTGAAGGTCAACAATCTGTAAGGCTTTCAGGTGCCCCTCCTCATCGCCCAGAAAAGCTTTGGTGGCCACGGCCCATTGCCTATTGGCTCCTTCTTCATGAGAAGATGTGGTTTTGAGTGTCATAGGATAGGTTGGCCAGGGCATTTGTATGGTTCTTTGCTCGGGTGGCTTTGGTAACAACTCCAGTTGCGTAACTGAAAAAGCACCCTGTCTGTTGGAAGTACCCACACAGTCGCTTCCGGTATCGCCGCCACCAATAACCACCACATTTTTTGCAGTGGCAAAAATATCTTCCGTTGTTACTGGTTCATTGGCAACACGTTGATTTTGCTGTTTTAAAAAATCCATTGCAAAATGAACGCCGGTTAATTTTCTTCCTGGTATATCCAGGTTACGCGGAACAGTTGAGCCACCCGCCAATACAATGGCCTGAAATTCTCTTAATAAATCATTAATGCTCACATTCACACCAACATTGGCATTGCATTTAAAAACAATCCCTTCTTTTTCCATCAATTGAACCCTTCTTTCCACCACCCATTTTTCCAGTTTAAAATCGGGAATACCATAACGTAATAAACCACCCGGAAATGCATCTCTTTCGAAAACAATTACCTGGTGTCCTGCATAATTCAGTTGTGCAGCAGCAGCTAAACCGGCCGGACCCGAACCCACGACTGCAATTTTTTTACCGGTACGCAGATTAGGAACACGGGGTTGAACAAAACCTTTGTCGAATGCGATCTCGATAATATGTTTTTCAATTTCTTCAATGGTAACAGGGGGTTGATTAATACCCAACACGCAGGCGCTTTCGCAGGGGGCAGGGCAGATCCTGCCGGTGAACTCAGGGAAATTATTGGTGGCGCTTAAAAGTTCATACGCTTCTTCCCAGTTCTGGCGATAGACAGCATCATTGAATTCTGGAATGATATTTCCCAACGGGCATCCGCTATGACAAAACGGAACACCACAGTTCATACAACGGGCGGCCTGCTGATTAAGGGTTTCGTCGGGTAGACGTTCCACAAATTCTTTATAATCTTTAATACGCTCTTCCGGTTTTCTTTTGCCGGGAAGACTACGTGTAAATTCAATGAATCCGGTTGGTTTGCCCATGTTAATCCTTTTTGTTGTACCGATTGGGTTGGTCTATTGACTATAAACCGCTTGTCCTTTCTGCTTTAATACTTTTTTATAATCACTTGGAAATACTTTGATAAAATTTTTGGACTGGTTATCAAAATCGTCCAGTATAAATTTCGCCACGGTACTTGCTGTGTATGCATAATGTTTGGTGATCATGTCGTGAAGGAAACTGATATCATCAGCTTCGGGCGGATCGAGTTCTACCATTTCTGTATTACATCTTTCTGCAAATAATCCGTTTACATTATAGATATAGGCAATGCCCCCACTCATGCCCGCAGCAAAATTTCTTCCGGTATCGCCAAGTATAATGGCTCTGCCACCGGTCATGTATTCGCAGCCATGATCGCCAACACCTTCTACCACTACATTGGCACCCGAATTTCTTACGGCAAAACGTTCACCGGCTTTACCCCTGATAAATGCTTCACCTGATGTGGCACCATACAGGGCTACATTGCCAATAATGATATTTTCTTCGGGAATAAAACTGGCCTGTTTATGCGGGTACACAATGAGTTTTGCACCACTCAGTCCTTTACCAAAATAATCATTGGCATCGCCTTCCAGTTCGAGTGTAATACCTTTTGTATTAAAGGCGCCAAAACTTTGTCCGGCAGTTCCGGTGAAATTGAAATGAATGGTATCATCGGGTAAACCTTCTGCGCGGTAAAGCTTGGTAATTTCATTCGACAGGATGGTACCTGCTGTTCTGTCTGTATTTTTAATGGGAAGTGAAGCGCTGATACGTTCTTTTCTTTCCAATGCAGGAGTTGCTGCCTGTAGTAATTTCCAGTCAAGTACATCGTTCAAACCATGATCCTGTTCTTCCTGTTTGTATAATCCTGTGTATAATGATTCAGGTTCTTTGTATAGAACAGAGGAGAGATCAAGTTTTTCATATTTCCAGTGCGAGATATTGTCTCTCATTTCCAATGTATCAACCTGGCCAATCATTTCATGAATGGTTCTATACCCAAGCTCTGCCATAATTTCTCTCAGTTCCTGTGTAATGAATTTAAAAAAGTTAACCACATGATCCGGATCGCCTGCAAATCTTTTTCTCAGTTCAGGATCCTGCGTGGCAACACCTACCGGGCAGGTATTCAAATGGCATTTACGCATCATGATACATCCTTCTACAATCAATGCCGCAGTGGCAACACCCCATTCTTCTGCACCCAGCAAAGTGGCAATGGCAATATCGCGACCGGTTTTCATTTGTCCATCGGCCTGAACTACAATACGGCTTCTCAGTTTATTTTTCACCAGTGTCTGGTGTGTTTCTGCAAGTCCCAATTCCCATGGCAGACCGGCATGTTTAATAGAACTGATGGGGGAGGCGCCTGTGCCACCGTCATGACCCGATATCAATACCACATCTGCTTTTGCTTTTGCAACACCGGCGGCAATGGTTCCAACACCGGCTTTCGATACGAGTTTTACATTGATGCGTGCTGCACGATTGGCATTCTTTAAATCGAAAATCAATTGCGCTAAATCTTCAATGGAATAAATATCGTGATGCGGTGGTGGAGAAATTAATCCAACACCCGGTGTGGCATGTCTTGTTTTGCCGATCCAGTCATCTACTTTATGTCCGGGTAACTGACCTCCTTCACCCGGTTTGGCACCCTGCGCCATTTTAATCTGTAATTCATCTGCTTCTGTGAGGTATAAACTGGTAACCCCGAATCTTGCAGAAGCCACCTGTTTAATAGATGAGCGCATCGAGTCGCCATTGGCAAGAGGTGTATATCTTATTTCATCTTCACCACCTTCTCCTGTATTGCTTTTGCCGCCGAGCCTGTTCATGGCAATGGCCAGTGTGGTATGTGCTTCCCATGAAATAGAACCGAACGACATAGCGCCGGTGGCAAATCTTTTATAAATGGCTTCTGCCGGTTCTACCTCATCAATGGAAATAGAAGGCCGGTTTCTTTTGAACTGAAACAGGCTTCGTAAAGTGCAGGCTTTTTCAGACTGGTCGTTGATGAGTTTTGAATATTTTTTAAAACTGGTATAGTCGTTTGTTTTAGTGGCGTGTTGTAATAAATGAATGGTCTGTGGATTGAAAAGATGAAATTCTCCTTTTCTTTTCCACTGGTATACACCACCTACCGGCAAACGATCAACAGGAATATCTTTTTTACCAAAAGCAAAATAATGTTTGGCTAAAGTTTCTTTTGCAATCTCATCAAGTCCCATGCCCTCAATTCTTGAAGTGGCGCCGGTGAAATAAAAATCCACTACTTTTTTATTCAGTCCTATGATTTCAAATATCTGTGCGCCCTGGTAAGATTGCAATGTTGAAATACCCATTTTTGAAAACACTTTCAGCAATCCTTCATTTACCGCTTTTATGTAATTCTTTTTCAGGTAATCAACATCCAGTTCTGTTTTCAGTTTATTACTCAGCTTCATATCGCGAATAGAAGACAATGCGAGATATGGGTTAATGGCTGTGGCGCCAAATGCAATCAGACAGGCGAAATGATGAACCTCCCAAACATCGCCGGCTTCTACAATTATACCTACCTGTCCGCGATAACCTTTCCTGATCAGGTGATGATGTACCGCAGCAGTGGCCAATAAAGAAGGCATCGGCGCATGGTCTGAATCAATGGCGCGGTCTGTTAAGATGATCACTTCAAAACCATCTTCAACTGCATCAACGGCATACCTGCAAAGCCTGTCGAGACCCGCTTTCAGCGAACCGGGTTTACCATCGGAACGGAAATAGGTTTGCAATGTTTTGGCCTGGAAAATGCCGGTGTCGATACTGCGTATTTTTTCCAGTTCATGATTATTGAGTACGGGTTGTTTGAGCGCCACGCTATGACATGCCAATGGGTCTTCCACGAGTAAATTACCATTGCTTCCTGCAAATGTGGCCAGCGACATTACCATGCGCTCGCGGATAGGATCGATGGGCGGATTGGTTACCTGTGCAAACAATTGTTTGAAATAACTGCTCAGGTGTTGTGGCTGATCGCTCAGCACAGCCAATGGGGTATCGGTACCCATGGCGCCAATGGGCTCTTTGCCATCCAGCGCCATGGGAGCAATAATGGTATCTAAATCTTCGGTTGAATAACCAAATGCTTTCTGGTACTTAAATACCTGGTCGTGTTCAAGATGTGTAAACATGACACGCGGTTCAGGTAATTCTTCTAGCCTGATTTTATATTTGTTCAACCATTCTGCATATGGTTTTTGTGAACAGATTTGTTGTTTCAGTTCTTCATCGCTGATGATGCGTCCCTGTTCCATATCTACCACAAACATTTTACCGGGCTGCAGTCTTCCTTTTTCTTTGATGATGGCGGGGTCAATTGGTAATACACCTGTTTCAGATGCCATAATCACACGGTCGTCTTCTGTTACACAATAACGGGAGGGGCGAAGACCATTTCTGTCGAGTGTGGCGCCAATGATTTTTCCATCCGTAAAAGAAATAGAAGCCGGACCATCCCAGGGTTCCATCATACAGGCATGGTATTCGTAGAATGCTTTTTTAACAGCATCCATGTCTTCATTACCATCCCATGCTTCCGGAATCAACATCATCATTACATGTGGTAATGAGCGACCAGTGAGGGTAAGCAGTTCTATCATATTATCGAGACAGGCGGAATCAGATTGGCCGCTGGTAACAATAGGTAACAGCATTTCCATTTCTTCTTTACTGAAGAAAGGAGAAGTGAAACCTTTTTCACTGGTACGTAACCAGTTAAGGTTGCCCTGTAATGTATTGATCTCTCCATTGTGTGCAATATAACGGAAGGGTTGCGCCAGTTTCCAGGAAGGAAAAGTATTAGTGGCAAAACGTGAGTGAACCAGTCCGAATGCAGAAACAACTCTTTTGTCGCTCAGGTCAGGGAAATACCCTCTTACCTGTGTGCTGGTGAGTTGTCCTTTATAAACAATGGTTTTATAGGAAAGTGAGGCGAGGTAAAAACCAATCTCATCTTTTTTTACGGTATTATTAATAGTGTGTGATGCATAATTGCGCAATACAAATAATTTCCGTTCAAATTCATCAGGCTGGGTAATATGATCGGGACATGCAATAAAAACCTGCTCCATGACCGGCTCAACGGAAAGTGCTGTTTTGCCAATATCATGTGTGTTAACGGGAACTTTGCGGTAGCAAAGAATGTCAAACCCCAGTTTTTCTGCTGACCGGTTAAAAATATCCCTACATTCTTCGCGCAGTCTCAGTTCTTTGGGAAAGAAGATTACACCAACGCCATACTTGCCAAAGGAGGGGAGGTGTACGCCCTGTTTAATACATTCGTCAAAGAAAAACTCATGCGGAACCTGTATCATGATACCCGCGCCATCGCCGGTATTGCTTTCGCAACCGCAGGCGCCACGGTGTTCCATGTTTTCCAGCACGGTTAAGGCATCTGTAATGTGCTGGTGCGATTTACTACCCTTGATATTTGCTACGAACCCAATGCCACATGCATCATGTTCAAAGCTCGGGTCATACAAACCCTGGCTGTTTTTTGAAACAAGCATTTGCAACCGAATTAAAGTTCAGGAAATAGAATGGCAGGCAATCGGTACTAAATTAATCAAAAAAAATGGATATTTTTAAATAAATTATTCAATCAATGTGAATATTTATTGATAATTATTCAATTTTAGTCTGAAATTGTCGAATACTGTTCAATCTGTAAACTAACGTTTGTTTCTTTTGTACGTAATCGCAATTATTAAACAGAAGAACAGAGAAATAGGAAGCGTCCAATTTCAAAGTTGGATATTGAACATTTCTCCCTTCGATAAACTCAGGGCAGGCATGTTCTTCTGTTTCTATCTTTCCTGGTAAATAAAATAGGAAGGGGGAAAGTTGAAATGAGCGGACTGATTTTTTTCGAATATACCATACACGGTACTGCCTGATCCTGTCATGGAAGCATATACAGCACCCTGCTGATATAACTCTTCCCTGATTGTTTGTATTTCTGGATGGGCTTGCATTACCGGTATTTCAAAATCATTTACCAATTGGTTTTTCCAGTTAGTTACCGCTTGCTGAATAATAGCAAGACATGATTTTTTTGGTTTGCCCGGTTGTAATTGTGAAAATGCCCACGCGGTTGATACATGTATACCGGGATTGATCAATACAAAGCGATACATAGAAAGATCGAGTGAAACGGGTTGCATGTTTTCTCCTCTTCCCGTAGCATAAGAGGGCTGGTTACGTATAAAGAACGGACAATCGCTCCCGAGCATCAATGCATAACTGATGAGTTGTTGCTCATTCAATCCTAATCCAAACTGTTGGTTAAGCATGGTAAGTGTAAAAGCGCCATCAGCACTGCCACCACCCAATCCGGCACCCATGGGAATCGTTTTGTGTAAATGCATTTGTATGGAAGGCAGTTCAGGAAAATCTTTTTTGAGTAAATGATATGCTTTACTGCAAAGATTATTGGTTGTATCACCAGCGATCTCCAATCCTGAATGTGTAAAGTTCAAAGTGCCATCAGTGGCATTACCGTGTACAATTTCCAGTGCATCGCGTAAACCGGAAACCGGGTAGAAAATAGTTTCAAGGTCATGAAAATCATCTGCCCTTTTTTGAATGATATTCAGACCCAGGTTAATTTTTGCATTAGGGAAGGAAATCATAGAAATGAATGGGGAATGGTCAATGGTGAAATAAGTGAAAATTCAAAATTCAAAATTCAAAATTCAAAAAATCGTTCAGACACAATAAAGCCAATTGCACTCAAGTTTGTTTAACAGCTTGTAGCTTGTAGCTTGTAGCTTGTAGCTTGTAGCTTGTAGCTTGTAGCTGCCTACTTCCTTTTATTCATCTCATCTCTTATTGCAATGGCCCTGATATAATCTTCATGTTCCAGTACATCATTAAGCAGGGTTTGTAATTCTTCCAGGCTCATGCTGCCCAGGTTCTCACGGCCCGTGGTATTGTCTTCTGGGCCTACTGCTTCTGCTTTTTGCTTTTTACCACCATCTTCCATGAGTATACCCGCATTTTCGAGAATATGCTCATAGGTATAAATAGGACAACCAAATCTTACGGCCAATGCAAGTGCATCGCTGGTGCGACTGTCTATTTCTACTGTATCATGTTCCGTAAAACAAACCAGTTTTGAATAAAATATACCTTCCTGCAGATCGCTGATGATGATTTCCTGTAATTCTACATTAAAGGCATTCATGAAGTTTTTCATGAGATCGTGGGTCAGCGGGCGGCTGGGCTGCATATGCTCCAGTGCCACGGCAATGGCCTGTGCCTCAAAACCACCAATTACGATGGGAAGTCTTCTTAAACCATTGGTTTCGCCCAACACTACGGCATAGGAATGTGTTTGGGTAATGCTGTGCGACAGGGCCACTATTTCCAATTCTATCTTTTTCATAGACCACACGAAAATAAATCAAATTACCATAAGAATGGCAGGTTTAGAATGGGTAGGCCGACCGGAGTTTTTTATCGAACAGAAATGTACCGAAGGGCAGGAATGCAGCAAGAAAGGCCCAGACCAGCATTCTGAAGGGCCAGTTTTTTTCTTCCCTTACTATATAGGCCAGCCAGCAATAGGCCATAAAAAGTATACCGTGAGCCCAGCCCGTAAATTTTACAGCTTCCGGAATGCCGGCAAAATATTTGAGTGGCATGGCTATGCCTAATAACAGCAGCAGTGAGATACCTTCTGCGATACCGATTTTTCTGAAAAGAGGGAGCGATGATGACATGCTGCAAAGAAACAACAAAGATCACTTGTGCAGATAGCTGAAGTAATCTGTAATTTGCAAAACAAAAATATACTATGCCCTTAGTTGATCTTAATAGCATAACACCCAAAGAAATAGTACCCGGTTACAGTGCACGTTTTGTTCATACTGAGAATATGACTTTTTCTTATCTCGATGTAAAAGCAGGTTCGGCATTGAAAGAACATTCACACCCGCATGAGCAGGTGGCACATGTACTGGAAGGAAAATTTCAGTTAACACTGGCAGGAGAACCTATACAGTTCGGGCCGGGAGAAATCATTGTCATTCCATCCAATGTACTTCATTCGGGACTGGCGATTACGGATTGTAAACTATTGGATGTATTTCATCCGGTTAGGGAAGATTATCGTGCATTGTAAAAACTAGTATCATGAACCTTGATCTCACAGGAAAAACAGCATTGGTTTGCGGGGCTTCTCAGGGGCTGGGTGCCGCAGTGGCACAGGAACTGGCGCTGATGGGTGCCAATGTGTACCTGCTTGCAAGAAATGAAGAAAACCTGAAGGGAGTGCTTCACTCACTCGATACAGCATTGCAACAACAGCATGGTTATTTTGTAGCTGATACAAGTGAGCCATCAACAGTGGCATCATTGGTCAGTGATTTTATTGTTAAAGGACATACCATTGATATACTGGTGAACAATAGTGGCGGACCTGCTTCTGGTCCTTTACTGCAAACGGCCGCTGAGGATATTGAAAAAAGTTTCCGGTCGCACCTGGTTACGGCACATACACTGGCTCAACTGGCAGTACCTGGTATGCAGGCAAAAGGTTTTGGCAGGATCATTAATATTGTTTCTACTTCTGTAAAACAACCGATTAACGGATTGGGTATTTCCAATACGGTAAGAGCCGCTGTGGCCAACTGGGCCAAAACGCTGGCCAATGAAATCGGTAAATATGGTATTACAGTGAACAATGTGTTGCCCGGCTATACCAAAACAGACCGGCTCGATTATTTATTCGGCAAGCAGGCAACCGATGCAGGCACAACAGTTGATACCATTGTTGATAAAACGGTTGCATTAATTCCAGCCGGCAGGTTAGGAGAACCGGAAGAATTTGCAGCAGCAGTAGCATTTCTTTGCTCGCCGGCTGCTGCTTATATCAATGGAATTAATTTACCGGTGGATGGAGGAAGAACGGGAGGGTTGTAGGAAATAAGAAATAAGAAATAAGAAATAAGAAATAAGGAATATGGAATAAAGAATGAGGATGGATAAAGGGATTATTTTTTCTTGATTTTGGATATTGTTTGTGCAATGGATTTTGTTGGTTTATCCATATCCTTTATGGCAAATTGAATGGCTTCTTGTATCAGCGCTTTTACTTTTGGATTTCTGTAGTCACCTGGAGTCTTTATATCAATATGTTGGATTAAGCTGCCTGTTCCAGTCAATAATTTATGCGGATCTTTTAAAAGCGTTCCCTTGTTAAAACCCAGGTTTAAATGATTTTTGTAGATTGGAATCATACAAAAAGCATCAGATAATTTGTCGGAAATGGAAAAAACAGTTGTCAGCGCATGAGTATGATATAATAGCTCGTTGCTATTGGGGTAAAGTTCCAGAATATAGTTCCTTAAGTCACAAAATAGATCAATGACTTTTTTTTCTTTTAAATCGAGTAAAAACCGGAAGTCTGAATGTATAGGGTTCGAGTTTGTCATTTTGCATTATTGTCATATTCTACCGCGCAAATGAGGTTGCCTTCCGTATCTAGGAATTTTGCAATCCAGCCCACAAATGGTATCAGGGTTTTGTTCATTAATATTTGCCCTTTATTTAGTTTTACTTTTTCTATCGTAGATTCAATATTTTCAACGGCTATGCTACATTCGAGACCAATAATTTTTTCAGAAACTGGTGAATATTTCCTTGATTGTAAGGCGCCAATTAATGCTCCATTATCAGATCTATCTGCTTTTATTTGTAAAAAATCTGATTGCCCGTAAGCGTTGAATCCCCAGTTAAATACCTCTGAATAAAAACTTTTCGCTCTTTGCATATTGTCTATATATATGGCAAAATGAGTGAGTGTATTTTTCATTTGAGATTGGTTTCTAAAAAGGAGAAAATTTTGTCAAAATGTTTTGTGGGTTCGTCGTGAGTACCTTCAAGGATGATATGTTTGTAGGGATATTTAAAATTACTGTTTTTTAATCTCTGTATCATTTTTTCACCCATTTTTATGGCAGGTATCATCTCATCTTTAGTGGCTGAAAGTAAAAGCACTGGTCCGTTAATATACTCTACTTTTATTGTCGCCTTTTGTTCTGCGGCTGTATCTATCAACATTGCTTCAAAAGTTCCACGTAGATCTCGTTTTATCAGGAATGGCACCGCCTCATCATTTACAGGAATAAATGGTAGTTCTTTACCTTTATAAGTCCAACAGGAACTATTGAACACCGGCGTATGACCTGGGAAAACGGCATGACTTGAAGACATGCCCACTACTGCAGTAATATCTTTATAATAACTACCCAACAACAATGCTAAATCGGCGCCTCTTGAACCGCCGATGACAGCGATTTTATGGCTGTTAATATGTGGTTGTTTTTTTGCTACTGCAATAGCATTGTAAATATCATCAATGGCAATTTTGTCTAAAATTTTTGGTGTTCCCTTACAACCAAAATAACCAATCGCTAAAAAAGCATAACCTCTTTCCAAAAATTCATTTCTCGTTTTTTGCCAACGTGTGCTTGTCCAGGCATTCCCACCTTCCGATCCGCCAATACCTACAACCAGTGGCTGGTTTTTGCCTTCCCCCGTATAAAGAATTGCTTCTACGTTATTTACCCGTAAAGTATCCTGTGCAAAAACGGGAAGCGTTAATACATTGAAGAGTAGAATAAAGAGTAGTTGTTTTGTTCTTGTGTGGTACATTCTTTTTTTTACAAAAATGTACCATCGGATGTTTAAATCCTTTGATCTATATCAAAAAATTACTTTTCAGCCCTGATTCGACTTAATGTTTCCTGTGTAATACCTAAATAAGATGCTATCATTCCTAATGGAATCCGATGGTGAATGTCATTGTATGTTGCTGTAAAATGATCGTATTTTTCCTTTGCGCTTGTAAATCGGAGAGAGGTTATCCGTTCCATCAAATGCCCAAAAACGGTACCCATTGAAAGCCTGGCATAGCGCTCCATTTCCAGAAAATTGTTGAATAAAAAAACGAGGTCATCTACGTGCAGACAATATGCTTCTACGTTTTCAATGGTATCAATATAGTAGATGTCTTTTTGGCGGGTTCTGAAACTTTTTGGAGAATTGCACCATTCATTTTCTGCCGGAAAATATTCACTGATTTCTTTCCCGTCTTTTAAAAAATAAACCCTGAGGAGTCCCTTATAAATAAAGTAGGATTTTGTACATATTTTATCGGCATCATGCACCAATTCTCCTTTTTTAAAAGTGACATAACTTATTTTTTCCGACAATGCCGATTTTAGTTCATCACTTAATTTGATGTACTGTTCAAAATGGCGGAATAGAGTCTCCCTGGGGTCGATGATTTTTTGTTTTAAGTGCTGGATGGTGATTGCACCGGGGTATCAGTACAGAAATTAAACTAGCAATTTACCGTAACCCTTAAATAAGTTGCCGGGATAAATGTGGTGTTTGCTGCTGATGCTTTATTCTGGCTTTTAAAAAGTGAAATTAATTCCTGTTCAAGTGCAGCAGTTTTGCCATCTTTTTCAGCTGCATCAAAAGCATTCATAGTAGGGCCATAGTAGATTTTAAACATACTCACAAAATCTTCTGGCGAACACGATGCACTAAAATTGAAAGTATCTTCTGTACAATTGATATTTTCTTTTGCAATTCCTGCCTGACTAAAGCGATCAACCACATTGTCTTTTATTCCCCATGTCATTGGACTGATGAAACCTTCGGGTGGTGGGGGAGTATAGGAGGAGCTTATTTTTAATATTTGTGCCACAACGGTTGGATCACCTGGTATCCAGTTGCCCATTACAATTTTTCCTCCCTTTTTTGTAACGCGAACCATTTCTTTAGCCACATCAAATGGTTTGGGGGCAAACATGGCACCAAAAATACTCACCACCATATCGAACGAATGATCGGCTAATTCGCCCAGGTTACATGCGTCTCCTTCCTGGAATACACAGTTTGAGAGTCCTGCTGCTTTTGCCCTGGCGTTGCCGGCTTCCACAAGGTTTTTTGCAATATCAATGCCCAACACTTCGGCGCCCATCTGGGCCTCAGGAATGGCAGTAGTTCCGTCGCCACAGCCAAGATCGAGTACTTTCATTCCTTTTGCAACACCCAGTTTTGCGACCAGTTCTTCTCCGCTTTCACGCATGGTTTCGGCGATACGTGTGAAATCGCCTTTTTCCCAGAGCGCTTTGTTTGGATTCATAGTATAGGTTTTACATAATTGTAAACATCGCCATCCGAATCAGCCATTAAGGGGTATGTAAATATACAATAAAGCGAATAATTCCAAAGTATATCGTACAGGGTATTCTTTTCTTTTTATCAGGATTGATTTACAGCGAATTATACCATAGTAAAACTGCTGTGTTACTGCACTTTTTTCCCTATTTTATCAATATAAAAAACATCGTCGCCTTTTTTTACCTGCGCTTTGCCATTGATAAAGTCAGCTGCATCGTCGAACTGGGGTGCAATGACTTCCTTGCCATCAACATCCACAAATCCAATTTTGCTGTTCAGCAAAACGGCACACATTCCTTCTGAATAACCATAGATATTATCGTATTTAACAGGGATCATGATTTTCCCATCATTGGCAATGAGTCCGATTTTCTGGTTCGCTGCTGCGATCACGCATTCTGATTCTTTTGCATTGATCAGGGTATCATATTTGATCTCGGTAATTTCCTGACCCTTATCGTTTACCATTCCCCATTTATTTTCAATTCTCACAAAACTCCGACCCGCAACGGGGGAGAATATCCGCGTATATTTTGCAGGTGTGATTTCAGTAAAGGCCTCGGAGAAAAAACCGTGCTTGCCATTCTGTTTAAACCATAATAATGGTTTTGTATCGTCCATCCTTGATATATATTCATATTTCAGCGGGATCTTAACTTCATTGTTTTTATTGATCACGCCAAAATATTTACCTGTTCTCACATAGGCGAGCCCACCAACAAATGATGAGCCAAATTCATAGGAAGGGGCAATCACATCTTTTCCGTTCTGATCGATCCAGCCATATAAATTATTAATCTTTACATTGAATAATCCGTCTGACAGAGGTTCAACACGATCGTATTTTAACGGAACAACTATTTTTCCTGTCTTGTCTATTCGTCCCAGCATCGTACCTTGTCTCACCATACAGGTTCCGTCTTTATCGAAACCGAATACGCGGTCATACACCAATGGAATTACTTCCTTACCTGTTTTATCAATGAATCCCCATTTACCGTTCCAGGTCACCCTGCAAAGACCACCAACAAATTTATAACCCTCTGATGAAATACTATATCTGGCAGGTACTACTTCTTTTCCTTCAGTATTGAGCACTCCCATCATACCGTTTTTCTGCATGGTTGCCAAACCTTCGTTGAAGGGATTGATCTCATCATATAACGCAGCTGTTAATTCTTTTCCACTGGTAGAAAGTAATCCGTATTTCTTTTTAGCATCTTTATATTCATGGTAAATACGCAGTACGGCATCTATCTCATCAATGTATGTTCTTTTGATTTCTTCGTATTTGATAGGTGTAATTTCTTTCCCCTGTTTATTGATCAGTCCCCATTTATTATTGATGTTAACCTCTGCAACACCATGATTGAAATCTCTTACCAAATTATATTTAAAGGTGGTGAGTTCTTTCCCATTTACATCAATGAATCCATAATTATGAATCCAGTAATAACCCGTTTTTGCAGGTGCAAAGGGTATATTAGAATTATCAACCGTTTTCAGTTCAGAGATATAGGCTGTAATAAACCCTTCATAATATTGATTGCCCAGCCAATCGTATTTGGCAGGCGCCACTGTATTTCCGGCTGCATTTACAATACCATATTTTTCTTTACCATCGACGGTCTTTGTAAAAACACGGTAACCTTCCTGGGCAAGTGCGGATAAAGCGAGCCAGCAGAAAGCAATGGGTGCAAATATTTTTTTCATCAAATAGTTTTTTAATTTTTTTGGATAAGCTATTCTTCTTTCTGTTCAATTTTGAATTCCGAAAATAATTTTGCCAGTCGGCTATTTCATCATCATGTTCTTTCTGAAAAGTGGCAATAGCTGCAAAAGGTTCTATGCCGTGCATGAAGGTGGCACTGGGAATTTTTCCTGTGAGGTAGAGGCACAATGCTTTACCATTGAGGTAATCACGACTGAAGAGCGAGGCTGCTGCAGGCTCTTTGGATATTGCTGTTGTTTCCATAAAAGAACAATGCCTATTCTATTGAATTTGCTCACGGATATTCTGTTTAAGTGAACAGAAATCAATATTAGTACTATTCTTTTTCTTTTCTTTTTTTAGAAGAGAGAAAATGATATTCGCTGTTCATTTTACTTAATTCTCGGTATCATCATTACGTATGTATGGCATTGTGCCCAAAATAAAAAGGACCGGTTTTTAACCAGTCCTTTTCTGTCTTATCGATAAGATCATTTTGCTTTCATCTTCTTAATCTCCTCCGTCAACTTTGGTACTACTTCAAAAGCATCGCCCACAATTCCATAATCGGCTGCTTTAAAGAAAGGCGCTTCGGGATCTTTATTAATTACCACAATTATTTTACTGCGGTTCACCCCTGCCAGGTGCTGAATGGCTCCTGATATACCAATGGCAATATAGAGATTGGGAGCCACCTGTATACCTGTTTGTCCCACATGCTCATGGTGAGGTCTCCAGTGTGCGTCGCCTACAGGGCGACTACAGGCTGTAGCTGCACCCAGTTCTTTGGCGAGGTCTAACAGTATGCCCCAGTTCTCTGGTCCTTTTAAACCACGGCCACCACTTACCACAATCTCGGCTTCGGTTAAAGGTATTTCGCCACTTACTTTATTAACGGCGGTAATTTTTACTTTAGGAGCATCTACTGGAACAGTTAACTGACTTACATCTGCTATTCCTTCGCCTGCAATAGTGGTATAACTATTTGGGTTTAGTGAAATAACTTTTACAGCAGAGCTAATGCTTACATTGGCAAATGCTTTACCGGAGAAAACAGTTTTCTTTACTACAAAACCGTTACTGGTATCGGGCAGGGCACAGGCGCCTGCCACCAGGCCTGCTTTTAAACGTGCCGCAACACGGCCGGCAATGGCTTTACCTGTTTGCGTATGTGAAAGTACTACCACAGTAGCACCGGTAGCAGTAACAGCTTCCGCAATTACTTTCGCATACAATTGTGCATCGAGATGATTGAGTGAATCGTTATTTACCTGCTGCACTTTTTTCACACCGTATTTACCAAGTGCTGCCAGATCGTCGCTAACGGTACCGAGTACCAGCGCTTCTGCAGTGGTGCCGGTTTGTTCGGCAATTTTTGCACCATAAGTAAGTGCTTCAAAAGAGGCTTTTTTGATATGCCCCTCTGATTGATCTACAAATATTAAAACAGACATTTCTTTTCTTTTTAAGTTGTTTGAATGGCAATACTATCAGATTGCTTTGGCTTCTTCGTGTAACAATTTAACCAATTCGCCCACATTATCCGGACTCACTAATTTAACACCTGCTTTAGCCGGAGGTAATTCAAAACTCACGATCGAAGTAAGTATATCTGCTGCAGCGGGTTCCACCACTTTCAATGGTTTGGTACGCGCAGCCATAATGCCTCTCATATTTGGAATACGTTGTTCTGCCACACCTTTCTGACAGCTTACAACGGCAGGTAATGCCAGTTCAGCTACTTCTTCACCACCTTCAATTTCACGTGTTACGGTGGCTGTACTGCCATTCAGTTCGAATTTGGTAGCCAAAGAAATATAAGGAGCGTCAATTAATTCAGCTACCATGGCACCAATCGATGATCCGTTATAATCAATGGTTTCTTTACCTGTAAAAACCAGGTCGTAACCATCTTTGGCAATTGCAGCAATTTGCGAAGCGATGTAGAAGCTGTCGCTGCCATCAGTATTAATACGGATAGCTTCATCGCCCCCCAATGCCAGCGCCTTACGAATAATGGGCTCCGCATCTGCGCCGCCTACGGTTACAAGGTGTACAATAATGGAGGGGTCTTTTTCTTTTAATTCAATAGCTCTTACCAGTGAATACCATTCATCGTACGGATTAATGATCCACTGCACACCATTTTCATCAAATTTGCTGTTACCATCCGTAAAAGCAATCTTTGAAGTGGTGTCGGGTGTCTTGCTTACACAAACCAGAATTTTCATATGTAATAATAGGTTTTGATATAATATTTAGTTGTTTATGCAACTATTAAACAAATATAGGAAGCTTTTGTTTCCGGCAAAGGTTCGGATATTTTTTTTAACAGGGGAAATTTTTAGAAAGGAGGATTGAAAGATGGTTCATAGTCGATAGTCCATGAACCATAGCCAATGGGTCTTACTATGGACTATCGTCTAGGGCCTAACCACTATCTTTACGCTATGGAACGAATAACCCGTATACTGGCATTTCTGGAACAGCATCCAAAGGATAATTTTCTGCGTCATGCACTGGCACTGGAGTATATTAAACTGGGAAAATTGGAGGAGGCAAGGTGTTTATTTGAGGCTATACTCACAGAATCACCCGATTATGTAGGTTCTTATTATCATCTTGCCAAATTATTAGAACAATTACAACAAACCGAATTTGCTATTCAGTGGTATGAAAAAGGCATGGAAGCCGCAAAAAAAGCAGGAGACAACCATTCATTGAATGAGTTGAGAGCGGCGTACGACGATTTGATCTAGGATAGCTGATGTCTGATGTAGGATTTTAAATCAGACATCTCACATCAGCTATCATACATTCCTCCTCAGCTTCCTCTCGATCCACCCGTTTTAATGGGTTTTTTGGCAACACCTACGGCTTTGGTGCCGGGTTTGCTGATGAATTTTGAAGCCTGGGCCGCATTCTTTGAACCTGCAGCGCCCGCTTTACCGGCTTTCTTGTTATTAACAGGTAATCCCATATAATTCGTTTTTTCAAATATAGTGAAATCCACTCTGATCTTTGATTCGTTGATCTTTGATTTTTTGATCTGGAGAATCTTAAATCAAAAAATTGAACATCAAAAAATCTCCTTAGGAGTCCTTCGGACAAACATTTATTTCTGTACTTTCCCGCCCTAAAATGCTTGCTATGCCGGTTACAAAAGCTTATGATTTTGCCAAATACAAAACACCAACAGGTACACAGTTAAACTGTAAAGGATGGATACAGGAAGCAGCTCTGCGTATGTTGTTAAATAACCTCGATCCGGCAGTGGCCGAAAGACCCGAGGACCTGATTGTATATGGCGGAAGAGGAAAGGCAGCGCGTAATATAGAAAGCCTCGATCTTATTATTCAGTCGCTTAAAAAACTGGAGAATGATGAAACCCTGCTCATACAGAGTGGTAAACCGGTGGCTATACTGAAAACACATGCGGATGCGCCCCGCGTTTTATTATCGAACTCGCAATTGGTTCCCAACTGGGCTAACTGGAAACATTTTACAGAACTTGAACAAAAGGGGCTGATGATGTATGGACAAATGACAGCAGGCTCCTGGATCTATATTGGTTCACAGGGTATAGTACAAGGCACTTATGAAACTTTTGCGGCAGTGGCCGATAAACATTTTGGTGGTTCCTTAAAAGGTACATTGAGTGTTACGGCCGGACTTGGTGGTATGGGTGGTGCCCAGCCACTGGCCATTACTATGTGCGATGGCGTGGCGCTATGTGCAGAAGTGGAGGAGTGGCGCATTGATAAAAGACTGGAAACAAAATACCTCGATCTGAAATTTACCGATATCGATGAAGCCATCGATAGAGCAGTAGAAGCTAAAAAAAATGGAGAGCGTTTGAGTATCGGGGTAGTATCGAATGCGGTGCAATTATTACAGAGACTGATGGAAAGAAAAATACAGGTGGATGTACTCACCGATCAGACTTCGGCGCATGATCCATTGATTGGTTATATTCCCCATACAATGGATAATAATGCCGCTAACGTGTTAAGAGAAAAAGATGCCGATGCGTATATCGCACTGGCTTACGACAGCATGAAATTGCATGTGGAGCTGATGCTTGATTTACAAAAAGCCGGTGCCATTACATTTGACTATGGCAATAACCTCCGTGCCCGTGCACAGGAACATGGCTTGAAGAATGCATTTGATTTTCCCGGGTTTGTTCCTGCCTATATACGCCCGCTTTTTTGTGAAGGGAAGGGGCCGTTCAGATGGGCGGCACTTAGTGGCGATCCGGCAGATATTGCAGTTACGGATGAACTGATCATGGAACTTTTCCCAGAAAATAAATCAATGCTTCGCTGGATGAAAATGGCCAAAGAAAGAATTGCTTTCCAGGGTTTGCCGGCACGTATCTGCTGGCTCGGACAAGGCGAAAGGGAAAAAGCAGGTTTGGCATTTAATGAACTGGTACGAATAGGAAAAGTAAAAGCGCCGATTGTTATAGGTAGAGATCATCTCGATACAGGATCAGTTGCATCACCCAACCGCGAAACAGAAGCCATGCTCGATGGGAGCGATGCCGTGGCCGACTGGCCCATCCTCAATGCACTCGTAAACACAGCAGGTGGGGCCAGTTGGGTGAGCCTGCATCATGGTGGTGGGGTAGGAATGGGTTACAGTATTCATGCCGGAATGGTCATTGTGGCCGATGGAACAGACGCCGCAGCACAGCGGCTATCCCGTGTATTAAGAAACGATCCGGGTATGGGTGTTATCAGGCATGCAGATGCAGGATATGAAACAGCACAGCAAACATTATTAAAACATCACCTGAACTTGAATAGGCAGGATTGAGGTTGATATACAGGATAATAGAGATAATACTTTAATTTTGAAATAAAATCATTGCTATCCTTCTCCATCATATTCCTATCCTAGTTTGAAGTGTGTCATCTATCTTTTTAAAGAGATGATAGGGCTTATAGGTACGCCATTCGGGGAGATCGATTAACTCAATGTAATAGTTGAGTTTTTTCTTTTTAAAATCGTATTGTGCTGCATCGCTCATATTCAGGGCAACTGCCCATCCATTTTCTTCACTGAGTTCTTCATACCATTCCTGGTAATATTCTTTATCGCTGCTGTGAAAGTTCATTACATTTTCTGCAATGAGGATATATTTAGTAATACCCTGTTTGTAAAATAGATCCATCACTTCACGCTTGAGTTCCATGATATCGTTTTCAATGGCATCGTTCCATTCACCAATAAGTTCTATAACTATGAAATTCAATTCATAGTCTGCATAAATTACTTTCAGGTAAAGTGTGCGACTGCCAAAATCATCCCACTGTGGATGGATATAATAATTATAAACCGTTTGTGAAAATTCAAACTCACTGTAGGTGCGACCGAAAAAAGGAGAACGCTGATCTTCTTCCGAAATATAAATATGCCGCCAGTTATAAAAAGGTTCTATATCGTGCATGCGCAATTAGAAATAAGGAATAATAAATCAGGAACAGATAAAGGATAGAGAAAAATAAAAGTATCATCAGTTCTAAAATGTTGAATCTTAAATACATATCTCAACCTAAACAATATCATTTCATATTTCTTGATTTCTAATCCTTATTTTTTATTCTTTTACTCTCTACGCTTCATTCAAAAACGGATACTTATAATCCACTGGAGGGTTATAGGTTTCCTTGATGGTGCGGGCACTTAACCAACGGAAAAGGTTGAGCATGCTGCCGGCTTTATCATTGGTACCGGAAGCACGGGCGCCGCCAAATGGTTGCTGACCTACAACGGCACCTGTTGGCTTATCGTTGATGTAGAAATTACCCGCTGCATTACGCAGTTTATTGGTTGCCAGTTCTACTGCGGCTCTGTCTTGTGAGAGTACTGCGCCGGTCAACGCATAGGCTGAAGTATTGTTTACCAGGTCGAGGGTTTTCTCGAACTCAGCGGCTTTGTAAGTATAGATGGTCAGTACCGGTCCGAAAATTTCTTCGCACATGGTTCTATACTTCGGATCGCTGGTTTCAATAACAGTGGGTTCAATAAAATACCCATCTTTCTTGCTGTAATTACCACCAACAATGATTTTGGCTTTTTTATCCTTTTTAGCTCCATCAATGTATTTAGTAATACTGTTGAATGCTTTTTCATCAATTACCGCATTGATGAAGTTGGTGAAATCTTCTACTGTACCCATTTTCATGGTTTTCAGTGTGGTCACCAGTTTTTGTTTCACTTCTGCTGCAATATTATCGGGCAGGTAGGCACGTGAGGCAGCCGAACATTTTTGTCCCTGGTATTCAAAAGCACCGCGGGCAAGGGCTGTTACAACAGCATCAACATTGGCACTTGAATGGGCAATTACAAAATCCTTACCACCGGTTTCGCCAACGATGCGTGGGTAAGAGCGGTACTTCGCAATATTCTCACCAATCACTTTCCACATATTATTGAAAACACCTGTAGAACCTGTAAAGTGAACACCGGCAAATTCAGGGTGGTTAAAACATACTTTACCAATGGTTGGCCCGTCTACATATATCAGGTTAATAACACCATCGGGTAAACCTGCTTCTTTTAGAATGCGCATAAATAGTTGTGCAGAATAGATCTGCGTATTGGCAGGTTTCCATACTACCACATTACCACACATAGCAGCAGATGTAGGCAGGTTGCCACCAATGGCGGTGAAGTTGAAAGGTGTTACGGCCAGTACAAAACCTTCCAGTGCGCGCCACTCCATACGGTTATGCATGCCGGGGGCAGAAATAGGTTGTTGCTTATAAATTTCACTTAAAAAATGAACATTGAAACGTAAGAAATCAATCAGCTCGCAGGTACTGTCTATCTCAGACTGGTATGCATTTTTGCTTTGTCCGAGCATGGTACTTGCGTTCATGGTATAGCGATACCTGGTGGCCAGCAGATCGGCAGCTTTTAAAAATATATGTGCCCTGTTTTCCCAGCTCATCGCTGCCCATGCATCTTTGGCTTTTAAAGCTGCATCAATGGCCTGGTTCACATGTTTCTCTTCACCGGCATGAAAATATCCTAGGGTATGTTTAATCTCATGTGGAGGATGAATAGCCACTTTATTACCCGTCTTCACTGCTTTACCGCCGATATACATCGGGATATCAATTTCTTTCTTTTTAAGATCGGCAATTGCTTTTTTTAATGCTGCTTTTTCAGGTGTTCCGGGAGCATAACTGTTTACAGGCTCATTGGCCGGAATGGGATAGGAGAAAGTACCAAAGCTCATGATTCTTGATTTTGAGGATGCAAGGTAGTGAAATAAGGAATAAAGAATAAGGAACAGGAAATCAGGAATGGAAAGAATTGAGTGAACGGACCATAAAATTTTGCTCTACCTGCCGCTCTCTGATCACATTCCGTCGGGATGACGGAGGCAGCTATCACTTTTTAACAATAAAAACCAGCAAGTCATTAGTAGATTCGTTTACCTAAAACTCACCCTATGCGCTACCTACTGCTGTTTTTTATAGCTGCGGTTTTATCAACAGATACAATCGCACAATCAAATCCCATCCTAGTTACACCTGCCTGGTTACAGGAACATAAACAGGATAAAAACCTTATCATCCTTCAATCCAATTTCCTGCGTCTCGATTTTGAAAGGGAACATGTTCCCGGGGCGCGTTTGCTCTGGCCAGACTGGCTGGCGTCGCATTCTCCGGAAGGTAATTTTAATGCACCCGATCTTACTTCCGCAAGAAAAATATTGCAGTCGCTTGGTATCAACCAAAATTCACAGATTGTACTCGTATATACCAGAACCGATCTAACGATAACAGCCCGAATGTTTCTTACACTGGAACACCTGGGTATGTATGGCAAAGTACGCCTGCTCGATGGCGGACTGGAAGAATGGAAAAAAGCGGGTCTCTCTGTTGAAAGCGGTGCTTCGCCTACCGTGGCAAAGGGAAATATTGAACCCAAATACCAACAATTACTGGTAGATAAAAATTATGTTCAACAGGCGCTGACAAGCAGCGATAAAATGGTGGTTGATGCCAGGCTGAAAAGATTTTATGATGGTGATGTTACAGGAAATCCGCGCGACGGACATATAACCGGTGCCTTCAACCTGCCATATCCGGATTTGATCGACAGCGCTACAAAATTTAAACCGGTGCAGCAACTCAGTAATTATTTTACTGTGGTGAACAGCAACAAAAAAAGGGAAATGATTGGTTACTGTTTTATCGGGCAAACTGCCAGTGTACTGTACCTGGCAGGAAGAATATTGGGTTATCCTATGAAAATATATGACGGGTCTTTACAGGAATGGAGCCGTTTACCGGAATTACCGATGGAGAAAACCCGTCAATAACAACCCTGTAAAATCTCCGTGCCTCTTGTTCTCTGCGGTGAATATCCGAGTAAGTTCACCGCAGAGAACAAGAGGTGCAGAGCTTTTGCAGAGATGCATTACTGCTGTTCGGGCAGCATGATGAGTTTTACCATGTTATTTTCATTGAACAGACGGTTGGCCAGTTCTTTGGTTTTATCTACGGTGATCAGCTTTATTTTATCGGCTGCTTTCAGCAATTCTGTGGGGTCGGTACCACGGAAAAAATGTTGCTCGAGCCTGAAACGCCAGTAATTATTTTCTTTCACATCATTTTCCAGGCTACGTGTTTGCTCTGCAATTACTTTTTCAATGTTTACTGCGGGTACGCCATTGGCTTTGGTGTTTTTAATTTCTTCCATTACCAGGTCAACCAGTTTGTCAACATTTTCAGGAGCACAACCAAACTGTATGCTGATGCTGTAACTCTTAACCGGCTCACGGTTAAACCCTCCATTCACCCCTACACCATACACACCACCTGCATCTTCACGCAATACTTCTCTCAGTTTAATAGACAATGCTTTTGTAAGCTGACCCAATTGAACCTCATCCATATCGTTTATTTCATTTACCTCGCCTGTAAAAAATAAACGCACATTGGCTTTGGCCTCTTTTCCTTTTCTGAAAGTTTTATTTACCACACCTTTGGGATAACGGATACCCACATCTTTCCAAGTATCTTTTTTATCAGATGAAGGGAGAGAAGCAATATATTTCTCTACCAGCAATTTCATGCTGTCGAGATTAAAGTTGCCCACAAAAGTGAACACAAATTGTCCGCCGTTGCTGAAACGTTCTTTATAAATATCAAACGCACGATCCAGTTCCAGTTGACCAATGGTTTCTATCGTGAAAGGTTTTCTGCGTGGGTGATAATTACCCATGATGTAGTTTACCGAATCGCCAAATACAGAAGCCGGGTTCTTGTCTTTATTGGCCATCTGTACCTGCATCTGTTGTTTCAGCACTTCAAACATATTGGCATCTTTTCTGGGTGCCACAAAATAACCATGTAACAACTGCATGGCAGTTTCCAGGTCTTTGGTGGTACTGCTGCCATTCAGTCCCTGCATATAGTTGGCAACAGAGGGCGCTACATAACAGTTCTTACCTGCCATTTCTTTTTGCAGGCTTTGGATGTCCAGATCACCTACACCGCCAAACAAGGCTACAGTTGAAGATGTTGATGCATTTACATAATCTTTGTCTGTATACAACGAAGAACCACCCCAACTGATGGCAGAGAACTGTACATCATCATTTTTAAAATTGGTGGGCTTTAGTATTACTCTGGCCCCATTGGATAAGGTCCACTCAGTCGTTTCAATGGAAGGATATTTTTTCTCATTCACCACTTTACCCGCTACCGGCTGTACAGGCAGGATGGCCCCGGCAATTACTTTATCTTGATAAGGCTGTAATTTGCCCAATGGTTTATTGAGTAATGCTGTAACCTGTGCAGAGGTAAGCATATCGGCTTTCTCTTTTTCAGGAGCTGTAATCACCACTGATCTGTTTTGCGTAGTAATCCATTGTTTAATGAGCGCATTTACTTCTGCCAATTGAATGGTTGGCAGGTATTTCTGGTGCATCTCAAATTCTTTCTCTATGCCGGGAATGGTTTCACCTTTCAGGTAGTTGCGTACATATTCCTGTAAAAGTTGGGCAGACTTTGTTTTGTCTCTTTCATTGTATATATTTTCCAGGCGCGACATAGTAGATTTTACTGCACGGTTGAGTTCGGTTTGTACAAAACCAAATTGTTTTACTCTTTCATTTTCTCTCAGTAGTGTTTCTACTGAAGCGGCAATTTCTTTGGCAGTTTTAGCCACAGCCACTAAACTGAACGCATCTTTATCTCCTATGAAAGAGCCATAACTACTGCTTCCAAAAAGGAAGGGAGCTTCCGGTTTCTGCGCAATTTCTTCGAGGCGACTGCTCATCATCTTGTTGAACAAACCACGAACAATACCGGCACGGTATTCTTTTTCTGTTTTAGATTGTGGTATTTCAGGTCTTAAATAATATACCTGAACCACATTATACGGTTGCTCAGGATCGGTAAGTATAGAAGTGCGTGTTTCAGGAAAAGCGGGCACACCAAATTTTGTTCTCGGGCGTGCTGTTTTGGCCGCAGGAATTTTTCCGAAATGATCCCTGATCATTTGTTCCGTCTGCGCAATATCAATATCACCCACAACAATCACTGCCTGTAAATCGGGGCGGTACCAGTCTCTATAAAATTTGGTGAGCTGGCTATAAGGCGATTTTTCAATACTTTGTTTGGTACCAATAGGGATACGTTTGGCATATTGAGAACCTTTCAGGATAACAGGAAAGAATTTATCGCGCATACGTGCATCGGCACCACGACCCAGTCTCCATTCTTCCACAATTACACCTCTCTCTTTATCAATTTCAACGGGCTCGAAGCTTACCTGGTGGGCCCAGTCTTCCAGTATCTGCATGGCTTTTTTAAATACCTGCATGCTGTCGGTAGGAACCTGTAACTCATACACGGTTTCATCGAAACTGGTATAAGCATTCAGGTCGGCACCAAAGTTTACACCACTTTTTTCCAGAAAGTCAACCAGTTCCTGTTTTTTAAAATTTTTGGTACCGTTAAAAGCCATATGCTCCACAAAGTGGGCAAGCCCCAACTGCTGATCCGATTCAAGGATAGAACCGGCATTCACCACTAATCGTAATTCGGCCCTGTTTTTAGGCTCCACATTTTTTCTGATGTAATAGGTAAGACCATTACTCAGTTTGCCAATTTTTACTTTGGGATCAACACCCAGTTTCTGATCGGGGCCGCTTTGAGCTTGTACTAATACAACTACAAGCAATAAAAGCAATGTTTGTTTGATGCGCAACATCATGCAAGGTTTTAAAATGAATAATTCTGTGCTAATATATATCCGCCGTGAAAGCGGGTGGGGGGTATTACAAAATTACAGGATTTTGGGAAGAATAATTTGAAAATTTGAAAATGTGCTAATTTGAAAATGAATACAATTAGGGTAAAGATAAACCCAGCTATTTCTGGTTCCTTATTTTCAAATTAGTACATTTTTAAATTCTCCTACAGTTGAAATCCTAAATTACGAATTAAAGAATCAGGTAATACAGGCAGTTTTTTTCTTTCAATCAGGTAAGTGGAAAGACCTGAAATATCCCTGTACACAAAATGTTTACTCATAGCGCCTTCCAGGTAGCCTGCTCCGGAAGTATTGCCGGTGCCCACACGCATGCCAATCATACGACGAACCATGACCAGGTGTTTATGACGCCAGCTACTCATTAAATGATCAATTTCAATCAATGCATCCAGTACCTGGTAAGAAGTCTGGAACAAAGGGAAGTCGCGGTAGAGCATAATGAATAAGGCGGAACGTAATGCAGTAGGGGAGAACAACGTTTTCATAGCGGCTGTTTGTTCCTCTGTATAGTGCGCCGGTTTTTCTTCAAAGAAAACAAGGTCGAAATCATGAATCTTGTTTTTTTCTCTTTCTGTCAATCCCGCTTCATAAATGGCACGGTAATCGTTCCAGAAAGGATGATGCTTGCCTGTTGCAGCACTATTATAATCTTTCCAGAAATCTTCCCTGAAGAAAGGAATACGTTCCAGCCATTTGTTTACCAGTTCCAGTAAATTATGTCCTTCTTCTACTGCATTAATATGCTGGTAATCTTCTTTCGTAAAACCACCTTCATTGGTTCTTTTATAATAGTCTTTATGATGACGGTGATCCAGCTCCAGTCCCAGTCTGGCTTCCAGCAGCCTGAACTGTTTACTCTGAAAACCAGAGGAAGGGGTGAGCAGGTTACGGAACTCCAGAAAATCAAGTGGGGTCATGGTGTCGAGTATCTCCACCTGCTTATTGAGTAGTTGAAGAATATGAATAATTCTGTGTAGCCTGTGACGCACCAGATTCATGTCTTCCGAATTATCATTGATTTTTTCTTTACTAAAAACACCGGTGATATAATCCAGTTCAAACAGCATCTGTTTAAACCATAATTCATATGCCTGGTGAATAATAATGAACAACATTTCATCGTGTGCCGGTTCATTCCCTGGTTCAAAACTTACCGGATGCTGCGCATCCAAAACCTTATCTAATCCGAGATAAGTACCGTAATACATTGGTTGTTTTTCCATACGAAAGCAAAGAAACAGAGAAATAAGGAATAAGAAATAAGAAATAAGAAATGAGAAAGGATAACTTCTCTCCTTCCTTATTTCTTATTCCTTATTTCTCTGTTTCCTTACTTTTGCCCCATGACCCGTCAGCAGCTCATCGAACAGATACAATTAAAAGGATCCTATCTCTGTGTTGGATTGGATACAGATATTGAAAAATTACCTGCTCATTTGAAAGGGCGATCCGATGCTGTGCTGGCTTTTAATAAAGCGATCATTGATGCTACCAAGGATTACTGTGTTTCATATAAAATTAACACGGCATTTTACGAGTCGCAGGGACTGAAAGGCTGGGAGATCATGGCGGAAACACTAGCGTATATTCCTGCCACACACTTTACCATTGCCGATGCCAAACGTGGTGATATCGGTAACACATCGGCACAATATGCCAAAACCTTTTTTGAAGTAGTACCATTCGATGCAGTAACTGTGGCTCCTTATATGGGTGAAGACAGTATTCGCCCTTTTCTTGAATACAAGGATAAATGGACCATTGTACTTGGACTCACTTCCAATGCAGGCAGTTTTAATTTTCAGCGACTGCCGCTGGCAGAACAAAACGGTAAACAGTTATACGAGCAGGTACTCGAAACAACCTGTAAATGGGGCACACCCGATAACCTGATGTTTGTAGTTGGTGCCACCCGTGCAAGTGATCTTGAATACATACGTGGTATTATACCTGATCATTTTTTATTGGTACCCGGTGTAGGCGCTCAAGGTGGTAGTTTGGAAGATGTATCGAAATATGGGTTGAATAAAGATGCAGGTCTACTCGTAAATGCCAGTCGGGCAATCATCTTTGCCGGCAGCGGAGAAAACTTTGCAATAGCAGCAAAAAAAGCAGCACAGGATTACCAAAAGGAGATGGCTGCTTTTATCAAAAGATAAATAGAACACAGATTTTCATGATTATCAACAGGAAATATCAATCAATCTCTAACCTGGATGGATATGATGAAAGGGATATACTATGATTTATTTACTGTAATCAAAGGCTATCTTTATCATTCTGAAAATCCCAGTCATGAACAGGAGAAAATTTTTGCAGCAGGGTTCATTGTCTGCTGCTGCGGTAGCTGCACTGCCACTGGTATCTGCTGCCGAAACCAATGCCAAACCCTCTTTTCGGGTTGCTTTTATTTCCGATGTACATGTTAAAGTTGGCGAAGTTCCCGAGAAAGGAATGCAGCAGGCATTTAAACATGTAAATGCACTCAAACCATCGGTAGACTTTATCATCAATGGTGGTGATGCTATTATGGATGCCATGAAAGCCAGCAAGGCTAAAGTACAGGAGCAATGGGATCTATGGAATAAAATTCTCACAGCAGAAAATAAACTGCCCATCTATCACTGTATTGGTAACCATGATGCATGGGGTTGGCAGATGACAGAACCCGAAATAAAAAATGATCCTTTATACAACAAAACATGGGCAATACAACAACACCAGATGCCCGGCAGCTACTATAGCTTCACTAAAAACCACTGGAAATTCATTGTGCTCGACAGCGCTCATGAAAACAATGGTGGCTATATTGCGAAAATAGATGAAGAGCAATGGCAATGGCTCGAAAAGGAACTAAAGTCAACTGATGCTGAAACATATATCTGTATTGCATCACATATTCCCATTGTATCTTATGTATCCGGGTTCTTTTTTGATAAAACAGAAGACAATGGCGACAGAAAAATATCAAGAGCATTACTGCATACAGATTCATTTAAACTCACAGAATTGTTCCGCTCCCATAAAAATATACGTTGTTGCCTGAGCGGACATATTCATTTACAGGATATGGTTGAATACCGTGGCATACACTACTACTGTAATGGTGCCATCAGCGGCAACTGGTGGGGTGGTGCCTTCAAAGGTTTTGCACCAGCTTATGCGGTCTTTGAATTTTTTAAAGATGGGAGTGTGAGTCGTAAAATGATGGGGTACGCTGTTTAATTTGAAAATGTGCTAATTTGAAAATTTGAAAATGGGGATTACCATACATATTCATGAATCTTCTTCATTTTCAAATTAGCAAATTTTCAAATTTTCAAATTGTCTTCTCAATGATGGCTACAACCTTCTCCGCCCACACTGCATGTGATTTTGCGGAGTAGTGAAGCTGGTCGCTGGCTAACAGGCTTGTATCGTTTTTAGCGAGCCTTGTTTGGGCGGTAATATCAATATAAGTTCCCCCTAATTTTTTTGTGGCTTCTTCGCATACCCTGTTAAAAAAATCAATGGCTTCACTGATGACATTGCTGTCTTTGCCCGATGCAAAGGGAGTAATGCCCCAATCTGGAATAGATAATACAATTACTCTCTCCGGTCTGTTGCCTGCAAAGTGAATAGCTTTTTTGAGCAGGTATTCAAATTCCTCTTTAAAATCTGTAACGGGTAAGCCACGATACTGGTTATTCACACCAATTAATAAACTTACAAAATCGTATTGCTCATTCAGTTGTGTGTGTAAGATATGATCGGCCAGCTCAAAGCTGGTCCAGCCGGTTTTGGCCACTACTTCAGGGGCATGAAAGTGAAGGCCTTTTTTGCGCAACAGTTGAACCACCTGGTAAGGAAAACTTTCATGCAAAGGAACCGATTCTCCAATTGTATAAGAATCGCCCAACGCGAGATAACTAAAATAATGACGAGTCATATCCTAAATATAAAAACTCCGTATCATTTCATGGTTAAAAAAAGTTGTAAAAATGAAACCACAGAGTTACACGGAGTAAGGCACTGAGTTACACAGAGGGTTAATAAACAATTCGCTTGATGCCGTTTTTCAAAGAGTTAACATGGAAATTAATTAACAATCCGACTTTGCAATTACTGAGTTTTAAATAGGTAATCATTTGAGCGATATGAACATCTGTAAACGATTCCACAGCTTTCACTTCAATTACTATCGATCTTTCTACAAGAATATCTATCCGATAACCTGTTTCGAGTTTTACTTCTTTGTAGATAAGGGGCATTGGCACTTGTCTCTCTGCAATTAATCCTATTGCCTGTAATTCGTAATGTAAGCAAGATTCATAAGCTGATTCAAGCAAACCTGGACCAAGATTGCTATGTACTAAATACGCGGCTTTTAGTATCTGGCTAGTAATTATACTTTGCTGCATTTTATTTTTTCAGCAAATCTATAACAACTACATGCGGTACAACCGTTGCGCCACAAGCGTTTCGATCACTAAAAATTACTAAACAGCCCTCTGTGTAACTCAGTGCCTTACTCCGTGTAACTCTGTGGTTTATTATCTAAGGTTTTTTGTTACTGAAGTGTTACATAGAAGAACAATAGGCTAAAAATTGTTTTTTAGAATTTCATAGAAACGATATACATCTTCAAAACTACAGTACATAGGAGCGGGGGCCACACGGATGACCCCGGGTTCGCGGTAGTCAACGATGATGCCACTGCTGATCATCTTATCATGAATTTCTTTTCCTCTCTCTTTAAAGTATAAACATAACTGAGCGCCCCGCTGTTCCGGATCGGTTGGCGTAATAATTTCAAAATTAAGATGCTTCAGTTCATTTAATAAAAATTCGAGATAGGCAGTAAGATGCATACTTTTTTTACGAAGCCGATCTATACCTGCTTCTTCAAACAGTTCGAGAGAGGCCTTCAAACATACCGTATTAAATACCTGCGAGGTACTGATATTCCAGCCCGTGGCATTGGTTTTCGGGATAAACCCTTTTTCCATTTTAAAACGGGTCTGTTCATCATTGCCCCACCAGCCACCAAGACGTGCCGTATTGCTGTTTAAAGCATGTTTTTTATGAATAAACACACCACCAATGGCACCAGGCCCGGCATTGAGGTATTTATAACTGCACCAAACGGCAAAATCAACATCTATATCATGTAACTGCATGGGTACATTACCGGCCACATGCGCCAGATCGAAACCGGCAATAGCGCCAACTGCATGCGCTGATTTGGTAATGGCAGCCATATCGAATAACTGCCCCGTATAGTAGTTGATGCCACCAAACAAAGTCATGGCAAGGCTTTCGCTATGATCTTGTATCGATTGAAGGATATCTGCTGTTCTTAATAATTTTTCTCCTGCTCTTGGTGCTATTTCAATAATGGCATCATTGGGGTTGAAACCAAAATGTTTTATGAGGGTTTCAACGGCATACTGGTCGGAGGGAAAGGCACCGGCTTCCATCATAATTTTATAACGGGTGGCCGATGGTTTATAAAAACTCAGCATCAGCAGGTGCAGGTTAACGGTGAGGGCATTCATTACGGTTACTTCCTCTTCTTTGCAACCCATAATCTTTGCGAGTGCCGGAGTGCAGTATTGATGATACCATAACCAGGGATTGGTGCCGCCGAAATATCCACCCACTGCATGCTTGCGCCAGCTTTCTAACTCGGTTTCTATGGCAGCAGCGGTAGTAATGGATTGCAGGCCGAGAGAATTACCACAGAAATAGATCACATCCTTTCCGTCTTTTTGTGGAAAATGAAAGTCTTTTTTAAACCGGGCCAGCTCATCGTTGGCATCGGCATTTTTTGCATAGCTTATATCGGTACTGAAAGCAAACATCGGTTACAATTTTGCCGCTAAAATAACTTAATTGAATAGATACTCGTTTAACCCTGCGTAAACTCCGTTTTCTCCTGTGCTCCGCGGTGAATTTCTCGAATGTTCACCGCAGAGAAAGGAGAGCGCTGAGTTTGCGCAGGGGCGTTTATAAAGTGCGGAAAAAGGGGTTTAACAGGGACTGGAAAAGGGTCTTTACCGAATTTTCATCAAACTTTATCGGTGAATTGATGGCTTTGGCCTAATTTTCAGACTTCCCAAAACGTAAAAACTGTATGAGAAAATTCATGCTATTGTCAGTATGCATGCTGTTTGCATTTGCCACTGTTGCACAACAAACCCCTGTAACCAAAGCCAATTATTCGTTGGCGGCTCGTTTCTCTCCAAAGAAACTCGGTAAAATGATCTTCAGTACCAATGTAGATCCACACTGGTTAAAGAACTCCAACAAATTCTGGTATATGTACGAAACCACCGAAGGTAAAAAGTGGTTTATCGTTGACCCGGTAAAAGGAGAGAAGAAAGTATTGTTCGACAATGCCGACCTCGCTGCCAAGATCACCCGTGTTGTAAAAGATCCGTTTGATGCACAGAACCTTGGACTGGACAGTATGCGTTTTGTACGTGATGAAAACTGGATTCAGTTTGAGGTGAAGAGTACACAGGATGAAGCAAAAAAAGATACAGCTGCAACCGGCCGCAGTGGTGCTGCAGCCGCAGCAACCAAAAAGGTTTTTTATTTTGAATATAACCTTACCACAGGTGAGCTGGTGGAACTGCCCGATTTCAAAAAGCCAAAAAGAAAACCCATTTGGGCCAATATTGCTCCCGATGGAAATACTATTGTGTTTGGTAAAAATTACAATGTGTACTGGATGGATAAGGCCAACTATGAAAAGGCTTTGAAAAATGAAAACGATTCTACCATCGTAGAAAATGCTATCACCAAAGATGGTTTTGATGGTTATGGTTATTATAATGATGGCAATCTTTCAGGCAGTGGTATGACCGATGAAGAAAAAGAAAAGCAGGCTAAAAGAAGAAGACCCATTTTTGCTTTATGGTCGCCCGATTCAAAATATTTTACACTGCGTCGTGTAGACAACCGTAAAGTAAAAAGTCTGTGGGTAATTAATAGTGTGGCCAATCCACGCCCCACACTGGAAACCTATAAATACTGGATGCCTGGTGAGAAAGAATCACCGGTAGATCATCTTTACCTGGTGGATGTGGCCGGCAAATCGGGCAAGGAACTACATGTGTCTGCATTCAAAGACCAGACTGTTGGTTCATGGGCAACACCTGCAAAAGTGAACACGCGCGATGATGACTGGAGACCAAGTATATGGCTGGGTACCAAAGACAAATTCTATTTTACCCGTACCGGTCGCGACCAGAAACGTATTGATGTATGTGTGGTGGATGTGACCACCGGTGTTGTAAAAACACTGGTGGAAGAACGGTTCAATTCTTTTATAGAAGTTAACCAGATTGCACTCGTGAATGGAGGTAAAGAGTTTATTCACTGGAGTGAACGCGATGGCTGGGGGCATTTTTATCTGTATGATGAAAATGGTAAGCTGAAAAACCAGATCACCACCGGCGCCTTCCATTGCGAAGATGTATTAGGAGTGGATGAAACCAAACGTGTATTGTATTTCTCTGCCAACGGTAAAGAAGCAGGAGAAGATCCATACTACTTACATGCATACCGTATTAACTTCGATGGTACCGGAATGAAACTGCTGAATGCCGGCGATTTCGATCATGCCATGCGTATGAACGACGGTAACAGTTTCTTTATCGATAACTACTCCCGTGTAAACACTGTGCCGAAATCTGTATTGTACAATGCAGATGGTAAAAAAATACTTGATCTCGAAACGGCTGATTTCACATCGCTGTTTGCATCGGGTTATAAGTTCCCTGAAGTGTTTAAGGCAAAAGCAGATGATGGTATTACCGATATCTATGGAGCTATCTATAAACCTTTCGATTTCGACAGCACCAAAAAATACCCGCTGATTGAGTACGTATATCCTGGTCCGCAAACAGAAGCCGTAAACAAAGCATTTGGTCGTGGTTTCGACAGAACCGATCGCCTGGCTCAGATGGGCTTTATTGTGATTACACTGGGTAACCGTGGTGGTCACCCTGCGCGCAGCAAATGGTACCACAACTATGGTTATGGCAACCTGCGCGATTATGGTTTGGCCGATAAAAAAGCAGTAGCAGAACAATTAGCCGATCGTTATAAATACATCGACATCAGCCGTGTGGGTATTCATGGACACTCAGGTGGTGGTTTTATGAGTACAGCGGCCATGCTGGTATATCCCGATTTCTTTAAAGTGGCCGTATCATCGGCGGGTAATCACGATAACTCGGTGTACAACAGATGGTGGAGTGAGCAGCACCATGGAGTGAAAGAAATGGTGAGTGATAAAGGCGATACTTCTTTCCTTTATAGCATAGAAAAGAACCCTGATATCGCCAAAAACCTGAAAGGTAAACTGATGTTATCGCATGGTGATATCGACAACAACGTACACCCTGCCAATACCATCCGTATGGCCAATGCATTGATCCGCGCCAACAAACGTTTCGACCTGGTGATTCTGCCCGGACAACGTCATGGTTATGGTGATATGACTGAGTATTTCTTCTGGAGACAGGCCGACTATTTTGCTGAACACCTATTAGGCGATAAAACCGGCAGAACAGATACGGATATTGAAGAAATGAATAAGGATGTGGAGCAGAATGGAAGAAGTGGGAGGAGGAATTAGAAATAAGGAATTAGAAATAAGGAATAAGAAATAAGGAAATAAAGAATAAAGAGAGAAGGAACAAGAAACAAGAGATAGGAAAATAGAATAATTTCTAATCTAATGGGCTGTGGCTCCCGGTGGGGAGCCACAGTTTTTTTTTGGTAGCGGGTGATAGTCCGAAAAGCCCGAAAGTCCGGTAGACGGAAAGTATGAGAGCAGTAGAAGCCTGTTCCATTCCTTCCTCTGTTTCTTATTCCTTATTTCTAATTATTTCGGCTTTTTCAAAATAAATTTATTGTTTTTCAATAAATATTTATTATTTTGCTGTATCAATCTAAACAGTCATACAATGTCAACAACAAACAAATTCGTATTTACGGTCCTGAAAATCATAGCATGGATCATATTTATTGGTCTCAGTATAGAAGCTGGCGGTCTGCTGGTAAATTTTATCTTCAGTATCGTTGATCCTTCATTTGTTCCCAAACTCTATCAGAAACTTGATCTGACGGATATGTATGCGCGGAGTAAATGGGCTTTCTTCAGTATGTATAGTTTTATACTGGTTATTGCTTTACTGAAAGCGGGGTTATTTTACAAACTGATTTTGCTGGTGACTAAGATTGATCCTTTAAAACCTTTCAGTGATTTTGCTGCCAGACAAATTATGGAGATCAGCTATTACACTTTTGCTATCGGGTTCTTCAGTTATTTTGCACGTCAGTCGGCAAAAACGGTAGCGCACCATGGCTATCTTACCGATGACCTGAATCCTTTCTGGGAAGATGCCCAGGCATTTATTCTGATGGGGGCAGTGGTATATGTAATTGCACAGATTTTTAAAAGAGGCCTCGATCTTCAAAATGACAACGATTTAACCGTTTAAGCCATGCCGATAGTAGTAAACTTAGATGTGATGATGGCGAAGCGGAAAATGTCGCTGAATGAGCTGTCTGAGAAAGTAGACCTCACGCTTTCTAATCTTTCTATTCTAAAAACGGGTAAGGCAAGGGCTATACGTTTCAGCACGCTGGAAGCCATTTGTAAAGCACTTAACTGTCAGCCAGCAGATATTCTCGAATACGTGGAGTATAACGGGCAATGATATGAATATGAAAAGAAGGAGGTGTTCTTATGAAAACCTCTTTCTTTCCTTCCTCTGTTTCTTATTCCTTATTTCCTATTTCTTATTCCATCCGTAGCTGCGTATGTTCATCTTTTGGGTTAATCTGGTTGTTGTTCGCATTTCATAAAGCATCTGTTACCAATACCTTATTGAGCATACGGGCTAACCCTTCCGTTTACCCGAAGGAGGGCAGGATGAGTTGTGAAGGAGCACCGAATGAGGTGTTAAGGATAAACGGACAGGTAACGGACAGGTAACGGACTTAGAACGGAGAAATAACGCAGAAACACTATGATATTATAAAAATTATTATTCTGTATAAATACCTTTTTGAAATACTGTTCTTCGTGGTGAACATCTCATTCTTTATTTCCCTTCAACAAGCTCTGGGCAGACCGGTTTCTTATTCCATCTGCACTCGCCATGTAACTCTGTGCCATAACTCTGTGAAACACTGTGGTTACTGTGTGAAGACTTTTTTACCACGGAGTTTTACACAGAGTAGCACGGAGGTTTTCGACGTTTCTTAGTCCCTGCGAAACCTCTGTGTTCTCCCGTTCTCCGCGGTGAACATCCCAATCCATTCTTCCTCTGTTTCTTATTTCATGTTTCTTATTCCTTATTCTCCTGCCTGGCTTGCATTATTCAAAATAATTGCTATATTGGAGTTCCCCCTATTTATTTTCTCCCCCATAATCCAATACATAAAGCACTTATGCTATGCAAACACATGGTTGTATGTGCGATAAACAATAGCACTCGATAACATGAAATTATTTAAAAAAACAGTACCCGAACCAGAACCTGTGCAGGTAAAAGGCAGATCATTGATTTGCCAGCATTGCAGTAACAATTTGTTTTGGATACGAAAGGCACAACTCAACAAAGCTTCCAGCACTTTTTTTGGTTTTGACTGGGCCGACAGATCAGCTAACTGTTTTGTTTGTTCGGAGTGTACAAGGATTGAGTGGTTTCTGGGAGAGTAAGGGGTAAATTTAAGTTACAATAAAAATGAAGTTTGATTACAAGAACGACAAAAAAGAATAGAAATGAACAATGTGAATTATGAAAAATGTCCAAATTGCGGGAAATCTCTTAAAGGGTTTTTTAGTGCTGATTTAGTCTTACAGTCAAAAGTTGATTTTATTAATAAGCACTCAGGGGCAGATAAAGATGCATACTGTACAAGTTGTTCAACTCCTTTCTTGGAAAAAATTGCGGATAATTTTAGAAAGCAAAAAGGTGATATAGAAAATAGGCTTAAGCAAATTATCCATGTAATTCCAGTTTTGACTAGTCCAGCACCTGTTAAATGGGCATATGAAATTATTGGAATGGTTACTGCTCAGACCACCTCCGGCACTGGGTTTGTGACTGAGTTATCAAGATCATTTAATGATTTTTTTGGTTCAGGATCAAACACTACAAATCAAAAAATATCAAGGGCTACAAATTTGTGCAAAGCAGATTTAAGAGTTCAGTGTGTTCGACAAGGGGGGAATGCGATTATTTCTACTGATATTGATTTTAATGAGATTGGCAGTGGGAGCACAAATATGCTAATGGTTTGTATGGCCGGAACGGCAATCAGAGTAACTGATATGGAAAATTTTAGTGCAAAGAGTAGAGATACAATTATGGAAGTTATTGAGTTGACTGAACAACTAGAAGCAATTAATCAGGAAACGAAATAAGATAGATATAATGTTACCCGTTGGCGGAGTTAAATTTTAAAAAAGTGGGACAAAAGATGTTGTGAAGTTGTCATAGTTAGTGACCAAACTTCCTAAAGCAACATGCACAACATCCGATCAAATTTCACCAAAATTCTTGAGGTAGTAAAAGAAATTCTGAGTGATGAAATAAATGGCAAGGGAAATTATAGGAGACGAGGAACAGTGCCAAGATTCTCTGACATAGAAGTAATATCATTAAGCCTTACATCAGAATGTTTAGGTATTGATAGTGAGAATTTACTATTTTCAAAATTGGCTACAGAATATACTAATGATTTTGAAAATCTGATTAGTAGAAGACAGTACAATGATCGCAGAAAATTGCTCTTTGAGAAAACGGAAGTAGTTCGAAAGTCAATGGCAGAAAGGCTTAACAAACAAGTCGATATTTTTGCGATAGACTCAATGCCTTTAGAAATATGTAAAATATCAAGGGAGCAAAGAAATCAAATGGGAAAGGAGTCAATAGAACATTCACCAGATAAAGGCTACTGTGCATCACAAAGAAAATATTTCTATGGCTATAAGTTACACAGTGTTTGTTCAGTGTCAGGAGTGATCCAATCATTGGATCTAACAAAAGCAAGTGTACATGATATACATTACCTCAAAGACGTACAGGAACTGTTCAGTAATTGCATCATTACGGGTGATAAAGGGTATGTGAGTAAGCAGCAACAAATAAACCTGTTTGAAACCGTAGGTATACAGCTTGAAATACCAATGAGAAATAATCAGAAGAAACAAAAACCTGTGATTAGGATATTGAAAAAAGTAAGAAAGAGAATTGAAACGGTTTTTTCACAACTTTGTGACCAGTTTATGATGCAGCGTAATTATGCTAAATCCTTTACCGGCTTCAAGTCTAGAATACTTGCAAAAGTGACTGGATTCACTATTTTACAGTTCTTAAACAAATTTTTATATAACAAACCAATAAGTAGGGTTAAACACGCCTTAGCTAATTAACTCCGCCAACGGGTTAATGTTTTCATGAAGAAGGAAACATAGTGTAAGTATTCCCTCATTATTTAACTTCTTCTGAATTCTAATTCGCCTGATGCGTATTCTGTTCAATTATTTAAAGTTATTCTCAAAAATTATCATAGAATGTTAACCCTCTTCTTAGAAAATCAATCAATTATGATTCAGTGGGTTAAATAGCATATTCTGTGTTTCCCCTTCCGTATATAGCATTTCAGCTATATAGATTTTAACAGGTAAGTATCAGTATACTACTAATCCTGTTATATTTGTTCTTATAAATTATAACTTTGTATTTATTATGACCCATGCTTCAACATATCATTTCAGTTCGTCCAATGAACCTGTTCAACAGGAATCATTAAAAGTGAATGCCAGAAAGGGTAGGGTTGTATTGGAGGTGAATGGGTTTAATTTTATTGATAAAGATACCAAGCAGTTTGTCATCTATATTCCTTCGCTAAATATTTCAGGTTACGGTGAAACCAAAGAAAAAGCAGATGAAATGATCAAAGAATCATTTGATTTTTTCTGCAGTCATCTAATATCACTTGATCCCTCTAAAATGAATGCATTGCTTGCCACATTGGGCTGGCACAAAAAATTCTTCGCAAAGCAATTTTCAAAACTCTATGTAGATGAGATGGGCGAGTTGAAAAATTTTAATGCCGAGAATAATCATATAGAACGATTTGCATTAACTGCCGCATAATTGTCTATGAGTTTTAAACCACTGCCAACTAAATGCTGGGAGCTCTTCCTCAAATTCATGGGTTATGAATTTGACAGGATTAAAGCAAGCCACCATCAGTGGACAAAAAAAGGGTTCAGAACCATTCCTGTATGGGGCAATGAAAAACAGATACCTGCCCTTCATTTAAAAACAAGTTGTGTAAGCATGGGTGTTACCATGAATTTTTTATATGACTGGGCATCTGATAATTGTTAGGGAAGAATACTCCTGCCTTTGTAGTCTGACGATCAATAACGATGAACAACAGTAAAAAATCCTCAACTAATTCTCATTTTTAAGCAGTATTATAGCAATATGAAATCACTGTTCTTGTTATTGGCTTGTTTATTTGTTGGGTATCTCTCTATTGGACAAAAAGTTAGTTCAAATGAAATAACGCCCCGGATTCTGCAAAAACTGAAGGCCGATATTGAAAAACAGCTACCTGAATTTAAGAAACAACTTTCCCGACAGGAACTCACAGCAGATCAGATGGAATTTGCTGTTGATACTTTTCGTATTGAACAATTGGTTTCAAAACGGATAGATATCGACTATTCAACACAGGGAATGAATAAGGCCGTTCAGGAAATGACAAAGTCTTATGATAGTTTGATGAATAAATATTATACTAAGCTATTGCAAGTGCTTAAGCAGGAGGATAAAAAAATTCTTGTAAATGCTCAAAAAGCATGGCTTATTTATCGCGACACAGAGGCTAAATTAATTGGGACCTTGACAAAAATAGAATATTCAGGAGGCGGATCAATTCAGTCGAATATTGCTGTTGGGTCATTTGCGAATTTGATTGTGCGAAGAGCGGTGGAGATTTTTAATTATTACGATGGGATTGTTAAATAAAGTATGAGCAAAGGAAAGTGCATCATGTGTTACGCCTCTGTGTAACTCCGTGCCGTACTCCGTGAAACTCTGTGGTTATTATGTCATTTTTACCACAGAGTTGCACAGAGGTTTGCTGATTGTTATTGCCATGATTAAATGATAGTGCGTTGAACAACAAGGCTTCTATGGTTTCTTATGTATCGGAAATTCAGGCAGTGGAACATAATCCTGATCATCACCCGGAATTTTAGGAAAGGCTTTAATATCCTGGTTCTTCCAGTTTACTTTAGCCTGCTCAATCATATTCCTATCCGAGTTTACAAAGTTCCAGTAAATAAACCGCTCCTCTTCAAAAGGTTCTCCGCCAAATAAATAAAGCGTGGTTGCTCCATTGGTTTCAAACTCACATAAGCTGGCATTTTTGGCAATCAGTAATTGAGCGGTGCCATAGTCATTGTCTTCAATTTTTACGGTTCCATCCAGCACATACATACCCACTTCACCAAACAGTTTTTCTCCAATATTTATTTTTTGAGCAGCATTGGTTTTTATCTCCAGGAAAAAGAGTGGACTATGAACAGGTACAGGCGATTTCTTGCCAATAATTTCACCTGCAATCAGTTTGTAGGCAACACCATTTTCTTCCCATACAGGAATAGCATCTTTATCGATATGATGAAAAGTTGGTTCAGACTGTTCGAGTTCTTTTGGTAATCCGATCCAGATTTGAAAACCATGCAGAAATTTATCGGCCCTGCGTAAATATTCAGGTGTTCTTTCAGAATGTACTACAGCTTTACCTGCTGTCATCCAGTTTATTTCTCCGGCTTTTATTTCAATGGCACTGCCAATACTGTCTCTGTGAAAAATAGAGCCTTCCAGCAAATAGGTTAAAGTAGATAAACCGATATGCGGATGGGGAGGTACATCCATATTCTGGTAATCCTTTAAACAGGTGGGTTTCATATGATCAATAAACACAAACGGACCCACCGCACGTTTCTGACGAAAGGGTAATAGTCTGCCCACGATAAAGTTGCCGATATCGGCCGCTTTCTCTTCTAATATCAATCCAATATTTGATTGCATGAAGCGGTTTGATTTTTAAATCAGCAAATACACCCAAAACAAAATCCTGTATATCCATTCTTCCAATCCTATCTATCCCGGTTCAGTTTTCTTTTTACCCCTTCAAATGTCATCTTCACTTTCTGAATACTTCCATCTGCATTAAAATACAATCTATCAATACAGGTAACACGATGATCACGATCGAGATTGGGAATGGGGCGGCGATGGTACACAATATACCACTCATCTGTACCCGGTATATTCATTACCGAATGATGCCCCGCACCAGTGGCAATCGTTGAGTCTGCTTCAAGAATGGTGGTTTCTCTTTCAAATGGACCAAAAACATTGTTCGATCTGGCATAGGCCACTTTATAACTGCCATTCGTCCAGCCACCTTCTGACCACATCAGGTAATAAGTACCATTGCGGATAAACATGGTTGGACCTTCTACATAACCTTTGGGTGTAATTTCTTTTACCAATGCTCCGTTTTCAAAAGGAGTGAGTGAGGTGAAATCTTTATTCAGTTTTGCAATATTGCAGCGTCCCCAGCCACCATACATGATATAATACTGCCCGTCTTTATCCTGAAACACAAACTGGTCAATAGGTTGTGCATCATTATAGAATTGGTTAATTAATGGTTTACCTAAGTAATCTTTATAAGGGCCTTGTGGTTTTGATGCTACGGCAATTCCTATTCCACCGTTGTGATCATCTTTTACGCCATTGCGTTTTTTACTCTGGATATCGTTGGCGGAGAAGAATAAAAAATATTGGTTGTCTTTTTGTACAATAGCCGGGGCCCACATGGCCATATAGGCCCATTTGATGATACTGGTATCAATAATTCGCGGATGCTTTTTCCAGCTTACCATATCTGTAGATGAAAAAGCATCCAGGAAAACCTGGTCCCTGTATTTGGCGGAGAAAGTAGGGAAGAGCCAATACTTATTCTTGAGAATTACACCTTCAGGATCGGCATACCAACCTTCAATGACAGGATTACTGGATTGTTCCTGTGCATAAATATTTTGTTGCGCGGAAAGAAAAATAAAAGGTAAAAAAAATATTTTCCTGAACATCGTTATTATGTTTTCTGACTGTCATCAAATATAACAACGAAAAATCGGATATCTGTGTAACCTTCGTTATCTCTCGTTCTGCGATGAATTTTCACTGCAGCGAAAAGAGGTCGCAGCGTTTACGCAGAGTGCTGTTAGAGTGCTTGTTTAGTTTTGCCCGGAACAAAACTACCCATGGAAGCGGTGAACCATGGGCGGAGATCGTAAATAAGTCTTCCCGCAGTAATAGCAGGATCGGTTTTGAGTAAAGCTTCTGCTTCTTCCTTTGTTGGACTAAAGAGGAAAGATAGGGAAAAGTCGGGGAGTCAGAGAGTCCGAAAGACCGAAAGACCGAAAGACCGGAAGACCGAAAGACCGGAAGACCGGAAGTCCGGAAGACCGAAAGACCGGAAGACCGAAAGACCGGAAGACCGGAAGACCGGAAGTCCGGAAGACCGGAAGTCCGAATGATGATTTATCCTAAACAATCATCTTCGGACTTCCGGACTTTCCGACTCTCGGACTCCTTACAACAACCTCACACTGCCGAAATTGCTCTTGATATTAATTTTCGCATCGCCGCCATTACCGAGTTTACCGGTGTAGTGGTGGTTGAAGGTTACACGGTTACGGAGTGTTTCGTTTTTTTCTTCTTTCAATTCAAAACTTCCTTTGCCGGTGGCAGTTGCATGTGTGGTGGCTATATCATAATCGCCGCTGATGGTTTTGGGTAACAATAAATAAATGCTGGTATGATTGGTATTGATATCAATATTTTTTACTGAACTGTTTACAGGAAGATCAATGCTGTTGCAAAAACTAACATTGGCTTTTATGTCGCCGGTCAGTTCTTCAATATCAATACTTGAGTGCCTGAAGTCGGCTTCTGTTTTGCCCAGTTTACCTATTCTGGCCTTGCTGAAATTTACTTTTAATGATGTTGTGTTGGATAGATTACCTGCTGTTAAACTGCCATGACTACTTTGTAAATAGGCTTCGCCGCTATGGTCACCAATTTCCATCGGACCAAAACTATTATGTGCCTTTAATTTTGTATTGACAGGCAGGTACACGATATAATCAATCGACATTTTATTGCTTTGATTGGTGCTCCATCCTTTGTTCTCCTCGCCAATCTGTGTTTTAAAACTGATGGTATCGCTGCCGGTTTTTTCAACTATCTGAATCATATCGAGTAAAGTGCCGGCATAAGCTTCTTCCTGTGTGGATACCAGAATTTTAGCTTCTACTTTCACTTCATTTTTATCCCAGTGATTTATTTCCATTTTACCAAACTGGTTCCTGAGCGATACTACTGCGGAACCAATAGGGCAGGTTTTGCTGAAATCTTTTTGTTTGGTAACGGCCCATTTATAATTATCCTGGGCAATGCCTGTATAGGTAAGTGCCAGTAACAGGCAGCTTAGGCTGATGATCTTTTTCATACAGGGAGGTGGTTTTAGGATAAGAGACAGGAGAGCAAAAAAGGTTGGAAAAGCAGCACATTTTTAATGTTAAAAACCAGGAAACAAATAAAAACGCAACAAAACAGGGCGTACAGCCTGCATCCCTTATTTTTGCCGGGTTAACAGGCGACCGACCTAACGTATTTAAAATTATTATTCGCATGGCTGCCAGAACCGATTTATTTCAATCGCCCGATTATTACCAGTTAGATGAGTTATTGTCTGAAGAACATAAACTGATCCGTGAATCGGTGAGAAATTATGTAAAGAAAGAAATTTCACCCATCATTGAAGATTATGCACAGAAAGCTGAGTTTCCGCAACAGATCGTAAAACAAATGGGCGATTTGGGCTGTTTCGGTCCAACCGTACCTGTTGAATATGGTGGTGGCGGACTCGATTATATCAGCTATGGGCTGATGATGCAGGAACTGGAAAGGGGCGACAGTGGTGTGCGCAGCACGGCCAGTGTTCAGGGTAGCCTGGTGATGTATCCTATTTATGCTTATGGTAATGAGGAGCAGCGCAAAAAATACCTGCCTAAACTGGCCAGTGGTGAATGGTTAGGTTGTTTTGGATTAACGGAACCCGATCATGGCAGTAACCCTGCAGGTATGATCACCAATATAAAAGATGCCGGCGACCATGTACTATTGAATGGTGCCAAAATGTGGATCAGTAATGCCCCCTTTGCACAGGTGGCAGTGGTATGGGCAAGGAATGAAGATGATAAAATACAGGGTGTAATTGTTGAGAGAGGAATGGAAGGGTTTACCACACCCACCACTCACGGTAAATGGAGCCTGCGTGCATCGGCAACAGGTGAATTGGTATTCGATAATGTAAAAGTTCCGAAAGAAAATATCCTGCCTAATGTAATCGGACTCAAGGGCCCCCTTGGTTGTTTAACCAAGGCCCGTTATGGTATTGCATGGGGGGCGTTGGGTGCCGCCATGGATTGTTACGATACCGCCCTGCGTTACAGTATGGAGCGTGTACAGTTTGATCGTCCGATTGCTGGTTTCCAGTTACAGCAAAAAAAACTGGCAGAAATGATTACAGAAATCACCAAAGCCCAACTGCTGGTATGGCGCTTAGGTGTATTGATGAATGAAGGGAAAGCCACTCCACAACAGGTGAGTATGGCTAAACGCAATAGTTGTGAAATAGCTGCCAATATTGCCCGCGATGCCAGACAGATGCTGGGAGGTATGGGTATTACCGGCGAATACAGCATTATGCGTCATATGATGAACATAGAAAGTGTAATTACCTATGAAGGCACCCACGATGTTCACCTGCTGATTACGGGAATGGATGTTACAGGGTTGAATGCTTTTAAATGACGTGAGAGGTGAGAGGTGAGACGTGAAAGGTGAAAAGAGTAACTTCCTCTTTGCGCAGCGAGAGGGCCAGGTGAGTTGAAAAACAGTGCAACTCCGTGCCTACTCGGTGAAACTCTGTGGTTAATCATTAAATATTTTTTTAACCACAGAGTTACACAGAGGTTAACACAGTGTTTCACGGAGGATTGTCTACTAATTAAATCTCTTTCGGACTCTCGGTCTTCCGACTTTCCGACTAAAACAGAAAATGAAACTATTCCTCATAGGCATGATGGGTTCCGGTAAATCGCACTGGAGCCGTCAACTGGCAAAGAAATTAAAGACGGGAGGTTACGACCTCGACTTTCTTATTGAGTCGCATGAAGAGAAAACGATCAGCGAAATTTTTGAGGAAGATGGAGAAGAATATTTCAGGAAATCAGAAGCAAAAATATTGCGCTGGTTTGGGGAGAAGAAAGCATTTGTTCTCGCGACAGGCGGCGGTGCCCCCTGTTTTCATGATAATATGGACTGGATGAATAAAAACGGGGTAACCATCTGGCTCGATGAACCTGTAGAAACATTGGTGGAAAGACTAAAGCCGGGTAAAGAACACCGTCCGTTGATCCGTTCTTTGTCTGATGAAGCGCTCACTGCTTTTCTCGAAAACAAACTTAAAGAGCGCACTCCTGTATATGAAAAAGCGCAACATCGTTTAAGGGGTAAGGAAATCAGCGATCTGGCATTCAAAAAAATAATACAGCAATATGCATAAAGGATTTTTGGTAACGGCTTCATTTATCGGTGCCCTCTCCGTAGTACTGGGTGCTTTCGGTGCGCATGGATTGAAAAAAATAGTGGCACCCGAATCGCTTGTTACATTTGAAACAGCTGTACGTTACCAGTTTTATCATGTGTTTGCACTTGCACTTACTGCAATGGTTTTTGCATCGGGGAGTTCGTCATTAATGAAAGCCGCCGGTTATTTGTTTATTGCCGGTATGATACTTTTCAGCGGCTCACTTTACCTGCTTACTTATAAATCGGCTGCCAATATCCAGGGGCTATCCTGGGTGGGGCCCATAACGCCATTGGGAGGCACTTTACTGGTAGCCGGTTGGATATGCCTGGCACTGGGATTGAGCAAAGGAGCTTAATAGTGGTGGAAAACTCCACTGTGTTTGACCAGTTTTGCACATCAGCGTGTAGTTTGTTATGCAGGTAATGGCATAGCTTATATTTGTTTTCATGGCAAATCGCTTGAAGAAGAAAACGCCGCCACAGCCGAGTCCGGAAGAACTGAATCCCGATAAGGAACCCGAAGTAACGGTAACGGAAGTGGTGAAAGATGAACGTACCACCAAAATTATGGGCGCCTCCAGCTTATTGCTGACCCTCTTTCTTTTTGTTGCATTTACCTCTTATTTATTTACCTGGCAGGAGGACCAGGATAAGATTCACCAGTTCGGCATACGCATTTTTGCAACGGATGATGTAAAAGTAAATAACCTCCTCGGGGTACTTGGAGCTTATGTAGCGCATACGCTCTTTTACAAAGGTTTCGGACTTGCCTCTTATCTCTTGTGTAGCTTCTTTTTTGTACTGGGTACGAATTTATTGTTTGGAAAAAAAATATTCAGCCTTGTCAGGAACCTGCGTTACATGATTGCAGGATTGCTGGTGCTGAGTATGGCATTTGCTTTTGTATCGAGGGCCAGTGCTTTTTCATGGGGAGGCGGAGTGGGCGAATTATTGACCGCATGGTTTGTAAAATGGATCGGTAATATTGGAACAGGTGCATTATTGCTGTTGTCTGTATTCAGTTATGTGATCTGGCGCTTTAATCCCACATTCAAAGTGCCTGACTGGCAGTTTGGTAAGCCTGTGGACAAAGCGCATGAAGATGATTTTAAACTTTCTATTGATGATGAAGTAGCCGTTAGACAGGAGTGGGATGAAAATGCGGATATTGTAGAACAGCCGGAAGAAGAAAAGATAGTTGCTCCCAATAAACTGAAATCTGAAGGATCGGGTGTAGTGGTAATTATGCCGCAGCAGGAGGAAGAAGAAGCGGATCCTATGAATGAGTTTGAGATGAACGAAAAGGACTTGGATGAGGAAGAGGATGGAGAAGATGAACAGGATGTGGAGGAAGCTGTTTTTGAGGAGGAGATGATATTGAAGCCGGAGCCTTTGATTAATGTGATTCCGCCGGCACCAAGGAAGGCAGAGGTTGATACGAATGGGTTAGAACTTGAAATAACAGAAACACCGGATGAGGAAGACGAACCTGCTCCTGCACCAACATCGGGAAAACTCCATACCAAATACGATGTAACACTTGATCTGAAAGACTACAAATATCCGGGTCTTGATTTATTGGAAACACATGGCAGTGAAAAAATTGTGCATGATCCTACAGAACTGGAGACCAATAAAAACCAGATCATCGCCACACTGAAAAACTACGATATCGCTATACAGCGTATTGCAGCAACAGTGGGGCCTACAGTTACTTTGTATGAAATTGTACCGGCGCCGGGTGTGCGTATCAGCAGAATTAAAAACCTGGAAGACGATATAGCATTGAGTCTGGCAGCATTGGGTATCCGTATTATTGCACCCATTCCGGGTAAGGGAACCATTGGTATTGAAGTGCCGAATGTGCGCAAAACAGTGGTGAGTATGAAAACCCTGCTGGCGAGTGAGAAATTTCAATCCAATTCCTTTTCTCTGCCTATTGCCATTGGTAAGAAAATTGATAATGAAAATTTTATCGTAGACCTTGCGGCCATGCCACACCTGTTAATGGCGGGTGCAACCGGACAGGGTAAATCTGTTGGATTGAATGCGATTCTTGTTTCATTGTTGTATAAAAAACATCCATCGCAACTCAAGTTTGTACTGGTAGATCCGAAGAAAGTTGAATTGAGTTTATACCGTGTTATTGAAAAACATTTCCTGGCCAAATTACCCGGTGAGGAAGAATCTATTATTACCGATACCAAGAAAGTGGTGCATACACTGAATGCCTTATGTATTGAAATGGATAACCGTTATGATCTGCTGAAAGAAGCAGGTTGTCGTAATATTCGGGAATACAATGATAAATTCACTGCAAGAAAACTCAACCCTGAAAAAGGACATCAGTACCTGCCGTTTATTGTACTAGTGGTAGATGAGTTTGCTGATCTTATTATGACAGCGGGTAAAGAAGTGGAAATGCCCATTGCCCGTTTGGCACAGTTGGCGAGAGCCATTGGTATACACTTGATCATTGCCACGCAACGTCCTTCGGTAAATATTATTACAGGTACCATTAAGGCCAACTTCCCCGCGCGTATTGCCTTTAAAGTATCGAGTAAGATCGATAGCCGTACCATTCTCGATGCAGGTGGAGCAGAACAATTGATTGGTAAGGGTGATATGCTGGTAAGTTATAATGGAGAAATTACCCGTTTGCAGTGTGCTTTTGTAGATACGCCCGAAGTAGAGAATGTGTGTGAATTTATCGGCGATCAGCGAGGTTATCCGCAGGCCTTCCTGTTGCCGGAATATGTGGATGAAAAAGAAATGGAAGGAAAGGATTTTGATGCCAGTGAGCGCGATCCGTTGTTTGAAGATGCTGCCCGCCTTATTGTACAAAGCCAGATGGGATCAACCTCGCTTATACAAAGAAGAATGAAACTGGGCTATAACCGTGCCGGCCGCCTGATGGATCAGCTGGAGGCCGCCGGAGTAGTGGGCCCCAACCAGGGAAGTAAGGCCCGTGAAGTATTATTTAAAACCGATATAGAATTGCAGGAATTCCTCGATTCTTTGTAATAAAGCCTCTTTTTCACCGATTTATAACATTATCTAAGCCCGCTCTTCTAAACTAATCCGTACATAAACTGTCATACAAAACGTAAAACCTATATTTGCGCCCTCAAATGAACAGAATGAAGAAATTATTCGCGTTGGTACTGGTGTTGTTTGCTTTGATGTTAGAGGTAAATGCGCAGAACGATCCCAAGGCTAAAAAAATACTGGATGCAGTTAGTAATACTGTAAAAGGATATAAAACCATATCAGCAGGGTTTAGCATTAAGTCTGTTTCAAGCAGGGGAGTGAACAATGGCACCAAAACAGGAACCATTGTTACCAAAGGACAGAAATATCTGTTGAAAGAAGGTAAAACAGAGATACTATGTGATGGTGTAAAAACCTATAACTACGATGGAAGCAAAACCATCACCGTTTCAGCAGTAGAAGAAAGCGGACAAACACTTACGCCCCAGAAAATTCTTTCAGGTTCTTATGATAAAGACTTTACCTATCGCCTCGTGGGTACAAAAGGTAATTTTCATGAGATTGAAATGAAACCGCTTGATAACAGGAAAAACTTCTCCAAGGTGAACATCTTTGTAAACAAAACAAAAAACATGATTGCACGTGCGGTTATCCTCGATAAAGGAAACAATACCGTGCAGGTGAGCTTTACCAATATTGTTCCCAATAAAAATATTGCTGATAATATCTTCGCTTTCAACCCGGCGAAGTATCCGAAGGATGTAGAGATACTGGATTAAAAGACTAGTATTTTTTGTAAGCCGCAGATTCGCAGATTATTAATCTGCGAATCTGCGGCTTAATTATTTCGTCATGCGTTTTCGCAGAGGAAAATAATTTAACCATTCAGAAGCAGCAAAGACTTTACAGTTTCGTACTTTAATTGTATGAAACGATTTATCACCGCATGTGCCTTTTTGCTGACCATTCAAACCCAGGCGCAATTTTCCGTTCGGCTAATTGTAAACTCCGTTGCCACCAAAGCCAGTGACGATATTTATGTAGCTGGTAATTTCAATAACTGGAACCCTAAAGACGAAAATTATAAACTCAAGCCTTTTGGTGGATCACGCAGAAGTATTGTGCTGAAGAATATTGCACCCGGTACTTATGCTTTCAAGTTTACCCGTGGTGGTTTTGATAAAGTAGAAACTCTTTCTGATGGCCGCGATATTTCAGATCGTGTACTGGAAGTTAACAACGATCTCAGCCTTGAATTCGATATCCCCGGCTGGAAAGATGAATACCCCGATAAACCCAAACGTTATAGTGCAAGTCCGCAGGTACGGGTAATTGATACAGCATTTTATATGCCACAACTCAACCGCAAAAGAAAACTGTGGATATACCTGCCCAAAGGATATACAACATCTGCCAAAAAATATCCTGTTTTATATATGCAGGATGCACAAAACCTCTTTAATGACCAAACCGCTTTTGCAGGCGAGTGGGGTGTTGATGAATGTTTGGATACGTTGCAGCAACAACTGAAAAAAGAATGTATAGTGGTGGCCATTGATCATGCCGGTGAAAAAAGAATCAATGAATATAATCCCTGGGATCACCCGCAGTATGGAGAAGGAGAAGGGAAAGCCTATGCTGAATTTCTTGCTAAAACACTCAAGCCTTATATTGATAGTAAATACCGTACTTATAAATCGGCTGAAAATAATTATGTATTAGGCAGCAGTATGGGTGGCTTAATCAGCCTCTATACCGTACTCCAATATCCTGATGTATTTGGTGGTGCAGGTGTATTGTCACCATCGCTGCAGTTAAGTAATGATATCTATCAAATGGCAGAAAATTTCAGTACCACATTAATGCCTGCTTTCTATCTCTATTCAGGAAGTAAAGAAGCAACCAATGCTGTACCGAATCTCCGGAAAATGAGTGATATCCTGCAAAAAAAACAACGCTTCATCATCCGCACGGTTATTAACCCCCTCGGACAACACAATGAAACCTACTGGAAACAGGAGTTTAGGGATTTTTATAAGTGGATGAGTAGTAATTTGAAAATTTGAGAATGTGCTAATTTGAAAATGAAATATCTTCCATTTTGTAGTTCGGTATAAAGTGAAACATGTCTTTTGCGCAGCGAAAAAACTCCTTTCATTTTCAAATTAGATAAGTTGTTCCTTCAATTGCGAGTTGTGTATTGGGAAAAACAGATTGGGCCTCGGTGAGGAAATCGTCTATCGATTCGTATTTGCTGCTGAAATGACCAATGAGTAATTGCTGTACGCCGGCCTGTTTGGCAACTGATGCTGCCTGTATGGTGGTAGAATGATAACGTGCTGCGGCGCGTTCTTCGAGGTCCTTTAAATAAGTGGCTTCATGATAGAGCATACTTACGCCTTTGGTTTTTTCGGCGATAGATGGATCATAAATGGTATCGGCACTAAAAGCATAACTGCGTCCCGGCGTATTGGCATAGGTAACGGTTTCGTTTTTGATGATCTGACCGTCGCGGGTTTCATAATCGTCGCCGTTTTTTAAACGCTCATAATAAACAGAAGGAATATTGGCTGCAATAGCTGCATCGCGGTTTACTTTCCTGGGTTTCTTTTTTTCTTTGATGATAAATCCAAAACAGGGAATACGATGCCGTGTACTGAAACATTCAACAGACATTTTCGGAAGATCCAGTATCAATCCATCTTTTTCAATGCCATGAAAATGGATGGTAAAAGGTAGGATAGTAGATGCTACTTCCAACTGCAGGTTAATAATTTGCTCTAATGCAGGTGGTCCGTATAAGTGAAGATCCTGTTCCCGGCCAAGCAATCCCATGCTGGTAATGAGTCCGATCAAACCAAAATAATGATCACCATGCAGGTGTGAAATAAAAATATGGTTGATGCGTCCTCTCTTCACCTTGTAACGGGCCAGTTGCATCTGGGTTCCTTCGCCACAATCAATCAGGAAAACCTGTTCATTGAGGGTAATAGCCTGGGCAGTAGGGTGCCTGTCATAAGCCGGAAGTGCTGAATTATTGCCTAGTATAGTAACGCCAAACATCATGAATCAGGTAATGGGAACAAGCCCAGTTGCTACAAAATAAGTTCTATTTTACTGAAAATCAATAAATTGCCTTCTTATTCTGGTAAAATACCAAACCTTTAAGCAATAAAAAGATCCGAATTTGTAACGGCAAATAGCCGATGAAATACCGGGACTACAGTAGGGGGTAAAATTCAGGTTTTAAAATTATCGATTTTGCCTGATATATACTACCTTTGCAGCCGATAAAAAATAAGAGGAAAACATTCCGGAGTCTATTAAACATTTTCAGATGTCTCATTTAACAACAGAAAAAAAAGCCAGCATTTTTGCTGAATTCGGTGGAAAAGCCACCAACACGGGTTCAATTGAAGCTCAGGTTGCTATGCTGACTGAGCGTATTGCCCACATTTCAAAGCACTTACAAGCCAATAAAAAAGATTATTCCACTCACCGTGGTTTGATGCAAATGGTAGGCCAGCGTAAGCGTTTGCTCACTTACATGCAGAAAACAAACCTGCAGGGCTATCGTGCACTGATCGAGAAACTGGGTCTGAGAAAATAATTTTTCAGTCAATGATACATGCTATTCCCAACTGGTAATTTTGAACGGTTGGGAATAGTTATTTGTGTCGGTACCTGTTTCAGATCATTTCCCTAACCAGGGCATACTGCACGTTTTCCCGCCTGTGCAGGATGATCCCTACTATAAAAAAGAAATATGTTATCACAACCAATCAGTGTGAGTTTTGATCTCGGTGGCAACCGTATCGTTACCATCGAAACCGGTAAACTGGCCCGTCAGGCAGATGGCGCCGTTACTGTGCGCCAGGGCAACTGCGTGCTTTTGGCTACCGTTGTTGCCAATAAAGATCCAAGAGAGGGGCAGGATTTCTTCCCTTTAAGTGTTGATTACCAGGAGAAATTTGCCGCCGCCGGCCGTATTCCCGGTTCATTTTTTAAACGTGAAGCCCGTTTGAACGACTATGAAATTCTCACCAGTCGTTTGATCGACCGTGCTTTGCGTCCATTGTTCCCAGAAGATTATTTATGCGATGTGCAGGTGCTGGTAAGCCTTGTATCAAGCGATGCTGAAGTAATGCCCGATTCACTGGCATGCCTGGCCGCATCTGCTGCACTTGCTGTATCAGATATTCCCATTAAAGAAATTATCAGTGAAGTAAGAGTGGGTCGCATCAACGGTGAATACATCATCAATCCAACCCGTTCCGAATTAGAAAAATCTGAAATTGAATTCATTGTAGCCGCTACAGAGAAAAACCTCATGATGGTAGAAGGTGAAGCCAAAGAATGTTCAGAAGCTGATCTCGTAAAAGTATTGGAACTGGCACATGATGCCATCCGTATCCAGATAAAAAGACAGGCAGAACTGAGAGCCAAGAAAGGTGTAACCACCATGCGCGATTACAAGAAGCCTGAGCAGAATGAAGAACTGAAAGCAAAAGTGTATGCTTTTGCCAAAGACCGTGTATATGAAATTTCACGCAAAGGATCGGCCAAACATGAACGCAGCGATGCCTACAGTGCATTGAAAGATGAACTGATTACCAGCCTGGGTGAAGAAGCTACTGATCTTGAAAAGAAATTAGCCAAGAAATACTACGAGGATCTGAAATGGGAAGTAGTGCGCAGTATGATCATCGACGACCGTTTCCGTCTGGATGGCCGTAAGCTCGATGAAGTACGTCCATTAGCTATGGAAGTAGATCCATTACCAACCCCACACGGTTCGGCATTGTTTACACGTGGTGAAACACAATCGCTTACCACTGTAACTTTTGGTACCAAACTGGATGACCTGCTGGTGGAAAGTGCAGCTAAATCTGTAGATTCTAAATTCTATCTCCACTATAATTTTCCTCCATTCAGTACCGGTGAAGTAAAAATGATGCGTGGACAGAGTCGTCGTGAAGTGGGACATGGTAACCTTGCCATGCGTTCACTGAAACAGATGATGCCCGACAGCAGCAATTATGCTTATACCGTTCGTGTGGTGAGTGATATCCTGGAGAGTAATGGTTCATCATCTATGGCCACTGTTTGTGCCGGTTCACTGGCGCTGATGGATGCGGGTGTACCCGTTCCTAAACATGTAAGTGGTGTGGCGATGGGTTTGATTACCCGTGAAGATGGCAAATATGCTATCCTGACCGATATCCTGGGTGATGAAGATCATTTGGGTGATATGGATTTTAAAGTAACCGGTACCCGCGATGGTATCTGTGGTGTTCAGATGGATATTAAAGTAGATGGTTTGAGCATGGATGTAATGCGTGAAGCATTGGAACAGGCCCGTAAAGGTCGTTTACACATCCTCGATGCCATGTATGAGTGTATTCCTGCTCACCGCGATGATGTGAAACCACATGCACCACGTATGATTAAACTGATCATTGATAAAGAATTTATCGGTGCGGTAATCGGACCAGGTGGTAAAGTGATCCAGGAGATACAGCGCGAAACAGGCACTACCATCAATATTGAAGAAGTAGGTAATACAGGTGAAGTAAGTATTTTCTCTGCTGATAAAGCTTCTGTTGATAAAGCTGTAGCATGGGTAAAAGGTATTACCGCTGTGCCTACGGTAGGAGATGTGTATGAAGGCCCGGTAAAAGGTATCAAGGAATTTGGCGCTTTCGTGGAATTTATGCCCGGCAAACAAGGCTTGTTGCATATCAGCGAAATCAGCTGGAAGCGTCTTGAAACCATGGATGGCCTGTTCAATGAAGGTGATATGGTGAAAGTGAAACTGGTTGGATTAGATCCCAAAACAGGCAAATTTAAACTGAGCCGTAAAGTGCTGATGCCAAAACCAGAAGCCGGAAAACCTCGTGAAGAAGGAGCGGAGTAAGCAATTTTCAATATCGAATATTGTCCTCAGAACCCCTTTGGGGAATAACGAATATCTAGATGGGACCTCCTGCAAAACAGGAGGTCTTATTTTTAATAATCAGTCGGGTTTGATTTTCAAATTTCCAAATTCCCAAATTTTCAAATTGTAACTTACCGACCTACCTACTTTATGATGAACCACTACCAGATAACCATACCCGTAATGGAAGAATCTACCCGCGATCTCCTGGTTGCCCAACTGGCAGAACTGGGTTTTGAAGGCTTTGAGGAATTGGATACGGAGCTGAAAGCCTTTATAGAAGAGGATAATTTTGATGAAAATAAATTAAAGCAAATAATAGAACATAACTCATTAACTTATTCAAAATCAATTATTAAAAAAGAAAACTGGAATGCTGTTTGGGAGTCGAACTTTGAGCCGGTACTGGTGGATGATTTTGTGGGAATAAGGGCGGGTTTTCATGCCCCGCTTACCGGGGTGCAGCATGAAATAGTAATTACACCCAAAATGAGTTTTGGTACGGGACATCATGCAACTACCTATTCTGTGATGCAATTGATGAAAGAGATTGATTTTCAGGGGAAATCGGTTTTCGACTTTGGAACAGGTACGGGTATACTGGCTATACTTGCCGAAAAGCTGGGTGCAACAGAAGTGCTGGCAGTGGATTATGATGACTGGTGTGTGGAAAATGCTTCAGAAAATACTTTAATTAATAATTGCCAATTTATTGATATTCAAAAGAATGATACTGCTAAAACAATGAAATCTTACCAGGTGGTGATTGCAAATATTAATAAAAATATCATCCTCGATAACCTGGCTCATCTTGCCAAGGTGGTTGTTCCGTCAGGCGATATTATATTGAGCGGATTGCTTTCTGATGATGAAAATGATATATTAACTGCTTGTAAACCATTGGGTTGGCAGCATATTAAAACGATCCAAAGGGGGGCGTGGATAGCCATCAGGCTGAAAGGGTAATTTTTCCCAACGGTACTGTTAATTTATCATTATCTTCATTTTAGGTATATTTGTACCTCCAAACTTCAACCACCCCCCCGATGAACGAACTATTGCTCATTGTTTTGGCCTATATGATTGGATCGGTTCCAACCGCAATTTGGGTAAGTAAATCATTCTTTGGTATTGACATTCGCGACTATGGCAGTGGCAATGCCGGAGCCACCAACACCTTCCGTGTACTGGGTTCTAAATGGGGCAGTTTTGTAATGCTGGTGGATGTTATTAAAGGCGTAATTGCTACCTCACTCTATATTCTTTTACCTTATTACCTTACCAACGAGTGGGATAGAACCAACCTCATGATTGGACTTGGTCTGGCTGCCGTACTCGGACATATTTTTCCTGTATGGGCTAATTTCCGTGGGGGTAAAGGCGTAGCTACTTTGTTGGGTATGGCTGTGGCTATTCAGCCGATGGTAGCGCTTTGCTGTATTGCTGTTTTCCTGATTGTATTGTTCCTGACCCGTTTCGTATCGTTAAGTTCCATACTGGCGGGTATATCATTTATGGTATTTATTCTTTTTATTTTTAATGAAGAAGAAACCCTCTACCGCATTTTTGCTGTACTGGTTGCCTTAATGGTGGTATTAACCCACCAGAAAAATATTTCGCGTATCCTCAAAGGCACAGAAAGTAAAGTGCCCATTCTCCGCCACCGCGACCGTCGCCGTCTTCGCCGCGATCGGTTTAAGCATTAGAAAGAATAGTCAATAGACCATGGTCTATCAGCCATCCCTATCTTTGGCAAGGTTTTTTCTTATCTCTTCCTAAATCTCATTAACCATGAAAAAATACCTGGTTGTTTTTGCCGTGCTTTTATTTGTAATTACAGGTTGTCATCGAAATGCTATTACCGGCAGGAAACAGTTGAACCTGATTCCCGAATCGGAAGTACAGGCCATGGCATTTGCGCAGTACAAAGAGTTTATCAATACCAACCCGGCTGTTCCTGTGAATGGTAATAAAGATGCAGTCATGGTGAAAAGGGTGGGAGATAATATCATCAATTCCATCAAAAAATATTATGCAGAAAAAGGGTTGAGCAAAGAATTGGAAACTTTTCAATGGGAAGTAAACCTTGTAAATAATAAGGAACCAAATGCATGGTGTATGCCGGGAGGTAAGATTGTAGTGTACACCGGAATTTTACCTTATACGCAGAACGAAGCTGCTTTAGCCGTTGTAATGGGGCATGAAGTGGCGCATGCACTGGCCCGTCATGGTAACGAAAGAATGAGCCAGGGATTATTTCAGCAGATGGGTGGATTGGCGCTGTCTGCTGCGCTTTCATCTAAACCTGCCCAAACGCAGAATCTCTTTATGACTTCCTATGGTATTGGTACCGCTGTGGGAGTGATGTTACCTTTTAGTCGTAAAAACGAACTGGAGGCAGACAGGCTTGGGCTCATGTTTTCTGCCCTGGCAGGTTACGATCCCCGTGAATCCATTGCTTTCTGGCAAAGAATGGCCAAAGCCAGTGGCGGAAACAAACCACCCGAATTCCTCAGCACGCACCCCGCCGATGAAACGCGCATTGCAGCGCTTCAAAAAATCATGAATGCTACGATGGCGCAATATTATAAGAAGTAAGTCCGAAAGTCGGAAAGTCCGGAAGATGATTGTTTCGGGTAAACCCTCTTTCGGTCTTCCGGACTTTCCGACCCTAACCATCCCACACATTAGAATACTCCTATATATTTCAGCAAAATCAGCCTTTTTCTGTTAAAAATATCGGCTAAAACACAAAATACCTTGCTTTTGTTTGCGGAAAGCGGTAACATTTTTTTAACTTTGCCTTCTTTTTGTTCATCCTACTAATTTGTTTTTAGGCATGTCAAATCAGACCGTGTTGGAAAAGTTGCAGTTGAAGGATGAGAAGAACCTGCTTATTCAGGGACTTCCTTCAGCTATCGAGAAACAGTTTGCCAAGTTAACTTACGCCAAGAATGTTACCCCGCTGTTGAGAAGCAAAAAAGTTGATTTTGCCCTGGTATTCGCTATCAGTCAGCAACAGTTGACTAATGTATTGTGCGAAGTGATTCCGGCGCTGCATGAAGACAGTAAGTTATGGGTAGCGTATCCCAAAACCACCAGTAAGATCGTCAGCGATCTGAACCGTGACTGTAGCTGGGACTGTTTAACCAAAAAAGAGTACGAATCGGTAAGAATGGTGGCGCTTGATCATGTGTGGAGCGCTATTCGTTTCAAGAAAACGGAACAGATTCCTAACCGCTCACGTGCTTTCTCGGAAGTAAAAAGCCTGGAAATGGGTGTAGATTTTGAGAAAAGACTGGTTATGGCCCCCGTTGAACTGGAAAGACTGTTCACCAAACACGAGGAGGCCAAAGAATTTTTCAGCTCACTGTCTTTCACCAACCAGAAAGAATATGTAACCTGGATACAGGGCGCCAAGAAAGAAGAAACCAAACAGAGAAGACTGGAAACAGCGCTGGAGAAATTACTGGCAGGAAAAAAGAATCCTTCGGAGAAATAAGAAATAAGAAATAAGGAATACGAAATAAGGAATAAGAAAGTTTTAATATGAAATGTCGGATGATGAATAGTCGTTCGACATTTTTTTACTAGGATGGCTATGATGAAAGAAAGGATGTAAGAAGATGAAACATCATAATACATCCTCCCATCATTCCCTATCCCAGTTCATTTTTTTCTTCGCTTCATCCGAAAGTCTATCCATACATTCCATATGTTTGGCCTGGTGGGCGATGATCTGTGATTGTTGTTCGAATAAACGGCAAAAGCTACAGATAGCCATATGGGAACGTAACTGGATCTTTTCCACCCAGCTTAATTTGCCTTCTTCTTTTTTTGAAGAAAGATAAGTGGCTTTTTTACAACTGATACTGAATAATCCCATGGCACAAAGGTTGTTATTTAAGGTTGATCCAGTTTTTCTCCAGACAGGCTCTGAGTCCGAGTTTGGCCCTGTGTATCAGTACCCAGTAATTAGACGGTGTAATGCCCAATGCCTTACAGATTTCATCGGCGTCCAGATCGTCCATATATTTCATTACAAATACGGTCTGCTGTAATTGCTGGAGTTTCTGCTTACATTTTTCAAATACGGTATAAAATTCTTTCTGATGAATACCATCAGAAGGGGTGGCCCAGTTTAATGGTCCATCGGTTTTTGTCCAGTGTTCATGTTGGTCAAAAAAAATATCGGTAGCATCTGATTCATAACCTGTTTGTACAATCTCCTTGGCTTTTTTTCGGTAATGATCAATGATCTTGTTTTTGAGGATGGTAAACAACCAGCTTTTCTCCGATGCCTCTCCCTTAAAACCATCTCTGGCCCTCCATGCACTCAGAAAAGTTTCCTGCACGAGGTCTTCTGCCACCTGTGCATCATTTACCCTTGGCTTGGCGTAAGCATAAAGCAGGTCGGCGTAATTGGCTATCCATTGTTCAGGTGAGAGAGCGTGCGGCATTTTTATTTTTGATTTTTTGATCTTTGATTTTTCGATTTGATGGTAGGATCTCTGATTTCTTACTATAAATCAAGAAATCAAAGATCAAAAAATCAAATATCAGGAAGCCAGTTGTTTCAATGCTGTTACCAGTTGATCCAGTTCTTTTGTTGTTGTGTACAGATTCGGTGTAATGCGGCATCCGTAAACATTGGCTTCTGCACGTTCTATGGCTACAGTATAAATTTTATATTGATTCAACAAGGTTTTTGCAAGATCAGATGGTTTAATACCTTTTACACCAATATTGGCTATGGCACAACAGCGTTGCGGATCATCGGGGGTGTTGATGATGATATTGGGTAAATGTTTTACCTGTTTGAGCCAGTATTGCTGCAGGTATTTTAAACGCGCCTCTTTTCTTTCGGCACCAATCATTTTATAGTGTTCAATGGCGAAAGGGATGGTGATATCTGTAGCCACGGGGTGTGTACCGGTATGATTGAGCCTGGCAATGGTTTTGTCTTCGCCTTCCGAAGGTCCGAGCAGCGGCCAGGTTTGCTGAATATGTTCTTTCTTCACGTATAATAAACCTGCCCCCAATGGCACACTCAACCATTTATGCAGACTGGCTCCATAATAATCGCAGTTGAGATCGGGTATTTTAAAATTGAGTTGTGCAAAAGCATGGGCGCCATCAACCAGTACCTGTACACTTTTGCTATGTGCCATGTCGCATATTTTTTTAACGGGCATTACCTGCCCGGTAATATTCACCACATGACTTACCATTAATAGTTTTGTTTTAGGGGTAATGGCATTGGCATATAATTCCACGAGTTCCTCATCGCTTTTAGGGTTGTGTGGAATGGAAATAATTCTATTGACAACACCGTGTCGTTTGGCCACCAGTTGAAACATATCGAGCATAGCACCATAATCCTGGGCGGCCATCACGGCTTCATCGCCTGTTTTCCAGGGGAAGCCACCGATGATGATATCAAGCGATTCTGTGGTATTTCGGGTTATGACGAGTTCTTCCGCAGTACAACCCGCCAGTTCGGCGAGCGCATCATTTGCCTTTTTTTTATTATCGCCCTGCACTGTACGCATATAATAAGGCCCCTGGTAATTTACTTCTCTGATATTTTTAATATAGGCTTCCAGGATATTTTCGGGCAGGAAATTATAATAACCGTTCTCGAGGTTGATATAGTCAGGCTTGAGTTTATAACCGTTTCTGATAACCGACCAGAAATTTTCATCATCTGCTATCTCTGAAGGAGAAAGGGTGTCGTATTGTTGTATCCATTCGTTCATAGCGTTACTGCTTAAGGGTAGGGCAAGACCTGCAAGAGAGATTGATTTGATGAAATCGCGCTTATGCATGGGGTTAAGTTGTACGGAAAAGTACAATTTTCTGAAGTTTCGGGTAAAAATGATTTATAAACTGAATTTTTGTGAGATAGTAGTTTAATCTTATAAATTTTAGTTTTGTTTGGACTGCTTCTCTTTTAGATGTAAACATAAATGTATCGTAGATAAATAACAATAAAATATCCACGCATGCCAAGCAGGCTGGTCATATTCAGTTTTCTGTTTGGTATTATGATGCCTAATTCCGAAATTATTTGCAATAAGAAATAGTTCATTTTCATCCTTGCCCATCAAAACATCCTTAATATCTTTTTTAATAAATTCAAGCACGTCTGCCAAATCACGCAAAGTATCTCTACGACTTTCTATTGTTGCATTGGCTTTTCGAAATTTTATAATAGTAGCCTCTATCCTAGATGTAACATTTTTTGTATCTGCCTGAGGTATCGTTATCATAAGTTGTTGAGAAGGATATTTCTCTGTATGAAAACGTATAAATTGTTCCAGTGTGTAGTGATGAAGTAATTCGTATATATCCCAAAAATCTTTTTTCTTTCCCCTGCCAAGTATGGCATTAATTTTCATTGCTATAATGTCTTTTGTGCTATCATTTTTGCATTAACTTTAGCCTTCCATAAACAACTTTTTGGGAAAGCCTACACAGGTACTCAGGAATGCTTTTTACTAACTTTGGTTCATCCTCGATAATGAGTATTTTCATTGTCAAATGTACAGTTATAATTTGGAAGAAAATTTGAACTAATATGGCTGCAAATATCAAATTTTAGATTTTGGCACCTACAGGCAATCTGAAGATATTCCAACGTGGTGTAAGTGACAACCCTCTATTAACCCTGGAAGTTTGTGAGTTCAAATTTTTAATACCCATATACCGGGTAGCCAGCTATAACTTATATTTTATGGAGACATTTATAACCCTACCATCAATTGGCGCCCAAATTGATTTAAAAACAGGGTTGCTGATTGTTCCGTTATAAAGACTTTCTACTTTGCTCTGCCTGTAATCCAGCAGGTTTTCACCGTTCAGTACAATACTGAAGTGCTTACCCATTGTTTTTTCCACCATGCCTGCCATAAAGTAGTACCCCGGTGTTTTACTGAAATCATTTCGGTATTGTACTCCGGTATAAGAACCTTCCAATCCAACACGAAAACCGGCTTTTTCAAAATCTCTTACCAGTGTGAATGCAAATCGGTATTTTGGAGTGAGTGGTATAAACTTGTTCTGTGTAAGGTATTTTCTTTCAGCAATAGTAAATGTGTAACCGGCATATAATTCCCATTCATCAATTACAGCCCTGATATAAGTATCATAACCTTTTGTAGTAATTGCTTTTGGTTGATTGCTGAACACAATATTACCATTACTCAACTCTGTTCCAATAATGGGGTTATTGAGTTGTGTTAAAAAGAAAGCATGATTAATAAATAATTCATTACCCTCGCCCCATTCAGTTTTATAATTTACTTCTGCATTATAGCCCACCGATTTTTCCGCTTTAATACCTGAAGGAAGGGATTGAATTTTTTCAATAGCATAATCAGTATTTTGCGGCGATAAGGCATTCGGGGTTTTATAACCGAGGCCGATACCTATTCTGGTGGCCCAATGCTCATTAAAGCGGTGAAAGAAAGCAAGGCGGGGCAATAAGAAATTACCGTATGTAAAATGATAATCATTACGCAAGCCTGCTTCTACAGTGGTGTTATCTTTAAAACTCCAGGTGTTTTGAATAAATACACCGACTATATTATTGTTGAAATTATTTAACGGAATGTTAGTTGTAATTTTTTTAAATGCATCGCCGGTAACATTTGCACCCATTACAAGACTGTTCGCTTTATAAGGCACCAATACGGATAACTCAGTATAATAGTTTAGTTGCCTGCCTGTAAAATTTATATCATTGTTATAAATGGCCCGGTTAAAGGAACTGAGACTGTTTTTAAACTCAAGTTTCTTTTTATTATTCAGGATACGCTGAGCTGTTAATTCAAAACTGCTTCGCCTAATGGTGTTTTTTTCAAAGTATTGATGAATTGCATCGGGTTTTCCGGCAAGCACCAGCATATCGCCACCGTTTCTTTTTTCAAAAGTTCCTGTATAGCCAGCGGTAATTGTGGTTTTATTATCAGGATAAAAAAATAAACGTGGATGAACAATCAACCCATTCAAATCTGACACATCAGAAAAGCCATCTTTATTTACATCTATTGCTTTTTGAAAATTATAGCCACTAAAAAAAGTATAGCCAGCTTTTTTATATCGTTTGGATAGATAGCTGTTGAAATTGGTTTCTTTTAATGTGGTTTGATTTATGCTAAAAATGGCTTCCTGCTTTGTGGTCGGCTTTCTGGAAATAATATTTACTAAGCCTCCGATAGCGCCGCCGCCATACAATGTAGATGCAGATCCTTTAATCAGTTCCACCTGCCTTAAATCCAATGGGGGAATGCTGAGTATGCCAAATCCGCCGCTGAATCCATCGTACAAGGGCAAACCGTCTTTCAAAATTTGTGTGTAACGGCCATCTAATCCCTGTATCCGCACACTGGCGTTGCCGCTTATTGCACTGCTTTGTTGTATCTGCACACCGCTTACATCACCCAATATACTGGCAATACCTGCTGGCTTTATCACACTTTCTTCTTCCATTTCTTCTCTGCCCAATACTTCTACTTTTAAAGGCGAATTTTCTATCCGCTGATTGTTGCGGGTAGAAGACAAGACGATTACCTCATCCAATGCTTTTTGGGTTTCTACAAGCGAAATCAGCATAGTATCTGTTACCGGCAATGATATTGTGGTATCAACTTTTGCAAATCCAACAGATGTAAAACTCAACATTACCGTGGTCGTATTTACTTGAAGGCTGGCAAAGCCATCTTTATTGGTAGTACGGATTGTTTTATTATTTGCAGCAATGCTAACACCTTCCAAAGGCTCCCTGCTTGTTGCATTAACTACTTTAACATGCAAAATGTTTTGTGCATTCACCGCAACCGAAATTAAAATGCAGACGGTAATAATCATAACTCTTTTCACAATCATTTCAATTTTATTGTCAATGTATTTTTCATATACAATAAGTGCCACAATTGTAGCGTCCTTGGATATTACTCTGTAAGTAAAAAGCAAATATTTAATGGAATGTTGAAAAGAATCTGAATTTACTTATTTTTTAAAATTTAAGGTATCTTAAAAATTCAGCATTAATAAATCAGTACAATAGTTCCAATTATTATCAGCACTATACCTACAACAGCTTTAAGCGTCATTACCTTTCCTAATAACACTACCGACAATATAATGGTTAGTGCCACACTTAGTTTATCTACAGGGGCCACCTGAGATACTTTGCCTGTTTGTAATGCTTTGAAATAAAATATCCATGACAAGCCGGTTGCAATACCTGAAATAATTAAAAAGAAAATATTCTGTTTTGATAAAGTGGCTATACCTTTTGTTTCTCCTCTTGCCAACACAATACCCAGGCCATCAGCAGAATGATTATTGTTCTTATTGCCGTAGCAAGGTTTGCATTTACACCCGTTACACCCACTTTTGCAAAGATGGCTGTAAGTGCCGCAAACAATGCATACAGCAACGCATATATCCACCACATACTTGTTTGTTTTTTAAGTAACATTAAATAGTGTTAGCTGTTAACCGGCTCCGCTGCAAATTTCTTATTCTTATACGCTACATGCATCAGACTTGGCAGTACAATTAACAGCAATGGCAATGCCGCAATAAAACCGCCAATTACCGCAATAGCCAAAGGCTGGTGCAACTGTGCACCTGTACCAATACCGAGTGCAATGGGCATCAAAGCAATGATAGCTCCGAGTGCAGTCATTAACTTGGGCCGCAGCCTTGTTGAAATAGAATACACAATGGCCTGATCAACATTTTTTGTTTGTAGTAAAGAATCCCTGAATTGAAGGAAAGTGAATATGGCGTTTTCACCAATAATTCCTACAATCATTATCAAGCCTGTATAACTGCCCACATTCAGTGGTGTGTTGGTAAGATATAATCCCATGTAACTTCCGCTGATACCCAATACAGCAATCAGCAAAATCATGGAAGCCACTTTAAAGTCACGGAATAAAAAAAGGATTACACAAAATACAAGCAAGCTGCTTGTTATTAATATCATCAGTAATTCACTGAAAGATTTTTGCTGGTCGGCATAGGCACCACCATACACAATATGATAGCCTTTGGGCATTACTACTTTAGCCGCCACTTCTTTTTGTATATCCTTCATCACACTGCCAAGGTCCCGATTATCTAACCTTCCTGTTACCACTCCCATAGATTGTAAATCTTCTCTTTCAATTTCAGCGTCGCCGGGATTTAATTTTATATCCGCCAAATCAGCAATGGGATTCAGCTTTCCAGTAGGTAAAAATATTTGCATACGCCTTATATCTTCCACACTCAGGTTGCGGTTTCCAGGATACACTACCCGTAAAGATGATAGCTGTTGTTTATCAAAAACTGTTCCTACAATGTTTCCTTCCAATGCAGTTTGTAATTGATATTGCAAACTGGCGGGTGTAATACCGTATTGTGCCAATGTTACTGCATCCGGTTCAATAGAAATAGAAGGCCCGGCTATTACAATGCCGTCAAACACATCAGCCGTGCCCTGTACACCTGAAACCACTTCGCTAACCTGTTTGGATAATTCCTGTAATTTCTTTTGATCGCTGCCGAATATTTTTACTTCTATTGGTTGAACAGATGTCATCAGGTCGCCCAGCATATCTCCAATTACCTGCCCAAAATCAATCCTCAAGGCAGGTTGTGTTGGTTCTACTTTTGCTCTAATTTCATCAATCACCTGGTTAGAAGTCCGCTTTCTTTTTTTCTTTAACTGAATGAGATAATCGCCCCGGTTAGGCTCTGTAATGAAAAAACCCATTTGTGTACCTGTTCTTCTGGAGTAAGTTTCTACTTCTGGAATTTTAGTAATTATTTTTTCAACTTCTTTCAGCATCCTGTCTGTTTCTTCCAGCGAAGTGCCGGGAGGGGAACTATAATCCAGCACAATACTTCCTTCATCCATCTCCGGCAAAAAACCTGTCTGCAGTTTTGGCAACACATAATAAATGCTTGCAGCAAGCAGCAGCATAAATAATACACTTATGTAAGGCTTCTTAATAAAGAAGCCAACCCATTTTTGATTGTGTACTGTATGCGGACGATGTGCTTCCTTTATTCTTTTAAGACGTTGCTTTGCAGTTAATTTTTTCTTACCGGTTCTGCTGAGTAAAAGATAAATGACAGGCAAGCCCAGCCAGGTTACAAAGAATGAACACACCAATGTTATAATCATGGTATCTGTCATTACTTTAAAATAAGCACCGGCCACTCCCGTCATTAACACGAAGGGAAGAAAGATAACTATGGTACTGAGTGATGAGCCGAGCATTGCCGGAAATAAATATTGAATAGCTTTTTGCAGGAGTGTTCCTGTGGGTTCCTGCGGATGTTCTTCGTGTGTGCGGTGTATTTGTTCCACCACCACAATGGCATCATCAATAATTAACCCAATGGCAGCGGCCATTGCGCCGAGGGTCATTATATTAAATGTTTGGCCGGTGGCGTACAAAACAATCAATGTTAATAACAGCGTAACAGGAATGGTGATGAGAATAACCGTACTTGCTTTAAACGAACGCAGAAAAATGATTGCCACAATAATAGCCAACGCAAGCCCTATCCACAAACTATCGGTAACACTTTTAATGGATTCTTTTACAAAATCGGCCTGCACATAAAAGGGTTGAATGGTAACTCCCTTAGGTAAAACTTTGCGAAGGTCATCTACTTTTTTCTGCATTTTATCCGATAGGTGAACTAGGTTGGCATTTGGTTGTTTTATAACTGCCAGCAATAAAGCAGAGTGTCCGTTAGCATTTATTTTTACATATTCTTTTGCATCCTGTATGGTTACTGTGGCAATATCCTGCAAGGTTACAATCCGCTTGCCGTTATTGCTGATAACCAGTTTTTCTACTTCGGTTTTTGTATCAACCACTGCATCTGTAACCGTTAAATACATTTGCCGGTAATCAGATAAATATCCGTTTGACTTAATAAAGTTGGTAGCATTTAATGCGGTAATGATAGCATCAGGCGTAATGCCCAATGTGCTCATTTTACCAATGTCCAGCGTAAGCCAATATTCTTTTGTTTTACCGCCAATTACTCTTATTTCACTTACACCATCTACCTGCGATAAAAATGGTTTAATGGTGTATTGCGCCAATAGTTTCTCCTCAATCGGCGTCATGCCCGGTGCTTCCAGTGTATAACCAATCACAGGTAAAATGGACGGATTCATTCTTTCCACTGTAATGTTTACATCGGGGGGCAGCACATTTCTTATCTGGCTTATTTTACTCTCAATCCGCTGCTGGCTTACATCAATATTTGCCTTCCAGTCCATATAGGCGCTTATTTCACAACTGCCCCGGCTGGTGGTGCTACGTATCATCTTTAAATCAGGCACCTGCTTTACGGCATTCTCTAATTCCCTTGTTACGGTAATCATCATTTTGTTTACCGGTTGCTGCCCTGCATCTGCAATAATTTTTATTTTCGGAAATGTAATTTCCGGGAACAGAGCAGATTGCATTTTACTGTATGCAAACAAACCCGCCATGATGATGATAGCCAGTATTACCGTTATGGGGTTTCTTAATGTAGTAAAATATTTTTTCATTCAGAGTTATTTTCGACTGCTGTTATTTTTTGTCGAGTAAATGAGCCGATTCTTACAAATTAACCATTGGTGGCAAATCCGGGGAAAAGAGTCATGCCTCCATCTACAAATATGCTGGCGCCATTTATATAATCACTGTCATCACTTGCAAGCCATACAGCAGTTTTTGCAATATCATCTACAATGCCTACCCGTTTGTAAGGAATCAATTCAAGTAATTTTTGTTCCGCTTCAGATGTATCCCAGGCTGCTTTATTAATAGGTGTTTTAATAGCGCCAGGGCAAATACTGTTTATGCGAATTTTGTACGGAGCCACTTCCTGTGCAATACTTTTCATCATCATATTAATACCCCCTTTGCTGGCTGCATAATTTATATGGCCCGCCCATGGAATCATTTCATGCACACTGCTCATACAAATAATTTTACCGGCAGCAACTGATCTTGCTGGTTCAACTCCTCTGCGCAGAAATTCTTTCACGGCTTCCCGGGCACACAAAAACTGACCGGTTAGATTTACGCCAATTACTGTATTCCATTGGTTAATTGTCATTTCAGTTAGTGGAGCATCCCGCTGAATGCCGGCATTATTTACTAAGATATCAACGGTGCCGAACCTGTTGATGACTTGTTGAAACATTGCCATCACTTCATTTTCTTTGGCTACATTGCAACAAATATGAATGGCCACTCCACCTTCAGCAATTATTTCATCTGTTATCAGTTTTGCGGCTGCTTCATTTTCCGAAACGGGATAATTTACAATAACAGTTGCACCAGCTTTCGCCATTGCTTTAGCAATACCTGCACCAATGCCGGAACTGGCTCCGGTAACAATCGCTATTTGTTTATCAAGTTTCTTTGCCATAATGTTTATTTTTTAAAATGTAATATTCCGTCGCAAGCAACATTCCTGCAACAGGTGCTGAAAGGTATATCCAATAGTATTCCCAAATAGCCGACGGGAAAGCTGACGCAAAGCTTCTTGCAGGGTTCATGCTAAACCCGGAAATTTGAACGGTAGTATTAACATAGAAACAAATCAATAATGCAATATAGAAGGGCAACTTTTCTTTTAATTTTGAATTATCGTTTCCAAAAAGTATTAATAACATTAATCCTGCTGAGATGATTAATTCTGTAAAAAAAGCAGTAGCCATACCCCATTTGCCCGGTAGCGTTACTGCATAGCTGATGGGAGGTTTTGTAAACTTATTTTTTAATAACCCCGCCATCAGGTAAACCGAAACAGTTGCACCTACCAATTGGAACAACATATAAAAAAAGGCATCCTTTGTTGAAATGCGACGGAGACGCAGGAAGCTTATAGTAACAGCAGGATTTATATGCGCCCCGGAAGGACTTGTGAGCGGTGATGTGGTGATAAAAAAGGCTGTTGCTGCCATAAAAATACTTAGCAGGAATATCCTTGCAGTGAGCGAGGGAACGAGGTGAATAAAAGGTAACCCTGGCGAAAGCAAAAGCGTTCCAAAAACAGCAATTGAAATCATAAATATGCCGAGACCCAATGCCTCCATCAGATAGCGCAACATTGGTTTATATTCCTTTTTATGAGGCAGCATATGTTAGTTTGAATTGACTGATGAGGTTTGCCAGGAGAGACGTCCAACCTGTTTGATGCGATGCTCCAACACCTCTGCCGCTATCGCCATCAAAGTATTCATGAAACAACAGGAGGTCTTTAAAGAATTTGTCGTGCTGAAATTTGGGATAAAGCTTATTTACAGGCCGTTCTCCCTTACTATCTGGTAAGTAAATGCTTATTAATCGCTCTGCAATTTCAGAAGCCACCTGGTATAACGAATGATTCTTACCCGAGTTTTCGGGAAATTCAACTACGAAATCATCTCCATAATATTCATAGAATTTAAGCAATCCATGAATAAGCAAATAATTAACAGGTATCCAAACTGGCCCCCGCCAGTTACTGTTTCCACCAAACATAGTAATAGAACTTTCAGCAGGAGAGTACCTTACTTCGGGGCTATCTGCAATTGTTGAAAGTCTGAAAGGATTCACTTCGTAAAACTTGCTAAGTGAACGAATACCGTATTCACTCAAAAATTCTGATGAATCGAGCATTCTGCGTAATAACGATTTCAGCCTGTGTCCACGTAAAATTGAAAATATGCGTTTGTTTTGTTGCCCGGGATCGTTCCACCGGCTTACCAATGATGAGAGTTCCGGCTTGTGCTCTACAAACCAGTGTAACCGTTCTGCAAATTCTGGAAATTTATTAATCGTATCCTCATCAATCACCTCAACGCAGAGCAATGGCAACAATCCAACCAGACTGCGTATTTTTAACTTCAGAACTCCGTTATCGGCAAACTTTAACTGGTCATAGTAAAATTCATCCTCAGCATCCCACAATCCTGAATCACTGCCGCCCATGCTATCCATTGCACCGGCTATATACATGAAATGTTCAAAAAATTTAGTAGCCATATCTTCATACACCGGGTCTTCTTCTGCCAACTCTAAGGATATACGCATCATCTGAAGGCAGTACATAGCCATCCAGCTAGTACCATCAGATTGTTCAATAATCCCTCCATTGGGCAACGGTTTGTTTCTGTCAAAAATGCCAATATTATCCAGTCCGAGAAAGCCACCCTGAAATATATTATTGCCTTCGTTATCTTCCCGATTAACCCACCATGTAAAGTTGAGCATTAAACGATTAAAAATTGACTTCAGAAACGTATGGTCTCCATTATTTTGATTGTTCTTTTTATCAACAGAATACACTTGCCAGGCAGCCCAGGCATGCAGTGGCGGATTAACATTACTAAACTCCCATTCATAACCCGGTAACTGTCCATTAGGATGCATATACCATTCATGAGTAAGCAACCTGATTTGCTCTTTTGCTAATACCGGATCAATAAGGCTGAGAGGAATGGCATGAAAAGCAGTATCCCAGGCCGCAAACCAGGGATATTCCCATTTGTCTGGCATTAGGATTATATCATTTGCAAAAAAATGCTCCCAGTTAGAGTTTCTGCTGGTTAATCTTTCCAATGGCGGAGTTGGTTGGAGTGGGTCACCCTTTAGCCACTGAGAAATATTGAAATAATAAGTTTGTTTGCTCCATAATAGTCCGGCCAAAGCCTGCCGCTGGATATTTTTCAGTTCAAAACTTTGTTCAGCCGGGAATAGGTCATCATAAAATAAGTTGGCTTCACTTTTCCTTTCGGCTAAAATTTCCTCAATTTCTTGTTCATTTAATGGAGTATTTTCAGTTGTAATTTGTATTACTATGCTCTCAACAGAAAGGGGTTCAAAATTGATTTTATAAATGGCCCCGGCTTTGGTGCCACCTTTATCCGGGTTAATTGTATTAGCTCCATTTACAACGTAATCATTGATTCCATCTTTAGAGAATTTTAAACCATCATCAAAACCATAAATTCTGTTATTATTAGTTTCATTCTCGCAAAAAACTATTTCATGACTATTTGGGCATAAAATATAGTAATCTCCTAATTTTTCAGCTTCTGATTTGATTACATTGTCGCTTATCAAATAAAGTCTTGGCTTTTTAGTAGTTTCATTCCAACTCCAGGTATTACGTAACCACACCTGTGGTACAACATATAACATTGCCGGAAGACTGCTCCTGTTATAAATAGTAATCTTAACCACAATTATCGTGGCCGCTTTCTTGGCATATTCAATTTCAATATCAAAGTATTCATCGTTTTCAAATACACCGGTATCTGCAAGTTCAAATTCTAAATCTGCTAAATTTCTCTTTTTGTTTTCGTTAATTAATGCTGTATATGGAAAAGACTGCTGTGGATATTTATACAGCATTTTCATGTAACTGTGCGTTGGAGTATTATCCAGGTGATAATAGCACTCCTTAACATCTTCACCGTGGTTGCCCTCCAGCGGTGTAAGGCCAAAAAGCCGTTCTTTTATAATCGCATCTTTTCCATTCCAAAATGCAGGTGCAAAACAAAGTAACTGCTGATTGTCGCAAATGCCTGCAATGCCATCTTCGCCCCAGCGATAGGCTTTAGACCTTGCCATATCATGTGTAAAATAAGACCATGCATCACCGTTCTGGCTATAATCTTCCCGAACAGTGCCCCATTGCCTGTCAGAAAGATAAGGTCCCCAAATCTTCCATTCGGGTGATTGAAGTCGTTTTTTTTCTGGATTCATTTTCGTTTTTATTGCGACACACTTACTTTTGAAGTGTCAGGTAAACCATAATTACCGGTCAGCAGTATTTTGTCATTCGAAGAGAAAGACGGGGAAAGTATCTCCACACTGTTCGTATTTTCCAGGCCTTTCTTTATCGGAACTTTCACTGCCGTAACGCTGTCAATTAATTTCATTACCCAAAACTCACTCTGTGTTTCATTTGTAAGCACCGCATCTTTAGGCAGCGATGTTGCATTGTGTTTACTTGTTTTTACTAAAACAACTTTTGCAATAAGCCCTTCCGGTATTTGATGATTGCTGTTTACTTTAATACCAATACCCTGTGTTTGTGAAACAGGGTCAACCGTTGGCATTTGAGAAGCAATATAACCATTGAGCTGTGTACCATCGGGTAGCTTCAGTAAAACGTTTTTGTTACTATTCAGAAAAGGTTTTAATTCATAAGGAAGGTCTAATAAAAAACAAAAACTATTTTTATCACTTATGACGGCCAGTTGCTCACCATCCTGCACATAATCACCATCCCGGTAGTTGAGTGTGGTTACATAACCGGTTCCGGGAGAATTGATATGCACAATACCAGTAAAGCGAAATGAAGTATCAAGTACATTAATTGTATTGCCCAAAGCTTCCGCTTCTTTTGTTTTAATAATAAAAACCTGTTGCCCACGGTTGATGAATTTACCCAATTGTGCATTTACCAACTGTAAATAACCATTTGCATTTGCTTTGATAAATGTTTTTAACTGGAAGGCAGATGTGGCGTTTAGTTCAATACTTTCTGTTAGTGGGCCTGTAGATACAGTGGTGGTTGTAACCGGCGTTCCTGCATCAGCATTTACAACGGTACCAGTTGTGGCTGCTTTATCATCACCACAACTAGCCAGCATTATCAGTGTACATACTGCAAGTATCCCGTAAAAAAGTATTCCCTTCATATCAGTTATTATTTTCTGTTCCAGTAATTAATTTGGTTTTGTATTTGCAGTTTATTAATGGTATTCTGCGTTATAATATTTTTTGCATTCAAATAGTTGCTGATGGCTATGATATAGTCGGCTACTCTTACATCGCCTGTAACTAACTGTTGCCGCTGTGCTTTTATAAGCCCCTCAGCGTATTTAATCTGAAGGTTTGTCTGGTTAATCAGTTGTTGAGTTTGCTGCAACTGTTGCTGCAGTTGTGCAATCTGCTGTTGATATTGGGTAGAAAAAAAGTCCCGGTATGCCTGGCGGCTTTTCTCGGCATTAGCATTTTTTTGATGCAGCATTTTCCGTTGCTTTCCATCGTAGATGGGAACGGTAACTGTTACACCGGCGCTTAGGCCAAAATTGCGGTAAGGCGTTGTTGCAAAAGAAGAATTATAACCGCCGTCTGTATAGAAACTCATTTTGGGGCGGTAGCTAAAATCAACCTGCCTGTCATTGGTTACAATCTTTAAACTGTCTATGTGAAATTGCTGATAAAATACAGTTTGTTCCAGCAACGGCAACTTAATGCTGTTCAAAGACGGATTTTCTAAAATGGTATAAGCTGTATCGGTAATGCCGGCGATATAATTGAGTGTGGCAAAATCATTCTGGTACTGAATATGCAATTGCTTTATCAATAACTCCTGCTGTTGTAAGTTTACCAGGAACGACAAAAAATCAGTTTGCTTGTAAACACTTTTCTCTGTCAGCTTTTTCAATATCGCTTCTTCTTCTTTCAGCAGGTTAAGCATTTCCTGGTTAAAATTTATCTGCAGCATATCGCCATAGGTGGTGATGTATTGCTGGGTGATGCTTCTTCTTAAATCCTGCTCTGTAATTTTTCCCTGGTTGCTGATGCCAAGATTGACTAATTGAATAGCCACGTACTGGTTATTCAGATTTTCTTTCCCTACTAATGTTTGCGAAACTGTAACTAAAGCGTTGTAGGTATGAATGTTGGTGATAGTTGCATCGTAACCCCAGCTTTTTGTTGCAACTGCTTTGTTGGTTACAGGTGCATACATACCCATTGTGCCTGCATTTACCTGCGGACGGTAACCTGCCCTCAACCGCTGGCTGTCTATTCGGTTATTTTGAATCTGGAAGTTATAGTCTTTCAGTAATGGACTGTTAGCCCATGCGGTATTGATGTAGTAATCTAAATTCTTTTGCCCATACGTAGTAATAATTGTAAGGGAAAAGAAAATGAAGAAAAAAAAACATCTCATCAGTAGTACATTTAGGTTGTGCAAAGCAGGTTATCAAAAAAAAATTTAATTGTTAATACTAATCCCCGTAGAATATTAATGGTCAACTCATTTTCTGGCCAGCCAATCAGCTATTTTTTGTTCCAATTTCTCTATTGCTATTTTAGCAAGTTGTCCTATTATATTCCCTGCTTTTTCAGATATACCTTGATATCGGTTGCCGTTTGTGTTGCTATGCAACAAATTTGCTAACAGGTGAGCTGCAATATTATGTGGATGTAAACTTCCTTTAAAAGAATTCCAATTTTGATGTAACTGCTGCTCAAGGATATTCTGTCTTTCTTTTAGACGTTGTTTCTCCTTGCGAAGCTGAATATGGTTTTTAATTTTCATCATCTTCATCTTCGTTTAAAATATACTGAATTAATTTATTCATTAAGGGGTACTCAATGAGTTTTGAACGGAGAGCCTTGACTATCAAACCCAGCAGAAAAGAAAAACCGCCAACGATCAATAGCCCCCATTCCCAACCGCCCAATACTTTACCCACTATGACAGAGCATGCCAGTAAAAGGAAAAAAATAAAAACCATCAGAAACAAAAACACAAAAGCGGAAGAGATAATATTAGATAATACCTTGGCCGTTTTTTCAGCAAAGTGAAGTTTAGCCTGCTGTGTACGAACATCAAGATATTCTTTAACTGTATTAGTAAGTTCATCAATAGTGTGCAATTTTTCTTCCATACTAAGTTTATTTATTAAAAGAGAAAAAGGGGGTATTAACCTATCGATTGCCGCTTAGAATAAAGATACAAAGGTTGCCGGAAAATCCTCTCCGACAACCCTCTGGTTTTCACGCAGTATAGTGCCTTAATTCTTATTTTTCACATATCACTGCACCCTCGGTACTAAATATTACCTCTTTAGTGATTCCTCCTTTACTTAAATCTACCAGGTACTGTACTGTTTTGTCTGCCAGCATTATTTTTTCTATCTGTTTACCTGCGGTATAGTCGGCAAACTTTGTTTTTAATGCATCCTGTACTTTATCAGGAGCAGTTGTTATTGCCACATCTTCTTCTTGCTGTACAAAACTCCCGTCGGGCTTAAAAATAAGAGAGAGATTTGGTGCGGCAGTTTTGGTAACTGCAACATCAATAGCATCGCCACCCTGGCATAACGGATCAGAAGCTGCTTTTGAAAGAGTGTAGCCAGAATAATTTTTCTCAACAAATTCTTTTACACCGGCTGGCAATTTGTCTAATGCAATTTCTCCGGAAGGAAGTGACACATCTACTTTTGAAGCGCTTTCATCTTTGGCTTCTATTTGTTCTGTTTCTGTAGATTCGTTCTTTTCTTCACTTTCGTTTTTTTCTTCACCACAACTCACCATTATTACAGCGGTAAAAAGAATTGCTGAAAGAAAGCTCATCGTTTTTAGTTTCATTTGAATTTGCTTTTTAGAATTAATAAGATGTAAAATGCAGTATGATTCTGAATAAATCCTGAATTCATTATTCCTTCATATCGCTTTTTTTGTTTTCACTTCCCATTATTACAGCAAAAGGCATCAGAGAAGGTACTTGTTCAAATATTATTCTTGCAATAGCCGCAACTGGAATGGCCAAAAATAAGCCTGGGATACCCCACAACAGCCCACCAGTTAACACTGAGATTAGTGCCGCAAATGAATTGAGTTTTACTTGCGAACCCATGATTCTTGGCATGAGTATATTTGCATCAACAGTATGCACCGCTAAGAATATGATGGCTGTTGTTATTGCAGCCATTGAGCCGGTATTGCCATAAGTGATGAGTACGGCAAGCAATGTAGCAGAGTAAATACCAACATAAGGGATAACATTTAAAACGGCTGCCAATATGCCAAGCATGATACCATGTTTAATTCCAAAAACGGTTAAGAGAACCGCATTTAGTATAGCTACAACCAGCATTTCAATTAAAAGCCCTGTTATAAAGTGCCGGGTAAGTTTTCTGATTGCAAGCAGCGCTTTTTCAAAAGAAGCTTTTTGACTGTCGCCAAAAAACACCGCTATTGCATTATATAACAGGTGCCGGTAGTATAAAAAGAAAAAAGTAAACACTACTATTAGTACAATGGTAATTACTGTACTCATAAGGCTTATAAGTAATTTACCGGCTAAGGAACTTAATGCAGTAAAGAGCGTATTAATTCCCCTGCTAAGCAATGCATTCCATTGGTTATTTCCTGTAGCAGAATCAGAAGAAGGTGAAAGACTATTTGTATTAAATTTTTGAGCCAGCATACTCAGGTCTGTACTAAAAGCAGTTGCTTCAGTACCAATAAAAAAAACAAAGCCGGTTAAAAATGAAATAACTATAAGTATGCATACCATACAGGCAGCAGCCCGGGGCAACTTCCATTTACGTTCCATAAATGCCTGGATAGGAAAAAATACCAGTGCAATCAGCCAGGCAATTACTACGGGTATAAGTATATTTTTTGCAAGCACTAAAAGCTGCCAGCCAAAATAGATTGCCAGTATAATAGCAGTTATTTTTATATACAATGGTATTTGACGTTTTTCCATATCAATTGTCTATTGCTGAGTGGTGTTTTTGTTTTTTTTGTTTTTATCCTGTCTCTTAAAATAGCCCCGAAGTAAAAAATTATGCTTTAAAGCTTCCAGGTCCTGGTTCAGTTTTTCAGAACCGAGTTTAAGATTTTCTAATGTTTGTTGCAGGTTTATTGCTGATGCCTTATCGTTTAAAATAATGCCAGCAGGACTGTTCGACTGCGTTAAATTGCCCGAAACAGATTTAAGATGTTGAGTAATGACAGCTATTTCCTCTTTTAATTGCTGCACATTGAAACTGGCCTGCTGAAATCTTGCAAAAATTACTGTATCAGTTACCAGGTCATTCAGTAATGTTCCTTCTTTTCTAAACCCTGCTACATAATTTTCAATACCCAAAGTAAAATTTTTTGTATGGACGGCCGTTTCATTCAGTTTTTCAATTACGGCCTGCAGGTTTCCGTACATACTTGCATCGTTAATCAGTTTTCCTATGGAACCTTTACCTTTTGCAATTTTGCCTGTAATTAGCTTTAGATTTTCTGTAACTGCCTGAATATTTGAATTGGTGGTTTCAAGTTTAACAAAAATATCTTCCGGACTAAAAGACTGCTCAATAACCAATACATCATTTTCTTTTAATTGCAGACTTTCTTTTGTACCACCTGTAAGTATCACCATTTTATTTCCTACAAGTCCATCGGCGCCTATTTTCGCTTTTGCGTTCGCATATAAATAGGGGATAATTTTTTTTTCAATTTTTAAAACAACTTCTACTTTGGAATTCCTGGTAAGCTCTACTGATTTTACAATACCTACCTTTACACCCTCATAGTGAATATTATTTCCCGCCTGGAGACCTTTTACATCTGTAAAGTAAGCTTTAACAACAATAGCATTCGTGAATAAATCATTCTGGCGTCCTAGTGAAAATACACCAGCAGCGAGTATTGTAAATCCGGCAACAATGAATACACCTACAGTAACAGGATAATTTTTTCTTGCTGTTGCCATATCAATCAGTAAATTTATAGTTATAAAAAGGTTTAATTCTATCGTCACCACTTAAAAATACTTCTGCAAAACTGCCTTCCCGGATAAACTTTCCCTGATACATCATAAACAGGCGATGGCCTGTATTTTTTGCACAGGTAAGGTCGTGAGTGATAATAAGCGAAGTGGTGTTGAATGTACGCTGAATATGGTTAATCAAGTCATTGATTTCTGCGCTTGTTACAGGGTCTAACCCCGCAGTAGGTTCATCATACAACATAAGCTCAGGTTCAAGTACGAGGGCCCTGGCAATGCCAATTCTTTTTCTTTGACCGCCCGATAAATCCGAAGGCAAATAGTTTGTTGCGTGCGCTAAACCTACCATATGAAGCATATCCATTATCCGTATTTCAAGTTCATTTTTGCTCATATTTTTAAAATGCCTCGTAAGTGCAAATTTCATATTATCCCAAACCGTCATGCTATCATATAATGCACTGTTCTGAAACGACATCCCGATTTTTTTTCGCAAATCTCTCAGTTGATTCAGAGGAAGGTTAGATAAATTACTTCCCATTACTTCCACAATTCCAGCATCAGGTTGCATAAACCCGGTGATAATCTTAAAAAGGACTGACTTACCTGAGCCAGATGGTCCCAAAACAATGACATTTTCACCGTTATAAACTGTCATGTCAATTCCATTCAGCACAATACTGTTATTAAATGATTTAGTGAGCCTTTTTATGGTAAGCACTTCTGCGTTTAATAGTGTTTTACCGGCTTGTAGCTTACCCATTTTTTAATACAGAATTTAATAACTGAACAATAAAAACTTCTTCAATAAAAATGAGAAACATGGATGTAACTACAGATAAATTAGCTGCTCTTCCAACGACTTCTGTGCCCCCGGTAACCGAAAACCCATAATAACAACTTAAAAACCCAATTGTAAATCCATACAGAATACCCCTTGTACATGAAGCAGCTATATCAAAAAAATTGAGACGAACCAGGGCACCCTGAAAGAAGCTTACGAAGCTGGTAGCCTCACTCAGATTTACATCAACAAAAGCACCTAATAAAGCCATGAAGGACATGTAAAAGGTAAGTAACGGAATCATAAGAGTGCAAGCAAGAATTCTTGTCTGGGTAAGGTATTTAAAGGCATTCACACCTGCCATCTCAATTGCATCAATTTGCTCGGTTACTTTCATTGACCCCAGCTCGGCACCAATAGCAGATCCGATTTTGCCGGCACATATCAGCGATGTTACCAAAGGCCCTAAAGCCTTAATGATTCCCAGACCCACAAGGGATGGTAATAGTGCAGTAGCACCAAGGTCAGTTAGCGGCAGCCGGGATTGTTTAGTAAAAACAAGCCCAATAATAAAACCTGTTACAGATATGATTGGCAGTGCTTTTACGCCAATTTTATAACACTGATAAATTGTTTCCCGAATTTCAAAAGGTGCAGAAAATAGGAACCTGAAGTATTGCAGTGCAAATACTGAAATTTCGTAAACGGTTGTAAAAAAACGCTCAATCTGTGATGGTTTTTTATTTTCTTTGGAACTCAACATCCTGTTGTTATTCAGAGATTATTTTAACAATGGTATTTACTGCCTGTGGTTTGGTTCAATTTGTTTTAACAATAACTCCAAAAGTTCAATTTGTTTTTGCTGCATACTGCACAAATGATTATACTGGTCAATAATTGAAAGGTCAATTTTTTCGTGTAAATGGCGGATTTCAAGCTCTGATTTCAGGTTTACCATGTAATCATTTACAGAACGCTTTCTGTCTTTCTCTTCTTTTCGGTTCTGACTCATCATAATTACAGGAGCTTGAATGGCAGCTATACAGGAAAGTATAAGGTTGAGCAGAATGTAGGGATATGGGTCGAAACTTTTATTGTGTTCTACTGCAGTGTTAAATGTTATCCAAATAATAAGTACAAGAGCAAATAGTATTATAAACTTCCAACTACCACCAAAAGTGGCAACATTGTCTGAAAGCCTTTCACCGAATGTTCTTTTCTCCTGCATTTCATCACCCGTTAGTTTATCAGTAAGTGTATGCTCCTCTTCAATAGATTTTCCTACAATGTCATGTAATTTTCTTAGCTGCTCATTTTCGGTTTGCAGCAAGTGCATAATATATTTCTGTTTACCACCTTTCATATAAATTAAATTTTGTTGTTACGAAACATTCTTGAATACAGATTACCAGCCGCTATTCAAAGTATTAAACTCATAAAATCCAAGTAGCTGGTCATATAAGTCTCCAAACTTTTTATAATAATAAAAAATTTGATAGTTATTTTCTGCCTGGCTGAAAGACCCGTCAACCAGACTTTCATCTATACTGCCATCATTTTCATTTACTACGGTGTATTTATAGTCATAAATACCCTGTTTCAGGTACAGTGCGCCTTCGTATTGATTTGAACTCGTATTAAAATGAAGCTGATGATTCTTGTGAAGCCTCCAATTATTAAATTGACCAACTATAAATATTTTTTTACCGGCAGGTAACTCAGGTAATTGCAACCTGAAATTTATGATGCTGTAGTCGGCATCTGTTCTGCTGTCGGTTCCATCTTCATTAGAAATATAGAAATGGCCATCATGGTCAAGCCGTCGTATATAGGGCTGATTGGCCAGTGGTTTATCTGTGCTTAGTGTTACAGCATTTGCAGTGTCTTTTGTTTGCAGGCTGCTAACATTCCAGCCCAATAACCGTAAACTGCTGCAATCAAAATAACGAAATTCATTTCCACCCCAGAAAACATCATTATTCATTCCGTTATACCTCAGGCGATTTTGATTTACAAACATCGGAGACTGTGGGCTCTGCTGAATATCATTCCTCGCATTCTGCATAACTATGGCCTTAACCTGCGAAAACGGGTCGGTTACATTCAATCCGATAACATCTGCCAGAAAATTAACCTGTTGCTTTCTTTGATAGTCATTAAAAGCATTAGTGGTGTGCATTAAACTAACTGCTGCCTGGTTATCCAAAACATAAAAACGGCGGGTAAGTATAAGCCTGGATTCATCACCATCTTCAAAAACTTTTAGTAGATAATTACCGCTCTTGGTTGGTCTTATCTCAGCATTTGGAAACAGTGCTTCGTAATAAGTATATTTTTGCTTTGTATTAAATGAAAAACGATACCGGCTGATACGGCTTTGTGTAAAGTCTGCCAGGTATGAAAGCGGAGAAAGATTACTGGGACCCCAGTTTACATTGCACAATTCAACAGAATAATAATAATTTTTTACTCCACCCTCTAAATCGTCAAAACATAAAAGCAACTGCTCAAATGCTGATAAAGTGATTAATGGAAGGCTGTTTTGCTTGTTTCTGTTATAAAGCATAGTAGTTTGGATGTAGGGTTTATACACAGCATCACTGTAAGTTTTCAGGTTTGGAATAGTAGCTGAAAAATTTGTAATATTAATCTGGGCTATGCAAACTGCCGGCAAAAGCAAAAGGGCTGTAATTATTTTTCTCATATGAGCTTCATCTTTTAAAATGTCACTTTGTATGTTCTTCAAGTAACTGCTTTATTTTTTGGACATGTTCTTTCATTTCCTTTGCATATTTCGTTTTATCTGTGGATGGTTTCTTTAAGAACAACTTTGTATCTGCTACAATTTTAACATCATCCATTTTCATATTATCATCACTGTGCAGCAAGCCTGCTTCCATTAGTTCCACCGTTTTATTCATTGCTACATAAGTTTTATCGACTGATTCAGGAATTTCAAGTGATGTGAAATAATGTTTTGCCAGTAAAAGTTCGGTTCTGGAAATATTCTTTTTTAAAAATCGAAAATTAATATCTTTCTTATCTTCAAGGCTATCCTCAGCCGCTTCAATATTGCTTACGGCTAACTGCATTTTGTCTTTTACATCGTTTATCTTGATATCTTCTTTTTCTCCTTTTAGTAATTTCACTGCAGCTTGAAGTATCATAGCAGCTTCTTTTTTTCTTTTATCTTTTAGTGCTGATAGTGCGTCATCAAAACGTAATTGAGAACTTTGCACGATAGCAATTGTATCTGTAGTTACATTTTTCTGCTGTAAAATAGATTCCTTAGGTTCTTCATTATTAGTTTTTGAATCACCGCAGGATATTACTACTCCAGAAATTGCTGCAGATAATAAAATGCGTTTCATTTGACTATTTTTTGTTTTACAAATTATTTTTTTGATATGATTTAGTCATCACTATTTTAACGGTGTCATTAACCAACAGATTGACTATTACAAAAAATAGGAGGGTTGATAAAATAACAATTAGCGGCAGTTTTGAAAATCCTGTAAAGCCTATGGTAAGCAGGATGCAAACAACAATTATGTCTGCAAGTATAACCGCTGACAATAGCTTGCTAACTGGTTCTTTAAAAAAACGTTTCTCAGTTCTTATTACCAAAATAGAAATGATGCCCGAAAAGAAAAGACAGGCAAAACCAAGAGAGTGAAGGCTGCCAGTATCCTGAATAGTAAAATAATTTTTGGCTGCAAAATACCAGGCTATACACTCTGCAAAAAGCAGCACCCCCAGTAAAACCCCTTTTACTACAAGCGGCTTTATATTCCAATTGGCTGGTTTACGGCTCCAGCTTACTTTATCAGTGGCCAATGCCAATACGGCAAAGTCAATTAAAAAAAGCATCAGCACCATATCAATGGTGGCTACCACAAACTGTTTTGTAATGATAAACGATACGCAAACAAACAAAATGGTTTGTATGGTTTTTGCAATTTTGTTGACGGTGTAGTTGGAAATACGAACATGAATGCTTCTGCCAACTTTTATCAAACTTAATATTTGTTGCAGGCCTTCTGTAAGGAGTATTATACTTGCGGCCTGCTTGGCCACGTCAGTAGCATTTTTTACGGCAATACCTACTTCAGCCTGCTTTAAAGCCGGGGCATCATTTACTCCATCACCCGTCATTCCAACCACTTGTTTCTCCTGCTGTAATTGTTTTACGATGCTAAATTTATCTTCCGGTAATACTTCAGCAAAACCGTTATGTTCATGTATTACTGCAATAGATGTGCTTGTATCAAACTGCTCTCTTACCTCTGCAATGGAAATAATATTACTTCCAATGCCAGCCTGCTGTGCAATTTCTTTTCCAATGGGCAGTGCATCACCCGTAAGCATTTTAACATCAATACCAAGGTCTTTAATGGCAGCCAGCATTTCTTTTGCATCGGGCCGGGGTGGGTCGTACAACGCAACAATCCCTGCCATAGCAAATACGTTATTGCTTTTTGCCACAGCAACCGCAATTGTTTTAAATCCTTTATGGGCCCATTCATTCACCGTACCATCCATTGAAGACACTGCAATGCCACAAAGATTCTTAATAGCTGTATATGCACCTTTTGCAACTGAAAATTTTTGATTATTCCTTTCTATAACTGCTTCGGTATGTTTAATACTTGCATTAAATGGAGTAAATGATATTTGCTGATAGGTTTGAGTTTTAAATGAAGGTTGTTTGTCGGCAAAATCAAAAAAAGCCAGATCAATAGTATCTTCATTGGCTTTTACGGATGCCATGACACCATACTGAATTACATCTTCATCACTATAACCATCGGTAGCAATAATTTGCTGAAGCGAAAGTTCGTTTTTTGTGATGGTGCCGGTTTTATCTATGCACAATGTAGTAAGTGTGGCTGCGTCTTCTGTAGCGCTTAAACGGCTTACCAGTAAACCATCTTCCGACAACTCTTTTGAGCCCCTTGCCATACTGATGGTGAACATGGCCGGTAAGCCCACAGGCACGGCGGATACCAGCAGGATAAGTATCAAGGGCAAAATGGAAATAATTGTTTGTCCGGCAATTAACCCTACGATTGTTGTGATAGTAAGAATTGAGACCACTGCTATAAACAAAAACTTCACCACTCTTGTCACCACTTCTTCCATGTGCATTTTGTGGCTGGCCGTCATTACCAGTTTTGCAGTTTTTCCAAAAAAGGTTTGTGTGCCCGTTGCTGTAACAATGGCGGTGCCTTCACCGGCCTTGACAACGGAGCCGGCGTACAATAGTTCCGATTTTTTAACAGAAAGCAATGCCGTTTCACCCGTAAGGGCGGATTTGTCAACTTTAATTTCTCCATCGGCCAATTGCATATCCGCTGTAAGAAAGTCTCCCATTCGTACCCGTACTACATCACCGGGTACTAATTCTTTGGAGGGCAATTGTTGCCAGGTTCCTCTACGTAACACTCTTACCATTACCTGTAATTGCTGTTGCAAAGCAGCTACGGTTTTAGCCGCTTTTAATTCATTAAAAAAACTGATAAGGCCATTAAAAATCAATAAAACAGTAATCAGAAATCCATCAAAGGTTTTGTGCAATAAAAACGAGATAATGATAGTGGCTTCAAGCATCCAGGCAGTAAGCCCCCAAAACTTACGGGCCAGCAATACAAAGGCAGGTGTTTGCTTTTCTTTTACTTCATTAAGTCCATAGTATTGCCTGAGTGTCTCGACCTGCTCTGCCGATAAGCCGACAGCCATGTCCGTTGATAAGCTCTCTTTTTCCGCAATGGTTTGTATTTTGGATAAATCAGTCATCCATTATGATTAAAAGGTGTTTAAATCAGTTACTGCCGTTTTTCAAGATATTCTCTCACATTCTTCAAGTGAGTTTTTACATCGTTTTTATTAAAGTTTCCAGTACTCATTTTCTTTCTAAGTTCCCTATTCTCATTCAGTAGGGCATTACTCTTTTCTTTGACTGCCCCTTTTTCAAGTTTATTGACATGGTTTAACAACAGGTGTAAGGTATCAATATGCTGTACTGTAAGGTTTGGGGCGATTATATTCTCATCAGTATTACCTTCTTTAAAGATATAGTTGTGCGCAGTAACCGCTTCTGCATCTGCCAAAACAGTTACCATATCATTTTCTACTTTTATCTTACCTTGTTCCACCTGTTCATCCAAAAGATCCAGTTTTTTGATTACCTTATCTGCCATTTGTTTTGTCATTCCTTTTGTTTCTGCCAGTTCTGTACGTATGAGATTGGTGCCCTACCGTATATATTCAGCAGTTTCTTCATTCTTCCTGCGGAGAACTCATTGATAGCTTTTAAAAATGCTTCATTTGAAGGATTTTGTATTTCAATGGTCTGCACTACTGGCTGGATATCAGAAGTGGCAGCAGTATCCGGTTTGTCTTTTGTATCAGTTTCTCCTTCTTTTTGCTCCATTTCTTTTGTTCTATAATTGTTATTAGCATCAGGGTCCTTCACATCCTTCGCAGGAAGTAAAGAATGTGATGATTAGCAGTGCAATGCCTGCACTAAATAGTAGTTTCTTCATGTGACTTATTTTTTGTTTGTTAATTAATTTTCATTAGTTAACTCTTCTTCAGCTTGCAGCAATTGTTCTTTTTGCAACTGCGTAACTTCCGGAAATTGCAGAGACATTTTCCCCAATACATGAGCAACTATTCGGCTAATGACAACCCGGCTAAACCATTTTTCATCGGCCGGTATTACATACCAGTGAGCATAATGGCTTGAAGTATGGCTCAGCACATCTTCATATGATTGCTGATAATGCTTCCATAATTTTCGTTCAGCTAGGTCGCCATATTCAAATTTCCAGTTTTTATCTTTTTCCTGTATCCTTTGTAATAACCTGTTCTTTTGCTCATGTTTGGAGATATGAAGAAAGAATTTCAATATCGTGGTACCCGACTCTGCCAGTTGCTGCTCAAAGTTGTTAATGATAATACATCGCTGTTGCCAAAACTCGTTGCCAGCATCAGAGCTTTTAACAATGCCTTGTAATTTTTCTTTTAATAATAAATCGGGATGCACTCTTGTTACAAGCATATTCTCATAGTAAGACCGGTTAAAAATGCTGATATAACCTTTTGCCGGTAATGCTGTATAATGCCGCCACATAAAATCATGCTCCAACTCTGTAGTACTGGGTTGTTTGAAACTGGTAACGGTGCAACCCTGCGGGTTAACACCTGAAAAAATATGTTTGATACAACTGTCTTTTCCTGCTGTATCAATACCCTGAAAAATGATAAGTAAAGCTTTCTCTTTCCCGGCGTATAATTTCTGTTGCAGTTTCTGGATTTTAGTTATATCTTCTTCAAGTATGTGCTTTGCTTCTTTTTCATTTGAAAAAAAATGGTGAGAGCCTTTAGTCTCCAGTTGTTGAAGATGTACTTTTGTGTGTTGTTTTATTTTGTACTTGTTGTGCATAAGACTATTTTACCGGTGGTAACCTTTCTTCTATAAGCGATGTGAGATAATCAAGTTTTTCTCTCAGCTCTTTAATTTCCTGTTCAGCTTTTTTATTCACTTCAAAATCATTATCGGCTAATATTTCTGCATGTTTACCCTGCAGATTTTGCCCAATCATGATCAGCGGCATCAAAAAAATCTGAATCATATTGGAGATAAACAACCAAAGCAAAAAATCCGGTGCAGGATCAAACTGCATTTTTTTAGGACCCAAAGTATTCCATAATAGCCACGAAGCTGTCCATGAAAAAATAACATAGAAAAATGTCATTGTTCCTATTTTCCCTGTTATCCACGATGCAAACCGTTGTGAACGGCTAAGTGCATCTTTATGATGTTTATTTACATTTTTTATTTTATGCAGCATAGTTGGTTTGATTTATTTATAGCCCATTTGTTTATGCCCCAAATATTTTTGCCACGCCAAAAGCTGCCGCAGCCGCTAAAGCGCCAATTATCATAACTTTTATTGCCCCTTGCAAAACGGGCTGGCCTGTAACTTTGCTTTTAAAATATCCAAAGAGAAACAGGCATATCAAAGTTATGCCAGCCGATATTTTCAAACCTTCCGTTGGGGTAGCGGTAAAGAAATAAGGTGATAGTGGTATCATGCCACCAACAACATAACTTAATCCAATAGCGGCTGCACTTTTACCGGCACGGTTTGGGTCGGGCTGCTCAAGCCCCAGTTCATATTTCATCATAAACTTTACCCACTTGTCTTTATCTTTCGCCAACTCGTCGGCCAGTAATGATTGCGATTGGCTACTGAATCCGTATTCCGCAAAAATTGTCTTTATTTCGTCTTTTTCCTTCTCCGGCATATTATTCACTTCGTAATATTCCTTTAGCATTTCTGATTTGTAATGGTCCCATTCTGTTTTTCCTGCCAGGTAACCGCCTAATCCCATTGCAATTGAACCAGCAATTACTTCGGCGATACCGGCTGTTGTCACAATCGCATTGTTACTCACGGCACTGCTTACACCGGCGGCTAATGCAAAAGGAACAGTAAGCCCATCACTCATGCCAATTACCACATCTGTTATAAAATCAGAGCTTTTTAAATGTTTCTCTGTGTGTATCATTATTTGCATTTTGTTATTTATGTTCTGGTGTAATTACTAATATCGGTATGTTGCTATGGCGTATCACATGCTCAGCTACACTACCCATTAAAAAGTGCGACAGGCCTGTTCTGCCATGTGTACCCACTACAACGTAATCAGCATTCCACTCATTTGCTGTTTCCACTATTTTGGTTGCAGGTTTACCGTCTTCAATAAATGTCCAGCTTTGCTTGATGTTAAATTCAGCCTTCACTTTACCAAAAAGCTGCAATGCTTCTTTGTGTAAATCCTGAATATAGTTTTGAGTAGTGTAACCTGCATCGCCGATAAATCCTGTTGCGTCAGCCACATATACAAGGCCAACTTCGCCATGTATAAGCTTTGCAAGTTCTGCTCCATGCATAACTACTTTTTCTGTAAGGGGGCCGCCTTCTATTGCTATTAAAATCTTTTTCATTTAGTGATATTTTTAGAATGCTTGAAAAATCGTGTTATTATCGAATATTCGTCTGCGGGTATATAAGCCAATAAAGCAAATAACAGGAGGTAAACAAATGGGAGTTCTGCATGCGTAAAGATGTTGCCTTTGCCGGCCACTAATACTGCTACCGTCATATCAATTATCAGCACTACAAGTACAGGTTTTGTAAAAAGGCCCAATATGAGTAAACAGCCGCCAAAAAACTCAGCACCCTTAGCCAGCCATGCTAAAAAAGCAGGGGCAGGTAACTTCAATGCGGAGCTAAAGAAATCAATTGTCTTCGTCATATCTGCATTGCTGAATATTACCAATCCGTGGTGCAGTATCATAAGACCTGCAAGAATTCTTACAATTGCTACACCTATTTGCCAGTTAAATGTCTTATTTTTCATACACAAATGTTTTTAATTATCCAATTTTGATGGAACAAATATTTGCAATAGCAACTGGTAAAGACCAGGATGCCTTTGCTCCATTAAATGTGGTTTTTCAAAAAAATACTCCGCCGCTACCGCCAGGAATTCTGCTTCATTAGTAGCTCCATATGGATTTATATCTGATTGGCCTGCTCTTATCAATTCAATTTCTTTGTGAATTCTTTTAATCCACGGTACCGTATATTTATGTGGCAGCAATGCCCGGGGGTAACCATCTGTATCGCCATCAGTCTTATCAACCAGGTGCACAAACTCATGAATGGCGGTATTAGAAGTATCATTGTTTCTAAAAAAGCCATCCCTGAGGTTTTGCTGAGATAATAGCATCACATTTTGCATAGGTCCATTACCTACCATACCAAGCACATCCCGCCCGGTTCCTTCTATTTCAAAATCCTCATTAAAGGAGCCTGGATATACAAGTACTTCATGAATGTTTTGATATTGCCAGCCCTTAAAAGCGAATATGGGAATAATGGCTGCTGCGGCAATAAATACACGGTCAATATCTTCGATAGTTGTTTTAACCCCGGTAATTCTTACTTTTTGTAAAAAAAGCTGTACTCGCTGCAAAAATTGCTCCTTATCGTCATTATCTAACTGCTTGTAAAATGTTACATGCTTTTCAAGCAGCCTTTTTTCTATGCCAGGCTCTGGCTGTGAAAATGGCTTTTTCTTTCGCAGCAGTACGGCTAGCACAATAAAAATGATAACTGAAATAATAAAAATAAATTGCATAAAAACTGAAACTATTTACTTGGTATAAAATTATAACTGATGCCTCCGTCAAAATAAAAATTGCCTTTGGGTTGTTTCAGGTCGAGGCCAAATGCAAAATCAATTTGAAGACGGTTATTAACCTGGGTTGTAACACCAATATCACTTACAAGTTAAAAGGTTTGCTCCTGGTATCGTAATAATACAATTCAATAAAACCCTGCCATACTTTTGTAAACTCATGATTATAACCAATCAAACCATTTACTATGGGTACCTGCTTCAGGTCTTGCCACAATAATCCGGCATTATAATAAATGTTGTCATCATTTTTTAAGTCATGATTAAGACAAAGCTCAGTACCCAGGCCAGTAGCTGCCTGCGGATTAGAAAATGACGGCGGAAACCATTCTACTATGAGTGCGGTTTTGGGCAATATATTTTTCTGGTTCTGCAACAGCGTTTTTAAGCCTAATGCAGGTGCCGATGCCCCATATACTTTTTGTTCCGGGTCGTATTGAATGCCAAAATCAAGTCTTGCCTCAAAACGGTTGTTTAGTGCATAGCGAAGAGTGTTGGTTGATAGCTGATACACTCCATACCTGTTGTATTTGGAAATATCAAATCCACTTTCTAACTGAAATGTTCTTTTGCTGATAAGGTCTGGTGCATCAGATAGTCCCGGCCTGTCTGCGGTGAATTCTTCATTTTGGCAGTAGGCGGCAATGTATGGTATCAAAAATAATGTTGTGATGATTAACCGCATTATTCTTTATTAGTTGGAATAATAAACAATGGAATATGGCTGTGTTTTAAAACCTTCTGTGCAACATTCCCCATCAATAGTTTATCAATACCACTGCGGCTGTGGGAACCCATTACAATGATATCTGCCTTCCATAGATTTGCGTAATCTAAAATGGCTTCGGCAGTGTCGCCTTCTAATACCTGTACTGTTATTGTTTCATCTCCCATGTGTTTTGCAGCAGCATCTAAAAAGCCGCCTGCTTCTTTTTTTAATTCGTCTGCAAGCTTCATGGTTGCATTCATGTCAAAACCACTATAACCCATAATGGGAGAATAGTCCATAGTATAATATGCTGCATCGGCCACTACATGCACAATACATATTTCAGCATTCATAGTTTTTGCCAATTGGTATGCGGTTTCTGCCACTTTTCGTGCAGATGGATTGTAATCCATCGCAATCATTACCTTTTTCATTTTTATTAATTTTAAGTTTAAATACTACCGGTTCTTTTGACAGGTTTATTTAACCTGAATTACATCGTTACGAATTTCCTTGTGCATAATATCACCCCCTAAAGTGCCTGCCCTTGCCATAAGAGCAAATGCAATGACTGAGGCTATAAGAATAATGTATGGCATAGCACTTACATTTCTGATACGTTTGAAAATGAGGGTAAGCAACGATAATGCACCAACAGCAATCATAGCATAATTTGCAATATCCGCAGCGCCTACATGTTTTTCCAGATAAGTTTCTTCTATTGCATTCAAACCTTTCAGGTAGTGTTCGGCACTTTCGCCTGTGGTGGAAGCCACAATACTAAAGACGGCACAGGTTACAAACATCACCAGGCTCAGGTTTACAATAGATACATTACGCCGGAGCATACCCCATAACAGTATAAGGGTTGCAGTAAAACCCACAATAATGGGCAGGTGGTTTACTAATAAATGCCAGTGTGCAGGATTAAAGTTCATGTTTGTTACGTTTTATATTTGTAATTATTTTACTACTTCAATTGTTTGCATCATTCCACGGTCTTCGTGTGCCAGTATATGACAGTGGTACACAAATTTTCCTACCATATAATCCTCAGTAAATGGCATTAGTAATTTAATGGTACTGCGTGGGGGCATATTCACTACATCGTTGGTTCCATTGAAGGAAATTGATTTGCCATTTATTTCCACTACCTGAAAATCGAATTGGTGAATATGGAAACAATGCATTTCATCAGTGGCATTAACCAGGGTCCATTCTTCTATACTGCCCAATTTTACTTTTGTATCTGTCGAGTCCATATTAAACTGCCTGCCATTAATAAAAAATGCATCTGGGTCGCTTTTTTCGGTAAACGAAAAAACTCTTTTCCCGGTAATAGTTTTGGTACGCAAATCGGTTAGTTTATCGTTTAGCTTTGTAGGTAGTGTTAGTGGTTGTATGGTTGTGCCGTTCGTTACAAGTGTGGCCAGTGTCACTTCCGGGTAGTCATCTCCGGCACTGCCTGTACTCATGGCCAGTGTTTTTAATTTATAAGTACCTGCCTGTTTTGCCTGTACCAGTAATTCAATACGGGAGCCGGGTGGCATTAATATACTATCCCTTGCTTTTACTTCTTTATAATATCCACCATCTTCACCAATCTGGTATAGCTGGTGACCTTCAAGGTGTATATTATAGTAAATGTTAGCCCCTACGTTTGAAATACGCCATATTTGCGTTTCCCCGGGCTGCATATTTATTACCGGGTTTATTTGTCCGTTGATGGTACGTTGTGTGGTTTTTTCACTGTCAAATTCATATACTTCCTGCACTCCGGTACCAACTCCGCATAAAATGGTTTTTTTTTGACTTTCTATAGGTTGAATATCCTTAAGTAACATGGTGTAGTCTTTCAAATTGCGAAACTCCTTCGGAAGTTCGTCTAACAAGCCCTCTACAATAATGCCACCGCTCATCCCTAAAAATACCTGTTGCTCACTTTTGCCACAAGGGTGTGGGTGATACCAAAAAGTTCCGGCATCATGTTCTTTACTAAGTATAACTTCATAATCCAGTGTGTCGCCGGGATTTCCGATTCTAAAAACATTATCACTTTTGCCTAATGGAGACACATCAAATCCGTGGAAGTGCAGATTGGTTTCCATACTTAAACCGTTAACCAAGTGCACTCTTAATGTATCGCCTGGTCTCAAATGAAGTAATGGTGGTATATAACTGCCGTTATACATCCATGCAGTATATTCCTTTCCATCAAGTTGAAGGCGACCTTCTACTGGCCGGAGTGTGATTTCTAAAAGGCCATTTTTGCTGAAAACTTCAGCAGGCTGTTTTAATGCAGCAGAAGTGGCAGGAGTTGGTGATTTGCAAGCACCAAAAAGTAAAAGAGCTATGCCTGCAATAAGATAGTTATTAGTCATAACAGTTGGTTTTGACTGATGCAATAAAATTACCCTTCCCCCCGAAAAAGACAAATCACCGCCGTTTGTTTTTTTCCACAAAAGAGCTTCGAATATGTGAAATATTAGCTATTACCAAAATGGTAAAGAAAAACGCAATCATCAGTTCTGTAGATACAAATATCTGAGCACTGGTACTGTTAGGTTTTATATCACCAAAGCCTGCCGTTGTAAAAACTGAAATACTATAATAAAAGAAGCTGATAAATTCGGCAACAATATTTGTCTTTGGGATTACTCCGTTAAATGTTAAAGCAGAAATCCGATAAAGACAATAGTAATCAATGGCAAAAGAAATTATTACAAGCAGGATGCTTATAACTACAAATGACATGAATTCTTGAAAGTAAAAGTCTTTATGGGCAGTTTCTTTTATAGTGCGGAATACAAAATAGATAAAGTAAGCAGACTTTAAAATGCTTAAAGCAAAAAGCACAACTTCATTCGTAGCTGGATTAGCTAACTCAAAATAATCAAGCATAAAAATCAGCAAGCCTATGAGGATTACGATTACATACTTGTATGTTGTTTTAAAGTGCGTCACCAGTTACCTTTTCTATAAAAATAATCATTGTTGTCCGACTAAGAGCCTGTTTAAAATTTATTCAATAAAAGTTTTATGGCGGATAATTTGACCATTTCTTCGGAAGATTCCATAAGGAGTTCATAATTCCTGCATAATCTTCTGTCATTGTCAAACCATGCAAA
>JBMOKQ010000036.1:0-11578 GCA_049324295.1 Bacteroidota bacterium
TGAGTTTTAGCGATTTTTAGAACATGGGGTACTCCCCCATATTTTGAAACAGTGTTCTTTTCTCCTACAACCATTGCCCAGCAAGAATTCCAGCGATTTTAACCCAATTTTAGTCGGACAATAATGTTTAAAAATCAATATTAAAGTTGATATAAAACGGAATCATTAAATTGTTATGGAAAGGTATTTTAATTAACATAGTTAAGAGTATCCAGAATTAATCCAAAAATGAAATTTATTTTGCTGTTATGAAGATTCTAATTGTGGAAGACGAAGCTGAATTAGCTCAAACAATCTCATCTTATCTGGAAGGTGAAAAATATATTTGTGAAATTGCGTCCTCCTTTAACGAGGCGTATGACAAAATAGGTATTTATCATTACGACTGCATTTTGTTAGATATTATGCTTCCAGACGGGGATGGCATCAAACTACTTGAAGAATTTGCAAAAGAAAAAAAGCAGGATGGCGTTATTATTATTTCCGCAAAAGATTCAATCCAGGATAAAGTAGCAGGATTAAAAATAGGAGCAGATGATTATTTACCCAAGCCGTTTCATTTGTCAGAATTAAGTGCAAGAATTTATTCCTTAATCCGTAGAAAACAATTTGACAATACCAACCGGATTCAAGCTAATGAATTAAACATTGACCTTCTTTCTAAAACAGCGCATATTGGTAATAAACTGGTGGCACTTACAAAAACGGAATTTGATTTGCTCCTTTTTTTAATCGGCAATAAAAACAGGGTTATTTCCAAAGCGGCTGTAGCAGAGCATCTCTCCGGGGATATGGCCAATATGATGGACAACTTCGACTTTGTTTATTCCCATATCAAAAATTTAAAAAGGAAGTTGATGGAGTCAGGATGCAGGGATTACATTAAAACAGTCTATGGAACAGGCTATAAATGGGAAGTATGAGCAGGCTACTAAACCGAACATTATTCTATTATTCTCTGCTTGCCACGCTTATTTTAGGTATGAGCATTCCCTTCTTTTACCGCATGATGGAAAGGATGTATTATGAAGATGTGGATGAAGCTGTTATGCTTCGCAAAAAAGAATTTCTCGTAAAAAGCAGTCCCACCTTAACCAAAGAAGATATAGCTTCATGGAACCGTTTTAACCGTGATGTGAGGATCTTGCCCGATACAGTTACTTCCAAACCTAAAGACCATATCATTCAGGAAGTTTTTTTTGACGAAATGACGCCTGAATGGGAACCTTACCGTGTACTATATACTGATGTAATTATTGGGCACCAGCAATATGTCTTAATGATCCGCCTGAATTTAGTAGAGTCGGAAGATCTGATAATCACATTGGCCTGGCTGTATTGCGGAGTAGTGTTTGCATTGTTGATTGTCATCTTCTTCGTAACCCGGATTATTTCAAATCGTTTATGGCGTTCTTTTTATGATACACTTGATAAAATTCAAAGGTTCAATATTGAACATCATACCTTACCGGTTTTTACCTCTACCTCCATTACTGAGTTCAGGCAACTGAATAAAGGATTAAACAAACTGATCAAGGAGAATCTAAAAGCATATCAAACCCAGAAAGAGTTTACAGAAAATGCAGCGCATGAACTGCAAACGCCACTGGCGGTATTTCAATCAAAGTTGGACATGTTGCTGCAGGAACCCTCTCTAAACGAAAACCAGGCAGAGATACTGCTATCACTTTATGAAGCAGCTTCCCGTCTGTCAAGAGTGAATAAAAATTTACTGTTATTGGCTAAAATTGAAAATAACCAGTTTACTGAGGTTGAACCCGTTGATATTGGCAGGTTAATAAACGAAGTTTTACCTTATTTCTCGCAACAAGCTTTGTCAAGAAATTTGAGTATTGAAACTGAAATTACAAAGCCTCCTGTTATAAAGGCTAATAATTCGCTAATTGAAATCATGATCAGCAACCTGATTTTAAATGCAATCAGCCATAACAGCATGAATGGACGCATTACTATCAAGGTAAACGCTAAAGAAATCACTATTTGCAATACGAGTGACCAATCTGCTTTACATGGAGACAGTTTGTTTAAGCGGTTTGCAAAATTTTCTAAATCAACCAGCAGCAGCGGGTTGGGATTGTCTATTGTAAAGCAAATTTGCCAACGTTACTGCTGTCAAATTCAGTATCACTATTCAAATGGATACCACTGTTTTACAGTCGTTTTGTAATCCAGAATTTATCCTAAATCTCATAATAGGTTTGTGAAAATTTCAAACCCAATATGAGACATTTTTTCTCCATTACTTTCTTATCAGGTCTTTTGGTAAGTCTTGGTGTTTGCTCATGCAATTTTGCACCAAAAGACCGCAAAGCAAAAATAGCCGGGGATACTTCCTCTTACTTATTACTTGAAAAGTTCATTCCACTTCCCCATGTAAAAGACGGGTTTGACCTTATGGCCATTGATATACAAAGTCAACGTCTCTTTGTATCTGCTGAGGACAATCATTCTGTAGAAATAATTAATCTTAAATCGGGCAAGCCTATTACCAGCCTGCCCGGCTTTAATGAACCGAAGTGGATTTTTTATCTGCCGGAAAATAATTGGGTTTACGTGTCAACAGGGGGAGACGGGAAGGTAACCGAACTGGATGGCAACACATACAAGGTATTGAATACCTTTTCCTTTAAGGAAGCCTGTAATAATTTAAGGTTTGATAGCGTTACCAACCAATTATATGTAGGTGTGGGCAAAACGTTTGGATCACTCGGTATTATTGATGTAAAAAAAGATAGGATTGTTGGGGAAATTCCATTATCTGGGTATGCCAAGCAATTTGAAATAGACGGCGATAGGGTGTATATAAATCTTCCGCAAAAAAATGTTGTTGAGGTAGTAAGTATCCCAGACGCAAAGATAATAGCCGACTGGCCGGTGATTGAAGCAAAGGAAAATGTGCCAATGGCGCTTGATCGTAATAATCACCGTCTTTTTATTGCTTGTGAGCCGGGCAAGTTTATAATTTATTCTACCCAAACAGGCAAAGCCATTCAAAGCTTTGATATCGCTAAAAATGCTGATGGAATATATTATGATGCAAAACGTAGTCGTATTCTTGTCTCGTGTGGTGAAGGTAATATAGAAATTATTCAACAAACAGATGCAGACCATTACCAGTTATTGCATTCGGTCACCACTGCCAAAGGCGCAGGAACGTCACTGTTTTCAGGGCAGCTTGACAAATACATTCTTGCAGTGCCTCAATCTAATGAAAACGCCGAAATAAGAGTGTATAAACCTGTAAACTAACTTTTAAAGATGAAAGTATTTTTTGGGGGATTACTTCTTCTTGGAATAAATTCCGCTTCATTTGCTCAGCAGTCCTTACCGGCGTTTATTGATTCTGCTATAAAAAACAGCCCGTTAATAAAAGACAATCAAAATCAAAGCAAGGCAAACCAGTTAGAAATAGAACGGCTAAAAGCGCAATTTACAAAACCACAAATTGGATTAACCGGAAATTTTTTGGCGGCGCCCATTATATCTGCAGATAATAATACCCGCCTTGTATTTAACTCAAAAGGTGCCGATAAATATTATGGCTATGATTTAGGCGCTACAAACGGTGGACAATACCAGGGCTTAGTTACCATTACACAGCCAATATTTAATCAAGAACGCTATAAAGTTTATGGAGAGCAGGCCGATATCGCTTCCCAAATTAATCGCAACAATATAAAGCTGACAGAGCATGATGTGGTGAAGTTCGTTACAGATCAATACATACTATGTTTACTGGACTTGCAGCAGTCTGATTATGCCCGGGACATGCTGGGCCTGTTACAGGCGCAACGGGATATTGTAAAAAAACTGGCTGATAATGCGTTGCTAAAACAGTCGGATTATTCCTTAATAAATATTGAATATGAAAATTTTAAAAATCAGTTTGCGCTAAGTAATGCCAACTATTGGAGAGACCTACTGGACCTAAAAATACTGGCAGGAATTAGAGATACTTCATTCGTTGCATTGGATACGCTTGTTTTGACGCTTAAAGACGAAGCACCTTCTTTTACATCTAACTATTTGGAAAAATATAAGTTAGACAGTTTGAATCTTCAGGCAACGCAGAAGATATTTGAAACTAAGTATAGGCCGCAACTGAATGTTTTTGCCAATTCGGGACTAAATGCTGTAAATTTTGAGACGATCCCCAGCCGGTTCGGTTTAAGTGCGGGGCTTAGCCTGACATGGAACATTTTTGACGGGCAGCAGAAACAAATTACACGGCAAAAAACAAAATACCTGTTACAATCGGTTACGGCGTATCGGGATAATTTTCTTGTACAAAACGATTTGCGAAAGAGCAAATTTATTCAAGAACTCAATTCTTATAAAGAACGCTCTGCACTCCTGCAACAGCAACTATCAGAATATAATTCAGTCATTAATTCGTATAGGAAGGAATTGATATCTGGTCAGCAATCCGTTATCAACTTTATTAACACTATAAAAAATATGGCAATTGTGCAACGGGATTATTCGTTGCTGCAAACCAATCAGCTTTTATTAATCAATGCCTATAACTATTGGAACTGGTAATAAGATGTAACATGAATAAATTAATAACCTCTTTAATTGTTAGCTGCGGCATTTTAATCATGGGCTGCAAAAGCAATGACCCCAACGCAGAAGAAGCAGTACAAAAACCGAGAGTACCTGTAGAAATCACTACCATAAATCATGGATTTGTAAATGATGAATTGGAGCTCTTTGCCACCACTGCTTATTTAAGCCGCAATATCGTAACAGCTCCAATTCCCGCTTATATTACTAGGGTGAATATAAGGATCGGAGACCTGGTTGGCCGGGGGCAATTGCTTTACGAGTTGGAAACGAAAGAAAGAAGAGCTTTAGGCAATCAGCCTGTTTTGTATGATTCTTCCTTAGCCGGGTATGGAAAAATTAAAGTAACTGCTTCTACACCAGGTATTATAACAGCTATTGATCGACAACAGGCTGGCGACTATGTTTTGGAAGGAGCCTCGCTTTGTACCATTACCGAGGGAGATGGCATGGTCTTTCAGGTAAACGTGCCTTTTGAATTTGTCAAATATGTAAAAGCTGGTAATCCCTGCACCATTGTATTACCCGATAACACAAAGCATACGGCTGTTTTCACCAAACCCTTAACGGCTATGAATGTAACCGCACAAACGCAAAATATTCTGGCAAGAACCTCCGAAACATTGATTCTTCCAGAAGGACTGGTGGCAAAAGTGCTGGTAAATAAAGGAAGCGGAAATAATAACCAGGTGTTGCCGAAAGCCTGTGTATTGAGTGACGAAATGATGCAGCATTACTGGATTATGAAACTAATAGATGATAGCACCGCAGTAAAAGTTCCGGTGATTATTGGCAATAAGAATAAGGATGATATTGAGATTCTTTCCCCACAGTTCACCGCTAATGACAAAATTTTAAGTGCCGGAAATTATGGGCTGCCGGATACCGCGTTTGTGAAAATATTTTTAAAAAAATAGGATTTTGAAACATGAAGAACGATAAAAGTTCCTACTATAAAATATTCTCTAAGCCTATCTTGTTTGTAGGCTCGCTGCTGCTAATGGCGGGTATATTTTCTTATACCCGAATGCAGACCAACCTGTTTCCTGAAGTACTATTTCCCCGCGTATCCATTATTGCCGATGCAGGTCAGCAGCCTGTTGACAGGATGATGATAACCGTTACCAAACCTTTAGAAAGTGCCGTAAAAAAAGTAAAAGGAGTAACCATTGTAAAAAGCAGTACCAGCAGAGGCAGTTGCACTATTGAAGTTTATTTTAATTGGGGATTGGATATTTACAATTTAAAAACACAATTGGAAAGCCGTATCAATGAAATAAAAAATTTCCTGCCACCTGGAGTTAATATTTCTGCCGAAGCCATGAACCAATCCCTCTTTCCGGTGTATGGCTTTACATTGGAGAGCAAAACCCAAAGCCAGGTGGCGCTGCGGGATAAAGCTTACCTGCTAATGAGACCTATCTTTTCCCAGGTTGCAGGTATTTCTAATGTAATAGTCAGGGGTGGTAAGGCAAAAGAGTATGTGGTCATTCCCGATCCAGTTAAAATGTCGTCAATTGGCATTACGCCGAACACTATCATCACCGCCTTCAGTAACAATAATTTCGTATTATCCAATGGATATCTGGCGGATTACAGTAGGCTTTATTTAAATCTCACTGATACGAGGGTAAATGATATTGATGAATTGCAGGAGGTAGTCATAAAAAATGACAGCAACCGGATTGTAAAACTGAAAGACATTGCCAGAGTAGAAATACAGGAACAACAGGAATTTGTAAAGATCAACGCAAATGGAAGTAATGCAGTTCTGATTGATTTAGTAAAACAACCCGGTATTAACCTGCTCGATTTTGCAAAAGAAGCCGAAGCCAAAGCCGCTGAGATAAGAAAATTATTACCCGGCGATTATGAAATAAAACCCTATTACGACCAAAGCGCTTTTGTGGGCGATAGCATTCACAGCGTTATTAAAACCATTTACGAGGGCTTATTCCTGGCGATTATAGTAATGATTATTTTCCTCCGCTCATGGCGGGCAAGTTTGGCAGTAATGCTCTCTATTCCGGTAACGCTTACCTTCACGATGTTAGTGCTATATATGTTGGGTATTACCATCAACATCATGTCGCTGGGTGCTATTGCGGCTTCTATCGGTTTAATTATTGATGATGCGATTGTAATTATTGAACAGATATACCGGGAACATGAAGAGCATCCTGATGAGAATAAATTCTTAGTCGTTAAAAAATCTATTCACAATCTGTTTCCGGCAATGGTTGGTTCTTCGCTGTCTACCATTGTAATATTTATTCCGTTCAGAATGATGAGCGGACTGGCAGGCAGTTTCTTTTATGAGTTGTCTGTAACTATGCAGGTAACGCTCGTTTGCTCGTTTCTGGTAACCTGGCTGTTGTTACCGGTTTTGCACCTCATTATTGGTTATCAGGAAACGTTCCGGAAAAAAAGTCAGCATCATTCCACGGCACAAAATGTAAAAAAATTAAGTTGGTTAACCTGGCTTTTCAAACAACCGGTTATTGCCATCAGCATCATTTTGGTTTTAGGCATTTCTGCATGGCTGGCGTCAGGCAAATTGGAAACTGGCTTTTTACCGGATTTAGATGAAGGAACCATTGTGCTTGACTATTTCTCACCCCCCGGTACATCCGTAGAAGAAACAGACCGCCTTTGCCAGCAAATGGAAAAGATTATTATGGCAAACCCTAATGTAGAAACCTATTCACGCCGTACCGGCTTGCGCATGGCATTTCGCACAGTGCCACCAAATTTTGGAGATTATTCTATTCAATTAAAAAAGAACCGGTCGCAAACCACTCCCGAAGTGATTGCTGATTTGCGGAATAAAATAAGCGCTGTGGTACCGGTATTAGATATCGGATTTGGACAGCGAATTGCAGATTTGTTGGGTGACCTGATGAGTACACCGCAGCCGATTGAGATAAAAATATTTGGAGACAATTACAAAACATTAGAGCAGCTATCGCTACAGGCAGAAAGCATTTTGCAAAAGATATCAGGAATAGCCGATATTAATAATGGCTTGGTAACGGCAGGTCCTTCTTTGGTTTTTATGCCCGATCAGGATAAACTGAGCAGGTATAATATAAGCTTAACGGATTTCCAAACCCAGTTAAGCACCTACACGGGCGGTGTACCCTTAGGCATGAATGCGAATGTGCCGGAACCTTCTCCCGCTCAGGCTGCCATGACTGGCGGCATACAAATAGGTCAATTTCAGGACGGGGAACAAATGAGAAGAATATTGTTTCGCTTCACCGACTTTCAAGACAATGATTTAGAGCACTTAAAAAGGCGATTGATTTTTTTACCGGATGGCACTACAAGACCCGTCTCCTTCTTCTGTAAAGTGGAAGTGGTACCAGGAGAAATTGAACAGCGGAGAGAAGATTTGAAATCTGACATTGTATTAACTGCACGTTTGGATAATCGGGATTTGGGAAGTGCTATAAAAGAAATTCAAAATAAATTTAAACAACAGTTGCCTTTGCCTCAAGGCTATAGCATTGGCTATGGCGGCGCATATTCCGAACAACAACAATCATTCAGAGAACTTCTGTTTATTTTAGGATTAGCCATACTGCTGGTATTGGCAGTATTGATTTTTATGTTCAAAGAATGGATGATCGCCTTGCTGGTACTTATCGTTTCGGTAATGGGGATTAGCGGCTGTATCCTCGGTTTATTTGTTACAGGCATTCCATTAAATGTCAGCAGCTACACAGGAATTATTATGATCGTGGGTATCATAGCTGAAAACGCCATCTTCACTGTTAATCAATTCAAAACAAACTTAAAAGCTACAGGCGATGTGGATAATTCCATCAACTACGCAATTGCCATGCGTATTCGTCCAAAGCTAATGACAGCTATAGGCGCCATCCTGGCATTAATGCCCTTAGCATTGGGCATAGGTTTGGGTGCACAGATGCAGCAGCCTTTAGCGATTGCGGTAATTGGAGGTTTTATATCAGGATTGCCATTGCTGTTATTGGTATTACCAAGTTTGATGAGGCTTGTGTACAGAAAAGAAAGAAATATGCAAGCTAAGGCTACAGTATAGAATAATAGTTTTTGTCATAGAATTATTTGTGTGATTCAGGTTTTAAAAAAGCAAAAATGATAACGAAAAACACTACGGGACTTTTTTTGTGAGTGTATCTGTCCTGCTTTTCACTATCATGCTGTTTTTCGGCTTTATTTGCCAGGCACAGGGATGGGATATAGATGTACTACAAAGGATTAATTTACACAGAAATCGTTCATTAGACGACGCATTTCGTCTGGTTACTGATTATGCAGCCCCGATTGCTTATACTATGCCTGTTCTTCTTTTTCTTTTAGCAATTACAAAAAAAAAATTGCCGATTAAAAGAAAAATCCATATATATCATTAAGTCATCTATTTTAGTCCTACTACTTTCTATGATTATAAAACATTTGGTAAATCGTCCAAGACCCTTTATTACCTATCCTTTTATTGAAAAAGTAACAGGGGAAAACAGCCCATCTTTCCCATCAGGACATACTTCCGATGCTTTTACATTAGCTATTTCATTAAGTTTTTTTTTTCCTAAATGGTATGTAATAACACCTTCGTTTTTATGGGCATTTGCAGTTGGTTACTCCAGAATGGATTTAGGTGTACATTACCCAAGCGATATTTTAGGCTCCGTGATAATTGCTATAATATCGGGAGCAGTATGTTATTACTTTTTGGTAAGAAGGAGAGAAACCTCTCTAACGAGAGTGGCTGAAAAAATTCCTCTGTACGTTATCCAACTTTTCAAAAAGCATCAGCTTCCTGCTTTATTATATCACAATCTAAATCATACTAAAGCAGTAGTTAGAAGAACAAATGAAATTGCCACCCATTATTCACTTAACCCGGTTGAGCAATTCATTCTATCAACCGCTGCATGGTTTCATGATACAGGACATTTATTCACCAAAGACAATCACGAGGATGAAAGTGTTTCTGTAATGTGGAATTACCTCAAAAGAAAATGTATAAACATTGAAATCGTTAGTAAAATTGAAAAGTTTATTCTTTCTACAAAAATTCCCCAGACGCCAAAGTCATTTTTAGAAGAAATACTTTGCGACGCCGACACCTATAACTTAGGCAATCAGGATTTTCTGATAACCGATAAATTATTAAAAAGAGAATCAGAGTTGCGCGGAACTCTTCCAAATGAAAATTGGGATAAAAATACTTTGAAATTCCTTGAACATCATGCGTTTTTTACCGACTACTGTAGATTGTTATTGGATGCCGGTAAACAAAAAAACATAGCATTCGTGCGTAGTGTGGTTAAACAAAACAAATAGTATCCCCATTCAATTTAGAGCTAATTATGTTTTTAACTTTTACGGATAAAATATTTCTACAAAGAAGGATTAATATAGTTCAGGGTAGCTGTCTTTTTAAGCTGTGTATTAGTCTGCTGTTTCCCTGGGCGACATTAATAGCTTACAGTAGAGTATACCTTGGCTTTAATTATCCTTCTGATGTGCTTGTGCCGATAATAATAGGCGTGGTGCTCGGATTTTTATTCGGATGGATTTATTGCAGATTTAAACCTAAAAAACGGACCGATAAAACATAAACTATGTGGTGGATATATGCATTACTCTCTGCTTTTTTTGCAGCACTCACAGCCATCTTTGCTAAAATAGGCGTTAAAGGTGTAGATACAGATTTAGCTACTGCCATTCGCACAGTCGTTATTCTAATTATTGCCTGGACTATTGCCTTCGTGCGTGGTGGTGCAACCACCATATACACCTTATCCAGGCAAAATATTTTGTCCTTATGCCTTTCAGGAGTAGCTACTGGTTTATCATGGATATTTTACTTCAAAGCATTGCAATTAGGAAAAGTATCGCAGGTAGCGCCGGTTGATAAATTGAGCGTGGCATTAGCTATTTTATTGTCTGTATTGTTTTTAGGTGAAGCCTTGACCTGGAAAACCGCTATTGGTGCATTATTGATTATAGGTGGAGCTTTCGTAGTAATACTTTAAGTAGGTGCTTGGCTTATATAAGTTTGAAGTTTATTGAAAGTCACTAACGGTTTAACAATTAAAAATATATTTCTATGGTAAATGCAGAGTTAAGCGACAAAAATTTGGTGGTAGATATTCTTACCAAATCTTTTGAAAACAACCAAAGTGTTAACTACATCGCAAAGCAGGATGAAAAAAAGCTAAAGAGAATTCGTGCCTTAATGGATTATTCTTTTGAAGTGTGCTACATGTTTGGGGATGTTTTTTTATCTGATGATAAAAAAGCCTGCGCATTGGTATTATACCCTGACAAAAAAAAGACAACACTCAAATCAGTTTTGCTGGATATAAAACTGATACTTTCCTGTATTGGGATAGAAAATATTAAAAAAACATTAGCAAGGGAAGCATTGATAAAAAAATTGCAGCCCAAAGAATTGATGTATTATTTATGGTTTATCGGTGTATATCCCGAATATCAGAACGAAGGAATCGGCAGTATTCTCTTGAATGAAGTTATCGAGGATAGTGAACATAAAAAAAGACCAATCTATTTGGAAACCTCTACTTTGAAGAATTTACCCTGGTATCAGAAATCCGGCTTTAATATATACCATGAGCTTGATCTAAGTTACAAGCTGTTTTTCTTAAAAAGAGAACTGGATACCAAGTAAATAACCCCCACCAAAGGTGGGGGTATTAATATGAATACAACCCCCTACGGGCAATGTCATTAAGTTAAGGAAAAGGTAATAAAAAAGGATTGCAATAAATAGTTTTGAGGTGTCGAATCTTAAAACCGATTGCAATCCCATGTTTGACGCAAATGTAAAACTCATTAAAGAATTAAAAGAATTTGTTTCCATAGTATCTGCTGACAGCGAACTGTTGAGTTATTTTCGCTGCTCGCCGAAGGATTTTATCCGCAGCCGGAAACTGCCTTTTGAAAAGCTGGTGCTTCTCATAGCAAAACTTTGTAA
>JBMOKQ010000037.1:0-11266 GCA_049324295.1 Bacteroidota bacterium
AAGTTTTTGACCGAAACTATTTTTTCAAACTTAGGGTTAGAGCTGAATTGCAATAAAATAAAACGGCTATACAGCCACTGCCTTAACATCGGCTCTATGGCAGCTTAAAAAATTACCGAACTATTGTTACTATAACAGGTAATGTAAAAAAGCCGGCGGGAGAAAGTCCATTTAAAGTATCTCCTGCCCGAACAGTATCAACCAGCTTTCTTGAATAGCTGCCATTAATTACTTTTTTTACCGTTATTGTTAACGGTTCATGGAGTACAGCTGATGACGAAATTGAATAACTTCTTCTTTCCTCTTCATTGTTCCTGTTTTTAAACAGAAGTGTAATAAACTGCCCGGCCTCATATTTCAATTCTTTATTTTCAGGCTCCAATACAAAAGAAGCTGCATCTGCTGTTTCTTTTATAATAGACAAAACCCTGTATTGCATTATGTTCTTTTTGACTGAGTATGAAAATAATCATATTCAGTCATGCATAATATAAAATAGCTGCTCATTATTCATGAGCAGCTATTATCCTATAAATTTTAGTTATACTTTTTCAGTTTCACCCTGAAGTAACTCAACACTTCTGTTGATAAAACATGTGAGATCATTTCCTTTTAAAAGTCCCTGCGACAACAGTGCCAGGTCAGCAAGGTTTCTAACCTGCTTTTCTTTCAATACGGCATTCTCTGTTTTTAATACCTGCTGATAAATGGGGTGATTACCATTAACGGTGAGTGTTACCTCATCGGGCATCTGCGCATAAAAAGCAGTCATACCACCACCAACACCTGCCATGTCTTTCATACGGCGCATAAACTCCGGACGTGTAGCAATTACGGGTGCCGATTCGGGGCTAAGACCTTTTATTTCTGTTGTTACATGCAGATCCGCAAAGTTCAGGTTAAAGAGTTCTTTTATTTGCTCTGTTTCTTCCTTACTCAATACCGTTTCATTTCCTTCCTGCTTGTCGATCAGGTTATCAACAATATCGGCATCTACCCTCACAAAGCTTACATTCTCCCATTTCATTTCCATGGTATTGATGAATGCAGCATCAACAAGGGTCTCCATTTTTACCACGGTATAATCTTTACGCTTGCAGGCCTGGATATAAGCATCCTGCTGAACAGGATTGGTGCTGTATAAAATGATGTGTTTGCCTTCTTTATTTTTTTGTGATGCTTCTGTAGCAGTCTTGTATTCTTCCAGGGTATGGAACTTTCCATCCACATCTTCCATTACCAGGAACTTATTGGCTTTTTCGAGAAATTTGTCATCTGTCATCATGCCATATTTCACAAACAAGCCCAGGCTCTCCCATTTTTCCTCAAATGAACTGCGTTCGTTGCGGAAAATTTCTTCAAGTTTATCCGCTACTTTTTTAGTGATATGTGCATTGATTTTTTTCACATTCGGATCACCCTGTAAATAGCTTCTGCTAACATTCAAAGGAATATCCGGGCTGTCAATTACACCATGTAACAACATCAGAAACTCCGGAACAATATCTTTTACTTCATCTGTTACAAATACCTGGTTACAGTATAACTGGATTTTATCTTTTTGTATTTCGTAACTCTGTTTAATTTTAGGGAAATACAATACACCTGTTAAGTTGAATGGATAATCCACATTCAGATGAATCCAGAAAAGTGGTGTTTCACCAAATGGATATAATTCACGATAGAATTTCTCATAATCTTCTTTCGTCAGCTCAGCAGGTTTTTTGATCCAGATCGGATTGGTATTGTTGATGGGCTTTTCCTCTTCTTCTTTTTTCTCGCCTGCTACAGAAAAATAAATAGAGATAGGCAGGAACTTACAGAATCGTTCCAGTATTCCTTTTATACGCGAGGCTTCGAGGAATTCTTTACTTTCCTCATTAATATGAAGTACTATCTTGGTTCCGCGTTCGTTATAATCGGTTTCATATAATTCAAATTCCGGGCTTCCATCGCAGCTCCAGAAAACACCGCTGCCTTCTTTAAAACTTTTTGAATGGATATCTACTTTATCACTCACCATGAAGGCACTGTAGAAACCCAGTCCAAAATGTCCGATGATGCTTGCATCCTTATATTTATTTACAAACTCCTCTGCTCCGCTGAATGCCACCTGGTTAATATATTTATCAACTTCTTCACCTGTCATACCCACACCATGGTCAATGATGCTCAGGGTTTTCTCATTGGTATCTAATACCACATCAATTCTTAGTTCGCCTATATCGCCTTTGGCCTCTCCGATTGACGATAAGGTTTTCAGCTTCTGGCTGGCATCTACGGCATTACTCACCAACTCCCTCAGAAAAATTTCATGATCGCTGTACAGGAACTTCTTAATAATGGGGAATATATTCTCCGTTTGAACACGTATCTGGCCTTTTTGCATGTTTCTGTTGTTTTTGCACTAACGAACAAAGAAAGTACCAAATAGGGAAAACTGACAGGTTGACAAGTTGTCTGCAATTCCTAAAACCATTAATAGCTTAACGCAGCGAAAAATTGTCATTATAGCGGATGGCTACATTCAAAAATACCAGACTGAAACCCGTTTAGGTGAGAAAATTATACCTACTTCTTTTGTTATTGTTACGTTTGTTTTACAACAGTATTTTGTTTTTTCAACAATACCAATTTTACGATTAATTTCATATTCTGTAGATTTCAGCTTAATAAAAATTGTTCCGAAAATCAGGGGTAGTAGTTATTGATTAATTACCCAATACCTGAATATTATCTATCCTGAAGGTTGTTGTAAGTTTTGCCACCTGTGCTGGCGGGTCATTTCCTTCATAACGAAAAGCAATATAAATTTTCCCTTTTAGTGGATGTAAACGTACATCTCCTGATGGCACCCATCCTTTTGCATACCCTGCAACCGATCCTTTTGAAATAACCGCATCAAGTTTATTCCACTTTGCTTTCCAGGGAGTACTTCCACCGTCATAGTTGTTCGAGTATAGTACCTGTAACACCGCACCATTATCAAAACCATCTTTTGTCTGAAAACGCAATAATTCATCAGATGAAAAATCAAGATTGATTTGAGGCAATATCAGCCAACTGATAACAGACTGTTCCCTTGTGGCAAAAGCGCTGATTTCAGCATAGGTATTTCCAGAAACGGTTTTGGCAAGAAAATAACGGTCGCCTGTTTCAGCTATATGCACCCAGTTATGTAAACGAATGACACTGTCGCTTTGCTGATTTGAAAAATTTTCTGCAAATAGTTGCTTCGGGCCCGTTTGTGTACATCTTAACCCATTCATTTTTACATCACTGGTATCTCTTAGTATTAATTGTTTCTGCGTCCTGAAAATACTATACACACCTGTTATTTCCCCATTTCCTCTTGCCGTGAATGCAGGCGCAAAACGTGCATAACCTCCTGTTCTTACATAAACAGTTCCAATACCACAGGTTCTCAGGGTATGACTCACCGCCTGTTTATTGATGGCATCTGCATAAGGTTTTCCAGTATCGGAACTTGCAAATTCTACATTCATCAAAGTAATCAATGTGCTTTGCAGGCTATCGTTCAAATCATTGATAGTTATTTTTTTAGGTGTGAGTATTTGTTGAAGTGGGCCTTTTATCAATATCCTGTTGAATAATGGCTGGGGAATAGATGACAATTGTGGTAACAAAGGATCGGAACGATCAACACCTGCACCCAACTGAATCATTCCTGCATAATCACTCATCCATAATCCTTTCAGTCGAATAAATACTTTTCTGCCAACAGGATATACGTTGAAAAGAGAATAACCATCCAGCTTTATAGTAATACCGCCGGTACTGTCTTGTACAACAATCGATTTATAAAAATTATCTGCCTGGTCGTTTGCAATCACAACTGCTTCAATGATCAGATCTTCCATAATCTTTTCAAAATTATTAAGCAGGTGTAATTGCTTGATTGCCGCAATGGTTGTATTTGAATGAATCATCGGACCACTATATCCAGGCGGCTCATCAAATGGTTTATGGCAATTAGCTATACCCGTTAACAGGGGTACAGAAAATAATAAATAAAAACAGGTTCGCATTTTCATATGTAAGAAATTAAAAGCTTAGTGAAACAGACAGGGCATAATTCAACCCATATCCGTAAAATAATTTTGGAGGAAAGCGATCGGGATTCTTAGTCTCCTGGTCGAAACGAAGTTGCTCATAACCACCTGTACTTATTCGTTGTTCATTTAACAGGTTATTGATACCCGCTGTACAGAAAAACCGAAGTGGTTTTTTAGCATACACATTCCGTATAGAAAATCCTTTACCAATAAACAGATTCAATAGCATAACCGAAGGCAGTTTGGTCTGGTTAATAATTTTATACCATTCTGCGCTTCCTTTCTGAATACCTTCAAGTGCTTCATATGTCCTTCTTAATGGATTAAATTCGAGCCATTGATCATCAAAAAAAACGGCATTTAACTGGAGGAAAAAATTTTTCATTGTTCGGTAACGAATACCTGCTCCGGCTACCTGCTGTGGTGAGCTGGCTATGCGGAAATTTTTTGCATACACTTCCATTTTATCGAGCAAAAAATCATTGTTATCGAGGCTAACGGTTACTGATTGTCTGCTGGTATAAATGTGTAGCCCTTTTGCAAAAGCGAGGTTCAATTCCCATCGCTCATTCAGTTCCCAGATTATTGCCGACTCAATACCCATATATCGGCGATCCATATTCTGAATAGCATAGTTCACAAAGTTTCTATACTCATCATGATAAAAAGTAAGCACATTCATTCCGCTAAACGAACTTGTATGATAAAGACTTGCTCTTACCTTCAGCCTGTGTAACAATAATTGATACATGGCTTCCATAGTAACTATTGTTTCACTCACGGGCCGATCCTGCTTAGTGTTACGCATACGTGGTGCGATGTATACATTATCAAACAACGGCGCTTTTGATTGAACCTGGAACAGCAGCCCAAACATATGTTTTGGATGCAGTTTGAGTACAACACCTGTTTTTACTAACGGATCAAAAAAATGACTGGCTACTGAAGTACCTTTTGACTGCTGGGGAAAGAGACCATTTCGTACCAGGCCAATTCTATTAAACTCAGTTTTTGAAAAACGAACACCGATGAGATAATCAATTTTCTTTGTTTGCTTTTCCAGTTGTGCCCATATATTGGTTAATGTAACCGACGCTATATAATCATAACCATATTTATCGCCTTTATAAAGAATCCGGTTAGGTTGATCAATATCAAATTGAATGGCCTGTTGATTAACTGGAAAATCATTTTCCCCGAATTGGTTCCAGTTTACATAAAAATCTGCTCCCAACAAATCATGCACTGTTTTGTAATGTTGATTTTGCTGATAGCTCAACTGAATTCCGGCAGCTATGCTCAGGTTGTTTTTCCATCTTGCCCGATAATAACTAGCCAGCATCCACTTTTTTGTAGCTATAACTCTTTGTTCAAGTAAATAATGCGCCCTGTTACCGGCTACAGATTCTTGCGTTCCATTTACATTATCAATTCTTTCAAAAGAACGACGATTAATGCTGTATAGTTGTGACCAGTTAACCTGTTGCAAATCTTTATTCGCAAGCAATACATCAGTTACCTGATTTTGTAAAACACTGTCAGACTGATAAGCAGGTAAATAACGATAATAATCGGGCCGCGGGTCTGCCGCCTGATACCAGTCTAACCCTGTATCGGTTCGTTTACCCATAACCGCAGCAACACTTGTTATCCATGCCGATTGATTATCGGGATTCCATTCATAGGAAAGAATACCAACCGGTATGTGTTGTGCTGCCACTGCTGCATTTCTTTTCTTACCCTGTTGATAACCCCAGTTAGGATTATAATCATTACCCAATAAATCTGTTACAGGTTTAGTAACAGCAGCTTGTTTCCCATATTCCTGAGTTGAGCCAAAAACAATGAGAGATAACAATCCTGCTTTATTGAATTGTTTGTCAATTGCTGCATAATAGGCTCCTGACTCGTATTTACATCCTGTTCTGTATCCTTCTGTTGCCATACGGATATTTGAAGCTACTGCCCATGACCATCCTTTTTTGCTGGTTTCTGTTGCATAAGAAAAATGATACCGATGGGTATAATTACGGTTCGATCTGGCATAACCCCATTGCAACTGTTTTCTTTGTGCCAGTACACGCATATCTGTACTGGTAATAATGCCTGCATCACCCAACCAGTTATCCTGAAAACGATTGATGGTAAAATCAATACTGTTTCGCATTACCGGTGATAAGCCGTTCCACAATGACCATGAAGGATTTCCCTGTTGCAGATCGTTAAATAATAAACCATTGATCAGTGTACCAGAAAGAGAAGCATCATAACCTCTGTACCTGAAACGCATGGCGCTGAACTGAAATGCAGCCATTTGTAAAAACACATCTTTCTCACCGTGCAATGGCGATGCAATAGCAGTAATAGCGCCCCTATCCTGTTCATCCATCAATATGGCATTTGCCTCTATCGATTCCTGGTTAAATAAAAGCTGTAATAAACTGCTGTCATATTTCGATGGTAGCGTATCTGTTTCATGTAAAGAAGAATTCGCTTCTATACAAACTAAAATGCACATCATAAAAAATAGTAACCGCATCATACAGATTGTTTCGCTCAAAATAGAAATCAAAAAAACATATTGTACTACCAGTGATCATTTTTGCGGGAAATACGGTCATGAAAAGATGTATTTAGCGTATTCATTTTTCAATTTTTTGTTATGAAAAAAATACTCTTCATGCTGGCCGCATTACAACTCTTCTTATGCGCTTCATCACAGGTGAAGCGATACCAGGTTGCTGTTATTGGTTTTTATAACCTGGAGAATTTATACGACACCATCGATAACCCATTAATTAATGATGATGATTTTACGGCACAAGGCATAAAAAAGTATGGTACTGCTATTTTTAAAGACAAACTGAATAAACTATCACGTGTTATCAGTGAAATCGGAACAACCTATTCCGATAATGGCTTGAGTATATTGGGTGTGGCCGAAATTGAAAACGATACCGTGCTCCAGTTTCTTGTTCAGCATCCCTTGTTGAAAAAAAGAAATTATCATATTGTACATGCTTCTTCTAAAGATATAAGAGGTATTGATGTGGCACTTATTTACAATCCTGCCTATTTTATACCGATAGACGCGCAAAAATTATTTGTTCCCTTACCTGGCAACAGCAAGGATTATCTTTTTACAAGAGATATTTTGTATTGCAGAGGTCTGCTACATTCAGACACCGTTCATATTTATGTAAGTCATTGGCCCAGCAGAAGGGGTGGCCAGGAAAGAAGTGATCCGGCCCGTATGGCAGCTGCAAATATTTGCAGAAAGCATATAAATTCTATTCAGACAGAAAATCCGGCAGCAAAGTTGATTGTAATGGGAGATATGAATGATAACCCCGATGACCAGAGTATCAGGGAAGGTTTGAGGGCAAAAGGAAAGACGAAAGAACTTAAACCTGGTGATTTAATAAACCCCTGGGGCAGTTGGTTAGAAAAAGGGCAGGGCACATTGGCACATCGTGACAGATGGGGTTTATTTGACCAAATTATGCTTTCACAAAGCTGGCTGGACAAAACTGGCAGTGGTTACCATTTTTTCCGCGACCATATTTTTAATCCAGCATACCTGGCCGAGTACAGCGGCCGCTACAGGGGCTACCCTATGCGTACCTGGGAGGGGAACCGGTACCGAGGAGGTTATAGCGATCATTTCCCGGTTTATATGGTCTTTTTGAGAAATGTGGTTGATTATCAATGAGTCGGAAAGTAAGAAAGTGAGCAGGTATTATATCTTTGCAGCCGAAAAAAATATCCGGACTTCCGGACTTCCGGACTTCCGGACTTCCGGACTTTTCCTTTCTTTTCTCCCCTCAATCCCTTACCTTTGCAGCCCCAAATCTGTTATTGGCAGATTTCCTCCCAACATTGCTGTTGGGGGAATCCACTGGGAAAAACCAATTTAAAAACCTAAAAATTCAGGTAATGAGTAATTACGAATTGATGGTGATTTTCACTCCGGTACTGTCTGAAGAAGATTTTAAAGCTTCTCAGAAGAAGTACGAAGATTTCATCAAAGAAAATGGTGGATCTACCGTATTCAGCAACCCATGGGGTTTAAAATCACTGGCTTACCCGATCCAGAAAAAAACTACTGGTATCTACTGGATCCTGGAGTACAGCGCACCTACTGATCTCAACGAAAAATTGAAGATTCAGCTTTTACGTGACGAGCAGGTAATGCGTCACATGGTAACCAAACTCGATAAATACGCCGTCGAGTACAACTACAGGAAAAGAAATGGCGGATTTGCTGTAACTGAAAAAACGGAGGGTTAATCATGGCAAAGAATGAGATCAAATACCTGACCGCTATCAAACAGGAGAAGCCCAAGAAAAAATTCTGCCGCTTCAAAAAGTATGGCATTAAATACGTTGATTATAAAGACATTGAGTTTCTGAAAAAATTCATCAACGAGCAAGGTAAATTATTACCCCGCCGTTTGAGTGGTAACTCTCTGAAATACCAGCGTAAAGTATCTGATGCAGTTAAGAAAGCACGCCAGATGGCGCTGTTGCCTTATGTAACAGATCTTTTAAAATAAAGTAAAAAGTCAAAAATCAAAAAATCGTTTTGAATTTTGACTTTTGGTTTTTGATTTTTGATTTTTGAATCATATCAATTAGTCACCTTCCCTAATCCCGACCAGGTCGGGAGACAGAGATAAAATTTCTCTGGGCTCTTGGGAACTAAAAACACAATCATGCAAGTAATTTTAATTCAGGACGTAGACAATCTGGGTGGTCGTAATGAACTGGTAAACGTGAAAAACGGTTATGCCAGGAACTTTCTGATCCCACAAAAATTTGCTGTAGAAGCAAATCCTTCAAATCTTAAGCAATTAGAAGAGCGCTTGAAAGTACAGTCGAAGAAAGAAGCGGCTATGCTGGCTGAGATCAATAAAGTGATCGAAGTGTTGAAAGCTGCTCCTGTTAAGCTGGGTGCTAAAACCGGTACCAGTGGCAAAATCTTCGGAACCATTACTTCCCTGCAGATTGCCCGTGCCATCCGCGACCAGAAAGGTTACGAGATCGACCGTAAGCGTATCAGCATTGTAGATGAGGTAAAAGAACTGGGTGCTTATAAAGCCTCTATTGATTTTGGTAATGGTCATGTTACTGAAGTTGATTTTGAAGTAGTTGGCGAATAATCGTCCAAAAACGAGTTTTTCTGCCCCGACAATGCTGTCGGGGCTTTTTTATACCGATTTGTCAGTATTTCTTACTGATTTTGACCCAAAAAATCCCCTGGGCGAAAAAAACTTGTCAATTCCGCAAATTCCCTATCTTCGGTAGTCCAATGAAAGGTCTTCCATATCTCAAAACGTTTTCACGTAAATGTTTCAGGATTTTTGGTTACTGGTTTCTCATTGGTTTTTGATCACTTAATTTTTAAAAAGAACATGAACATTTACGTTGGAAATCTGAACTGGAACATGACCAGTGATGATCTGCAGAACCTGTTTACTCCCTATGGTGAAGTAACGAGCGCCAAAATTGTTACCGACAAATTCAATAACGACCGCAGTAAAGGTTTCGGTTTTGTTGAAATGTCTGATGATGAGGCTGCACGTACTGCTATCAGTGCCCTTCACGATACAGAAGTGTCGGGTCGCAAGATCGTAGTAAACGAATCTACCCCACGCCCTGAAGGTGAAAGAGGCGGCTTCAAAAAGAAGAGCTTTGGCGGCGGAGGTGGCCGTGGCGGATTTGGTGGTGGTGGCAACCGTGGAGGCGGTGGCGGATACAACCGCGATCGTGGTAACGGTGGTGGTGGATACAACAGGTATTAATCTACTACAACTACACAATCTTCAAACCCCGGCCATTTAACTCGCCGGGGTTTTTTATATGTCTGCCTGCGATGGAGATTTGTATTCATTTCTTTAATTTGTAGTTATGAATACTGCATCTGTTATTAAAGCGCCAGTAGCAGGTTGTATGCGCTGGGGTAAATGGGGAGCCGGTTTTTCAACTGCTGAGTACCGGCAAATGATTGAAGCCTGTCTCGAAAACGGCATCAACGTTTTCGACCATGCTGATATTTATGGTGATTATACAACTGAAGCAGAATTTGGCGCAGCACTGAAAGAAATTCCTTCACTAAGATCACATCTGCGTATCATCAGTAAGTGTGGTATACAGATGCTTACAGATAACAGACCGGCGCATCAGATAAAAGCGTACAACACGTCTGCACAGCATATCATCAGTTCAGTAGAACAATCACTGAAGCATTTTGGAACCGATCATCTGGATCTACTGCTTATTCATCGTCCCGATCCATTACTACATCCGGCAGAAGTTGCAAATGCTGTTGATCTGCTGAAACAGCAAGGCAAGATTTTACAATTTGGTGTATCAAATTTTCATCCATACCAGGTGGAGACTTTAATGAAATATACAAGAGTAGAATATAACCAGCTTGAAATTTCGATACTTCATCTTCCACCTTTTACAAACGGTATGCTTGATCATTGTTTGCAATACCAGATTGTTCCCATGGCATGGGCTCCACTTGGAGGAGGTATACTGAATGATGACAGCCACCCCAGGTTCAGAAGTATTATAAGCACGGCTACAATACTGGCTGAAAAGCATGAAACCGGTGTGAATGAAATTTTACTGGCATGGTTACACAGACATCCTTCGGGCATCTTACCCGTAATTGGCACCACCAAAATTGAAAGGCTCGTACAGGCTAAAAATGCAGCTGGTATAATCCTGGAAAGAGAAGACTGGTTTAAACTATTGGCCGCTTCTACAGGTGAAGATGTGGCCTGAGTATTTTATTTAACTGTTAGAAAGCGGAAGTCGTACTGAAAAAACAGTTCCTTTTCCTTCTTTACTCTGAACGGTAATTTTTCCTTTGTGTTGTTCTACTATTTGTTTACAGATAGACAGCCCCATACCAAATCCCTGTTCGCCGGCTGTACCGGTTCGTTTTGAATGTCCAAACAAATCAAAAATGTTTTTCTGTTTTTCTTCTGGTATACCAATACCATGATCAGTTACGGTGATAAATACAAAATTGGGCTCGCGTCGGGTATGTATAATTAGGGTCTACTGAAAAAGTAATTGGTTTCTCAAAATGATATAGTTTTCAATCAATCTGACCATGAGGTTACGGATTAGCCAATAAGGTGCTTGCCCGGCCAGTTTGACCAGGTTTAGCACCA
>JBMOKQ010000038.1:0-17093 GCA_049324295.1 Bacteroidota bacterium
TTCCACTGGGCATCTGTGAGATTGGTCGAATACATCTGTTCTAAGTTTAGTCACTTATAAAACGATGAATTCTCTCTTTTATGGATGCCCTTTATCATGTTTTTTTATAATTTTAAACAGGCTCTTAGTATTAGGCTATCCTGGTAATACCACGCTGTCAATTACATGAATAACGCCGTTACTCTGATATACATTACTGATGGTTACAGTTGAACTGGTTCCTTTTTCATCTGTAAGTATCAGTTTCTTGCCTTTCATTGATGCTTTCAGGCTCCCTCCGGAAACAGTTTTTAAAGTAGCCGTACCTCCGCTATCTTTAATCAGTTGGATGATAGCAGCTGCATCATATTTACCTGCCACTACATGATAAGTAAGAATTTTTATGAGGGTTGCTTTGTTTTCAGGTTTAACCAGTGTTTCCACGGTACCAGATGGCAGTTTTCCAAATGCGGCATTGGTAGGCGCAAAAACAGTAAATGGACCCGCTCCCTGTAAGGTTTCTACCAGTCCCGCTGCTTTAACGGCAGCTACCAGGGTTGTGTGATCTTTTGAATTCACCGCATTCTCAACAATATTTTTAGACGGATACATTGGTGCGCCGCCTACCTCTACTGTTTTCTCCTGCGCCATTACTGTATTCAGTGAAACGGCGGCACAGATCATAAAAAATAATTTTTTCATACTGTAAGTTTTATTGTATTGGTTTATTAGTTTACCCAAACATTTACGAGAGATGAACAATTACAGTTTTCTTTCCGGTAATTTTTCTTTAACTCATACAAAAAACCGGCAGTATTACCAGGTTTTCTTTATGTAAACCAATGTATACAACTACTGGGTAAACAGAGTACTTTGTCAATTACATGAACCACTCCATTTGTCTGCCTGATATCTGCAGCAATAATTGTTGCCTGTATTGTTTTACCGTCGGATAATATAATCTTCTTACTTTTTTTTGTAATAGTAAGTGCTTGGCCCGCAAGCGCTGTAAGCATAGCTGTTCCATCGGCATCCTTTATCATTTTCACTAAAGCATCGGTATCCAGTTTCCCCGCCACAACATGAAAACTCAGGGTTTTAGTCAGTTGTTTTTTGCTTTCACTGTCTGACAATGATGATAAAACAGGTTGTGGAATTTTAGAGAATGCTTCATTGGTAGGTGCAAATACGGTATAGAGACCCGGACCAGATAAGGTTTCAATCAATCCGGCTGACTGCAATAACATTAATAGCGTAGAATGATCTGTTGATGCTGCCGTATTCTCTATAATATTTTTTTTTGCGGAGACATCCTATAACCTTCTTTTTTCGATTTTCCCGTTTTTGTTTCAACACCACCACCAGACATGGAAACCATCTGCGCGTTGCTACACAGGAAAATAATTGCAGCTAAAAAGGTTAAAAATATTTTTCTCATAACATTTGTTTTTACAGTCTGAAAATAATTTTTTACTGTAAAACCTCTCAATAAAATTATGACTCGAACAGACCGTCCTGTATTTTTTTCATCTCCGCAGCAACATTTTTTGCGTTGGCATTGCCTATTTCAAGCCGGTCAACGATATGCTGAAAGCTTTTTTCATCCCTGTTCTGGCTCAGTTTAAAAACGGCATCAGTTTGTTCTACTTCAATTTCAAAGGCCATGATGGCTTTCATTAGCCGGGTAAGATACTCTTCAGGCAAATGTTTATATAAAGAAGGTGAAGATGGATTATTTTCAAAACAAGCAGTCAGCTCATCCAGTATGCCCGGCAAATTTTCATCAGGCAGGTATTGCAATGTACCCTTTACATGTACCGTCATATAATTCCAGGTTGAGCCCTGTTGTTTGTTTTCGTACCAACTGGCACTTACATAAGTGTGAGGCCCGGTAAACAATACCAGCGCACGCTTATTCGCTAGGAATGCTTTGTGATGATCCGTTTGTTTCATGAGGTGTCCCACCAGAAACAATTTTTCATTTCGCTCCCTGAATAACATGGGTATTTGTGTGGCTACCGGCTGCTGGTCTGCAGCAACTCCTATCAGTATTGCAAAAGGATGCTGCCGCATAAATTCATACACACGCTGTTTGTCTTTTTCCTGGTATTCGGGCAAATGGTACATCTATTATTTTGATTTTGATCGATCAAAACTATTAAAGTCTTAGCTGACTAACCTACCATTTATACCAATTCTGTATCTACAGTTATGTAGTCACCTGTACAGGTTTGGTTTGAGGTACACTTGCATTTCGGATGGCAATATTTCTAACTGCATTAGCCGCAAAATGGCGGAGTGCCTCTTTACTCAATTCATCCTTTCCAACCATGGCCGGAACACCCATATCACCTCCTTCCCTGATATCCTGCACCAGTGGAACCTGCCCTAAAAATGGCAGATCATATTCTTCTGCCAGGTTTTTGCCACCATCTTTTCCAAAGAGATAGTATTTATTATCGGGTAATTCAGTGGGAGTAAAATATGCCATGTTCTCAACAAGTCCTATAATAGGCACATTAATCTGCGCCTGTCCAAACATTGCTATTCCTTTTTTGGCATCTGCCAGTGCTACGTTCTGTGGCGTGGTAACAATAACAACACCTGTTACCGGTACGGTCTGCATCAAAGTAAGATGAATATCTCCTGTTCCGGGAGGCATATCAATTACCAGGTAATCCAGTTCACCCCAATCTACATCGGTTACAAACTGCCTGATAGCGCTGCTTGCCATGGGTCCTCTCCAGACTACCGCATTTTTCTCATCTACCAGTAATCCTATGCTCATCAGTTTAATTCCAAATTTCTCCAACGGAACAATCATTCCTTTGCCATTCATTTCTTTCATCATGGGGCGCTCTCCACGAACACCAAACATAATGGGTACACTGGGTCCGTAAATATCTGCATCCATCAATCCAACAGAAGCCCCGCCTTCGGCCAATGCCAATGCAAGGTTGGCTGAAACAGTGCTTTTTCCCACGCCACCTTTTCCGCTTACTACTGCAATAATATTTTTTACTCCTGACAATACCTGTTGATTGTCTTTTCGGGTAGTAGAAGTATTCGATGTAAAATTCACTGTAACATTGGCTTCCTTATTCACCAGTAATTTCACTGCATTTTCACTGGCCGTCCGCATCATGTCTTTCATAGGACAGGCCGGCGTGGTGAGTACAATCGTAAAACTTACATTATTACCTTTTATCTGAATATCTTTTACCATATTCAGGGTAACAAGATCCTTTCCCAAATCGGGTTCCTGCACATTACTCAGGGCATTCAATATTGCAGCTTCAGTCATCACGCAAGTTTTTGTTAAAAAAGTCAATGAGGATGCAAAGTTAACCGCTCGCAGCCTTACTTTGTCAGAATTCGTGTTGTTTTCAACAATCTCTAAAGCCGGTTGTTGTCGATTTTGGGAAAACCATTTGTATTTTTGCAAGAATGAAATTATTTGTACGCATTTCTTTTTTCTGTTGTATTGTTTTGCTTGCCAGTGTTAAAATAACTGCGCAGCAATCTTCGAATGCATACAGGGATTCGGTGGTGCAATTGTATGGTGTTGTGATGACTGCCGACAGCCTTCGTGCCATTCCATCGGCCAGCATTATAGTGGAGGGAAAAGGGCGCGGTACCATTACCAATCCGGATGGTGTTTTCTCGATAGCCGTATTAAAAGGCGACAGGATTACTTTTTCCTGTATCGGCTTCAAAAACAGAAGTATTGAAATTCCACTTAATCTTACTGATAATCAATACAGTGTCATCCAGTTACTGATAAGCGACACAGCATACCTACCCGCCACCATCCTGAAACCCCGACCCACCAGGGAGCAATTTGAGCGCGATTTTGTAAACAATAAGGTTTCTGATGATGCTTATGAAATAGCCCGTAAAAATACAGATGAGGCCCAGCGAAGAATCCTGATCAACAGTTTACCTGCTGATGGTAAGGAGGCCATTAACTACCAGCTTCGACAACAAGCTAATAAATACTACTACTCCGGGCAGCTGCCACCCATGAATATCCTTAATCCTGCTGCCTGGGCCGACTTTATTAAAGCCTGGAAAAGAGGTGATTTTAAACGTAAGGACTAAGATTAGACCCAATTTTATTGATTTTAATTAGCCAGGGGGTATTTGATTAAAGTCAGCCGCTTTACATTTGCGCATATTAAACGATTGATTTATGCCAATTAAAAATGTAAGTGTTATAGGCGCCGGTACCATGGGTAACGGAATTGCACATGTTTTTGCGCAGAACGGATTTTCAGTTCAGTTGATTGATGTTAATGCCGCGCAGCTTGAAAAAGCATTACAGACCATTTCAAAAAATTTAGACAGGCAGGTTGGCAAAGCCATTATTACCGAAGAAGAGAAAGCCGCAACGCTTTCAAGGCTTGTTACAGAAACAGATATTAAAAAGGGTGTGGCTAATGCCGACCTGGTAGTTGAGGCCGCTACAGAAAATGCAGAACTCAAACTCAATATTTTTCGTCAGTTAGATGCGGCAGCTCCGGAACATTCAATACTTGCTTCCAATACTTCTTCTATTTCCATCACTAAAATAGCAGCTGTTACCAGGAGACCGGAGAAAGTAATCGGTATGCATTTTATGAATCCTGTACCGGTAATGAAACTGGTAGAAATTATTAATGGTTATGCCACTACAACAGAAGTAAGTGAAACTATTGTAGAACTGAGTAAAGCATTAGGCAAAGTTCCTTGTGTGGTAAATGATTATCCCGGCTTTATTGCCAATAAAATTCTGATGCCCATGATTAATGAGGCCATTTGTAGTTTATATGAAGGCATTGCAGATGTGGAAGCCATTGATACTATTATGAAATTGGGTATGGCCCATCCAATGGGGCCATTGCAATTGGCAGATTTTATCGGGCTCGATGTATGCCTGAGTATTTTGCAGGTATTACATGATGGTTTTGGCAATCCCAAATATGCACCATGTCCTTTATTGGTAAATATGGTAACAGCCGGAAAACTTGGTATAAAATCAGGTGAAGGCTTTTATATTTATACGCCTGGCAGTAAGGAACTCGTTGTTAGCTCACGTTTCAAAAAATAAATAGTAAAAGGATGAACATCGCTTCCTCCTTTTATTTTTAAATACCGCTTATGTTTTTTATTCTCTCCAAATTATTGTTCTTCCTGTTGATACCATTTACATGGATCATGATCTTATTGGTTTGGATATATTTTACCAAATCTCGGGAGCTTAAAAGAAGGCTAACTATTATTACGATTAGCATAACCATCATTTTTACAAACCCCTGGTTATACAAAAAAGCAACATTGTCATGGCAGACACCTAAAAAGAATCTATCTGCACAGGAACAATACGAAACTGGAATTCTGTTAACAGGAATGGTTCAGTTTGATAAATACAATAAAGGTTATTTTGGCACTTCTGCCGACAGATTTATTCAAACCGCCACATTATACCATACAGGAAAAATTAAAAAGATATTGGTTACTGGAGCAAGCGGATCATTGCTACACGGTTATCCTGCCGAAGCCGAATACCTGAAAAATGTTCTACTCAACAATGCTGTTCCGGAAAAAGATATCATCATTGAGCCTCTTTCAAGAAACACTTATGAGAATGCAATATTCAGTAAGAAAATCATCGATTCATTTCAGTTAAAACCACCTTTTCTACTGATTACTTCTGCCTTACATATGCCAAGATCAAGTGCCGTTTTTAAAAAGGCAAGTATTTCATTCGTCACCTATCCTTGCGATTACAAAGTTGTTGAAGAAAAAATCTCATTTGATGAAGTGTTTATGCCAGATGCCAAACTATTAAAAAGCTGGTCCGAATTATTAAAAGAACTGATAGGACTTGCAGCATATAAACTTACGGGGAAAGCTTAGTTTTTGTTATTTCAACAGTATGCAAGTCTTTCAATTTATACAATACATCCTCAAGTCTGGCTTTAGGTATACCAATCCTGAGCTGACAAAACAATTGCATATCCTGCAATAACACTGAACAGTTGTATTGTTTTATCAAAACCATTACCTCATTCATCCGCGTATAATCAAACTGCAGATCATACAGCACTTCAACAGTTTTCTGAATCACCGGCACCAGCTGTAAAGCCATTGACGCTGCTAATTTATAAGCATTAATCAATCCAGGAACACCCAGTAAGGTTCCTCCGAAATATCTTACCACAATTATTCCAATGTTGGTTAACTCTTTGCTGTCTATTTGTCCGAGTATTGGCCTGCCTGCGGATCCTGCAGGTTCCCCATCATCATTTACCCTGAACTGGTTGCCATCGAGACCAACCCTGTATGCAAAACAGTGATGTACCGCTTTGGTATGTTCTTTCTTCAGGTTTTGTAATTCCTGTTTGAAGTCTTCCACTGAACCCAGTGGAAAAACATAGGCCAGGAAACGGCTGCCCCTGTCCTTGAACTCTGCAAAACCGGGTTTATCTATTGTCTGGTAATAATCTTGTTCAGTCATAATTGATCTCCAAATGCAATCAGGTAAATAGCCAGCAGCGACAATAGTATTCCCAGCCAATTGATTGCCGATAAACGTTCTTTAAATAATATCCACGCAACGACAGCACTGAATAACACAATTCCCATATTATTTACAGGAATACTTGCACTGGTTTGCCAGGGACTTTGTTTTAGAAAATGTACAAGACACCAGATGGAAAAATAATTGGGAACGCCGATTAGTACACCCGCAAACAGACTTTTCCATTGAAACTGTTGTTTCTTTCTTACCAATTGAATCAATAATACGAATAAACCAATAGATGCGGCAGAAAAAAAAGAACTCACGAGGTAATCATTATTATTCTCTTCCGTTACATAGGTTAGTTGAACATGGTTAATCAGTGCATCAAGCAACCCGCTGCTGAGAAACAAAATCAAGGGCAACATATACAGCATAAACCCTTGTTTACCCTGTGTTTCATCACCTGTACGTTTAGTATAACAGGTAAATACTACAGCAACCAGGGCCAATACAACACCTATTGCTTTCCATCCAGTAACTGTTTCATTATACAGATAGACGGATAATATAACCGGAATAATCAATGATAATTTATTGGCCACAGAAGCAACAGCAACACCATTTTTCTGCGCAGTTAATGCCACTACATTAAATATGCTTACAAACATGGCTCCCATAATACAGGACCATTTAAACCAGGGCATTGCTATATTAGATGCATGAACAGGAAAAGAACCATTTACGATAGAGCCTGTAATTACACAGGTAATATAATTAAACACAATTGCCTGAAACACATTTACACGATACTTTTCACAAGCCTTAAAAGACAAAGTGAGATAGCTGGTTAAAACAATACTGCCAATTAAATAGATCATCATACAGCAAAAGATTGATCATTATAATAAAAACGGATTTCATCAGAGTGAATATGAGTCGTTTTTGATACCGTTGCAACAGGTAATTCAGGGGCTCGCAAACCCACTCCCGTCTTCATTTTTAGATTTGTGATTGTACGCAGTTCATCCCAGTATCCTTCCTGTAAAAAAGAAGCTAATAAAGCCCCCCCCCCCTCTACCAGTATACTTTGTATCTGCTGTTCGTAGCAATATGCAAGGATTTGATGAATGACAGACAACGTCTTATTAACTTTTATATATTTAATTGCTCCTTCCTGTCCTTCTTTTTTTTCACTGAAAACAATAACAGGATGACCATCATTATACATCGTAAGAGAAGCTGGTAAACGAAGGTTCCTGTCGATCAGCATTCTTAAAGGATTTTTACCATACCATAAACGATTGGTGAGTGATGGATCATCTTTCAGCGCTGTTTCTGTACCTACCAGAATCGCAGATTCTTTGGAACGCCATTGATGAACAAGTCTATTGGTATCTGAATGGGTAATCAGCAATCTATCTGATATACCTGATGCAATAAAGCCATCTGCAGTTTGTGCCCATTTTAATACAATGTAGGGGCGGTGTAACTGATGAAAATTAAAAAACCGCCGATTGAGTGCCATACATTCTTTTTCCAACACATTTACAATGACTTCCACTCCTGCTTTTTGCAACTGTTCAATACCCTTTCCGTTCACTGCTTCGAATGGGTCCCTGCAACCAATTACCAATCTTTTAATCTGCCGTTCTATAATCAGTTTTGTACAGGGTGCTGTTTTACCATAATGGGCACATGGCTCCAGTGAAACATACAAGGTTGAAACAGGAATCAATACCTGATCGGCATTGATAACGCTATTAATACAATTTACTTCTGCATGCGGGCCTCCATATTGCCGGTGCCAGCCCTCTCCTATGATCTTATTATTGTGTACCAGCACTGCCCCCACCATCGGGTTAGGCGCTACAAAACCTGCTCCCAGTTGGGCCAGCTCAAGGCAACGGCGCATATATACTTCATGAGGATCAGCCATGTGAATGAACAAAAATAGCCAAATGCTGCTTAACATTGCAGCATGACCTTTTTAGAAGCCAAAGGACATTTATTGCAAATGCTCGTTCCTCTTTACGACAACAGGGAGGCGGAACAAATTACCCATATGGTATTGGAGCATATTACCGGTATGACCCGGACAGAAAGGGCCATCAATAAGCTACAGGAGCTTTCAAGCGAACAAGTAGACAAGGTTACGTTCTATGGCAATGAGTTGGCTTCAGGCAAGCCTGTTCAATATGTATTGGGTGAAGCATGGTTTGCGGGTTTACGTTTCCTGGTGAATAAACACACTTTGATTCCAAGACCTGAGACAGAGGAATTGGTTGACTTGATGAAAAGAGTTGTTTATTTCAAACCAATATCTCTACTTGATATAGGAACCGGATCGGGTTGTATTCCCATTGCACTCAAAAAAAAGTTTCCGCTTTGGAACATTCAGTCTGTTGACCTGAGTGCCGGTGCATTAGAGGTTGCAAAAGAAAATGCAAAACTACATGAGGTTGAAATTGATTTTGTTCAAATGGATTTCCTGAATGAACATAACTGGTCGTCGTTGGGGAAATTTGATGTCATCGTGAGCAACCCTCCGTATATTAAAATTTCAGAAAGCTCAACAATGGCCAAGCATGTGTTAGACTACGAACCACATATGGCGCTATTTGTACCGGATGATGACCCGGTAATTTTTTACAAAAAGATTGCTGCATTTGGAGCGACTCATCTCAATGAACGTGGATTTATTTTTCTTGAGATTAACCAAAGTCTGGGGAATGCTGTGTCTGATGCTTTTATGGAAACACACCACTATTCAACCTCTGTTATGCAAGACCTACATGGCAATGACAGGATGATGATTGCGGAGTTAAGTACACCTGAAATCATTGACCTGAATTATCTACGGCCATAACGGGTGTCGCTCCAAGTTTCTTAATCACCTGCATTACTTTAATAGCAGTACCTAAATGCGATGTACTGTCGCCATTGATCACTACAGATGGTTTTTCTGTTTCTTTCGACAGATAGGCTTTTAATTCAGGCTCTAATTGTTCGAGCGTAGTACGTTGTGAGCCAATATAGAGATTCTGATCCTTATCAACCGTAATAACCACCGTTTGTTTGGCACGGGTATCACTTCTTGCTTTAGGGTTTGAAACCTTGATTACATTCGGATTTGCGAGTGTGGAAACAATCAGAAAGAACAATAATAGAATGAACAGGATATCATTCAACGCTCCTGTATGCATTTCGGGATGTGTTCTTAACCTCTTTCTGATGTTCATACAATCTGTTTACTGTGTGGTTACCTGATTAACGGGTTGGTTCCTGGAGAATATCAATAAATTCTGAACTGGCAGCTTCCATTTTATTAGCTGTTTTATCAATCTGCGTACTCAGGAAATTATGACCCACATAGGCAATCAAACCAATGATGAGACCCGTTGCTGATGTAATCATTTTTGTATAAATACCACCAGCAATGGTGTTCAGTGTGTATTCACCTGTTGACGCAATTCCATAAAATAACTGCACCATTCCCACAATGGTTCCAAGAAAACCAAACATGGGTGCGATACCTGCAATCAGTGAAAGAATATTGAGGTTTCTTTCCATGCTGTACATTTCCAGTTTACCCACATTCTCCATGCTCTTTTCAATGGCATCAAGGGGTTTACCGATACGCTGTATACCTTTATCAATCATTCTTGCAACTGGGTTATTGGTATTCTTGGCTAGGTTACGTGCGGCCTGTACATTACCCGACATGATATTATCCCGGATAATATTCATGAAATTGGGCTCGATACGGGAAGCCCTGCGAATGGCCATCAGTCTTTCCACAAACACAAAAATGGCCGCTATCAACAATGCATACAAAGGATACATGATCCAGCCACCTTTTTGTAGAAGGCTCCACATCGATATTTTTTCTGCGGCTGTAGCTACCGTACCTGCTACCTGTTGTAAACTATCTATCTGCAGTAATTGAAACATACCGGGTAATTTGGGTTAGGTTAAAATTAGACCCTAACACAAAAGAAAGGCGTGCATGTGAATAAAATTACCCGGCTGAGGCTTTTTAGGAAAGCTTTTGCACATAAGTGATGGAGAAATCTTTGATTTCACGAGACGTTAACACTTGCCGATAGTCCATGGTCAATCAACTATAGACCATGGACTATAAACTATAAACTACGCACTCACTTCTTTGGCTTTCATCATGGCCATTATTTGTTGCATGGTTCTGTCCATACCCTGTGCGCTACCATCCAGGAAAATAACATTACCCTTACCATATTCCGCAAAGTTCTTAACAGCTTCTGTCCACATACTGAAAAGGATAACATTCGTGTCAAGATTGGCCTGTTTCATTTGTTCAGCGGCCTGGCTCATACCTCTTGCCACTTCCTCACGGAATAATGCTACACCCTGACCACGCAGTTTTGCTGCCTCTCGCTCAGCTTCAGCTGCAATTTTAATGGCATTACCTTCTGCTTCTGCTGCCTTTGTTTTGGTGATGAGTAATGCCTGTCCTTCGTTTTCAGCAGCAGCTTTCAGGTTATTACTGGCCACCACTTTACTCATACTTTCCATAATACGGGCATCAAACGTAATATCGTTGATCTGAAGATCCTGCAGGTGATAACCCCATTCTTCCAGTGATATATCAATCTGTTCTTTTACAAACTCTACAATCTCCCTGCGCAGCAATAAAATTTCAGCCTGGCGTTTAGTGGCCACATAGGAACGGATACTACCTTCTACTGTTCTGATCAGGGCCTGCATCAAATCCTTATCACTGATAAACTTAAATGCAACATTTTTAATGGTTTCTTCATCCTGGTTAATAACAGAATACAGTAGCATACTTTTAAAATTAACATTGGCCTGATCAATGGTAACTGCCTGGAACTCCAGTTCTACCGACCGGTTTTGTATACTTACTGTTTTAAATACCTGTTCAAGAATTGGTATTTTGAAATTCAGACCCGGACGTAGTATCCTTCTGTATTTACCAAACATGGTAATTACATCGATGGTACCCTGATTTACTGTTACGAGTGAAAGAAAAATAAACAGTATTACTCCGATGATCCAGCCATAATCGATTAGAAAATTCATGATATGCAGTTTTATGTTTAAGCAGGTGCCAACAGGTACCTGCTTCTAATTTACTTATTAGTAGGGTGAATACCTTATTTCTTACAGGAAAGATGCCAATTATTTCCCTAACTGAATTTCAGCCAGTACCGGGAAATGATCGGATGGAAACTTGCCATTATAAGAATCGGTCAACACACCCCATCTTTTCACTGAGAAATGACGTGTAACAAAAACATGGTCAATAATATCGCCTGCTGTATAGTTACGTCCAAAGTTTTGGAAAGTACCATTGTTCATATAAGGGTATTTCACCTCTTTATATGTATCCCACAGTAATCCTGAATTGGCTATCAACTGATACCATTCAGTAGTATGGTTACCATTAAAATCTCCTGTTAACAATACCGGGGAATCACCGGCAATTAATTTTATTTTGGCAAGTAACAATTTACTGCTCTCTCTTCTCGCAATCATTGCCTGGTGGTCGTAGTGTACATTGAAACAATAAAATGTTTTTCCGCTTTTCTTTTCCTTTAACTGCACCCATGAACAGATACGATTAATACGGGCATCCCATCCAAATCCGGGTTTTTCGGGTGTTTCAGACAACCAGAAATCACCACTTTTCAATAAAGTGAACCTGTCTTTTTTATAAAAAATAGCGGAATGTTCTCCTTTCGACTGGCCGTCATCTCTGCCCACACCATAGCGGTTATACTCCGGTAATTGTTGCTGAATATCATCAAGCTGATTTTTGAATCCTTCCTGCGTACCAAAAATATCGAACCCATGAAAACGGATCAGGTTTGCTACGTATAATTTTCTGTCTGTCCAGAGATTACCTATATCATTGGGAGTTTCCAGTCGAACATTGAATGTACCTGTAACCAGTGTTTGCGCTTTTGCAGCGAAAAGTTGAATAAGGAAAAGCGTAAGCAATAAATATTTTCTGTTCATATCAACAAATTGAAACAGAAAGGTATTTATTTTTTCAGGACGAGACAGATTAAGAAATAATCAACCAGTCACAAATTGTGTTATTCCAATATTTTCATCCGTGAAAAAGGAAACCCATTGCAGCCTTTTCGGGGGTTGAGCCGGTCCGTTTTATTAGGGCCGAATTCAGCAATGGAATCAGAAACTGCATTATACATACTCAAACAGAAGCCCCATGTATAGGGCTCCATTCCTGTGAATTTCATATAGTCGATTCTTGTATAAAGTCCTGCATCCGATTTGTTTTGGGCATCATTTTTTGCTATGATGTATTGTTTTCCCTTATCCCATCGTAAAACATGATATCGCGATGAAGGATATTGTACCCAAAGTGTATCACTGATTGCGTATTAATATCATAATCATCTGAAAAAATTGTTGGTAGTATTGCCGGAATCGTATCCGCATTATACATTTCAGTATTTCTCTTTACTGCTTGCTGAATCGGATATGAAAAACTGAACAGTAAAAAGCAAAATAATATAAATATATAGTTCATCAATCGCATTTGCATCAAATGTAACAAAATATAGCTGTTACCTTTTTTCTTTTATGATCCACAACTGATACATCCATCCTGCATAGAGCAAACAGTACCATCGGTTATTGTAGGTTCAATATCACTCCCCGCTACCGGAGAAATATTCATTCCTGATACATTTTGATCATTAACAATAATTTCTTTTTGTTTATCAACAGTAAACTGAACTGCCTGTGTTGCCGCCTGCGTACGTAAATAATACATCCCTGTCTTTAACCCTTTTTTCCATCCATAAAAATGCATAGATGTAAGTTTTGAAATGGTGGGATTATCTATAAACAAATTCAAAGATTGCGACTGACATATATAAGCCCCCCTGTCTGCTGCCATATCAATAATAGCACGCTGTTTAATCTCCCATACTGTTTTATACAACTCTTTAACATCAGACGGTATTTCTTCAATGTGTTGAATTGATCCGTTTGCTGCAATAATTTTATTTTTCATAGCATTGTTCCACAAACCAAGCTGAACAAGATCTTTGAGCAGGTGTTTGTTTACGATAATGAATTCGCCACTTAATACCCTTCGTGTATAAATATTGGAAGTATAGGGTTCAAAACACTCATTGTTTCCAAATATCTGCGACGTGGATGCGGTGGGCATGGGTGCCACTAATAAAGAGTTCCTTACACCATACTGCATTATTTCTTTTCGAAGACTTTCCCAATCCCAGCGGTCGCTGGGTATTGTATTCCACATGTCAAACTGAAAAATTCCTTTCGATAAGGGCGAACCTGCAAAAGTTTCATACGCACCATGTTCCTTTGCCAGCTCTTTACTGGCGGTCATTGCAGCGAAATAAATAGTTTCAAAGATGTTTTTATTCAACAGCTTCGCCAGGTCATTCTCAAATGGCAATCGCAGCATGATAAAAACATCTGCCAGGCCCTGTACACCCAATCCAATAGGGCGATGCCGCATATTGGAATACCTTGCTTCTTCCACCGGGTAAAAGTTGCCATCAATAACAGCATTAAGGTTCTTTGTTACCTGGTAAGTGACTTCATATAATTTTTCATGATCAAATTTTCCATCCAATATAAACCGGGGCAGTGCAATAGAAGCCAGGTTGCAAACTGCTACTTCTTCCGGTGATGTGTACTCCAATATCTCTGTACAGAGATTACTGCTTTTAATAGTTCCTATATGCTGTTGATTACTTTTACTATTTGCGGCATCTTTATAGAGCATATAGGGCGTACCCGTTTCAATTTGCGATTCAAGTATTTTAAACCATAGTTCCTGTGCCTTTACTTTTTCCCTGGCTTTACCTTCTGTTTCATATTTTATATACAACTGATCGAATGCTTCACCCCAGCAATCGCTTAACCCCGGTGCCTCATGAGGGCAAAACAGGCTCCACTCTTCATTAGTTTCAACACGTTGCATAAAGAGATCTGATATCCACAAGGCAAAAAATAAATCACGAGCACGTAATTCTTCTTTCCCATGATTTTTGCGGAGATCAAGGAACTCAAAAATATCTGCATGCCATGGCTCAAGGTAAATAGCAAATGCACCTTTTCGTTTACCCCCGCCCTGGTCTACATACCTGGCAGTATCATTAAACACCCTTAACATGGGAATAATACCGTTACTGGTACCATTGGTACCACCAATATAACTTCCGGTTGCTCTTATATTATGAATAGACAGACCAATACCTCCTGCACTTTGCGATATTTTTGCAGTTTGTTTTAAGGTATCATAAATACCATCAATGCTATCTTCTTTCATAGTAAGCAGAAAACAACTGCTCATCTGGGGCTTCGGTGTTCCTGCATTAAATAAAGTTGGTGTTGCATGTGTGAACCAGCGCTCACTCATTAAATGATAGGTTTTAATAACCGAATCGATATCATGTTTATGAATACCCACTGCTACACGCATATACATATGCTGCGGACGTTCAGCTACTTTTCCATTAACACGCAGCAGGTACGATTTTTCCAGCGTTTTAAATCCGAAATAATCAAACGCATAATCCCTGTCGTAAATAATTGTACTATCCAGCAGGTCAGCATGATCTTCAATTACCTTCATTACATCGTCGGCTATCAGTGGAAGTTTTTTACCTGTTGCCTCATCGGTATAGTGGTACAGTTTACGCATGGTAGCTGAAAACGATTTCACTGTATTTTTATGGAGATTGCTTACTGCTATACGCGATGCAAGTATTGCATAATCAGGATGAGTGATGGTTAACGACGCGGCTGTTTCAGCTGCAAGGTTATCCAGATCGGTAGTGGCTACTCCCTCATAGATACCTTCAATAGTTTTTTTAGCCACATCAATAACGTTTACTATTGGACTAAGACTATAAGAGAGTTTTTCAAGACGCGCCGTTACCTTATCAAATTTTACGGATTCTTTTTTGCCGTTTCTTTTTATAACATACATACAGTACTTTTTAAAATGAATATTGAGTCATACTAAAAATCTTCTTCTGTGGAAAAAACCTGGTTGTCTTTACCACCCATTACTCCTGCTTTTTGATAATCTCCTACCCGCTTCTCAAAAAAGTTGGTCTTCCCCTGGAGCGATATCATTTCCATAAAATCGAAAGGATTACCGGTATGATATATTTTTTTGTACCCGAGTTCACTGATCCAGCGATCGGCTATAAATTCAATATACTGCTGCATCAGCTGTGCGTTCATACCAATGAGGTTTACCGGAAGCGCATCTGTAATAAATTGTTTTTCAATAGTAACAGCGTCGGTAATAATGGCATATACTTCTTCCTGTGTGAGTTTGTTTTGTAACATGCTGTACAATAAACAGGCAAATTCGCAATGCAATCCCTCATCACGACTAATCAGCTCATTGCTGAATGTTAGGCCGGGCATAAGGCCGCGTTTTTTTAACCAGAAGATGGAGCAGAAACTACCGCTGAAAAAAATACCTTCTACTGCTGCAAAAGCTACCAGGCACTGGGCAAAATTTCCATTCTCAATCCAGCGAAGTGCCCACTCTGCTTTCTTTTTAACCGCAGGAACCGTTTCAATAGCATGAAAGAGTTTATCTTTTTCAACGGGGTCCTTTATGTAAGTATCAATCAGTAAAGCGTATGTTTCGCTGTGAATATTTTCCATCATGATCTGGAATCCATAGAAGCAGCGTGCCTCCGGCAATTGTACTTCACTCATGAAATTCACCGCAAGGTTTTCGTTTACAATACCATCACTGGCTGCAAAAAAAGCAAGCACATGACTGATAAAATGACGTTCCCCGTCATTTAAAGATGCCCAGTCTTTAAGATCATTGCTAAGATCAATTTCTTCTGCGGTCCAGAAACTGGCCTCGTGTCTTTTGTACTGTTCCCAGATAGCGGGATAATTAATGGGCAGGATCACAAAACGATCCTTGTTCTCCCTGAGGAGCATTTCATTGTTTAGTTCCATAGCATACTTTTGTTTGTATGCTCACGGCAGTGCAAATACTGATAGCTGAAAAAAAGTACACAAAGTGCAACAGTCATTTCAGTACCGGCTTTTCCTCCGAAAGCTTACGTTACTAATTAACATTGATGTTGGCAGGTCTTCTGACTTACTTCCCTGTTGTCTGCCTTCCCATTCCGTTTGTAGTGTGGAACAGTGACTTGTAGATGAAACAGGTTATGAAGCTTACAGCTACGGGGATAGTTCCCGAATTACACGGGATTCCCTTTTAATCCCGCAGAGCGGGAACCAAATCCGGTTCTAAAGTAGTATGGTATGTTGAGAGATGGCAGAACTATTATACACGAAGTGTTGAAAACTGTTGGAGAGTGCCACCATAGTTGAATTTGGCAAAGGCTTCGTTTTATAATTGCTACTTGTTGCTGAATTTACCTAAGAGGTTTTTTTGGGAGGAATACCAACAGCCCCTACATTTGCAGTCTTCCTGAAGAACTTAGCTCAGTTGGCTTGAGAGCGTCCCGATGGTAATCGGGAAGGCTACCGGTTCGAAAATAAATAGGGGAATTAGCTCAGTTGGCTTGAGAGCGTCCCGATGGTAATCGGGAAG